>JAGNBF010000081.1:14450-36422 GCA_018004935.1 Chloroflexota bacterium | reverse complement strand
GTCGTCTCGCCGATGGCCCAATATTCGGCGGTGGATGGGGTTCCCAACGAATGGCACTTCGTCCATCTGGCGAGCCGGGCCGTGGGCGGAGCGGGTCTGCTGTTTGTGGAGATGACCTGCCCCGCCCCGGACGCCCGGATTACGCCGGGCTGTACCGGCTTGTGGAACGACGAACAGTGTGCCGCCTTCGCCCGGATGGTGACGTTTGTCCACGAGAACAGCCAGGCCAAAATTTGTATGCAGTTGGGTCATGCCGGGCGCAAAGGGTCTACGCAATTGGGTTGGGAAGACGAGAACCATCCCCTGCCCGATGGCAACTGGCCGGTGGTGGCCCCCTCGGCCATCCCGTACTACCCGGACAGCCAGCTACCCCTTGAACTGAGCCGGGCGGACATGGCCCGGATTGTGGCCGAATTTGTGCGGTCAACCGAGTATGCCGAGGCCGCCGGGTTTGACATGCTGGAAATCCACATGGCCCACGGCTACCTGCTGGCGAGTTTCATTTCGCCGCTGACGAACCGGCGCACGGATGAATACGGGGGTGACATTAACAACCGGATGCGTTTCCCGCTAGACGTTTTCGCCGCCTGCCGGGCTGTCTGGCCTGCCCACAAACCGATGTCGGTGCGGCTGTCGGCGACGGACTGGTTTCCGGGGGGGCTGAGGGGTGAGGAGTTGCTCGCGGCCGCGACCCTGCTCAAAAACGCCGGTGTAGATTTGCTGGACGTGTCCACCGGGCAGACCGTACCCGACCAACAACCCATCTATGGCCGTATGTACCAGACCCCCTTTGCCGACAAAATCCGGCTGGAAGTGGGCATTCCCACGATGGCGGTGGGGGCGATCACCACGCCGGATCAGGTGAACACCATTTTGTTACAGGGGCGGGCGGATCTGGTGGCATTGGCGCGGCCGCATCTCACCGACCCATACTTTACCTTGCACGCGGCCGCGTTGTACAACTATCGGGGTGTCCAATGGCCGAAGCAATATTGGAGTGGCCGCAATCAGCTTTACCGGTTGGCGGAGCGAGAGCGGGCGGAGTGGTTGGAGAATAAGAGGGCGTTGCGGCCGCGGAGTCATGAAGTGGGCAGTGAACAGTGAACAGTGGGCAGTAGGAGCGGGACAACCGGGGGAATGTTGGGCAAAAACCTGGATGATCGTTCCCGGTTGTCTCGCCCCAATAAGCAGACGAGTATACCCACGTTTTGTGGGAGACCTGACAGGTTTTAGAAACCTGTCACGTCTGTGCCCCACGATTTGTGGTTATACTCTAAGCAGACTGGCTAATGGTACGGTCACTGGCAATTGAGTATACTTTTGAGCAATCGTTTCTGTTTTACATTCAGGAAGGTGACTGATGAATTACCAAAATCTAATCACCCGCAATCCGCGCATTTGTGGTGGTAGTCCGGTCGTAAAAGGAACTCGTGTTCCCATCAAAACAATCCTCGCCAGTCTGGCGGCGGGGGATAGGATTGCCGATATTCTTGCCAGCTACCCGACTCTGACAGAAGATGCGCTGTGGGGTGTGATTGCGTTCGCGGCCGCGGCCACCGAAGAAGATATTCCTGCTTTACCCGTTCCTTCCGTACCATGAAGATCAAACTAGACGAAAACATGCCTTTTGATCTGGCCCCTCTATTAAAACAGTTAGGTCACGATGTAGACACATCCCCTGAAGAGGGATTGACAGGAGCGATAGATGAAGATGTCTGGGATGCGGCTCAGTCTGAGGGCCGCTTTTTGATCACCCAAGATTTAGATTTTTCCGATGTTCGCAAATTTACTCCAGGAACCCATCAAGGCATTTTGCTCCTGCGCCTTCACTCTCCTCTCCGAACAACCCTGATTCGCCATGTTTATACGCTTTTTCAAACTGAAAATGTAGACAGTTGGACGGGATGTTTCATTGTGGCTTCAGAACGCAAAGTACGCATCCGCCGTCCGCCTCAGAATTAAATTTTTACCTGCCGGGACTGTTGGGTGTTGCGGCCGCGTTCACATCAAATGAACCATGAGCAGTAGAAGAGCCGAGTTCCAGCGGCTTTTGCATTGTGAATCAAGATGTGTTGTTGGACGGGCGCGGCCGCAACATCTCAAAATAGCCTATAATACGGTTGAATCTCCGCAGGCAAGAGAGCCATTAGGAATGAATATGCCCGTTTAGCGATGAGTTATACTGCCTTCTCGGAATCAGAAACGAGGTGCCACTATGTTAATACGTGAAGAAGCTGTCGCCAAAATTCAGAAAATACCTGAACCGCTATTGCAGGAAGTCATTGACTTCATGGATTTCGTTATCAGCCGCTACGGGACTTACGTGTACCCGGTTGCTGATGATCTGTCTCCGGTTGTCATGACGCGCATGGTGACCGAGGGGCGGGCCTTTGATTGGCTCAATAACCCGGAAGAGGATGGGATTTATTCGGATGCTGATGGAGAGCCGGTATGACTCGCGGCCGCAAACCCCTGCAACGTGGCGATGTCGTGCTGGTTACATTTCCCTTCACCGATTTGAGCGGTAGTAAAAAGAGACCAGCCGTTGTTTTACAGACCGAAACAGCACAGTCAATTGACACAATTCTGGCATTTATTTCCTCGGTGATATCCAAACCAATCGGCAAGGCCGAAATTGTTCTCACTCCAACCCAACGAGATTTTGCTACCACTGGCTTAAAAGTCCCTTCTATCATTCGCCTCGATAAGCTGGCGACCCTTGATCGTCGCCTGGTGGTTCGTAAGCTAGGAGCATTGTCCCAAAGACAAATTCAGCAAATAGACGGTGCTTTGCTTAACGCCCTGGAGATTTCACTCAAACCTTATCTTGGTATAGAGAGGCAACGGTTAGCAGAAATTGCCCAAAAACAAGGGCTTGAGCGTTTGTTAGCAGAACTGCAACAATGAGTTTTTAATCTCACTGGACTTTGGCGAAAATTAGTTTCATCAGTGGTAATAACCAATACACCAATACACGAATAACCAGTGGTCAGATCAAAAAACGCCAAACTCCAGTAACATCATACCGCCCTATGCCCACCCTCAACCTTAAACCCACCCACAAACCCGTCCAGGAGTATTACACCGCCCTGGCCCAAACCACCCAACAGATGAGCCTGCTCCATGAAGGGGCCGTCGCCCCCCACTTTGCCAACCTGCTCCGGGCCTGCGCCAGCCGCGTGGGTTGGACTCTGCAAGAGCAGTTCCAGATTCCGCGCAAAGGGCAAAAACCGCTCCGAGCCGATGGGGTTTTGCTGGATGATTTCAAATTGCGGCATGGCATCTGGGAAGCCAAAGACAGCCAGGATGATCTGGCGGTTGAGGTCAAGAAGAAGTTCGCGCAGGGGTATCCCCAGGACAACATTTTGTTCCAGGCCCCGCGCCGGGCCATCCTGGTGCAGAATGGGCGCACCGTGATAGACGAGGACATCAGCCATCCCGAAACGCTCGTGGACGTTCTGCAAACCTTTTTCGCTTACCAGCCGCCGGAGTTTGAGCAATGGGACCGGGCCGTGGCTGAGTTCAAAGAGCGGGTGCCGGAACTGGCGGGTAGTCTGTTGACCCTCATCGAGACGGAGCGCAAGGAGAATAAAAAGTTCCGTGATGCCCTGGCGACGTTTAAGGAGTTGATGCGTGAGGCCATCAATCCCAACATCTCCGACCAGGCGGTGGAAGAGATGCTGATTCAACATTTGCTGACGGAGCGCATCTTTCGCAAGGTGTTCAACAACCCCGATTTTGCCCAACGCAACATTATCGCCCGCGAGATTGAGAAGGTGATCGCCGCCCTGACCAGCCGCTCTTTCAGCCGCCATGAGTTCCTCAAGAAGCTGGATCGCTTTTATGGGGCGATTGAGACGACCGCCGCCACCATTGACGAGTTCAGCGAGAAGCAGGATTTTCTCAACACGGTGTATGAGAAATTTTTCCAGGGGTTTAGCATCAAGGTGGCCGATACCCACGGCATTGTCTACACCCCCCAGCCGATTGTGGAGTTTATGGTGCGCTCGGTGGATGACATTTTGCGGCGCGAGTTTGGCAAGGCGGAAGGGTTAGCCAGCGAGGGGGTGGCGATTTTGGACCCGTTTGTGGGCACGGGGAACTTTATCCTGCGGGTGATGCGGCAGATGCCTAAGAGCCAGCTACCCCACAAGTACAAACATGAACTGTTGTGTAATGAGGTGATGCTCCTGCCTTATTACATCGCCAGCATGAACATTGAGCATGAGTATTATGAACTGACGGGTAAGTATGAGCCGTTTGAAGGGATTTCACTGGTGGATACGTTTGAACTGGCGGAAGGGCACCAACTGCCCCTGTTTGCCCCGGAAAACACCCAACGAGTACAAAAGCAGAAAAACACCCCCATCTTCGTGGTCATTGGCAATCCACCTTATAACGCTAACCAACAGAACGAGATGGATATGAACAAGAATCGCCAACATCGGAAGTTAGATGCCAGGATTCAAGAAACTTACATCCGTGACTCCATTTCTGTTGCAAGAACAACAAGAAAACTTCTCTTTGATCCCTATGTCAAAGCATTCCGATTTGCTACCGACAGACTAGGTGAGGAAGGTATTGTGACCTTTGTTTCCAACAACAGTTTTATTGATCAACTTACATTTTCAGGAATGCGAAAACATCTTGCTAAAGATTTTGACACTATTTACGTCCTAGATTTGGGTGGAAATGTGCGAAAAAATCCCAAATTGTCGGGTACAACTCACAATGTTTTTGGGATACAGGTAGGGGTAAGTATCAATATTCTTCTTCGGCGAAGTGGCAATGACCGAAAAACCGTAAAAATTTATTACGCTCGTTTAGGTGAAGATTGGCGCAAAGAACAGAGATACAGTTTTCTTGATGAAAATCAACAAGTTTTCAATATTCGTTGGAAGGAATTACAAGTATCAAAGAATTACGACTGGTTGACTGACGATTTTGATCAGGGTTTTCACGCTCATCTTCCAATTGGAACATCAGACGCAAAATCTGGCAACAGAAGCTATGCAGAGACCATCTTTCATACTTACGCTTTGGGCATTTCGACAAATAAAGATGCTTGGCTATACAACAGCCAGGAAGATATGCTTGCAAGTTATGTTGAAAAATTCTGCCGCACCTACAATTCAGAGCTTGATCAATACCAAAGGAGTGGGAACCCTGATGATGTTAGAAAATTTGTGCAACACGACCAAACAAAGATCAAATGGTCATCGTTACTCCTTGATAAATTCAAGCGTGGAAATTATGTGGAATTTGATCTAAGACGGATTCGGACAGCTTTATATCGTCCCTATTTCAAGAATCATGTCTATTTTGACAAATTGTTGATTGACGCCCCTACATTGCAATCGTCCTTTTTCCCAACTCTCGAAAGTGAAGTAGAGAACGTGATGATTTGCCTAACTGGAAAAGCACCAGAGAAACCATTTATGGTCATCTTGAGCAAGCAAATCACTGATTTACATGTTGTTGGGGCTGGTGCAGGGGCACAGTGTTTTCCCTTCTACACCTACGACGAGGACGGGAGCAACTGCCGCGAAAACATCACCGATTGGGCGTTGGCCCAGTTCCAGGCGTTGTACGACCCAGACCTGACAGGTTTTCCGAAACCTGTCAGGTCTCCCCTGAACAAGTGGGATATTTTCCACTACGTTTACGCCCTGCTCCACCACCCCACCTACCGCGACACCTACGCCGCCAATTTGCGCCGGGAACTGCCACGCATCCCGTTTGTCCAGCCAGAGCATTTTTGGGCGTTCGTCCGCGCCGGGGAGCGTCTGGCCGAGATTCACGTTAACTACGAAAGCCAGCCCCAATACCCCCTCACCACCCTGGAAAATCCTGATCTGCCGCTCGATTATCGCGTCGAAAAGATGCGCCTCAGCAAAGACAAAACCAGCTTAAAATACAACGACTTCCTGACCCTCGGCGGCATTCCGCCCCAGGTATTCGCCTACAAACTGGGCAACCGCTCCGCCCTGGATTGGGTCATTGACCAGTACCAGGTCTCCACCGATTCCCGCAGTGGCATCACCAACAACCCCAACAACCCCGACGATGAAACCTACATCCTGCGCCTGATCAAACAGGTAATCACCGTCAGTTTGGAGACGGTGGAAATTGTGAACAACCTGCCCTCTTTCGATCTTTTATAGATGTTCAGAAAATCATTTGGGGTTTTGGTTAGTAGTAACGGCTTTAGCCGTCCAGCGTAGGACCGCTAAAGCGGTTACTACGAACCCAAAATCTTTTTCTTGAAAGCTATAGAATAGGACTTACAGGCTGTGGCCGGTGTCCCCACCGAGCCACGCGAGCACGGTCAGAGCCTACACTGAGCACAGTCGAAGTGAGACCAGCTCGATCAATCGCATTATTAAGCAAAGGAGACCCCATGATTCTCACTGACAAAGAGTTACGTGATCTGCGCGAAGTTTTGGACACTCAAAGCGGCCTGAACACCGACCTTTTGCAACATTGTGGCATGTTAATTCATTTGGGTAAGTTTGATGAGGCGGTTCGCAGTGCTTTTATTTTGTTAGAAGAGCGGCTACGAACGATGGTGGGTCAAGAGGGCATGACAGGAACCAATCTCGCCAATTATGCTTTTAATGTGGATACCGGGCCGTTAGCCAAACATTTAGCCAATAACAAGTCGGAACGGGAAGGTTTACGCGAATTGTACTCCGGGGCTTTTAAGTTATTCCGGCATGGTTCAAAAGTCGGCAAACTGTGCTTAACACTTTGTAGGGCGATTTGGTAAATCGCCCACGGGACGATTTACCAAATCGTCCTACAAATTTGTAAAGCTGACTTGAACCATGCCGTTATTCCGTAATCCGTCGGCTCATGGTGTTGTTGGTTATTCCCAGGCGGAAGGAAAAGCGATCATTGGACTGGTCAATTTGCTACTGCTTTTTTTGGATCGTGCGGATGAACTGCCACCCCCGCAATCCCTGCCGCCACATGTGGAAAAAGTATTGGTCATGATCGAAAAAGAAATCGGGGTGGATGTGGCCGGTCGTTTAAGAGTTTTTTTAGGCAAAACACAAAAATTAGGTCTGAAATCTCCAGCCGCCACCGCCTGGCTACCTTTTCGTTGTTATGCCTTACAGACGCGGCCGCAATGGTCAGAGCCAAAGGCTCACCATTTACCCGTATTTTACCTGGTCGCCGAGGGGAAGAACTCAGCCCTGTGGTTTCCGATCAATCAATATTATGCCAGCGTGGTTGGAGTGGACACCGAACCATACGTGCGTACTTTAAAGAAATTAGGCTTTAGGCTTTATGGGCAGAATCGTGATTATCGTTTGAACTTGCGGGACAAAAATGACGCAGAGTTTTTTGAAGTGTTGTATGAGTTGGTTACACAAATTGAGCGAGATTTAGAGGGTACGGTATAGGAATCGTGTTTTCATCAGGGATTGACGCCCCATTCAATCAAGTGTATGGTTTAGCCAGAACCAAAACAGGGGTAGATTTATGGACACAACCTACGTAGAACAACGGGAACAAGATTATTGGATCAGCAACAGCCGCGTCTCCCTGGCTTCGGTTGTTCTGGCCTTTCGGGATGGACTGGCCCCGGAAACGATTGTCGCCGAATGTTTTCCTACCCTCTCGCTGGAACAGGTCTACGGGGCGATTACCTACTATTTAAGTCATCGCCGCGAAGTAGACACATACCTCAAACAGCGTGAAACAGAGTTTGCCGCTTTACAAAAATCTACCCATGATCCCGCTTTCGCCCGTAAGCTGGCTCAGACCCGCCGCCAACATCAACTCGCCTGATCATGCGTATTCGTTTTCAAGCCGACGCTGATTTGAACCAGATCATCGTCCGGGCCACCTTGCGCCTGGAACCAGCGATTGATTTTCAGACAGCGACCGCGGCCGCGTTGTCGGGTTTGGATGATAGGGCGGTGTTGCACGCGGCCGCGCAAGATAACCGCATTCTCGTTTCCCACGATTTAAGAACCATGCCCCATCATTTTGCCCGCTTTATCGAGAACGAAGAAAGCCCAGGCCTCATCATCGTATCGCAAAAACTGCCTGTTTCGCAGGTAGCGGAAGAACTTCTCCTCATCTGGTTAGCCAGCGAACCCGAAGATTGGCTCAATCAAATCCGTACCTTGCCTTTGTAAAATTGAATCGTTTTGTAGGGGCGGGACAACCGGGGTAGGCGGGGGTGGGCTACGGAGAACTTGTCTCCCGGTTGGCTCGCCCGGCGGTGGGGCAAAACCGGGGTGAGGCAGATGGGAAGCGAGGTTTCCCATTTGACCAACATCTGGCCCACCTGCCCCGCCCCTACCAATGTCTTCATGGAGAAATAAACGATGACACTCGAAGAAAAATACCCCTTTATTGCCAGTTGGGTGCGAGAGGGTGAGATTCGGATCGGTTCATCAGGCGAGTTTGATGAGGAGCCATATGCGGCGGTTTTTATGTCCGTCGATACCGTGTGGTATACCGATGAGCCGTTTTCATCGTTGGACGAGATACTAGACAAGATGGAACGGGCAATTGGGGTGTGGTGTCGGGAGCAGGGGATAGAGTTGGTGGGCAGACGCGGCCGCGGCATCCCCTTTCCTAAACCATAAAACACACAGGGATTGACGCCCCATTCAATCAAGTGCTTGATCTTCAGGCCGCGGCCGCGTTTATACAGGGTGGGCTAATTGAATAACTTCTTGTTCAATGCGGCCGCCAATCGTCTCTTCCGCTACTTCCAGATCATACCGGATTTGCATCCGTAACCAGACCGCCGCACTCGTGCCAAAATAGCGGGCCAAACGCATGGCCGTATCAACAGTGATAGCCCGTTTGCCGTGAATAATCTGGCTGATCCGCAACGCGGGGACGCCCATATCCTTTGCCACACGGTATTGGCTCAAGCCTAGTGGCTTCATAAAATCCTCAAGCAAAACCTCGCCAGGGTGTACGGGTGGTAATTTATCCATCTTCTTTCTCACGAATGATAGTCAACAATCTCAACCTCATGGGCTTGATTGTTGACCCATCTAAAACAAATACGCCATTGATCATTAATGCGAATGCTGTATTGCCCGACACGATCTCCTTGCAGCTTTTCTAGCCGATTACCGGGTGGGGCTAATAAATCAACTAAATCCTCTGCATCATCCAGGTAGATCAGTTTGCGCCGAGCAGCCTTCTGTATGGTGTGAGGCAGCTTGCGTGAAACTTCACCACCAAATACTTTCTCTGTTTCTTTTGAGGCAAAGGATTCAATCATGCCTAAGAATAGTATCATGGGGCAATACTGTCATCAATGCCCAGTTCTCGATTAATACCGAATTATCGTAGGGACGGGACAGGTGGGGCAGGTGGGAAACGTGGTGAAATCAGTGCCTGGCACGGAGCGGTACGATCTCCGGCCAGGCCTTTCTGCTCCGTGCCCGGCCCCACGAACAGGGTTTGCGGGGCGAGACAGGTGACAAGGTAAGCAGGGGATAGAGTTGGTGGACAAACGCGGCCGCGCTATCCCCTTCCCTCAAGATTAACCCGGCTACTCGTCCGCCAGTTTAATCGCTACTTCCACTTCCCACTTCGTCTTGCGCGGCTCAATGGCCGGGTCGGTCAGATACGTTTCGTAGCGTGAACGAAAAGCATCCCCTTTGGCATCATCCCACCGATCCCAGGCAATGCCGTTGGCTTTGGCCCATTCGACCAGGGTTTTGTTACCCGTGTAGCCATTGCCCACATAAACCAGACTGGCATAACGCCCCGCCGGGAGTACACCATTGGTAACACGACCATTGACTGGCAACGCGGCCGCGACCGGCATCCCCACCTCAATATCCATCTCCCCCGCCATATCAATCACATGGTAACGCAAGAACGGTGGCCCGGCCGATTTTACACCCTGCTTTTTCAACCAGACATTCATCTCCTTAAACAACTTGTCAATGACTTTAAACATGCCTTTCATCGGCGTCTGGGTCCGTATCCCGACATACGGTTTTTCTGCCCGATAATCAATTTGTGGTGAGGTCACTGTGGTCATACACATTCATCTCCTTGTATTTTATTTCATAACGATGTAAGCGTTCAGTTCCCTGAGAAAAAGAGCCTTACGAAGGTTTCCGCAAAGGTGTTGACCAGTGGTACAAACCTTCAGAAGGCTGAACGGTTACATAACGATACACATTCTAAATGGTCACGTGAACATTTAAAAATGACTCCCCGATTTAAGACCTGGTAAGCGTTCAGTTATCCCGCCCGGCGGTTTGACCGCCGGACTAAACATACCAGGCCCTGCGGGCCAAAACCCCAGGCCAGCGGCCTTTGTAACCATAGCCCGGTCGTTATGAATGTTCAAAAAATAAACCGGTAATGTACGGGCGACCCTTGTGGTTGCCTCACCGGGCAGGCACAAGGCCAGCCCGTACCAATCATATTACCGGATTAAATTCTTAACCTTCATTACGACCGGGCGGGTCTGGCGGATGGATTTATATGACTGAACGCTTACAAAACCTGACAGGTTTCCGAAAACCTGTCAGGTCTGGGCGAAACGTAACCGTTCAGTTCAGAGACGATTTTAGGCCGTTTTGGTTACTTCAACGGATTTAGAAAGGGATGGATTAAAAACGACCTCTGGAAAATCCGTTTATTTTTTGTATCTATACTTACCACGGTCATAAAGTGACATTTTGTTGGCGGCAACAGTCTGGGCAGGTTGGGGCTGAAAACCCATCCCCCATCCCCTTCCCTCTGGGAAGAGGAGCAACCTACCGGCGCAGTTTGGGGACCTGCCCCCAAACCGCGCCGAAAAAGGTTCCCCGCCCCTGGGCGCAGGATTAGAGGTGGGGGTAGCCCCGGACAAACCACGCCGGAGACGGGTCACAGAAACAGGTTTCATTCTCGTTATGGTGGATAAGCGTGTGGCGATTGGTGAAACCGCTGACCCTCACCCCCGGCCCCTCTCCCGCTTCGGGAGAGGAGAGTTAGTTCCCTCTCCCGGGGGAGAGGGTTAGGGTGAGGGGAGTGGCTTTTTGGGAATTCAGGGG
Organism: Chloroflexota bacterium; assembly: GCA_018004935.1. Taxonomy (GTDB): domain Bacteria; phylum Chloroflexota; class Anaerolineae; order Promineifilales; family Promineifilaceae; genus Trichofilum. The sequence goes on along the minus strand of JAGNBF010000081.1, from coordinate 25,386 downwards.
GTTGACAGCAGTTGTACGGGCTGGCCTTGTGCCTGCCCGGTGTGGGGCAACCACAAGGGTTGCCCGTACCCCACGAAATCCCCAAGACCCAGGGGAGTTAGTCCCCTCTCCCGGGGGAGAGGGTTAGGGTGAGGGGCTGTATAAATACAATCGTAAATCCCAAATCCCAAATCGTAAATCCCAAATCGCTATGCTAGACTAGATACCATCTCATATACACCATACCCTCGTGTTCACACCATACATACCATCCCTAAAGGAGAATCCATGCGCGCCGCCGATCTGCCCCTGTATTACAACGCCAGTCATATCCTGGAACACAATTTGGCCGAACGAGCCGACAAAGTAGCCCTGTGCAGTCCTTCGCGTACCCTGACCTTCCGTGAAGTGAGTCACGAGGTCAACCAGGTCGCCAACGCCTTGCGCCGCCGGGGAATAAAGATGGGAGATGTGGTAGGGGTACTGGCATTTGATTCGCCCGAATGGGTGACGACTTTCTTTGGCACGCTCAAAATCGGGGCCATATCATTGGGGATGAATACCCTGCTCACTCCGGCCGAACATGATTTTATTTTGCGGGACAGCCATTGCCGGGTGTTGGTGGTGCAGGAAGCCCTGTGGCCCGCTCTGGAAGCGGTGTGTGCTAACCATCCATTTGTGGAGCAGGTGGTAGTGATTGGCAACGCGGCCGCGTCTCCCGCCCTCACCTACACCCAATGGATCACCAGCGAACCCACCCAGGCCCACACCCAGGAAACCCACCGCGAAGATTTCGCTACCCTCAACTATTCCAGCGGCACCACCGGCCAGCCCAAAGGCATTCCCCACGCCCACAAAGATCTACCCCTGACAGCCCAATTATGGGGCGTCAACATTCTCGGCCTGCGCGAAACGGATCGCACCCTGGCAGTCGCCAAACTATTTTTTACCTTTGGCACGGGCGGCAACCTCATTTTCCCCTGGTATGTGGGTGCCAGCATCGTCCTCTACCCTGGCCCCCCCCGTATCATCAGCAACGTCCTGGACCTCATCGTGCGCTTCCGTCCCACCATTTTTTATAACGCGCCTACCGGATACGCCATGGCGTTGGCTCTACCAGACCTCACCGAAAAATATGATCTATCCTCCTTACGCCTTTGTGTCTCGGCCGGGGAATCTCTCCCCGCACCCATCTGGGAGCAGTGGAAAGCCCGCACGGGTCTGGACACCATTGACGGCATCGGCGCGACGGAGATTTATCACATTTTCCTCTCCAATCGGCCGGGCGACATCCGCCCTGGCAGTAGCGGCAAACCGTTTAAGGGGTTTGAACTGCGCCTGGTAGATGAAATGGGCAACCCTGTACCCCAGGGAGAAATTGGCAATTTGCTGGTAAAGGGAGAGACAACCGCCTTATTTTATCTGCACCAATATGAAAAGAGCCGCCAGACTTTTCGGGGCGAATGGTTTTTCACCGGCGATAAATATGTGGTAGACACAGATGGTTATTACTGGCATGCCGGACGCTCCGACGACATGATCAAAGCGGGGGGCATCTGGGTTTCCCCCACCGAGGTAGAAAGTACCCTGCTCAGTCATGCGGCGGTGCTGGAATGTGCGGTGATTGGGGTGGCGGATCAGGCCGGACTGTATAAACCGAAGGCGTATGTCGTCTTGCGGCCCAATTTTGCCCCATCGGCAGAGCTATCGCATGAGCTGATTGGCTATTGCCGGGAGAAGATGGCGGACTATAAGCGGCCGCGTTGGCTTGAATTTGTGCCCGAATTGCCTAAAACAGCTACGGGGAAAATCCAGCGGTTCAAACTGCGTCAAAACGCCTAAATACGTCTGGCATGGCCCATGATCATGACGGCCATACCTGTCAAAAGCAGGAGCGGCAGAAGGTACACCGTCGTTACCGGAAGCGTATCCAATAAGGCAAAGGCCAGCAGTGGGCCAATGGCACTGGCCAGATCACCCACGGTAAACAGCACCCCCAGCCAGCGGCCGCGTTCCTGCTCCTTCACCTCATGGCCTAACAACACCGTCGCCATTCCCTGATTACTGCCACTGGTCATGCTGTTTAGCGGCAGGGCCAACGCCGTCATCCACACAGGGCCAAAGGCCAATATCAAAAACCCGAGGATACCGGGAATCAATCCCGCGGCCGCGATCAGCCAGCGATTTTTGCCCCGGTCTGACCAATGCCCAATCCCTAACCCAAACCACATCCCCAAAAATGTACTCAGCCCCAGGCCAAAGCCGGTCAACGTCGTCACCCCCACCTCACGCCCCAACAACCGCACCGACTCCCCCAACATCTGACGCAAATACAGGCCAAAGGTAGGGAAAAATATACCCGCCATGACCAGCCGATTGACGCCCAGCAAGGTGAGAATCATCACCAGGGGCCAGGTCAGGGGGTGGTGAAAGCGGGGGGAACGGAAAGGAACAAAGGGAGTGACGCCCTGCGGCCGCGAAGAAGGAAGTGGCTGTGTTTCCGGTAGAAACAGGAGCGCAATAATTGCGCCTACCAGGGCCAGCGCGGCCGCAATGCCCAACGCCCCATGATACCCCAGGGCATCCGTCAAAGCGCCACTAATAAAAGAGCCAGCCCCCGCTCCGGTAAAAAAGGCTACGTTATAAAAACCCACATTGCGGCCGCGGTTGCACCCCTCCGACACATCCAACACAATCGCATTGCCCACCACCCAGATACCCGACCAGGCAGTTCCCCAAAGCAAGCGGGCCACCAGTAACGGCCAGTACCCCTGCGTTAAAGCCACCAGTGCCGTAGACAATACCCCCAGAAACAGTGCGGGAATAAATAGTTGGCGACGCGGCCGCTGATCACACAACCGGCCCGCTACCCCATTCATTCCCAGCCGCACCCACCGGTTCGCCGAGAGCATCACCCCCACCGCCCCCAGAGCAATACCTGCCGTCTCCGTATGCGTGGGCAACACCGTATACAACGTGGCATCCCCCAACAACGAAAAAGCGGTGGCTATTCCCACCGCCCACAAAACACGTCTGGTTAAAATCATCGGTTTTTACACGGAAGAAAAATATGGTTCTTTGGCGTTTCGTCGGGTACGGGCAACCCTTGTGTTGGGTAAGTGTGGGCTAAAGGCCCATCCCCTTCCCAGAGAGAAGGGGAAAAAACTACGGGCGCGGTTTGGCGGCGTCCGCCGCCAAACCGCGCCCAGAAAAGTTCCCCGCCTCTGGGGGCGGGGTTAGGGGTGGGGGTTCCAGCGACAGTAACCGTTCAGCCTCCCGAAGGTTTGTACCACTGGTCAACACCTTTGCGGAAACCTTCGGAAGGCTCTTTTTCTCAGGGAACTGAACGCTTACCCAGCGACAAACGAAAGGAGACACTTCATAAAAACATACGTCCTACTTTCGTAAAACTGTACCAGTTGGGTTTCCCCTTCCCTCAATCAATACAACCATAACCCGTATAAAATCAAGCTGGTTCACCGGCAATAAACGCTTCCATCTTCTGCCGCGCATCATCATCCGTATACTGAATCGGGGGCGTCTTCATAAAATAAGACGAAGGGGCCGTCAGCGGGCCACCAATACCCCGATCCATCGCTAACTTGGCACAGCGTACCGCATCAATCACCACCCCAGCCGAATTGGGAGAATCCCACACCTCCAACTTCAACTCCAGATTCAACGGCACATCCCCAAAAGCTCGCCCTTCCATCCGAATGTGGCACCATTTCCGATCCGTCAACCACGGTACATAGTCACTAGGACCCACATGTACATCTTCCGGTGCCAGTTGATAAGGCAACTGACTGGTAACAGCATTGGTCTTAGAAATTTTCTTTGACTCCAACCGTTCCCGCTCCAACATATTATAAAAATCCATATTACCGCCAAAATTCAACTGATACGTACGATCCAGATGAATACCACGGTCTTTGAACAAATTCGTCAACACCCGATGCGTAATCGTCGCCCCAACCTGGCTTTTGATATCATCGCCAATAATAGGCAGATTCCGCTCGCGAAAACGATTTCCCCAATATTCCTGGCTGGCAATAAAAACGGGGATACAGTTGATGAACCCACAACCAGCTTCCAAAATCTGCTCCACATACCACTTTGTCGCCATTTCCGAACCCACAGGCAAATAACTGACAACAACGTCCGTTTTGGTTTCCTTCAAAATCTTGATAATGTTATCCGTTGGGCCATCCGCCTTTTCTACCACCGTTTTCAGGTATTTACCCAGGCCATCATGGGTCATACCCCGATAAACAGGGGCATTTTGATGGGGAACATCGGCAAATTTAATGGTGTTATTGGGATGTGCCCAAATCGCTTCACTTAAATCTTTACCTACTTTGCCCTTAACCACATCAAAAGCACAAGTAAATTCAATATCACTGATATGGTAGCCACCCAGGTTAACATGCATCAAACCGGGAACTTCCTTATCTAATGGGGCATTGCGGTAATACTCAACACCCTGCACAAATGACGACGCACAATTACCGACGCCGATAATTGCCACACGCACTTTTTTGCGTTTCTCAGCCATAATTATCTCCTCATGTTGTAGGAATATGTGGGGGAAGGGTGTCCTGCGAGATGTGTGAACTGTGAAAGGTCACGAGTTACGGGTCACAAAGACGCCACTCCAATTGGTAAATGTGGTTCACGGAGGTCTTTATAGACGATGATCGCTTCTGGGAGGACGGTGGGTTACTGTCCCAGCATTGGCCAGCAATTGCCTGATAACCCCGAACCATAATTTTTGATGTGGGTTGATTATAGCGTTTTTTGTCTCGATTAACGTAAGAGGTGTCATAGAGGGATAGGGCGATTGCATGCTTGGGTTTCCCCCACCCCTAACCCCGCCCCCAGGGGCGGGGGACTTTGCAAAAGGGCATTTTTCGGGGCGACGCCCCGAAAAATGCCCCCACGAATTTCCCCCCTGCCCCCCGGAAAGGGGGGCAGGGGGGATGGGCTGTCAGGCGTTTATACCAATACGTGCCTGGAAAAACTCCATTAGAGTTACCCCTTGTAACTATACACATCAGAAACCGGGTTTTTCTCTCGTAGAGCATAAGTTGAACTAAGCAAAAACCCGGTTTCTCCAGTGAGGCTGTATAGTTACTAGCCCTTTTAGATTAAACAACACACCAACTAACTTTGAGGTTAGTTGGTGTGTTGGCGGCGTAGATAGAGCCAACCGGTCAAACCCAGTAACACAACTCCCACAAACAACGTAAACCACCCCGAACGAGGCTGAGTCCCATCTAAGTTGCTCATTTGCACATCGGTGGGGGGTTGGGTGGGGGTTGCCGTAGGCACTTGCGTGGGAGTCGCTGTCGCTGTGGCTGTTGCCGTAGGTGTCGGTGTGGGGCCACCAGAAGCCGTAGGCAACAGACACCACTCATTCACAACACCGGTATCCGCCCCAGCATTATCCGAAACGGTGAGGCGCCAGGTGCCCGACAGATTTTCGCCATCCAAGGCAGAGAGGGGGTTATTAGGAACTGGCTCACCAAACAAGGCTGGCGCGTTGGCACACATGATTTCCACCGGGCCATCTGCGCCTTCATCGTTTAGGGTGGCCTGAATATCATTCCCAGAACAGCCATTTGTAGACACAGGCACACCGGGACGATCAATCATAATCACAGTTGTACCGGTATCTACATGTTGTAGGGTGAAGATGAGATCACCTACCCAGGTATGCGTTACATTGAGGGAGACATCCATATCCGTAAGCGTCCCTGTATCCCCAACGACCATCTCTGTGAAAACGCCTGCGGGTGAATTATCAGGGATAGATAACGCAGGGGTAGCACAATATTGCTGACCAGTCACAAAACTGAAAATAGTGGAATTAACCCCTGTACCACAGGTGTTTTGGCCGCGGACGCGCCAGTAGTAGGTGGTATTGGCGTTTAGTCCATTGGCGGTGGTGTTGGTTCCGGCCAGCGTGTCCGTGAAAACAATGTTGGTGAAACCCGCATCGGTGGCGACTTCAACCGTATAATCAGCCGTGCCAGAGACAGCGGCCCAAACCAGGGTGGGTGAAGTGGAAACACCGGTAGCCCCATTGGCAGGTGAGGTGAGGGTAGGAGCAGAAGGAGCAACCGTATAAACGTTTAGACCGACGGTGGTCTGGGTGGTGGTGACGCCACTGGTACCCATGATATTGATGTTGTAGCTCCCGGCCGCGGCCGCGGTGGTATTCCCTATCGTCAGAGTACTACTACCAGGCGGCGTCACCGGGTTCGTACTGAAACCAACCGTCGTACCCGCCGGATTACCCGTCACACTCAACACCACCGGGTTATTAAAACCCCCTATAGAAGTCACATTAACCGTGTACAACGCATCCGTTGGGACACAAATATCCTGCGACGCTGGCGTAGCCGTTACCCCAAAGGGCGCGGCATATTGGCCATCAAGAATGACCGTACCTCCTGCCGGGTCTAACCAGTTACTCAAACGAGTGCTATCACTACCCCCACCCGTCCAAGAAACACTAAAACGGCCATACCAGTCAGACAAATCATTACCACAAGCGGCATAACCTCCATGTAACTGCCCGACAACATGACCCGCCGGGCTAAAAAGAGGCGAACCAGACGAACCAGGCTCGGTTGTTCCTAAATCCCAGTCCGTGATACGTACATGCGTACCATCACCCGGTGAAGTCGTGCCCAAATAAGTGGTCGTGGTAGTAGCTTCATTCTCAAAGCTGATGCGTTTCTCCTCAGTGTTAGGATGATGAATGGCAATCCCCCCAGAATAATCACCCGCCCCATTGTTCCAACCAGCCCAGAACGGGTTATAAACCGGGTTAATGGGATCATCCAACTCCACAAGGGTGAAGTCCGAGGGGGCATAAGCCGAGCGGAAAATAGATCCGGTGTTGAATTGGGTCAACGTTCCATCTCCCGGCTGACCGCTTTGAGGGCTACCGGGCGGGCGGCACGTCGAATTGTAGTAATTCCAATAAGCCACCAACGAAGCGGCATTACCCGCATTAATACTACAGTGATTGGCGGTCATGAAATAAGGTCGTAAATCATGGGCCGTATTGTTGACCAAGAAACCAGTGCAGAAGGTACTTCCCCCTGTGCTAATAACAGCCACAGACTGAATCTGCGCCTCCCAGAGATCCCCTTCAGGGCAGACCACATCCACATTACACGCCCCGGAATCAGGGGTACGCCCAAATTCCATAAACCCATGATTAACCGAAGAAAGCTCTAAAACCAGTTCATTTATTTTGTTTGTGGGTAGTTTCACTTCCAAAATAACATCATCACTGAGTAATAGCGGTGTCCAAAGTTGACCATGTGTTTCATTGTCGGCGACGGTGAAGGGGCCACGCACCTGACTGTAGTCAGGGGAATAGAGGAGCAGACTTCCACCTTCGGGCATAAAGTAACCGGTGAAACCAAAGTTTAGAGAAACAGCACCAGGTGAGACGATACGTATCCGCCAGGTGCTAAAGCCATCACCGGTCGTTGCCCAGGCTCCCTGAAAAGCAGGCGTAATATTTACGGTCAGGGGTTTGGCGAAACGGACTGGTACCCCCGGGGCCAATTCGTCTAATAGTTGCATGTATTCGGCGGTGTTATCTACCGGAGGCATCACAACAACAGGGAGTTTTTCATCTGCTTGCACACCTTGCTGTTCAGGCTGGGCGGCAACCATATTGCCAGATAGTCGGGCATCCACCAACAAGGCGAAAGCCAGGACCATCAAGGCGGTCGTCATCAATAAAACGAATTGAACGGTACGTCTTTGTGACATTTTTTCCTCCTTAAATGTCATATGGATTGACGATTAAATAAGTTGAATATTGAGGTGTGGTTCAAAAGTCGGCAAACGGTGCTTAACACTTTGTAGGGCGATTTGGTAAATCGCCCACGAGACGATTTACCAAATCGTCCTACAAATTTGTAAAGCTGACCTGAACCATGCCAATATTTGCTATGGCCGGTCTCCTGACCGTGCCACTAACGACTAACCCTCTCGAGGGCTGAACGTGTTGAAGCCCATTTGCCTTCGACAAACTCAGGCAACGGGCTGGTTCTTGGGGGTTTCGGGGGGTACGGGCAACCCTTGTGGGTGCTCCACACGGGGCAGGCACAAGGCCAGCCCGTACATCCAGTGTCAACCCCCTGAATTCCCAAAGAGTCCGTATCTTCTCAATAAAGTGTGGTGAAGTTGGTTGAGCCTGTCGAAACCAACGCCCTTCAACAAGCTCAGGCCTTGTTATCCCCGAAATAGTGAGAAGTTACATTTTATTCAACCTGTTTGAACAGATTGCCAGGCGACATTGCGCTTATAAGAAAAGTATCAGAGGATGTTTTTGCCGGTAAAGGGTGCCATAACCTTTAGGCACGGTACGTTGTGCGGTGATGCCTGAGCTTATCGAAGGTGTCGCCAGGCTTTGACAGCGCAGGCTTTGAAGATGTGAATAGTTACACGCAATTTATGGAAACAGCGGGGAACAATGAGAATATCCTATCATATTTTACATTTGTAGAACAGGTATAGAAGGGTAGAGCCGTAATTCCTAACGACGAACCCTCTCGAGAGCTGAGCCTGTCGAAGCCCATTTGCCTTTGACAAGCTCAGGCGGGTCTTCGGGATTTCAGGGGGTTGACACCATCTGTAGGGGCAACCACAAGGGTTGCCCTCGGCGGGGCAGGCACAAGGCCAGCCCCTACAGATAGCCACACCCCGCGAATTCCGAAAGAACCGCTCAGGCCACAGCGCGTAAGTCCTAAATTATTCGCCCACGTTTTACCCACGCCTGGTTGCTCCCCACGACACAAGCCATTTGTTTGTTATAATCCGCCCTGCACTAGGAAGCGTTCAGTAGGGTTACATCAACGGATTAAGAATTTGAGTTTAGAGTTCAGAGCGAGAGCTAGAGGGTTTTCCAGAGTAATTCCCTCCCGCTCTATCCTCTCGCTCTAAACTCAAGTAAGAAATAAACGGATTTCCAGAGGTCGCCTTTAATCCGTTCCTTTCTAAATCCACTGAAGTAAGCCAAAATGGCACAAAATCGTCTCTGGACTGAATGGTTACCTCAACTATGACTAATCTCACTAACAAAACCCTGCCCCACTCATCACACAACACCCTCAATTCTCCCCTGCTTCTGGGCTTCGTCATTGGCCTGGTCGCTATTGTGGGGGGGGCGATTGTGGGTTTTGGTGGGCCGCTGGCGGGAGTGGCTTTTATTTTGGGCGTGGTGGCAGTGATCGCCGTCCTGCGCGACATCGAAATTGGGTTCTGGGGGGTGATCGGGGTGGTGTGTCTGCTCCCGTTTGCCACCCTGCCGGTGGATATCGGTCTGACGCCGACGTTTCTGGACCTGGCTTTGGGGGCGGTGGTGGGTATCTGGGTATTGGGGCTGGTAACGGGGCAACAGCGTACCGTTGTCACTGCGCCCATCACTTTGCCGCTGGTGATTTTTATTATTGTGGCGGTATTTGCTTTCATTTTTGGCCTGACCAATGGGCCACTTACCACTAATCTCCTGCGCCATTTTGCCGAATTAATTTTGAGCCTGGGGTTTGTCCTGATTGTGGTGGATTATTGCCGTAGTTGGGAACGGCTGGAACGGTTGGTGAAGGTGATGATGTTAGCGGCCGCGGCCGCGGCCGCGCTCGGCATCTTCTTCTGGCTTCTCCCCGACGACACCACCAATACCCTGCTCAACCTGCTCACCCGGCTGGGCTACCCTGGCGGCTTCATCATCCGCTATATCGAAGAAAACCCAGAACTGTCCGAACGAGCCATTGGCACATCTGTTGACCCCAACTCGTTTGGGGGCCTGCTCCTGATGATGGGCGCTTTGGTAGGGCCACAACTGCTGGCAGTGCGGCCGCAGTTCCCAAGGTGGCAGGTGTGGGGGCTGTTTGGCCTCATCTTCCTCGCCCTGGTACTTACCTTCTCTCGCGGGGCCATGGCCGGACTGATAGTTGGCTTATTCTTCATCATCGTCGTACGTTACCGCCGTTGGTTGCCCGCACTACTCCTTCTGGGAGCCTTGGGTATTGGCCTCATCTTCATCCTGCCCGAAGAGACACCGCTCGTAGGCGATTATGTCAGCCGGGCGGTGGCCGGGCTGGAAGGGGAAGATTTAGCCACCCAGATGCGTATAGGCGAATACCGGGATGCGGTGGAATTGATTGGCCGTTACCCGATGTTTGGCGTGGGGTTTGCTGGTTCACCCGATCTGGATTTGTACTTGGGAGTGGCGATGGTTTACCTGACCATCGGCCAGCAGATGGGGGTGTTGGGGTTACTGGCCTTCTTTGCTGTTATCGGTACGTTGTTTGGGTACGCCTTCTTCAATCGGCACGGGTTCAAAACGGATACCCGCCGCGATCCCATCTGGTTGGGCTTACACGCCGCCGTGATTGGTGGTCTGACCGCTGGTCTGTTTGACCATTACCTGTTCAATATTGATTTTCACCATGCGGTGACGGTGTTTTGGATGTTGGTGGGGCTGGCAGTGGCGGCTACGAGATTGGCAAAAGTAAATCATGAACAGTAAGCCAGGCCAACGATTAGGGCGATTGCCTATTCGGATTTCCCCCACCCCCAACCCCGCCCCCAGGGGCGGGGAGTTTTTTTAGGCGGGCAAAATCGAGGGCTTCAGCCCCCGATTTTGCCCGCCGAGTGGGTTCCCTTTTCCCGATTTTGGGGATCGTCAGGGGGATGGGTTCATTCTGGTGAGCAGGCCATCGCCCTGGGCCACTATACTTTCAATGGGCATAATCTGACATTTTCCCCCTGTCCCCGCGTCCTCCTGCCCCCGCGTCTCCCTCCTGTCCCTATGTACAGGTTGATCCCGATAGTTCGAGGCCGTACAATTCTGTTTGTTATTTTTCGACCACGAACAATGAGATATGTTACATAGTGCCTGTTTCGTCATAGTAGCGCACCATGC
>JAGNBF010000081.1:0-14350 GCA_018004935.1 Chloroflexota bacterium | reverse complement strand
CCCTCCTGTCCCTATGTACAGGTTGATCCCGATAGTTCGAGGCCGTACAATTCTGTTTGTTATTTTTCGACCACGAACAATGAGATATGTTACATAGTGCCTGTTTCGTCATAGTAGCGCACCATGCAACCCACCCATAATCCTATGACCCAAAACAAATTCACCCGCCCCACCCCGGAACAACAAGAACAATGGCGTTGTTTCTGGCAAACTCTCAGCCCCAATACGGATCATCGGACGATGCGGCTGGTGGGGTTGCTCCACCGCACTGCCCACACCCTACGGCAAGTCAGCGAGAATGGTCTGGCCGAGGCGGGGTTATCATATGCCCAATATCGCATTCTGATGCTCCTACTTTTTGCCGAGCAGTTTGAGCATCAACCCGCAATGAACCCTTCCGAATTAAGCGAACAGCAGGGGATTAGCCGCAATACGGTGAGTTCACTCATTGGCAATCTGGAAAAGGAAGGGCTGATTGAACGGGAGTTGGACCGGGAAGATAAGCGGCGATTTTTAATCAAGATTACCGAACGCGGCCGCGAACTGGTGCATACTTACGCCCAACAACATTTCCACAATATGGAAACCTGCCTCAGTAATCTGCAAGCAGAAGAAAAGGAAATGATCAGCCATCTCCTGGAAAAATTGAACGAAAAGCCTACGCCATAAAATCACCCACCATCAGTTCCTCGGAATTCCTACGAGTTCCAGAGTTCCTAACAAAGGAGTTTTTCGATGCAAACCTCATCCCCCAGTCGCGGCCGACCCCAACGGCCAGGCAAGGGCGCCCTGGGCCGGGCCATCCGCTACATTGGCCGGTATCCGCGTGTTACCATCTTTGCGGTGCTGGCCTTGATCGTCGCGGCCGCGGCCCAACTGGTTGTCCCCCAACTCATCCAACAAATCATTGACACCATCGTCAACACCGCCACCAACAAAGCCATCCTCAACATCCCCGAAGCATTTCGGGCAGTCGCTTTGGAACAGCTTGGGCTAGATTTACCCACCATTCAGGCTGAGGTAGACAACGCCTCCAACGCCATCATCACCGTGGGCCTCATCGTCATCGCCTTCGCCATCGCCAGAGGGTTATTCGCCTTTGCCGAAAACTACCTGGCCCAAACTTTGTCACAAAACATCGCCTTTGAACTGCGTAACGACCTGTTCGCCAAAATTCAGCGGCTCAGTTTTAGCTACCACGACAAAAACCAGACCGGCCAACTCATGATTCGGGCCACCGACGACGTAGAACGCCTGCGCCTCTTCATTGGGCAGGGTCTTATCATGGCCTTAGAAGCGTTTATTCTGCTCACCGGAACCATGATCATCCTGCTGGCTACCAACTGGAAATTGACCCTGGTGGTCATTCCCATTTTGCCGCTGGCGATTGGGTTATTTGGTCTTTTTGGGAGCATTGCCCAGCCCCTGTTTGTGGAAGTGCAAAAACGGCTCTCCGGGGCTAACACCATCTTGCAAGAAAATCTGGCCGGGATCAAAGTTGTGCGTGCCTTTGCCCGCGAACCCCAGGAGAGAAATCGCTTTGGGGTCAGCATTGATACCTTATTGGAGCAACGAGTCCGTATCGCCCGCGTCTTTTCCTTCTTGTTTCCCTTCATCTTTATGATTGCCAACCTGGGACAGGCGGCCATCCTCTACTTTGGCGGTCGCCAGATTATTGAGGGCACGCTGACCCTGGGGGAATGGCAAAAATTTAGTTTGTATGTGGTCTACCTGTTCCTACCTCTGGCCCAACTGGGGTTTATCATCTCGCTAATGGCCCAAGCGGCCGCGAGTGCCGAACGTATTTTTGAAATTTTGGACGCCAAAAACGATGTAGAGAATAAACCCGGAGCCACAGAATTAGCCAATGCTGAAGGGGATATCGAGTTTAGAAATGTGACCTTCCGCTACTTTGCAGGCAGTGATCCGGTGCTGGCCGATGTCTCATTCACCACCAAACCGGGGCAGACGGTGGCCCTACTTGGCTCAACCGGCAGTGGCAAAACGACCATCATTAACCTCATTCCCCGCTTCTATGATGCCAGCCAGGGGCAGGTCATGATTGATGGGCACGATGTGCGGGATGTGACGCTGGAGAGTCTGCGGCGCAATATTGGCATTGTCTTGCAGGAAACCACCCTGTTTAGTGGCACCATCCGCGACAATATCGCCTTTGGCCGGTCTGAGGCGACGGATGAGGAAGTGATAGAGGCGGCGAAGGCCGCGGCCGCGCACGACTTCATCACCTCCTTCCCCCTGGGGTACAACACCCCGGTGGGAGAACGGGGTTCTACCCTCAGCGGCGGCCAAAAACAGCGCATCGCTATCGCCCGCGCCCTTCTGCTCAACCCCCACATCCTCATCCTGGACGACTCCACCAGCAGTGTAGACTTACGCACGGAGTACCAGATTCAGAAAGCGTTAGACAAGCTGATGAAAGGGCGCACCAGCCTGGTTATCGCCCAACGCATCAGCACCGTCCTCAACGCAGACCAGATTCTCGTCCTGGACAAAGGGCGCATTGTGGCCCAGGGTGTCCATGCCGACCTGATGGAAAACAGCCCGGTTTATGCCGAAATTTACCACTCCCAACTGGCCGAAGATGTCAAAATCGAGGAAGAGGCTGAGTTGGCAGTAGCTTAAGAGATGTTCCGTGGTATGTGGTGCGTCAATTATTGAGTCTAGTGAAAAGGAACCGCCAAGACGCTGAGAACGCCAAGAACGGAAGAAGTCCAGAGAAAATCTTTGCGATCTTTGCGTCTTTGTGGTGAAAATCTTCTTTTTTCAGCGAACTCATTATTGTCCACGCATCACGCATCACGCATTACGAGGTCATTATGATTGGTCGTCAAGATATGCTCTTCGGCGTTGAAGAACGCAAGGCCAAAAGCGTCGGCAGTACCCTGCGCCGCTTATGGGCTTACTTTAGTCAATATAAATTTGTTCTGTTGTTGGTAGCGGTTTTTGTGGTAACGGGAACCTACATGCAGGTGGTTATCCCTGACCTGACGGGCCAGGTGATAGATTGTTATGTGGGGCCATTTACGGCAGGCAACGCGGCCGCGGAGTTTGCGCCCCCGCCTGGCATTGACATCACCGCCGCCCAAAGTAGCAGTGCCTTTAGCAACTGCTGGTACACCACCCCCAACCTGCAAGCCCCCAGCGACGCCGTCATCGCCGATATGGGCAAACTTCTCCTGCTCATCATCGGCCTCTACGTGGGATCCTCCATCATCACCGGCATCCAGTTCTACCTGATGAGTTGGGTGGGCAACCACGTTCTGCGCGATTTACAAGCGCAGGTCTTTGACCATGTCCATCGCCTGTCGCTGGGCTATTTTGGCAAAAACGAAGCCGGGGACATCATGAGCCGCTTCACCAACGACACCGACACCCTGCAACAGGTGTTTGGCTTTGGTCTGGTCAATGTGGTACAAGGCGCTCTGCTCATCGTCTGGATCATCTACACCATGATGGCCAAGAGCATCCCCTACTCCCTCATCAGCCTCGTTACCTTACCCTTGATGTTTATCGCCACCCGCTGGTTCTCCAATCAGGCCCGCAAAGCGTTCCGCCGCGCCCGGCAAGAAATCGGCTCCGTCAACGCCGATTTGCAGGAGAGTATCGCCGCCGTGCGTGAGGTACAGGCCTTTAGCCGGGAAAGCGAAAACATCGAACAGTTCCGCATCAGCAATGCCGCCAACCGGGACGCCAACATCAAGGCCCAGGCATACACCACCGCCCTGGCCCCAACCCTGGAAGCATTTTCCTATGTGAGTCTGGCGATTGTGGCCGGTGTGGGTGGGTTGTTCATCCTCAGCGGGCAGGAGTTGATGGGTACAACCATTTCCATTGGTTTAATCGTCACCTTCATCGGTTATTCGCAACAGTTTAACCGCCCGGTGCAACAAATCTCGGTGCTGTGGACAAATATCCAGAGTGCCATCGCCGGAGCGGAGCGCATTTTTGGCCTGCTGGATGAAAAGCCGGACATTGTAGACAAACCGGGAGCCAAAGAGATGCCGTCTATCCAGGGGCATGTGCGCCTGGAAGATGTTCACGCCGAGTACAACACCGGGGAACCGGTTCTGCGCGGCATTAACATCGAGGCCAAACCGGGGGAGACGATTGCCATTGTTGGCCCGACGGGGGCGGGGAAGACCACCATCATTAACCTGTTGCCACGGTTTTGGGATGTGACCCGCGGCCGCGTGCTCATTGACGGTTACGATGTGCGCGACATTCAGGCCCGTGCCCTGCGTGCCCAGATGGGCATCGTGTTGCAAGACACCTTCCTCTTCAGCGACACCGTCATCAACAACATCCGCTACGGCAAAGCCGACGCCACCGATGAAGAGGTGTATGAGGCGGCCAGACTAGCCCGTGCCGACGATTTCATCAACAAGCTGGCCGATGGGTACAACACCGTTTTGGGTGAACGAGGGGCGGGCCTCAGCCAGGGACAACGACAACTCCTGGCCATCGCCCGTGTCATCCTCACCAACCCCCGTATCCTCATCCTGGACGAAGCCACCAGCAGTGTAGACACCCGCACCGAGCGGCAAATCCAATCCGCCCTGGACAAATTGCTGGAGGGGCGCACCAGCTTTGTCATCGCCCACCGCCTCAGCACCATCCGCAACGCTGATCAGGTGTTGTTCTTGAAAGCGGGGGAAGTGGTGGAACGGGGCACGCATGAGGAGTTGCTGGCCCACAAAGGGGATTATTACGAATTGTACATGTCCCAGTTCCGTTATCAGGGGGGTGAGGCCACACCAGAAACAACCAATGGAGCCAGTCAGCCACGCGGCCGCACTCCCATCCCTGCCTCGGTAATATAACAACATGCTCCCATCCCCGGCAAAGAAAAGCCCTGGCAAACAGATGGTTTGCCAGGGCTTTTTTTGTCCTGCCATATCTTTTATAATCTTCCATAATCTAGTCAACAAACATCCATTGCTGGCATGGTTCAGGTTAGCTTTACAAATCTGTAGGACGATTTTGTAAATCGTCCACTGGGCGATTGACAAAATCGCCCTACAAATTGTTAAGCACAGCTTGCCGACTTTTGAACCACGCCCAATTGCTTAACCATTGGTGACGTTTTGACTTGAACGAGAATTTGCTATGACTGATGTGAATGCTCTTACCCTGACCAAACAAGAAATCACCCGTCTGGTGGAATTATTAACGCCGCTGACCGAAGAACCTTTCTACCCTGAGTCTGATGGTGAACCCATGGCTGAAACTGACACACACCGCGACGAAATGACTGACTCCCTCATTCACCCGCTCAAACAATTTTACCGTGATCGATCCGATGTTTACGTAACCGGCAATCTATTTTTTTATTACCAAAAAGGCAACCCCAGGGCCGTTGTCGCCCCGGATGTGTTTGTGGTGTTGGGTGTCCCCAACCACCAGCGCAACATCTACAAATTATGGGAAGAAGGTCGCGCCCCGGATGTGGTCTTTGAACTTACCTCTGAAAGTACCAGCGATAAAGATGTGGGGGACAAGCGACTGTTATATGAACGGCTTAAGGTAAAGGAATATTTCCTGTTTGATCCGTTGCGCGATTATCTGGAACCGCCGTTGCAGGGGTTTCGGCTGGCGGGAAACTATTACACCGCCATTCCGGTGGAACCGTTGGGGCAAGATAATTGGGAGTTGGATAGTGAGGTGTTGGGCCTCGTCCTGCGTACCGATGGGCACACCTTACGCCTGTTTGACCCGTTGCAAGAGGTCTATTTGCTCACCCCGGCGGAGGAAGCGGAAGCCAGACGCCAGGCGGAAGGGGCCAGACGACAAGAGGAAAAAGCCAGACGGGTAGCAGAAGAGCAATTGGACTACACGGCGCAGAAACTCGCGGCCGCAGAAGCCGAAATCGCCCGCCTCAAAACCCTACTAACCGGGCCACCCCCAGAAACCGCATAAGTTACACCAGCAAAGCCAAAAACCGCTCCAAATCATACAAGGCCGCCTGTGCCGCCGGGTTGAGTCCCGGCCAGAACAGGTCAAAAGCATGCTCCGTAAGAGGGAGTTCAATGTGCGCGGCCGCGACGCCTGCCGCCACCAATGCCCCATGCAACCGCCGGTGTTGCGTTACCTCCACCGCAAAATCATGTGCCCCATTAATCAACAACGTGGGAGGACAGTGTGGGCCAACATGGTTCACCGGCGAACCCTGCACATAGCGTTCCCCCACATCAGCTAATGAGCCGCCCAACAGATGAGGAAGCAATTCAGGTGTGGCGACAAATGCCCCCTCAGCCGGGAGTAACCGCATCTGTTGCATACGCGCCGCTATCGCCCGCTGTTGTTTCTCCGGCAGGTCAGGTACCTCGGCTAACAGATGTTGCGCTTCCACCAGGTCGGTCAGGCCGTAATAGCTGATAACCCCATGCACTCGTGTATCCACCGGCAAATCAGCCGGTTGCCACTGCCGGTCGTTGGGGGTATAAGCGGCGAGCAGGGCCAGATGCCCTCCAGCCGAACCGCCCCACAGCACGATCCGTTCCGGGTTGACCCCCAATTCGGGCGTACGCTGTTTCAACCAGGCAATCGCCTGTTTCACATCAGCCACCATGCCGGGCAGGTGGGATTTGTGGGCCATCGTATAAGCCACATCGAGAATGGTGTGCCCCTGCCCGGTCAGATAGGCAAAATAGGGGCGTGTCCCCATATCTTTATCCATGTAATGCCAGGCACTGCCATGCAAATAAATGATGCCCAGCCCCGTTGGCTCAACGCCAGGTGGGGGCGTCCACAAATCAGCCAGAATGGGTACACCACTTTCACTGTTGTACCCAATGGTCATGTCCTGTTGGATAAAGTAGTCACGGGGGGCGAAAGAGGCCGGGGTGAAGCGTCGCGGCCGCAACACCTTTCTCAGTCGCATCGGGATTCCTCCCCGCCAATACGCACCAAACGCCCGGTCAAAGGCATCATGGGGGGCCGTCACCAGGGCGATGTGGCGCAAAGAGAAAACCGTTCCCACCAGCCCCGCCAAAACCACCAGCCAATCCCGTCGTCGCCAGCCCAACAGGGTATAGATGGCACTCAACAGGGCCAGAATAGGGGTTATGCTTCCGGCTACGACTTTTATCCAGCCGATAAAAAGGAGAGCGCGGCCGCGTTGGGGTTGAAGATGGGTCAATATGGCCCAGGTAGCGGCCAGGAAAGAGAGGATGCGGGTTAAAGTTTTCATAGGCGTTGATTAACCTCTTTTACCCCACGCGGCGACAAAGCAATCGCGACAGGGCGAAAAAATCATTGATTAAGATTGTTGCCAGGTATCTATACGGGGTCTTCGGGATTTCAGGGGGTTGACACCATCTGTAGGGGCAACCCTTGTGGTTGCTCTCGGCGGGGCAGGCACAAGGCCAGCCCCTACAGGTAGCTACACCCCGCGAATTCCGAAAGAACCTCTATACTTACCACAGGTAACGACTAACCCCCTCAAGGGTTGAGCTTGTCGAAGCCCGTTTGCCTGCGACAAGCTCAGGCAACGGGCTTAGTCGTTACTACCACGATCATAAAGTGACATTTTGTTAGCGGCAACAGCCTGGTGGGTTCAGGTTGAAGACCCATCCCCCTTCCCCTTCCCTGGGGAAGGGGAGAAACCCACCATATCGAGAAACGTTCCCCGCCCCTGGGGCGGAGTTAGGGGGGTGGCCCCGGATAAAGCCAGTATATTAACGCGACTCATTCGTTTTTTCCCAAAGCGCCTGATGAATCTCCTCTAATTGTTGGGCGTAATCAGGATTATGGGGAAAAAGGGCCTGAGCTTCGGCAAAAGCCGCGGCCGCGTCCTCAAACCGCCCTTGTTGGGCGGCAATCCGCCCTACCCCCTCCCATGATTCTGCCTGCAAAAACTTGATCCCCCAGTCATCTCCGGTTAATCGGGACAAAGCCATTGCATAATCGGCATAAGCCGCCGCCGATTCCCCCAAACCCTCCTGCGCCAGCGCCCGCCAAAAATAAGTAAATCCATTCGTCACATCCAGATTTAGGGCCAGGTCGTACCACACAATGGCCTGCTTAACCTCGTCGGCATAAAATGCCTGCATCCCCAATCCCTGCAAATACAAAACGGCTTCTGGCGACTCCTGCCAATATTCCAACGCCTCCCCATGATTGCCGCGCAAAAAATAAAACAGGCCACACCGCCGTTTATCCTCAGCCACCGGAACAGGCAATTCGGCCAGGGGCCTTGCCGTAAAATGCGCTTCATCAAGCTGGAGAAAATACCAGTTGCGCCCTAGAGCCGGAGTCAGGCACAGCAGTCCCAGCAATAATACGGGGGCTACCTGTATGGTGCGTAACCCGGCCAGGGAAAAAGGCCAGGGAGAGGGATCAGACACCATTTTATCGTCTTTCACTGGCGGTGATGGGATTGAAACCAATTCGGGGGCGTGGCTTAACCGGGTTGCCACAGCCAACAATGCCCAAATGACAATCCCTTGCCGTTGCTCCAGAGCCAACATATCAAAAAGGTTGAACCATAAATAACCGGCACAGGTCGCACCAATAATGGCCATCCAGTTTGGTGGGGCTAAGGCAGTAGCTGGTTTGGGGCGCCACAACCCGGCTAATACGGCTAACCACAACCCGGCCACCACCAACACCCCTGCCAGCCCCAGGTTCACTCCCGTTTGCAGGAACAAGTTGTGAGCATGGGAAAAATCAAAGGTGGGGGGGGTGATACTAAAGACATAGTTGGCCCGGCTAATCGGGACAAAGGTAGACAACCCGGTTCCCCACACAGGGTAATCATGGATAGTTTGTAAGGCAACCGACCAGATTTCCAGGCGGGATAACCAACTTTGGGTGGTGGGCAGGCCTGTTTTGGTGGCGGCATCCAGGATATCCAGGCGATTTTGCGCCAGATTAAGGATTGTGTCCGGCCAAAGGTTCAGCGAGAAGGGTAGGAACAGTAATAGAGCAAAGGCCAACCCCACCCAGGCAAAACGCACTCGCCCCCAGAGCCAGTACGCGGCCGCGATAACCACCAGCGTCATCCAGGCATTGCGGGATTGGGTCAGCACCAGCAGAAAGGCCATCATCCCCCCAGCCAACCCAAACAGCCAACGATACCGTCGCTCGTTCATTTGTCGGGCCATACCCCAGGCCATCGGTCCCAGCACCAGTAACATCCCGGACATGGCGTTATGGTTCAGCGAAAAATCGCCGCTCAGATGAGGTAAATAATTGGTAAGCGGCCGCAAGTCAAACACATACCGCTCCGGCCAATGGACGGTTACAAACCCTACCAGCGCCAGCACCAGCCCAAACAGGGACATCCCCCCCAGAAAAAGAGTCAGCCGTTGGGGAGTTGTCAGCCAGGCACATAACGCATAAAACCCCCAAACACCCCCCACAAGATTCAGCAGGCGCGGCAGACTCATCTCAGGTAGTGGGCTGAGCCAAAAAGAAATCAGGGCCAACAACAAATAAGTGAGGAGAAAAGGCGTGATTAATCGGGGGAAAGTAGAAGCAGAGGGAGAGGCGGGGGGGCGGAAGGTGGTGACCAAAAAAACAGTTAATAAGCTCACCAGGGCCGCCACCTTCAGCCAGGGGACTTCAAAGGGCAAAATGAGGCATGGGTACAGCCCCATCCATAATAACAAGTGCCCGGTGGCAAAATCTAAACGCATAAATCACGTTTGTTGTGACCAGGCTTCGACCGTATTACCTGTTCGTAAATAGCGGCCGTTTCCTGGGCAGTGCGTTCCCACGAAAATAGTTGCGCCTGCGCCAGCCCACGCTCTATGAACAACTCACGCTGGACGGGCTGTTCCAAAAACATCAGCAATCCTTCGGCAATGGCGGCCTCATCCAAGGGATCAACTAACCAGGCCGCATCACCACACACTTCGGCCATGGCGGAATGTTGGCTGGTTAATACAGGGGTGCCACAAGCCATTGCCTCAAGCGGGGGCAACCCAAACCCCTCATAGAGGGAAGGAAAAGCAAATACACAGGCCAGAGAATAGATACCGGGCAAATCTTCGGCGGCTACATAGCCCAAATAACGAACTTGCCCTTTCCCCCCAACGTTAATCTTTTCTTTTTCTAATACCCCCTCCATAAGCCAGCCACTTGGCCCTACCAGCAATAAAGGGCAATCGGGATGATAACACCAGACAGTTGTCATAGCTTTTAGCAGGCGAGGCAGATTTTTGCGCGGCTCGATGGTGCCTACGTATAAGACAAATTTTTCGGGTAATTGGTACCGTTCTCGGATAATGGTTTGCTGAACGGGATCAGTAAAGGGGCGGAAATGGTCCGCGGCCGCGGCATGAACCGTCGTTATTTTCTCCCCCGGTACGTCCAATACTTGCATAATATCCTGCCGGGCAAATTCCGAATGTGTCACCACATGAGCGGCCCGCCTGGCCACCAATGGTAACAGCCAGCGCAACGCCAACAAGCGCGAACGGGGATGGTATTGGCTATGCAAAAAGAGCGAAACATCATGAATCGTAAGAACGTAAGGCGCCACGTGCCAGAAAGGGGCTGTATTGTTCATAAAATGACACAAATCAGGTTGGCTTTGCCGGATTGCCTGCGGCAATCTAAACTGCATCCACAACCAGCGGCTATAAGGAAAATAGGCTGGCACCAAACGAGCCTGAGGCATCATGGTATTAACATCCACAAAAGGGCGATTGCTAAAAAGCAAGTATTGCCATTCAGGATGCAATTGCGCCATATGGCTTAACACATATTGGGCATAATTACCTACACCGGAGCGGATACCCGTTAATGGTGTAATATCATAACCAAGACGCATACTGCTGTTTCTCCCTGACCCATAAACCAATCAGTAACCAGAATAATAAACCGGTGGCACTGAACAACAAAAAGAAATCTAATAAACCATGAACAAGAAAGGTAAGTATCGCGGCCGCAAGCGCCACCTGCCACATGGTTATACCCGGTCGGCGCGTCTGTTGCCCTATATCTATCACCAAACAGGCCAGCCAGATAAAAAACGGCATGGCCCCAACCAAACCAGTTGTTACCAGTATCTCAATATACCAGTTATTCGTATGAATAGTGGTGTTCCAGTTTTTTAAACTTAGCCGCTCCCCATAAATCAGGCGAAAATTATCCAGCCCTATCCCGGTCAAAGGGCGTTCCCACCACAATTGTCCCGCCAGACGCCATAACGTCTGCCGATCCGGAATAGGGGCAGGATATTCCCAGGCGGGACTACCTACCACCACAGCCGGTGCTTCAGCAGTTCCCGATGATACCTCTACCTTCGTCACAACCACCAGTCCACTCTGATAACTAAACCAGGTCACATTTTCCTGAACCAAGTCCCAATGCAATTCATAAGGGCCAGCATTAGCCGGAGCCTTCACCGGCACGGTCAGCGTTACCAATTGCCCAGGATTAAGGGGATGGGGCAAGGGCCAACGAAGTTGCCCGAATTGCTGTTGGTTAACCGGATTTACCCAACGTGCGGCCAATATAATCGGCGGCAAACCATCACTACGCCAGACTAATGAGCCTTCATTCGCCAGGGTAAGCGTTACAGAAGTAGTCTCATTTGCCTTCATTTCCAGGTGATCAGGCACTACAAAACTGGCCCGATACCATTCTTCCTGGGTAGCCGTTTGCAAGCGTAAACGAAAACCACTGTTTATGATACTGTTAAGACCCACACCAATGAGCGTCGCGGCCGCAAAGCCTAGCCACCACCGTCCTTGCTGTTGCCGCCCAGGAGGCTGTCGGTAATAACACCACACCCCCATCCCCCCACTCACCAGGAACAAGGTGGCAAAACTGGCCCGACTAAAGGTCAAAAAACTGGCTTGCAGATACCCCAGAAACACCAACCCCAATCCAACAGCCACCGTCATACGCCAGGAACGCGGCCAGGAGCGGTACACCACCCACCAAATAAACGCCAACAATAAAGGCAACGTTGCTTCAATAAACATGGCAGTCTGATTAGCATAATCGAAAGGGCCGGTAAGGCGGATAAATGGGCCAGCCACCGTCACCTTACCCCGCCACCAGGAAAGCCAGGCGAATTCCGTGCCTGTGAGCGTTTCTGCAAAGCCAATGGCCGCGGCCGCGATTCCCCCCCCTAATAATGCCCCCGCCACCGCATAACTCTGGCGCCGACTTTGCACAATCGGCAAAGTCGTCAAGGCCAGCAAAATGCCCGTTAACAAACGCAAAGACGCCTTCAGCGCATTCAACTGGTGCATCGGCGCGAAAACTGTAGATACCAGCAACCCCCCCGCAAAAAAAATAAGCCAGAGCCAATACCGTGGCGGCCAGAGTAACTGCCAGGGTCGGCGAACAACCGTCAGAGCGGTTAGAGCGATTGTCAGCGCCAACAGTACCTCCACATTGGTAATCGCCAAAGGCCCAACCGTCAATAAAGGACGATCCAGTTCAAATGGCAAACTGAAGGCCAATAAAAGTAAAGCGATAAAACGCCAACGCCGCAAGGAATGCATTCTTATTTTTCTCGTATCTATACAGGCGAGGTACGGCTCCGCCTGAGCCTGTCGAAGCCCTCGACAAGTTCAGCCCTTGGGAACCTGTATCGTTACTTTTTCTCTTTGAGTCAGGCTCAATGTCAACAAGCAGGCGCAAAGTAGAAATCCTTCCGCCACAATAACCGAAATCGCAGGAGCCACAACCCCTTGCCGGGGAATGAGGCGCCAGGTGAATAAAGCATGGGAACTTAACATAATTAAGTTGAACCAGACAATGTAGCTTTGCTGTTGGCGAGCAATGAGATGGTGTGTAAGCGTAAAATTAATAAAAGCCAGGGGCAAGGAAAGAGCCAGGAGTTGCAACACCGCCACCGTATCAGGGTAGGCGGGGCCATACAACCAGGGAATGAGCCACGCGGCCGCTAACCAAAAAACAAGCGCCAAACCTAACCCACAGCTCGCCAGAAACAACCCCAACTGCCAGCCCAGACGGATAGCGCGGCCGCGGTTTTCTTGCCACGCCAATGAAATAAGGGGAAAAGTAGCGGCCAACAACGAAGCGGGAATAATTTGCATGGGTTCAACCAGCCGTGCGGCCGCACTAAATTGGGCTACCGCCGTTTCCCCCAGTTGGTACTGCAACAACAAAACCCCCAACCGGGTATAAGCAATAGACAAAAAAATGGAAACACCCAACGGCAAAGCCTGACGCATCAAGACGGAACTGTGCGGCAAGACCAAAATGCCTCGCACCGTCGGAAAGTAAAGCCACCCACTACGGTGTAATTGCCACAAGCCCACCAGCGTTACCCCTACCACCGCCAAGGTACCACTGACCGTCAACAGTAATAAATTGCCCCCAAAATACAAAACAAGGAACCCAGCCCCCGCCGTAAGAAGGCGGGCACCCCCAGTCAACCAGGCTTCTGGCCATAATGCCTGTTGCCCCCGAAATACATACCCTACAAACTCCAGATAGGTCTGACTCAACAACATAAGACCCAACAAAATCAGGCTCAGGCGAATAGAGCCGTCTTGCCCCCCGGTCACAAAGATGAGTAAAGCGATAACCGGCAAACTAAAAAACAGTTTCAAATGAAAGGCTGTCTGTACAAACGGTTGAGCCTGCCGCCCACGCACCGCCACTTCGCGAGAGATGAGAAGTTGCAACCCCATATCAGCCAGTTGCGTCACAACAAATCCCAACGCCAAACCATAGTTGTACCAGCCAAATGTTGCTTCCCCCAGCCAGCGTGCCGCCACCACTGTCAGCAAAAATGAGGCCACCCGCCCCACCAACTCCGAACTCAGTTTGATGACTGTATTTTGCGTCAGACGCCGATTTTGTTGCCAGTGAGATAGCAGTTTGCGGCTTATTTCCATAACACTCAAAGATAATTACAGGGATTCCCCATGAGTGAGTCACTCACCCAATGGAATGAAAATTTGTAGGGCGATTTGGTAAAGGGTGTGTTTCATTTCGGTTGAGTCGTAGGGGCGGGGCAACCGGGAGAAATATTGACTGATCACCCCAACGTGTTCTCCCGGTTGCCTCGCCCACCTGCCCCACCAAGGCCTTGTCTGCTACCAGAGTGAGCCAGGTGGGAGATGAGGCCAGGGTGAAAAGATGGGGCCAACCCCACCTGTCCCACCCCTACCCATTGTGACAATTGAGCATAGCTGTTATTCAACTCATTTGAAACACACCCTTTGGTAAATCGCCCTACATTTTCGTAAGAGTTCCCCATGGGCCTTGGGCGCACCAAGATGGATGAAAATGACGCCACAATTTTCATCCCCATCCGTGTTTCTTCCTATCCCTGTTTCCAGTATTTGTGGCTATTTTCGTAGGAGTTCCCCATGAACGGGTGCCCACCAAGAGG
>JAGNBF010000009.1 GCA_018004935.1 Chloroflexota bacterium | reverse complement strand
CCCCTAACTCCCCCCGCACCACCGCCAGCCACCTCAGCTTTCATTGCATCGGCCAATTCTTTCTCTAGCCGGAGCTTTTCTTGCATCTGTGCAATGATGCCTTCATTAATGGCGATTTGTTCCTCAAGTGCATCCACCTGCGCCTGGGCCGTTTCAACTTGACTTTCCGCGGCCGCAATCATGGCCTCTCGTTGAGCGTCTGCGGCCGCGATTGCCGCATCCCTTGCCTGTTCCATCGCTTCAACTTCAGCCTGCGCCGCATTGAGCGCGGCTTGCCGGGTTGCCTCAGCTTGCTCCTCAGCCGCCTGTTGTGCTTCTTCGGCGGCATCCATCTCGTCCTCGGCCGCCCCCAGTTCTGCATCACGCGCTCTGGTGGTATTGCGGATGCGTTGCTGTAACAGGATTTCGTCCCGCCGGGCTATTGCCTCTCGCAGTTCTGCCCCCTCAAGCCATCCAGAATTGATGTCTTCATTCAGCCGGGCCAGCTCCTCCCCCTCACGTGATTCCGTTTGTTGGTCACGCAATGCCTGAAGCTGGGCATTTAAAGGACTCAGGATCTCATCATACCGATTGGTAATTTCATTGACCCGCGTCTGTGTCTTTTCATACGCGAGATTGGCCTGCTCTAACTGGCGCAGGGCATTAAGATGTGCCCGCACCGCTGGTGACACGTTATTGCTCAGGGTGGCAGAGAATTGCCGCCAGTTATCTACCCCAACATCTTGTATGGCTTGCAGAGCATTTTGGGCCTGCACCAATCCCTGCTCAGCCACCTCGACCTGAGCCAATGTTTGTCGGTAAGCTTCTACTGCCGGGATGAGGCGACTGTTGATATTTTCGGCCCACGTCCGAAAATTCTCGGCAGTAATATCCTGTACCGCCTGCAAATCAGTTTGTGCCTGCTCCAGGACTTCCGTGGCCCCCTGCATCTGGAGCATAGCTTGAATATAGGCTCGCATGGCCCCTTCGGCCTGCCCGGTACCTGCAACGATGGCACTCATGGTTGCCTCAGTTACAGCCCCAATCGTGCGCATTTGGTCAACAGCCTGCTGAAGAGCTTCCCGTGAGCCTAAAATGTTTTCAATGATGGTTACCTGGGGGAGATTAGCCCCCATGTCCCGGATGGTACGTTCTATCGTGCCGTAAATCTGGTCGAACACGGAAAAGTCACCAGATGCCCATCCGCTCATGAATTGAGTCATGGCGGACGCCCCCCATTCAGGCAGATCGGGGAGTAGGCGAGGGGGAGAACCAGGAGCCAGCCAATAGGTAATTAGTTGCCCCAACTCATTTAGTACAGAAATAACTGAAGACGCGGCCGCGGCCATACCGTTGGCCAACATCGTAACGATATTCGCCCCCCAGGTTTCCGCGTCACCTGCTAGAGTGTCAAAATTTATCCCCATCCCCTGGGCCAGAGAGCGGACAAACTCAATCCCTACCTCGATAATATTCCTGAGGATGGCAAAAACCCCAGCCACAATGCGTGATAGGGCAGGCTCAATAGCACGGAACGCCTCAATAAATTTAGCCGCTAAGGGGAGTAACCCCAGGCCAATCGCCTGAACAGATTCCTGAGCACTTGCC
This sequence comes from Chloroflexota bacterium, assembly GCA_018004935.1. Classification (GTDB taxonomy): domain Bacteria; phylum Chloroflexota; class Anaerolineae; order Promineifilales; family Promineifilaceae; genus Trichofilum. The sequence continues at coordinate 107,716 of JAGNBF010000009.1, read as the reverse complement.
TTGAGCGCCCGTAATTGATTAGCAAAACTCCCCGCCGTGCGAATAGCATCGCCCTGGGCGTCTGTAGTACCAGCGGTGATCATCGCCAGCCGGGCCAACACTTTCTCTTGTTCAGTCGCCGCCTGAGTACCCCCGCTGATACCCATGGCCAACAACTGTTGATTAAGCGTAGCCTCTGTTATAATGACGCCATACTTCCGCATGGTTTCGTGGTTGCCGACAATAGCGCTCTGCAAATCTTGCAGAACCAACGGCTCGGCCACATTGTTGAAGGAACCAAGGTCAACAGTTAATTGAGTAAGTTGGACAGAGAGATCCGCGGCCGCATCACGGGTAAACCCAAGAGGGACAAACGTATCCTGAAATGTGGCGGCAAACCCGCGTAATTCGTATTGGTTGCGCCCCACCGCATCTGCTAATCCATCTAATTCAGCCGCTGTCTCCTCCGCATATTGACCAAAGACAACAGCAAACTTCCCCATCATCTCCTCGACATCCGATCCTGCCTTGATCGACCTGATGCCGAGGGCTACCAATGCTGTTCCTACTGCCGCAACCCCAGCTACAGCGGCCGCCCCTAAAGCCGCCACAGCAATAGAAGCAACCCTGCTCATGCCTTCTAATGCGGCACTTGCTTTTGACGCTCCATTTTTCATTCCCTCGAGGGCAGTGGTAGCCCCCTCGGCTGATTTTTTTACTTTGTCCGAAGCCCCTGCCGCGCTCTCGGACGATTTTTTCTTTTTGTCCAATCCGGCGGCCGCGCCCTCGGACGATTTCTTTACTTTATCTCCAGCAGCGGCCGCACCGTCTGCGGACTTTTTAGCTTTTTCGTCAGCGGCAGATGTCTCATCTGTTGCCTTCTTTTTTCGACCTTTTGCTACAGCGACTTTATCCGCTGATTTCTCGGCCTTCTCATCCGCCGCGGCCGCGCCCTCGGCTGATTTCTTGGAACCATCGTCAGCCGCGGCCGCTTCGGAAGTCGCTTTTTTCTTCCTCCCTTTTGCCACGGCGGCTTTGTCCGCTGATTTCTCGGCCTTCTCATCCGCCGCGGCCGCGCCCTCGGCTGATTTCTTGGAACCATCGTCAGCCGCCGCCGCTTCGGATGTCGCTTTCTTCTTCCGCCCCTTTGCCGCGGCCGCTTTATCGGCTGATTTCTCGGCTTTCTCATCGGCCGTAGCCGCACCCTCTGCCGATGCCTTAGAACCATCGTCAGCCGCCGCCGCCTCGGAAGTTGCTTTCTTCTTCCGCCCCTTTGCCGCGGCCGCTTTATCAGCCGATTTCTCGACTTTCTCATCAGCCGCCGCCACGCCCTCGGCCGATGCCTTGGCCCCTTCCATCGCGGCATTTGCTTCAGTAACTGCGGCCTTTACTTGCCCTAAAGCAACACTCGCCCCAGACGCCGCGCCTTTTATGCCGCTCATTGCTGAACCTGCACTATCGGCGGCAGTTTTTACCACGCCTAACGCAGATCCAACCCCAGCGGAATGCGTCTGTATGACGCCCATTGCCGTTACCGCCTGGCGCACTCCATCAAGCACCCCGGAAACATCTATGGCTATTTTCCCGGAAGCTGATCCGAGTTGAGTACCACCCGTTGCTGTATCGGCCATAATTCAAAACAAAACGGGGCTGAAGGTTCGTAAACCATCAGCCCCGTGTCTCAAGCGTTCCTGGGGAAACACCCTTAAATTACCGAGTAAACTTCACCCCGTGAACCCCTCTCAAACTGCCCCAATTTGCGTTAGGCTTCGCAATTGCCCTGTCATCTTTGGCGGAGAACGGCTTCCCTTTCCCCACCGCCCCCCCCCGCGGCCGCTCAGTAACCATCGTCTCGTGTTGCGCGTTTTCCCACTGCACCCCGGCATGACGCACTACCATATCAAATTGGTACGCCGTCCATGAGGTAGGTGGCAGCCCCAAGAAACTACTCGGTCTCTGCCCGTACTCCTTCGCCACCAAATGCATCTGTACCAAGCTGTCCTGGTTGCTGGCGAAACGTTTTGAGCGCGGTAGCGTCCCCCGTTGCCCAGGTGAAGTAAGCCATCTTGTCATTAGCGCTAATGTCATTCACGCCAAGACGGTCACCTGAACCATCCCCTTCTGCCTGAATAACTGTGGGGTTGTTCCATACAATTGGGTCGGTGCAACAGGAGATCATCATGCGCCCACTCAAATCAACAATTCCCTTCATCGCATCGGGTGAAAGAATATCGAGTTCTATCTTGCCCTCTGATGTTGTTGCCCCGGCGAGTTTCATCATCTCGCCGAAGAACGAATTGGGCACATCCCCCCCTAGCACAAAATCCATCATGTCGGGCTTTCGGGAGAACACAACCAAACCGCTGGGCAGTTCTACCTCACCTACCTCGTCACGCTGGGTCACCACTTGCCGCCAATTTGACTTACGGCTTACGTTTTTCTTGCTCATATTCGCCTCGTATAAACTTGAAAATCAAACGGGATAAGGGGTTGGCCTGGGTTGGCATGACCCAGGCCAACCCCCTCATTAACTTGTCGGCAGAGTCGCTGCCGTTTCATTCATCTTGATCTCGACAATGCCATGCGTGGCGTCATCCACGCAGATCACCGTGAACTTGCTGATGCGCCATTGCCCATTGCCCAATTCCAAAATTGAGCAGTCCTTCACCTTGACTTTGCTCAGAAGAACGTGCATATCATCTGTTCCCTCACCCAATGACTTGCCGTATATCTTGAAGTACGGCATGTTTGCCCCTGCATTAACCTGGATTTCGGTTACGGCGTTGGGCGTAGAACCAGTTGTTGCCGGAGTGACACCGAGCATGATTCCCAGCGCACCAGACGACACGGACCCGGCACTCACCTCAGCTTCACCATGTGTGGCAAAGTTTATTGTGGACTTCAGAGCGTCATCCCCCATCAGGTTATCGCCCTGAAATACAAATTTGAACGATAACGTTTGGGCGGCATCCAGATCTTCCTGGGTCGTACCGCCAATGTTCGTGACCTTGAGGTCTCGCAGACCAAAAATCTTGTCTCCGTATGTTACGTTAGCCATGGTTCCCTCTTATTGCGGTTATTCCCCCACCATCTCATCCCCCGCTATGACATGATTCACCCCTAGCAAGACCCGGACTTCATCCACTGTGCCCCCACACAGATTGGCTAATTGCTGTAGGGTCTCTTGACTGATTTCTTGCCCCCCCACCGGCATAAATTCCCCATCAATCGGATAGGTCAACAATTTGGCGGCCATATCCACATCAACCGCTTGGATGTAATTGTTGTTGGAGTCCCAGATATATCCTTCCAGGATCCGTATCCCCACCCGCGAACCCATCCACTGAAAAGCGACCATCGCGGCCGCATTGCCGATTATTCTCTTACCCATTTCATCCCCTTAGCCGGGTTGCCCCATACCGGCTCATCTGTAACGTGGTCCCCAGGTGGGGATCGCTTTGCCCCAACAGGTCATCGGTATGTACCAACTCATACACCTTCACCCCCTCAAACTTCGCCTTCTGCAAAAGCACAAACGCCCGATCCATTGCCGCCGTGCTACTGCTATAACCACTGCGTTGATAGAAGTAGATGGTGACGTACTCCACTGCGCCGTTATCGTGTGGGCCATCGGCCTGGCGCGTCTCTGGGCGGATGTAACAACAGGGTCTTAACTCGCCATTGGCGTCATAAGCGTTCGGTGTCTGGCTCCTACCGATTTCATCTGCATCAGCAACGGAGTAAATACCCCCTTCCATATACCCGGAAAAGGTCGAGTCGTCCGCCAGCGTTTCTTTGATAATTAAGGCAAGCATTAAAAATAAAAACGGGGCAGACCTGATAGCCAGGTCTGCCCCGTGTCTCTATGTTCCTGGGGGAGATTGAAACTGAGACCAATCGCGGCCGCAGCGCAAAAATATCTTATCATATTTAATTCAATAAATTATTGATTGTCCGGTTCCGTGGACGCCTCGCTCGGGGGCCTGGTATTCGCCCGAACTCGTGCGCTAACAACCTTCACAAACCCGGCTATCTTTTCCTTGTCCCACCCATGGGTCTTTTGCAATTCTTCTCCAACGCCCAGGAACACTTCATGAACAAGTATATTCCCGAACATAATTGCACCCATCTGTTTCTTGTGCTTCTTTTTCGCAGGTCTATATCCTTTAACGCTCATATTTCTCTCCATAAAACCACAAACGACCGGCGCAGGCCCGGTCGTTTGTGTTCCCATATTATCCACAAGGAGTTGATGAAGAATAACAATAAATTGTCGAGTGTACGGGTTCAGGGGTGGTGGAGGGGGTGGGGCCATCCCCCGTACACTTAAGTAGTATTATATACTATACTTTCAGATAGTCAATGGCATGTATTATACTTTTCCCAAACTTGTTTCTTGAGCGGTCATAGACTCCCCTGAGCGCTCTGTACGGTGGGGTGCCCCTACAAACCCCCATCGGCAATCTGCCAGAACAACGCCCCGACAGCCTCTCCCGCTTCCCACAGCCAATAATCCATCAACATGGCGATCCCATTCTGAGCCAAGTCAACAAATGTACTTCCCCCCACCAGATCGGCATACTCATCCATCTCCACCCAATCCCCCGTGTTGCCCATCCAGCCCCTCAACTTATCAATGAACTCGTCATTGTCCATTAACAATGCTGTTTTGAAGCATAAGCAATTCGGATGCAAAGGTAGTTTAATCTCCCCCTTCGGATAAATGCCCTTACCATCTCTCCCGCCCTCCACTACCTCATCACATTCATCTTCTTCAGCATGGGCTGGGGAGAGGTTGATCTGCTCCTCAGTCACCCACGGCATCTTCTGGAACACCAGATCATTTGCCGCATGGTGCGCCGCCTGGATTTCTGTTCGCGCCAGGCGCAGAGCGTTGTAGGAGACGCCTTGCCCATCGCATTCACTGCCGGTAACAAGCCCGGTTTTGTTGCCCCCGGCAATGTCCTTCTTCGTCAGCCCGGTCAGTCGCTTGTATGTCCAACGGGGACAATCCCGGCCCGCTCCCAGGTACTGCTCCAATTGCTCTGCCGTATCCCAGGCACTCAGCCCCTTGGCCAGCGCATTGTAGATGACCTGGTCGATCCCCTTCCGGGTCTGCGCGTCTAATCTCCAGATGCGGCCGCTCAAGTTCAACCCATCATCATATACCCGCTTATAAGTCGCCTGGATCACCTGCTCTAACTGAGGTTTGAATAGACCATCCGGGGCACGAGGCGTCTCTTTCTCGGTGAGGAGATAACGCACCCCTCGCGGCCGCAAACTCTCGTAAAACTCCCCTACCACCGGCACAACGAGGTGATGATGATAGACGGCCAGACCACCAAAGGGGAACGCGGCCGCGATGTACATGCCCGTCCCTACCAATTTGGTGTAATCGGTAATAAACCCTGCCCAGGCGTTCAAGGTGTTTTGGCGCACCTGCCGTACTATCACGGCGGATAGGGGATCGGTCTTGCTCCCTTTATGCAATAGATCAACCGCCGTATCCGCCACTTTCAGCAACAGTCGGTGAACCTCACCCGTTATAAACAATTGCAGGCGCACCAGCGCCGCCTGTTGCGCCAGATGCACCTGCTCTAAAGGGATATCGTTTAAGGTTTTATCAGCCATACGCCCCATCAACCTGGCAATTTATTTAATCGTCCTGACGCACATACACCCCAACCTCCCTTTCGGCGGTCTGAGTAACCAACGATTGAGATGTCCCGCTTCGCAACTTGATATATGGGCCTAACCCTTCCAGGCAGGTTGGGTCCAGAAGAACCCAATTCGCGGCCGCGACCGACACGGTATATTCGTCCCCAGTGGACAAATACACATCACTCCAGGTAGTGCCGTCCAGCCCCGTCTGGAACGTAATAGTAGCCCCGTCCCAATCGGCAGGCATTTTAAGGGCATAAGGATGTAACACACGCCCCAAATAAACGGAGTTACTCATGTCCCTGTTTTCTTCAATGGTCGCGGCTAACACCGTCATGTCTCTTGGATTGATTTCGTTCATCTTAATTCATCTCCGCCGGAATCCGTGACGGTTTCCACAACGCCCGGTTCCATCGTTCTTCGTTGGTTACTGGCTCTTTGCCATTCTGCGGCCGCGTTGCCCCATTCCCGTTTTGTGAGTTAGGCAATTGTCCCTTGCCCTGGACGGGTTGATTGGCTCCACCGGTTCCGCTTCCCATCTGACTAATCAAATCATCCAATATCCCCGCCAACCGATCTGATCCATTCTGTGCATTCGGATCGTTCATCTCCGCCAGCATCTCCCGGCTGATGCCCGGTAGGTAACGTACCAGCAACGAGGTAATAACTTCTTCCGGTACACCCAACGCCCGAAGCTTCGTCGCCGCGTCGGCAATTTGCAGGATGTCGGTAGGTGTTACCTGTTTCTTGACCGGCCAAGTTATTTTGTACCCCAGGTTTTCCGGCAAGATGCCCTTCAAAAGCCATTGTGTCTCCAGTAACGGCACAATGAATTGATCGCTGATCCACTCCTGAACCTGCCCCAGCGTTTCCTCATACTGCGCTTTCTGGTGACCTACCACACTGAAATCTACCTGATTGCCAACACCGGCAATACTTTCCGGCACCGGCGAGGCCAACCAGAAGGTGTTGACATGATGCTGAACGTCGCCCATCTGTCCCAGGTTAGCATCTCCCTCAATTACCTTAATGTCACCATCGGAGTTCATGAAGTAATCGAGCGCGGCCGCGAGCGGGTTGTTCAGTGCGGCCTCGTTAATCCTCTGATACTCAGCGATCTTAGCCGCATCTGCCCCCTTCAAAATATGGGCAAACTTGATCCCAGCCCGCGTTTTGCGCCGCACAGAAATATCGATCTCTCCTTCTTTAACCCGCTTCCACGGCCCCCGCGCCACAGCCAGCAGAGGCGTTCCGTACTTCTCTCCCTCGTCATGGTCAAGCCGGGCGTGGATGATGACCCACTCCGGGAACCAGAGCGCGTCACGCGGGGCCATGTCCGCTGTATAGGTGGAATCGCCATACCAAAAGGCTTTGGATGGGTCGTCGAACTTATCCCACTTGTTACTATTGCGGTGCATCTGGAGCGTGGGCTTCCGCGTCACTTCATCGATTTCCCCGTCTACTGTGACACCCAATTCCAAAAGACTATCCCCGTCACGGAAGGTCAGTCGCGCCCAGTCATCCAACCGTTTATTGAGCTTTAGCCGGTCGCGCAAAGCCTCAGCAATCGTCAGAGCTTCTTTGACCCCTGGGGCGTTTTCATTCTCAAACTCCACCTGGAAACCACCCTTGGTGGTGTCGCGGGCCAACGTCTGGATGATCTTCCGGGCACGGGTATCCGTCTTGTACATCTGGCGACAGGTCTTAATGATGTCGGCGCGTTCGCTTTCCTCGCGGAACATCGCCGCCAAATCCAACGCGGCCGCGTGGCTCTGGCGGTTGATTATCGTCGCCGTCTCATCGCTCGATGTCCGCTTTTTGTTTCGCTGGAAGATGCCGGAGAAACGATCCCAAATAGCCATAGGATTTACCTGAATAAGTTCTGTAGGTCGGCCCGCACCAACGGGACGAATTGCTGAAGCGTTGGGGCAATAATGGCATACTTACCAGCGTGCTCTGTTTCCAGATGAATGCCATAGTCGATGGTGTGACCATGAGAGAAGATAATCTCGATCCGGTCACTTCCGGTCATTTCAGCCACACTAAACAGACCGCTCCGGGCATTGCCCGTGCGGTCTGTCCAAGGGGCATTTTGGCGCATGGCATTCTGCGCCGCGGCCGCGTTCTTATCCGCCACCGCCTTCGCTCCAATAATGGCTCTCTCCCCATATTTACGGATGCCTTCCTGCATAACCGAGGGGGGAGTTACCCACTCAAAACCAGACTTGGCCATGCCGTGCCCTTCCCTTCCCCTTCCACCATTGCGTGAATGTTCTACATCGTGGCCGCGATCTTTTCCTCTTCCACCGGCACCAGTTTAACGGGTTGCCATTGCTTCAGGTTAAACACGGCCGCTTCTACCAGGGCATTAATTACCAGCGGCTCTACCTTCAGGCCAATGCTCCGGGCGAACAGTTCCGCCTGACTCAACACAAACAACTTCTTCTCCGTGTTCCCCATATCCTTTGGCGAATCTGCCCACTGTTGTTGCGCCGACTCCACCAACTGTGTGACAAACCGGGAAAGCTGTTCGTACTTCTCCGTTCCCACCTTCGCCTGCAACCACTGGCGCACCACTGGCACAATAACCGCTGTCACAATCAAGGTGAGCAATGTCACCAGAGCATTTACAAACGCTTCATTACGCAAAAGCTGTTCCATACTCGCCTCTCTCCTCAGTACTCAGTATTTCCTACTGGTCCAGGTATGCTTCCGCCTGAGTGCAAATCTGCCGATTAGGGTCTACCTGATTGATTCGGTACAACTCCCCCTGATAAGTAAAACGATCCTCAACTGCAATATTCAGATTGGGAGACCCAATCACCACACACATCCCCCGACGTTGCACCAGTGACCCGTTTATGAGGATGGTGCCGCCTGGCCCACCTTTTGATTCCACTCGCACAGTCTGTGCAGACAAAGAAGTTCCCCCGCGCCGAAGCACGAGACTGGTCGGGTTGTCATCAATAACCCGGGCAATGTCTGCCCTCATTGCGGTTATGTCACCGGCTGTCAAGACACCCATAAGGCAGGGTAGGGGTGGGCCTCTGTGCCCCCCCTGAAATAGTGGGGCAGGCACAGAGGCCCGCCCCTACAGGATTTATTCAAATGCGGTGATGTGAACGGTGTCGGTGGACGCCCAGTCAGTTGTCCCGGCGTTGTCCACCAACACATAGGGATACGACCCGCCCGTGATCGTCCACTTGCCGTCCCAGGCTTTGAACGCCCCGGTTGACGTGACACGCACCTGTACCAGAACGTTGGTAGGCGTGAATTTCAACGGCAGAAGCAACGCCCCGGCAGTGACTTCGTTGGCAGTAGGTACACGCGCTACAGCCACAATCCGTTTGTTGGCTTCAGCCGCACCGTTGGCCAACGCGGCCGCACTTACCACGTTGTTGGAGCCAGCCATGGCCTCAGCCAATGCGGTGGTATTGACCCCGACCGATGTGCGCACCAACAAAATGAGGTTGTCACTTACATCAACCGCCTGGATACCCAGATCGGTACGGGCATTGATCGCCGTGATCAGGGCATTGGTCGCGTTGGCTGGGGTGTCGTCGGCATGGCCGGTAACGGCAATGCGCCCGGCAGTCACACCATTGGCGGCGCGGTCAAACTCGAACACCACCGACCCAATAGTGACGGTTTCGGTGTCAGCAACATTAGCCGCCACATTAATGAACCCGGATGCGGGTAAACCAGGAAACCGGCTTAACCCGTCAATCTTGACGCCATCTACTTCAATATCGCCCTCACTGGAACCATGAGGAACAACAACTGTCAGAGCCATAATGATTCTCCTGCTCCGGGGGCCTTACGCGGCCGCGACCGGCATCTACATTAAATCGTTCATAAAAAGGGCTAGATCGCCGTAGCTGTACTGCGTCTGTCGGGTAATAGCCCCAATCCGTTTTTCAACTGCCTCGTTGTATTCCCCTTCTAACTTCGAGGCTCTTTCCTGAATGGTGTTCCCCTGTTGCTTCTTATCTACCTGCACCGACCCAAAGCGGTACGACATCCCCTCAAACGACCCCTCCGCCGCAACCCGCCAGGCGTTGGCCCGTGCCTTGAGCATGATGATCGCCACATCTGCCTCGGGCATATTGGGATAGGTCTCTGATCCATTCAGGTAATGCCCTGCCCGATACCACAAATGCCGCGTTCCCCCGTAGCCGGGCGTGGGGTAGATGGTTACCTGCCCATTCACAATCTCGTACTCTTCAACCGTGATCCCCGACCCACTAGAAAGGGGAATCAGGCCATCACTGCTAATCGCTACTGAGCCGTTGAAGGTGGGCAGGTTACTAAACTCAATCAGGCTATGGAAATCGGTGGGCAGGTTGTAGGTGGCTGTGCCGGAAACGATGGTCAGCGAGGCCCGGCGACGGATGCCCACGCGGTTATTGAAATCCGTCACCGCATCTTTAATGGCATTCTCGTATTGCGTCGCTGAAGGGCGGCCACCACTGGCCGGTACATCCGCCTCTAACCGATCTACCAGGTCTGCCAAAGCGATAGACATGGGGGTTACTCCGTTTCCTGCACATATTCACCGCTTCCAGGCAAACGCACCTGGAACGCGGCCGCGTTTCGTGACCACGCCTGCCGGTAAAGACCATACGCCACAACCCGCACTTCGCCCTGCAGCATGACCTGGCTATCCAGAACAGCCTGTGACGCAACACACTTCACAAATACCTGTTCGGTCATCCGCGGCCGCGCCACGACAGGGCTGAGGACTAAGGGCTGAGGGCTGAGCGGTTCCGGCTCACTGCTCATTGCTAACTGTTCGCTGTTCACTTCTGGTTCTTCCCCCCCAGAGGTGCTTTCAGGGATGACGATCTGTTCGTCCGCTAACAATAGTTCGTCGGGCACTTGTTTCCGTTTTGCCATACCGACTCCTTATAAAAAAGAAAGGCGGGCGGGTGTGGCCCCGGCCCGCCTCTCTCTGACTACTGGTTGCTGGCTACTGACTACTCCCCATTAGGAGATGGTCACGTAAGCCGCTTTCTGCGCGATGGGGTAGACCGCCCCGTTGAACTCTTCCACAAACCATTGCTCATTGGCCTTGATGTTGCCATCACCGTCATACGACGGGAAAGGCCCTTTCAAGAGCATTGGCTGGAAGACCCGGTGTTGGATCAACTCACGATTCACGCACAGAGCGGTGCTATCGGAGAATTGGGTGCTGTGGAACACCGGCAGACCCAAAAGATCGCCCAAATACCCGGCTTGCCCTACCAGGTTGAACCCGGTGGTTTGACCTGACGCGGTGAACTTGTCATACAGAGCCAGCCGGTTGGCGTGGGTCGTAGACATGATGAAGGCGGTCGGGTCGTAGAGGTCGTTCTGAATAGCGGTTTTAGCCGCGTTCAGTTTCTCCACGAAGGTTTGCAAGCTGTCGGTGCTGGAGTTCCAGGCCCCGCCATTGTTGCCGCTGGTATAGGCCAGACTTTCCGCCGTCGCCAGAATCCCTGCGTCAATGCGCTTGGCGATCTCTTTGATGAGCAGGCTGACGGTTTGCAGAGCCGCATCCCAACCCAACTGAGACCGGGAGAAAACAACCGCTTCGCGTGAAACTTCAGTCGCCAGCCGATCAGCATACTGGGTCAATGTCGTGCTGGAGAGCGTTGCTTTGGCCTTGGCAATGGCGGAGTTCTCCCCCTTGCGGATGGCGTCGTAGGTATAGTCCAGGTGATAATCGGTCGCCGTGGACAAGGCTCCACCTGTGATGAACAAAATCTTGCCTTCGCGGAAATCAATCACGTAATCAGTCCCGAAGGTGTACGTGGTTGTCCCGGCAGTGTTGGTCAGGTTGATCCCCGACCGGCGAATGGATTTGTTCGCCAGGTTTTCCCAGGTGTCCATCGCGGCCTGATTTACTACTTCGTTGGTGACGGCCACACCACTGGTTCCAGACTCCCCGGAGAAGTTCGACTGGTAGTAAATGGTTGTGGGAGAACCATCAGCCACACCGAAGTCGAAGGCGTTGGCGGCAATCAGCAGAGGGTAAGCCTCTTGCATGATGGCCCGGCCAACGCTGTAGGGCAGGGAGAGGTCGCTGAGCAGTTCCGCTTCCTGGAAGCGACGGGCTTCTTCGAGCAGAGCCTGACGGTGTTTGGCGTCATACTTCTCGAGCAGTTTGATCAGCAAGAAGTCGGCGGGGGCCGTGGGTTCCTTGCGCCGATTACGCATGGGCACAAGCTGGCGTTTCACCAGATTCTCGGTGATCTCGAAGGCGGCGCGGGCATAATCCGGAACACCGGCATCCTGCTCCAACACCGAACCGACGGTGATACCTTTGCCTTTCAGCCCCAGGCGAATCTCCGCGACGGTCATGTCGGTGATGGAGCGCATCTCGGTCAGAATGGCTTTGGCTTCCTCAACGGTTTCCGGTTTGCGGTTCAAAACCTGCTCACGCAATTTCCCGGCCAGGTTGGGCGGGTAGTTCAGCGTTTCCGGTTTGGTTTGGGCTTCCACCCATTCCCGCACGGAGCGCACACGGGCTTCTTTTTCCAGCCGTTGCCGTTCCGTTTCCCGCTCGGCGATGACAGCCGTCAGGTCGGCGGTTTCGTCAACACCCAGAGCTTCGCGCAAAGCCTTCTCTTCGGCGGACTTTAATTGGCGCATCTCGGCCAGCTTGCGTTGATGTTCCTGATCGGCGGCCTCTTTGGCCGCTTTCTGGTCCGCCTCAGCCATCAACTGAATTTTCCTAACCACTTCCGGGTGATTCTGGTAAATAACCTCTGCACTCGGCGCGGCCACAGAGGTATGTCCCCCATTCTGTTTTTCCTTTTCGTCCATGATTTGGCTCCCTCTTGATTCGAGTTTTGTCACCCCCGCCGTCCCGAAAGATGGTTCAAGCACCATGTCGAAGCCGGTCAGCTTCAACCATTGCACTTCTTCCACCTGACGATCCCCCTCTTTTACGATTTTGCTTTCGCCGTACCCGCGCAGGCTGATTCCTGGCAGAACACCGGCAGACATTACGGCAATGGCGTCTTTACCTTGACTGGTCTCCACCATCTCTCCGTCGAGATGAACCTCACCGGTTCGCTCGTCGTAGCTCAGGTCTTTCCAGACCACGATGGTTTCCAGAAAGCGCGGCCGCTGGCCCTTATCGCTGGGATGTTCTGCCTCGCCCAGCAACACGGCTCGACCCTGGCTTAGTGATTCGCTCAGATGTTGTTTGGCTTCCCTTACCGCCTCACGCATCACATTAGCCCGGTAACGCCTGCCGTTGGCATTAACTTGATCGGCATATGCCCCCACGGCCTTGACCTTGCGGGGCTTGCCTTGTACAGCTTCCTCGAGGCGTACCGTCTCGAAGAACAATTCACTAAACTTTTTGCCCTTGTCGCTCGTCAGGGCTTTCCGTTGCTCCTCGAAGGAAGGCGCGACATAGGTCAGTAGTACCCGCGTCCATTCTTCGATTGGGGCAAAGGAAAAACTACTGGATGTAGCATCATAGGAGTACGTCACCTGCATAAACTCATCAGGGGGCATATTGACCCCGTACTCCCGCACGATCAGGTAATCCTGGAAGGTTTCGACAATCCAGAAATCCCGACCGGTGACTTCATAATTAAACTGGCGATAGAAAGCGCGACGGAGCATTTCCAGCAGGTAGTCATAAGACCCCCGCACCATCTCCAGTAGCTCTTTGGCTTCGCTGAGGGGTTTCCCCTTTTCCAGCTTCGGCAATGTTTCGTTCATCGGCTCTCCCCCCGGAGAAAACAAAAACGGCGCAGGTCACATTGCTGTAACCTGCGCCGTGTCTCGATTCGTTCCTGGCGCGAATATGGGCTGATGGTTGGGACGGGCACAAGGTCGGCCCCTACTTGATTCTGACCTCAACGACCTCATCAGCGCGGCCGCGAGTCGGTCTTTCTACCTTACCCAACTCTGTCACCGACCAGTTCAAATCCCCATCTTCCAGCACATCCACAATCAGCATGTACCGTTTCCCCCTCTCCAGATGTCTGACCCGGTTAACCAGATTGAAATGTTCGCGGCTAATGGTTGCACCACTCATCAGCCCCATCATAACACGCGCCGATCAATAAATTATTGATCATTCAAATAGATGAACAATACTCCACTTGCCTGGAGCAGGATTGTAGACGGGGACGCGGCCGCAACTCAGGTTATTCATCAACGCATGAACTCCCTGGACGGATCGAATACCAGTCTCTTCCATAATCTCCTCTGTGGTGAACGCTCGTCGTTCTACCACTAATCTATAGGTAATATGGGCCGCCCGCGCCTGAGCACCCGTTACCTGGTCCGGTTCACAGCGGTCTGTCAGATCGGTCATGCGATTCACATTCCTTTCCCCATCATTATTAGTTAAATGGACATCTCACCACACCTGACTACTCCATATCCAATTGATATACCCCAGGCGTTTTCCCTCGTGGTTTCACTCCGCTCTGTTCAAATAGTTGGTGCCTTTGCACAACAACTGGGGCGGCTGCAACAAACCCCTCTGGCGCGTTCATGGCTACCCAGGTGTATGTTTCCGCATGAGCAAAATGGTCCGGGCTTTCCCCCTCGTCATACACCGAAACTGTCAGCCCGTTATCGCGCTCCACAAACTTCCGCGTGGGGGCCGTCAGATGCTCGTAATAGCCAGGCACATCCCGAATATTCAGGGGCAGGGTGGTTGTGTTGGTGTAATACCCGGCAAACATCTTGTCCATCACCCGTGTCCGGTCACAGGACACAATCCCCTCTTCCTCATTCCATAGATACGGCTCTACCCGCTTGTTCCCCACATCCGAGAGGTTGTAATAACACAGCCACACCGTTCCCCTGGAGAACTTCGCCTGTAACTCCTGGGCCTTCGTCGTTTCCGGGAGGGCGTCTATCACGCATCGGCTCACCCGGTAGCGGGCCAGCAGATGCGCCGCATCGTCCCAACTCACCTCACCGGCAAACCATTGCGCCCATTCCCCCGTATCCGGGTCAATCTTTCCCGACCGGATGACGAGGTGGAGCACTTTACCTACGTCAATTCCGGCCACTGGACGGTCATCCCCTCGCGCCCCATGGCCATACTCCCGGCGGCATTCGTCCAAAATTTGTTCGGTCAGCTTGCCACCCCGTGGCGAAAAGGCTTCGCCAAGATGCTGGTTCCAGGCTTGCCGCTGGCCAGTCTCATCTACTGCCTGTAGGTCGGTAATAATCTTGAGGAGAGGTAGCTGGTTAGTGTGCAGTTTTGTTGGATGGAACCCGACGAGCGACCGGCCCGGGTATCTTGCCACCCACTGGCCGGGAGCGGTATGATCTATTTCGCGGCCGCATTTGCCGCACACCACATAAGCCCGTCCCTCATCCTGCCCATGCCAGACCCGTGGACGCCCCAGGTCGTCCCATTCCTGTACCATGTAATGACACTCATCCCGCTGGCTAATATAGATGTAGGCCGAATGCCCACAGCGGCCGCAGGGCACAAACCATTCCCGCTGATCACTCTGCGCCCAAATGGTGACAATGCCTTGCCCGGCCCAGGTGGGCGTACTGCCGTAGCGCACCTCGGCAATCGAGCTATGCCCCAACCGCTTCAGAGCAATATCACGCACCCAGGGTGACATCCGGTCATACTCGTCAAAAACAACTCCATCGGCCGCAACTGCGTGGAGCTGGCGGGCTTCCTTTTTTTTCGTGTCTACCTGCGCCCCACGCAGATAGAGCCAGCCATCCCCGACCCGTTTTAGCGTCACCTTGTCTGAACCGCGTTGAGTCCCACTGGCATCTCGGATCATCGAAGCAATGGACGGCGAAGCCTCAATCGCACCACCGAACCGCTGGCGACTAAAGTCACCTACATCGCTCTCGGTGGGCATCAGGTGAAGGATTGTCATGCCCCGCACCCCACAACCATGCAGGTCATACGACACAAACAGTTCGCTGATGCCCAACTGCGCCGCCTTGTAGATACACATCTCCTGAGCGGCGCAGGCGTAAATGTCGGCCAGGTACAGGTGACGGTCCAGGTCGAAGCGGTTGCGCGTGTCAATCCACTGGCGGTTAATCACTGTCCACGTCAGCAGGTCAATATCATCCGTGCCAGACGCGGCCGCGAGCCGCTCAAGCTTTTTGGCGAGCGACTGCGCCAATTGCAATTTGTAGGTTCTTGATGAGGTTGTCGAGATCGTCATCAGGCAGGTCGTCCAGGTTGACCCCGCCCACCGCACCCGTCGCTATAGCGACGGCTCCCCCAGGCTCTATCGGTTTCCCCCCACTGGTCACATCAATCTTCTTCGGCTGTTTTTCGTCGAACTCCGTGCGCTCCTCAGCCAACACCGTCGCCACAAACCGGGCCACATGGTCGGGTCGCTGGGCTACCGTATCCATCTGCTCAATTAAGTCCGTGGCCTTGCTCTTGGCCGCGTTGATGAGGCGCACCCGTTCCTCATGGCGTTGTCTGCGGCCGCGTTCCTCAGCCGCTTCTCTTATCTCATTCTCTCTTTGCAGGTACAGGGCCGTCACCTTGCCCAGCACGTCCCGGAAGAGGTCGTTGTGATACCAATCTTTGTCCTTGCTGTAATACGCCCTCTGACTGATCACTCCAGCCTGCTTAAACACAGAGGTCTGGGAAATCCCATCTACTTCGGCCTGCGCCAGGGCGCGAATCGTCTTATCACGTTTCCCTTTCTGGGTACTCAGATCATCTAGCCGCCCCAACTCCGCTTCAATTGCGGCGGCATAGTCTTGCTTCATACTGTCACTCCGGTGGAGTAGGGCTGATTACACTACATAGCCTCATCCTCTAAATCGTATGATCTACGATTGCAAAAATTGTGTTCTTACAGAAAAAGCGGTTCGACAGCCATAACCGCCAATAGCACTATACGAATAGCTATTAAGTCGCGGCCGCGTCAATGATGCGGGGTGGGGGGAGTGCGCCAGCTCTCAACCCCACCAGCAAACTCAAATTACCAATCAGGTGATCAAGGTCGTCATCCTGAATATTTTCGTTAATTAACACAGGAGAGGCTTCTGGCCGACTGCCATTAAATAACAGATGTATGACGTTCAACTGGTTCAATCCCAACATCTTCGCCCTTTGCTCCATTACTGTCAGCGTCAAACGAATGGCTTCACCATCCCCGGCCAGAGCCTTATCCCATAAAGCACTCTGCAATTCATCGAGCCGAAGGAGTTCGGTCGTCAGCACGTTTTCGGCACTGTCCAGCAAGCGGCCGCGCACTTCGGCCAGGGCGGTAGTGACATCCTTCTGGGCCTGCCGATAATCGTACCGGGTTTCCTTGCCCGTCTCTTGCAGAATGTACGCCCGGATGGATTCGCCGATCACCCGGTACGATGCCCCGCTTTTCCGCATCTCCAGCGCCATCAACTGACGCTGGGCGACCGATACTTTCTTGGCACTCGCTTTCCCACCAGCCATTCATCATTGCCTCAACATCTCGCGGATGCGGTTAATACCTTCCTGCTTCAGCCTTTCTTCCAGGTCTAGCAGGCTTTCAAACGAGTGATGGCGGCCGCCGTCATCCAAATGGAATACATAGCTATGGGCTTCCTTTTCTTCCAGATCAATCACCAGGGGGTCATAGCTTTTGCCGTAATAATCCGGCTCCCCGCTCCCCTCTTCCAAAATCACCCACAACTTCCGGGCAAACCACTCAAGCACCAGAGCTTTCTGGGCATCGGTCAGAGGGAGGTCATCTAATGAGTACATCTGATTCGTGCCGTCGTCCTCATCTGGTATGGGCTGAGGCGCGGCCGCGTTACGGATAACCACAAGGAACCCAGACTGTAGCCGCCTAATCATTTGTCACCACCCCAAATTCTTCCAACGCCCGGCCCATCGCGGCCGCAACCCGCACATTCTTCTCTTTGGCCATCCCTGCAAATCGTTGGAAAAATACCAGTTCTTCCCCCTCGCACCGCACCAAAAGAATCTTGCTCCGCCGCACCTGGAAGGCCAGGTAATCAAATTCCTCAGTTCCCACTCCATCCCCAATCGCCGCCCGGATAATGTCCCCCAGGTCTTCGACGATACGGGCACGGCTCATCATGCGCTTTACTTCCTCATCAATGACGGTCGCGGCCGCGATCTTGCGCTTCGGCGGAATGATCAGCTGGTGCAGGCGACGCTCAGACGTGACGCCCAACATCTTCATGGCCTCATTCTCTGGCAACCGTTCCCGCACCCGCATCCACAAAGCGGTAAAAGCCCGCTTGTTGGGTTTTCCCCGTACCACATTCAGCCGCGCCGAGAGAATGTCTTGCAGTTCGGTGTCGGCCAGATCTGTCAATACCACACAATCCAGGTGGGTATACCCTAACAACGCGGCAGCTTTCTTCCGGTGGTTGCCATCAATAATGACATACCGGCCATCACGCGGGGCCACAATGGGCGGGGGCACAAACCTCGATTCCTGGATCCCTTCACACAACGAATTAAACTCCCCCTCGTCCATTTCGTTGGTATTACCGGGAATATGGTCCAGCCCTTCAATGTCTATTGTCCGAATTACATGCGCCATCTGGGTTCTCTATCTCCACTCCACCATCTATACCACTGGACGTTTCACGAACAGTGCGGCCGTGTAGCGGCATTTGGCCACCGGCAACCCCCAAACATACACACCTACTACATCCAACAGCAGGGTGAGGCCCACGGTCAGCGGCCGCAACCATGTGGGCACTCGTACTAATAGCGCCCTATCCAACCAGTTGATCGGCTGGGCTATTACCACCTGCCATCCAGCTTCTTCCATCCCTCGCACAAGCACTGGCCAACTGAGGTGTGTCTTATAATCCAGATCGCTTTGCCAGGTAGGAGCGGGGTCTTGTACATTCTCCACCACCAACATCCAACTGGTCAGGTCGCGGATCTGCGCGGCCGCAACCTTCCAATTCTTCATGAAAGCCAGGCTCGTCAGGGCAATGGCTAAATCAAATTGCTCTCCTTGTAACTCTCGCCCTACCTGTTCGCCATCGGCCTGGATGAACCGCTCAACGCGGCCGCGCACGCCCGAATACTCGTACATATCCACCCCTGTCACCTCTGCGAAGATGCCGCAAGCCGAGCGGAACAACTGTGCCCCCTGCCCATCACCACAACCCATATCCAAAATTCTTGCAGGGTCCCGGGGGATTCTGTTCTGTGGGGCAAGTTGCTGGATGTGCGGGCGCAGACGACGCAACGCCAACCAGCGAATAGCCATTGCATACCAATCTGTCCACTTATCCAGATAATGGCACGAGTCCATTAACGGGGTTCGTTTCTGCCAAAATGTTTCACTTATCGCAGGCATTGAACATCTCCTCAGCACCCACCCCACAATTGCTGGAGCATGAAATACCCCACCATCACCGCCAACATGAACATCAGTCCGCCCGCACCGAAGGCCATGAAGCGAATGTGCGCTGGGGTAGTGGGCAGGTCATCGTAACAATCATCTTCTGGGTCATCCTCAATGGTCACACCTGTCTGCGGCCGCGCCAACTTTGCACTCACCACTTCCCCATCAAACGTTGTCACCACAAACACTAGACCGCCACAGGATTCCACTGCCCGCGCCCCAAATCGTAGGGCGTGGTCAATATCCGCTGGCTGAAGCTGAGGCCACTTCTCGAAAACATCTACGGGGTCATCTGACCCCAGGAAGCGCAACACCTCTACTACCTCTATGTCGGTATCGCGGATAACCACCCGCCCCACGCTCCCCTCGATGACTACCCGGCTGGTGTCGTGCCCTTCGATAACATTCCACACTGGCTTAGGTTCACTCATCACTTCCCCCCTTCTCCCCAAGGCAAACAAGTCAAGTCCAGCAACCCAACCCCATTCACCTTTACGACTAGTTGTCCTGCTGGGACAACAAATGATTCCCCCCCACAAAGAACATACCCCGTTTGGCTGTGAATAAGCGCCCATTGGTAAGTTGTTGGGCCAGGTGTTTGGCTGGAACTCTCCCCCCCAACCCAAGGCACACATTCAAACATCAGCGAATCAACTCCATTAATGTCTACTCGCAATTCTCCTTCTGGAACCCCCTTGCTTGTTGGTTTACCCCCCCCGCAGGCCAGCGATGCCGTTTCTCCTGCACCCATCACCCAATGTTCATCGGCAGGGGGAGGGGGAGGGGGATCTCCCGAAAGCACACTCACCTCTAGGAGCATCTCATCTGCGGCCGCGAATGGTGTCGTACAGGAAAGGATTAGCCCAACAAGGGCAACAACTAACAGGGGGAGCAGATACCAACGGTTAAAAGTACTTTTTACTGTCATCGCATTTGTCCTTTTTTTTGGGAGGGAGGGGGGAAGATTCCCCTACCCACTACGTAAAGATTCAATAACTTCAGCTACGCGCCCAATCTGCTCTGGCACCATGCCGGGCCATAGCGGGAACGCGACCAATTGCGCCCGTAAACTTTCGGCCACAGCCAATGACCATTTAGTTGTCCCCAACGTGGTCTTCTGGTGATACTCCCGCAGAAATGGCAACTGGTGGAGTGGCCAATGAGGGGGAGAGACTTCTATGCCCATATTCCGCGCCGTTTCCCAAGCACGCCGACTGTCTATGACCTTTACTGGCAGTTTCCAGGGAACGTCAGTCTCCAAATCAAAAGGGGTTATGATGCCCAGATCGTGATATTGCCTGACGAGTTTTCGCCGCTCGGCAACCATCTGTGGATAAACATCCAACTGTGCAAGCCCAAATGCCGCCAACAGTTCCGGAAACTCGTAGCTGTAAGCCATGCCCAGGCTGTAGTAACGGTTAAATCCCCCAGGACTATTTAACCCCACCATACTCTGGGCCAGACCGTGAATGCCATCATGTCGGGTCATCACAACACCACCTGTTCCCACAGGCAGGGTCTTCTCTCCACGAAGAGACGTGATTGCCACATCGGTCAGGTCTAGCAGGTTATGCCCTTGCGGCTGCACCCCCAACCCTTCCGCCACATCATCCACAATAAAAATCCCCCGCGCCCGGGCGACTTGATACACATCCAGCGCCGAGGCCATGCCGTAAAGGTGGATCACCATCACCCCAACGACATCCTTCACCGCATCCAAAACCGTTCCCAGGCTTGTTCCGGTGAGGCACAAGCGATCCGAGTGCACATCGGCAAATACCGGGCGGAAACCGGCTTTGATAATGGCAATGGCACAATCCGGGCAGGTATAAGCAGGAACAACAATGCTTCCATCCTTCACCCCGTAAACTTTGGCCGTAGCACGAATCGCCATCTCCAAGGCACTGGTGCCACTATTAACTAGCGTAACTGCTCCCCCCACAAACTCCCCTAGTTTCGCCTGGAACTGGCGAAACACCGGGCCGCCTGGGGAAAGCCAATTATTCTGCACAACACCAGCAAGATTCTGGGCGGCATGGGAAGCGACATAGGGTTTACTGACGGGAATAAATTCTGGCGCGTTAACCATCGGGCATATCTCCTTCTATATCACCGGTAGATTCAGCAGAGCCACCGCTTTCTGGCTCTCGCTCAAATGCCGGTTTTTCACTAAAAAACTTCTCGACCAGCCCGATCCGATGCGCCTCTCGTCGGGCCAGGGTTCGACTAAATAAACTTTGTTGAAAAAACAACATGGTCGTGCCTCGCGCCGCAATATCAGGCACATCATCTGGCCCAAACTTCAATGGAACAGACACTCCACCACGGTTCGCCGCCGCAATTTCGTCAATCACCGGCCCCACGCTGGTTATGTCGAAGGTATGGTAATTCGCCTCAAACCATTGCTGGCTTTCGGCGGTCATGCGCTGATAGTTGTTCTTCAGTTCCACCATGAGTGCCATCAGCTCATCAACGGTAGACCAGACAAAGGGGTATTGTGGCAGTACCTCATGAGTATGAGGCGTTGACTTAACGAGCAGCGGCAGCCCCAACGCCATCTGCTCGATCGGCATTCCGGGCACGGCCTGGGGGTCCTGCGCCAGCACAGCGACGTGGAGCGTCTGCACCAGATTCCACATGGCTTCCTGGGTTAGCCCGCCCACTACCTCAATGCCCGTTTCGGCAACGGCTTTCTCGTATACTGAAGATGTGCCGGGCATACCGGTATTCAGCATGGCTATCTCTTCGCCGGTCGCCTTGAGCTTCATCACCGCTTCAGCCACAATGCCATACCCTTTCGTAGCACTCCAGCGGCCGCCCGTGTGAACGGTGAACACGGGCCGCTTGGACTGAGTCCAATCCACCACGCTCTGCATGTACTCGCGGTCAATGATGGCACTGACTGTCGAGGTACGTTTCTGGAGTCGGTCTGCTGCCGCAAACCCGAAGTGTTCCCGCATCTCCGTCATAGCCGCTTTGAGCGTGGACTTACTGAATGTCCAGAAGTGGGTAGCACCGACATAGCCCGCGGCCGCCATCCACCCGCCGGACTCTGCTCCCCGTTCTACAATGTCCCGGCCTGCCGGTGCGCCTTCCCATAAAATCAGGGGAACCTGCACACTACCATTGCGCCATGTGCCATCCCCCTCGAGGAGCGTCCCGATCAACGTGGCGACCCGATTATTGGTGACAAAAATCATATCTGGGCCAATGTCGCGGATAGCCTGGGCAATCGCGCCGAGTTCGGGCAAATAGCCAGTGGCGTTATTTGTCTTTGGCGGGTTAAGCGTGGGGAGCAGGTGAAGGGTGACACCAGGTTCAGGGCGAACCCAGGACATGTCACCCAGATTCGGCACGAGCATGTGGGTATGCGCTCGGCCGGTGCGGGCAAGGTAACGGGCCAGTTTCGACATGTACAAGAACTGGCTTTCGTACTTCCAATTTTGGGGCGCTGACATCATGCAGCTAATAACAGCAACTCTCCACAAAGGAAATCCACCTTACCCCTACACCGTTTCGCAAATTAAGTAATATTGTGTAATACTCAATTAATTATAAGCCAACTAGGGTTAGGCGTCAATCAGGGGGGAGTATATGGACGCGTCCAGGCGGTTTTTCTATGCAATTGGGCACATTTATCGGGAGGGAGAGAGGGGGTGGCCGCGTTACAGCCGGGTGCGCCAAACGTGGGAACTGGGCCGTGTTGTGGGCTGGTGTTCATGGTATCAAAACGCCCCAAAGTAATATCGAAAAACGCGGCCGCAAAACGGCTTTTTATATCTGGTCAGCGTACCATCAAACCGTACATACTTTATGAGTATGTACACAAAGCCAGTTTTGTTATATCATTCCATCCATGAACGACATTACAAGCCCCTACGCCGATCCTTTTCCCCCCTCAGTCTCGCTGATCACAGCACATGATCGTGACTTGCAGTCCACCGGAATGACCCCTCTTTCCGTGGCGGGACAAGCCGCCAACCGTGCGGCCGGTGCGACCATCTTCCAGCGTTACCTACAGGAAAAATCAACGAATACGATCAAGCGTCACGCCCGCGATCTGGAACTATTCGCGGAGTACCTGATTGATGTGGGTATCCCGCTGATCAACGGGGCTAACTTCCAAGATGAGCCGTTGGCCTGGCAAGGTGTCACCTGGGGCATCGTAGAAGGGTTCGTGCAGTGGCTTCTGCGTGAGGGGTACGCCATCGCCTCGATCAATGCCCGGTTGTCTACCGTGCGAACTTATGCAAGGATGGCCGTGAAAGCTGGCACGGTAGACCGTCAAGAGGGGCTGCTAATTGCTACAGTACGTGGTTTCTCGCGCCAGGGGGGCGCGAATGCGGATGCGCGGCGGCCGCAGTCGCGCAAAGCGGCCGCAACTTATGACTATAAGCCGGAAGGGAGTAAGAAGCGGGTGGTCGTCGAGCGTCGTTCCACAAAGAAGAATCAGCCCACCATCATGGGAGATCGGGTGGTGGCGCAGCTCAAGCACGTGCAGAACACCTCCCCCCAGGCGTGGCGCGATGCCCTGCTTATGTGCTTGTTGCTGGATCACGGCCTACGCGCCAGCGAAGTAGCACTGCTCAAGATCAGTAACTTCGATTTGGCAGCAGGTGAAATGCGCTTCTTTCGGCCCAAAGTAAAAGGAACGGCGCAGGAGTGGTCAACACACAAACTGACCCCGCAAACATTACAGATTGTTTCACACTACATCAAAAAGCTATACCCCCCCACCCTTAAACCCAATGGGGGGGTGATCGTGGCTACAAGCCGGTTGCTCAAAGATGGCAAGGGAGGGCTACTGCGAAGCGTACCCCTCTCACGCATCCGTGTGAGTGAACGGGTGGCTTACCTGGGGGAACAACTGGGGATTGACAAACTATCGGCCCACGACTGTCGCCACTACTGCGCCACGAAAATGGCGCGGCTGGGTTATGGGGTTGATGAGTTAATGGCTTGGTTTGGATGGACCAGCGCACAGACCGCTATGCGCTATGTCACATCTACCGAAGTCCAGGATCGTTACAAGGGGTAAGTCAGCGACGTTATTATTGTCGTGTTTCAACCAGTGTGACCACCAGTCAATCACTGCAACCGCCAGCCCTACCTCTGGTGCAATGATTCTGAACCACGGAGAAGTCGCGCAAATCGAAAGAAAACCCAATGGGGAACACTCAAAAAAATACGTGATGTTCTCGGCCTATCTTCGGTGGATGAACTCGAAGAGAAAACGGTATAAGCCTTCAATCCGCTAACGGCCATCCCCTGTACGGCCATAAGCTCCCCTATGCACATTCTGGCGCGTTGGGTGATGGATTGGATTCAGTCAGGGGCAAACATTCGTTTCTTGTTTTCTGAAGATACTCAGGATATTTTGGAAAGTGTATGAGGGTATGGGCAAATGCGGCCGCGTTACGCTCTTTTACCCAAACAAAAAACGCCAGACCGGGAAACGGTCTGGCGTTCATTTTCTGATCGGCCGCGAATGTACTATTACGCGGCTTCGTCACAGTCACCGAACTCTCTCCGTGCGGCCGCGACGGCCATCGCTTCCAGGTCAGTCAAATCCAAATCGCCTTCAGGCATCTGCACATCTACCTGGCGAATATTAATCAGCATTACCTGCACTCTGTATTGCATCACTTATCTCCTTCCCCACCGCTAACACCAACAACCGGGTAGCTTGGGCATCGGCATAGGCTTCATGGAAGCCATCTACCTGCACCCCCTCTGACTGACAAGCTTCCCCCAGCTTGCACCACACAAAACCATTTCGTCTTGACCAGCGAGTTCGTGCGGCCGCGTACAGATCCATCACGCACTCCCACTCCGCCCGAATCACCGGCAGGCCATACCGTTCACACGTCTGGCGCAGCATCCTCTGATCAAACTCCGCGTTGTAGGCCAGCACCAAGCGACCGGCCAACACTTCAACCAACCGAGAATACACCTCAGCAAAGGGCAGCGCGGCCACGACCATCTCATCAGTGATACCGTTCACGGCGGATGCCTTCGGGTGGATGCGCTGCGTGGGCCGAACCATCTCGCTGAACAACACCTCGCCGGTAGCCGATACAACTGCCACGCTGATGACCTCATCGTCATTGCCCAGACCGGTCGTTTCCGTATCCACCACCAACCAATCACCCCGCCCCGCCCACTCCCTTAGCCGAGCCAGTGCCTGATTCCTTTGCCGATACTCGAACGTACAATCAGCGCATCTCCCATCTACATGTTTGCGACCGCTCATCGCCCATCGGCCACAATCAACACAGGCCAGCGCGTCGCGGGCTTTCTCGATGTTGGTCAACGCGGCCGCTTTCTGGGCTTCACTCAGCACCCTCACCGGCACCGCACCAGCTTTGTCATAGAGATCATACACATCGCGCTGCCCGCTGATACGGGCTACTGGCATCTGCTCCGGAGCGGGCTTCAACCCCTCAGCCTTAAGTTGTGTGCGGGTCATCAGGCCGTTGGGCACATCTTCCCACCGCTTATATATCGTCAGCATCTCTCCTCCCCTGTTGCCATACCGCCCGGACAATCTCGCCGGTGCAGCCATCTACATAGTCATACGTGGATGCCAGGACAATCAGCAAGGCGTCCGCGGCCGCAACCTTCCCATTCAGCGCATCAATCAACTCGTCCTTATCCCGTACCTGTTGCTCCAACGCGGCAATCTGCAACTCCTGAACGTGGAGCAATTTCGCGGCCGCGGCCGCATCTTCCCTCGCCACCTTCCTGGCCCTACCCTTGCTGATGGCTATGGTCATAGTTCAACCTTCGCGGTCGCACCGGAAAGGTACGCAGCCTGATACATGTTCTTCAACTTGTACGAAAGCCACCGAGACAAATTGAGCCGCGCCTTATCTTCTAACTTTAGCTGATGGAGTTTAGGGGCATCCTTCCTTATCTTCAGCGAATAGCCATAGCGCCGACTCTTGTCAGGGGTAATCACTAGCCATCCAGCATAAGGAGGCAGGTTGTCAATTTCAAAACCAGAGGTGGCAAACCAAAAATAATTGGGGGTATGGGCTTTGGGGGCACCCCAATAATCGGTAAGCGGTGGAGCGGCTAACCATTCATGCTTACGCTTCTTTTTCCTATCTGCCAGATAGTCAGCCTTTGACACCTTGATCTCAAACTCGTGTGTGAGGAAGGCACGGGTAACAGACAGCACATCCGCTTCCCATCGGTATATCTCGGTGATATTCGGGATGGCTATCTCATGGTGCTTTTCTTCCATCGCGTAACGCATGAGGATGGCCTGCATCGTTGCTTCATTCATCTACGTGATCCCCTGCTGCCACTGTCTCGAAACACGATTCACCTACCGGGCAGTTTGCCAGCATAGTGCGAGGAACACTCATCAACTTCTTGCGGCAAATCCCCAGCTCTCCAGAAAACAAGGCGGGGTTGTCCAGTTTGAATTGGGCACACTCTCCACATGGCCTCTCATTGAGAACATAACCCTGGTCCATTCGTTGTTCCTTGCGGCCGCGACCGCCCTAAACCATCTTCATTTGTTCGACGGTGAATATCCGATCCCCTGGCTTGCAATCCTTATGCTCCGCCATAAACCCATTCACCTCGACACTAAATTTATCCATCGGTATGGGCATTACGGGTATGTGCCGTTGGCCGCAGTGCAGACAAAACATCACATACCCGCCGTTCGCTGTATTAGCCATCCCCAGGTGTTCCTGTTCTTCCTGTTTGTCTGCCATCATGCCCCCTTGTCTGTGGCTTCCTTCGGCCACACCTTCTCCACATCGTACCCTAACCAAGCCAATATCTCCCCCACCTCTCTCGCTGTCTGGGAGTGGAGTCGAATCCGGGCCAGGTTCTCGGTTAGCCATTTGGTCATGTCCCAGGAACCAGTATAAGCAAAGCCCGCCCCCATCCAATCGGCTACCATTTCCCTGATGTATTTGTGCGGCATCGGCACCGCCCCACCCTCAACCGTGCTCCCCTTCGGCGTGAAGCCGTCGGCGAATAGCCAGTGGTTCCAGTGATGAGGATTCGCGTGAACGTGGTGTAACCAGGCTCTGGCCCACCCGTCCGGGTCGCCCTTATCACCGAAGAAGTTACGGGCGTAGAAAGGGAACTCATCAAGGCTAAACTTGCTCTGGTCGTGGACGTTCAATTGCTCCAACGGTACATCTAACTTCAGGCCAGCTTCACGCACGGCGGCAATATGCCGATTGAGCGAATCCAGGTACGCGGCCGCGATCTCCTCAGTAATCCCATACTGTGCCCAATCGGTAATCCCCACCTCATCAAGCGTGCGATCCCGCCACACGACCTGGGCATGATCGTAGGCCTGCATTTCCTCGATGCCTGCCGCCTTCTTCAACGCAATCCAATCCAGCAGGCCGTTAGAAAACCGGGCGCAATACTCCAACCACACCCGCTCCCCGTGATGCGTCCCATCTGGCATGTCACCGCTGGTGTAGAACGTGATGTCCCCATGGTACATAACACGTTCATCCCATTGGCTAACCGGCACATCCTTGCCATCTGCCCAACGGCTCTTTTCACGCCGTATTATCAGCATCCCATCTGGTGTGATGGTGAAAAGCTCCAGCATGTTATCCAGGTCTTTCGTTTGGAACTCATGCCCAACCACCCACGCGGGTGGGTTGCCGGGCAGAGGGAAACCACAAGCCAACAAATCATACATTCCCATTTTTCTTTCCTTTGCGCCTTCGCACCTTTGCGTGATTATTCTTCTGTTGCGGCCGCGTTCAGGGATTCAATATCCCTATACACCTGCCCATTCATAATCACCAACGACAACGCATGACCTACCTTAATGAACTCTTCAGCCGCCCCCTCTGAATACCCCTTCTCGTGGATCAGCCAGTTCTCAACCTCATCGGCTGAAGCAAAGACAGGACTCCAGGGCGAATCACTCACCGTAGACCAGACCTGCCAACCCTCGCCCGTCGGCGGCTCAAATGGCTCCCACTCGTCATGTAATTTTTTGGCCTCAGCCGAAGGCCACGTCTGCCCCTCTCCCTGGCACTCTGGGCAGGTCACAATGCCGCCATTGCGCTCCACCCGAGCTTCGACGCACTTCCACTTATTGATGCCATCGTGACCAAAGCCAGACAGGCTCCACCAGTTGACCATATCGGCAGATGGGCAGATGTCCCCAAAATCACGCAACCGGCCCTCGTCAAACAGCACTCGTACATCGGCGTCATCCAGATGGTGCTCCCACTGGCTGTTCCAAATCCAACACATCCGCGCTGACTCCCGATAAACGGCGTCATCGAAATCAGCCGCCCTCAAATAGCCAATCCACCAAGCCTTGCTACCTGGTTCGACTTCTTCCGACCGGTTGATCTTAGCCCGATTGATCTCTTGGATGCGCGGGTCATTCGGATCAAACGGTGTACTGCCCGTCATCTCCGGAGAGAATGGTTCATTGCCATACCAACGTTCCGACCAAAGCCTGGCCTCAGCCGCGTAACCACTGGCCTCGCACACCTCACAATCCATAACCAACTCGCCGTGCGGATTGATATACCCTTCCCAGGTTTCCCCTTCCGGCCAACTAAAATCTAGGGGTACGCGTTTTAATGATCGTCCCATATCATTCTTCTCCCGCGGCCGCATTCCGAACCTCGGCCAGCATCGCCAGATTTACCTCGCCTACGTAGCAGTCCTGACAAAGAAACAATTCTGTCCACAACTTTGGTTCCTCATCCCCCGCTACCGTAATCGCATTAGGTTGGGGAGAAAACGCCTCGGCCAAACCTAGGTTGCCACGAAACATCTGCATCAGCCCCAATGTTGCATTGGCGGCATCTGCTTTGATAACCGCCAAGCTAACCCGAACCACATAAAAGATCGGGGCCAACTTGCCCCGACACTGATCGCATGGTCTCAGTTCACTTAATTTCATTCAACCCCCTTGGTGCCTGTTCAGGCATATTCACAATGAAAGAATTTCAACTTGCCGGGCATCGCCTTATACGGTAAGGGCATCGCCTCAGCCAGCACAAACCCATACTCCCCACCAAACCAACGGCTACGGCTTTGCCTCACGCAGTCAGTAATCTCAACCACCCCTACTATCCCACCGGTTGGTAACTCCTCAGGTCGAGGAACCTTGAGCCAGGGGAACTCACGCGCTAAGTACGGGTAAGCATCTTTGTCTACCGCCTTGCCCGTATGAACCAAGACGCGGCCGCGGAAGTTTGTGGCCCAAGTGCGGTTCTCAATATCCTTGATGATGCCCGCCGCATACGCGGCCGCACGTTCCGCCGGATCGGTAATATCTGGCCGGATGATCAGCCAGGCCCAGGGCTGTTGGATACTCAGGGCAATGGTAGGCAATTCCTCGACCGGCGCGACCACAGCCTGTGCTCTCAGCCACGCGGCCGCTTTATCGATGACCTCAGCGTGACATGGGCGCGGGGCGCACCAGCACACCAAAGCCATCCCCGGCTGAACCTTAGCCAGTGCATCCATCACCTTCTGATCTTTGGCCTGCATCTTCTCCCATAGCCACGAGCGATACGCCCCAATTGGATCATCCGCCAGGATGCCATTCTTGCGGGGGTCATTCACAAATGGATTCGCCAACGGGCTACGCGCCAACTGCTGATTCTCTCGCCCCACATACATCCACCCATCAGGGCCGAACACCTCATTCAACTTCGCCACCGATTTGTAATGGTGGAAATTAACCACTGGCATAACGTCCTCCCTTGAGGCCATCGCGCCCCTGCTTCTTAGTGCGAGGTTTCCGCAATGTATGTTTAATGATCAACACTGCCCCCGGCGACAAGGCCCAGGCATTACCAATTCGGTCAGTCAGCAAGTTTTTCTGCTTTGCCTTCCGATGGATCGTATCCTCGCTGACCTGTAATTCCTTTGCCACCTGGGGAATTGTTTTGTAGTTCATCTCAATCCTTCCATTGCTTACTGCGGGCATCAAACTCATTCAGGGCTGTTTTTAGTTCCTTCAGCCGCCAGGAAGGTATATGTCGCAGGCGATCCAGCACCTTCTCGCCCAACCCCGCATCATTCAACTGACCAGGGATGACTGTTTTAGAGGCTGGCTCGGCCTCGACAATGCACCCGGTACTGGCTGGGATCGTGACCACCCAACGGGCTTTTTGATCTTTCGTTGGGTCAGCGGTATACAGTTCGATCCCCATATTCACATACCGCAAAAACCGGGCCTCGTTATACGTCACCCGCACCCCTGTTGGAAAAAGTACACTCATCATAAGAACTATCTTCCTTTGCGTCTCTGCGCCTTTGCGCGAGATCAAAACAACATCATCTGTCGCGGCCGCATTTCATGCTTCCACACAATCTCACCTGACCATTGCTCTACCGTCCCTATCACAAATTCATCAGTAATTTCCACGGCCAGGATGTCATCGGCATTTACTTCTGCCGGATAACTTTCCCAAGTCGCTGGGTTTACCCACCGCTCCCAAAGCGCATTGGCCTCATACTCTGGCAGTAACTCCTCCTGCACGATGTACTCTGTCATCGAGCTATCCCGCCACAACCCTTGCGCCGTGCGGAGATATCCCCAGGCATTAGCCTCAATGATCACAATCTGCCGGAGCATCAGCACCGGAAGTTCATTCACTTCCCACGGCTTCATACTGGTACAGAAGAAGCATGAGCTTTTCCCAGGGTTGGGCAGACCGGTCAGGGCGGTCACCCGTTGGCATATATCCCGCGTCCATCCCCATGCCTGAAGCGGATAGACGAATTTGTCGGCGGTTTCTTCCTTCTTCTGCGCCAGGGCAAACCGCTTACTGTCGCGGGGCGAACAGTCATATCCTATAGCGCGATACGAAACCCACAGGTTGTCTCGTACCCATTTATCGAGAATCTCTCCCTTCCACTTCAGCGAACAGCTTTTGAATCCGAACGCGATGCCGGGCAGGGTCCAGTTAGCCAGACAATTCCCGGCCAGGGTGCGATAAGGCCGATTCTTAAACTTCTTGGGCTTGTAGCTGACAACCGTCACCGGCGGGAATCCCACATGTTCCAGCCAGGCATTCATCACCGGCAGATAAGCGTAGGTTTCCGCCCGTTCGTTGCCCACATCAGAAAAGAGGATGGCGTATGGCCGCACCTTCGCCAACCACAACCCCACCAGCATTGCCGTGCTATCCTCGCCCATGCCATAGCTCACCACCAGGGGAGCGTTACCTGGCAGGCCATCCATAAAAGACGCTCCAACCATCACACATTGACCCACCGCCTGGGCCAACTCTTGGTCTAACAGGGCATCACGTATCACTTCGCTACTGGGGCGGAAACCTCGACGAGACATTAGTCCACTATCTCCCAGGTAATCAATTCGGGGTTCTGATAGCGGTTGCCTATGACCTCGCTACCGTGCATCTTCCCCCCAGAGATTGGATAGAGAAAGGGGTACGTTTCTGCGGCTGTGTAGGTCCAACTGTTAGTAAATGTGTCGTCCCATCCCACAACGCTCGGAGTCCCCTCATCGTGGCGCAGAATGTCACCGTCATAAATTTCGCGGCCGCATTTGTCCACAACACCAGTGAATTGCATCAGCACAAAATCTTTTCCGTCAGAATCCATCAACGGATCCGTCTGCCAAAAACCATACTCAGACATATCTTCGTTGGCTTCAAGGCCGACCACTTGTCCTAATTCGCCGTTAGCCCCCCAACCAATCTTTATGACTGGCAACATCCGACCACTCATCCACACTCGAAACTTAATTGGGTTCATAATCGGTTCCTTTGCGGCAGAATTTCCACCACATCAATCTCAACTTCGCGGCCGCGATACTTCCCTGCCACTTCATCCGCAGCAAACTCACTGGCCTCGGCAGCGCTGGATGCGTACACCGTCACTTGATGTTCCTCAACCTGCCGTTCCGTTGTCGCTCGAACCCGAACTGTGTAACTCCGGTATTTGTGCATTGTCTGATTCCCCTTCAAACCCTTCAAATATCGCCTGGAGAGCCTGGGTGATGGCCTTATCATCTAACTCCATCGCGGCCCGGCTCCGGGCGATATGTTCTTTGAGCCACTTGCTATCTTCCGTCATCAATTCTTCCGGTACCTCGCATTCGGCACACCACATATCACCATTGATGTCCCGGCTCCACCAGGTAGGCATACCGCATCCCACACATGGAATGTGAGGGGCAATCACATCACTTTGAAACATATTGCAGTGGCGACAAAAGCCCCCGCCATTCTCGTACCCTCTGGCCTCAAACTCGTGACCTGGGCAAGCGATAATTTTCTGAAACTTGTCCCAGGTGGCTTCTTCCGCGGCCGCAATAGTCACACCCTCGCCCCTGATGAACGTATTCGGGTTACGGGGGAACGCCTCAAAGAACGCCGTTCGATAATGTTTCAACGGCGACGCCTGCGCGATCTCTTCTGGAGCCAATGTAGTAGCAACCACTTCCAAAGGGTTAGCAAACGCTTCCTGTAAACCTTTCTCGCCAGTGAAAACGATGCCATCCCCACCACACTGCACAAAGCAATTGCCCGGCCAATCAAACCGGCACTCATATGCTTCCCGATTGCTGGAAAAGAAAGAAGGTTTAATAATTCTGCCCATCAGTTTTTCTCCTTCGCGGCCGCGCCGCCCCTAGCCATTATCTGTCATGGTGATCTTTTGATTTCTTGCCACAATTGACGCACTCTTTACCCAAATAGGCGTCCATCCTCATCTGTGGCATGGTCTTACCATTTGAGGCAAAGTACCATCCCCGCACAACCTTCATTTTGTGCAAGCCAATCAGGCAAGGTAGTTTTCTGATTGCGCTAAACAACCAGTTCTTCTTCTCCGACATTTTGTAATGCCGCCTTCTTTGCTCGGAAAGGCTTTGCTTTTTTCTCATCACTTCACCCCTTCGCTGCCGCATCACGCGCTGCCTGCACAATTGCTACCATCTGCTTTGCCGCTACTTCTTTTGCCCCGTTCCGTACCGCCATCATCCGTCGCGATGGGGATAGGTCGTAGTGAGGAAACCCCGGCCGATCCTGGAACCACGCCCGCTTGAGGCCGATAGCCTGGGCAAAGCGGTGCAGCTTCTCCACATCCGCATCATCCGTGAAAAGGTGACACCACATGCGGCCGCGAAACGGATAAATCGCCTCATCAACGTAAATCACATCAATCCTCACAAAACAGTGCCAGTTGTTGCGGCCGCGTATCCGGCTCTGGCTGCTGCAACAACTCACTCAACGACCAGCCGTGCTTGAATGTGGAGCCGCCGCGCTCTTCCAAGTCAATCAGGTGGTGCAGTGTCTCAGGCTGGTGACGCGCCCCGTTGCCCAGGTCATTCTTGGTGGCCAGGATGCACAGCACACACGACACCCGCTCATTGCCGTAGACGTAAGCCGGATGGCAAGGCCAACCGTCCAGCGACTCAGTAATCTTCTCCGGGTTGACCAACGTCCAGGGTGTTGTGCTCATGTCCCACGCCTGCCGGTAAATGGCGCGGCGTTGCTCCAACTCTGCTCCGCTCGTGCCACAGGTCTGCCACACATCTTCTAACTCAAAGTCGTGAATGGCGTACCATGTGATCGCCAGGCGCGGCCGCTTCTCCCGCAAGTAATGCCCCCACCCGTCAGGCAGAGGGAGATCGCGGTCAATCAGTTCGTTGATTACCAGCCACTGCCAGAACGCTTCCTCGACCGGCAAGTCTTTCAGGCGTTCGGCGGTGATTTGCTTCCGCACACTCACCACCGGGTCTTTCTGTCGCTTGGTGGACTCCTGCGCCCGGTTCCCTTCAGCCGAGATGATCAGGCTGTGGTTTCGGTATACCTTGTCCGCCTGGTTCGTCTTGTGGTGTGCGGTACAATACCGTTGCGCCGCCGAGGGCCAGAAGGGAACATGGCTTTCTACGTCCCTATACACCTTGTCCGCCTGGCTTCGCTTCTGGTCGGCGGTGCAGTAGCGTTGGGCAGCCGACGGCCAAAACGGTTTGTTGGTTCCGGCCAGCTTCTCCATCCGATCCTCAATCTCCTGAAGCAAATCGCCTTGCGGCCGCTTCGTAACCACCAGAGGCAGGCCATTCTCCGACGCGATGCGCTCCACCTGCGCCGGTGTCTCCTGCCACTCCATCCGCACCAGGTCCATGTGTAGGGCGAATAGCTGAGGCGTCCAGCCGTTCGCGGCCGCCCACGTTGCCAGCTTGCGCGTCAGGGCATCGCTATCCTTGCCCCCGGAGATGGAGCAGGCCAGCACAGCCCCTACGCTCATCGCCCGGCGGATGACGGGTGGCACGGTGAGGTTTCTCACAGAAGCAACCCCTGCACCGTCTCTACCCCCCGCTCCTCTGGTAAATCTTCCATCGTTGGCGTAAACCCTTTATGCGGGGTGGTTCGCGGCCGCACCTTGCACCAGGTCACAGATTCCCCCTGCACCACCAACGCCTGCCCCACCTTGAGCCGCTTAATGGCCCCCTTAGCCTGGAGTAGAGGCATGGACATTTGATCGGTATAAACTTTTACATCCGTGGGGTGGCTGGCATAGTGAAGAAAGAGGAGATCGCACTGCGTCAAAACATTCTTGTCTATCTGCGAAGAACGTTGGCCGATGAGGACAACACCCAGGCCCCGCTTCCGCCCCTCACAGGTGATGTCTACCATGACATCACTGATAGCCGTGCGGCCGCTTTGCGGGACAAAGTTCCTGGCTTCTTCCAAAAAAATCATATACGGCTGGCGCAGGGTAGCCGCGAGGTTCCAAATCGTGACGAAGTAATGTTGCAGGAATTCTTCCCGCTCCGACTGTGCCCGGAAACCAGACACATCAAGGATGACACTTTGCCCCTTACGGTAGCTTCGCTCAGCGGCTTTCGCGGCACTGGCGACGGTGATCTTGGCGTCAATAGCTTCTGGCTCTTTATTCAACGTCTGCCCCAGAACATAAATCGAGTGCCTTTCTTTTAACCCCCAATATTCACCCGCCGGGTCTACAACGCAGATGGGGACGCCGATCCGCAACATTTCCTCAGCCAACACTGCGGCCGTGTTACTTTTGCCGTACCCCTTAATCCCCAACACGGCAATAGATTTTCCCAACGCATCGTCAGCAGTCATGGAAATCAACCCGGCGGAATCAATATGCAATCTATCCACATCGCACCTCTTACAGCCCCAACAAATGAGACTTCCAAATTTGCATAGCCCGTTCTACTGCGGCCGCTGGCTCCGGCAACGGGAATCCATTCATCTGCTTGCTAAGGGCTGAATCAAAAAAGATGTCGCGGTGAATCTGTTCCCGAATGGCCCCATATTTCTCGACGAGAATATTCACGCAGGCATCGGTAAATTCATCGGCTACTTTCGCGGCCGCGTCATACCAGTTAATCAACGCCGCCTTCTCTTCTTCCGGCATCTCGATCACCATCTGCAAATCACCCATGCGCCACCTCAAACTCCAGCCGCAACGTCCGCGGCCGCCTAATCTCAATTTCTGTCCATGACCAACATGGCTTTTCCACCGGCCAGCACCAGCCGAACTTACCGGAAGATGGCGAGGGGATGGGGTTGCCCCGGCGATCTGTATACATCGGTGTGCCGCCTAGCTGGCGGTAAATCGTGCCCCGATGGAACTCCGGATCGTGGTAGCTGATGATCAACTCCACGTGGTACGGTTGCTCAGGGAACACGGGCGGCCACATGCTGATCCAATCTTCCTGGATGCGGCTCATCACCTGACGCACGGCCCAGGTCGCGGCCGCAGGGCGCCACACCCCTTTGCGGTCAATAAACCCTGGCACAATATCCGGCTGGCACAACGCCCCACCCGCCTGCACCGCTGGCTCCAACCACACCCGGCAGATGTCCACTACCTGCCATTGCGTCGGCAGGCCCGGATACCCCCACCAGCCCGCGTTCCGGGTGGCATGGGGAATGCCCACCATCACCATGCCCATCCGCTCCCCTCGGTGGCAGACGGTGTAGGTGATAGCTCGCTTCTGTGGGTGAACCTTGCGCCCAATATAATGGCGCGTTACATTCATCAACTGCGCCCACCGGGTTTCTTCCACCCCACCGAGTTCAACAGTCAGTTCCATCACTCCCCCACCTTTGCGGCCGCGTTCATCTTTAAGTACTCACTGCCCCGCCCCGGCCAATGGTCAGGGTCAGCGTCTGGTCGGTGCGAAATTTGATTCAACACATCACTGGACCAGGATTCAAACCAGTTCACGTTGCTTTTGAACGCATCTTCAAATGTCATAGAACCATCAATCAGATCTTCAAGGTGCATTGGTTCAAAAGTTGTTTCGTCTTGATAAAATCGCAACCACTCAACCTCATGCTTTGGTAAGACAGCAAGGAGGGCTTTTATGGTTTTCGCAGGAATAGAATTTCGTTTTGCCATTGTCTTGTTCCCCTTCGCGGCCGCATCTACAGCCGCCCCATCCGTGTTCCTTTAATCAGTGGCTCTCTTCGCGGCCTCATCCGGTCTCAGCCCCACCCCTTTCCAATCCTCAGTTGTCACTTTCTCCCCCTTCTGGACGAGATCCATCAACTCCCGGCGACGGAAACTCAGCATCGCTTCCGCCTCTCTCAATTCATCCATCAGCCCGGCAATCCGTCGCCGGGTCATATAAGCAAAATCAACCACCCGTTGCACCGCCACACGGTCTTCAGGGCAACACACCGGGCAGTAATAAAAGACCGACCAGTAGTGACGAACTTCAGGCTTTTCCACCCCGCACTTACTGCACCGGTAATGGACTCCCTTCTCATAAACAAGAATCATCGCTTACCCCCCTGTCGAAAATGGCCGGTACAAATCATCCCGGCACTCACCACACACCCGCACCCACTGGCCCGATGTCGTCCGCACCGAATCCGTATAGCGGTACTGAGTCCAGCGGCCGCACCGCCCACAATAAAACGGCCAACGGGCATCAATCTCCACCTGGAATAAAATCCACCGCAACCGCACCCTCAGCCACTGCTTGCGAATCCACTTCATTTCAACCTGCCTTTGCCAGACTGCGTTCTGCTATCTCCAAAATTTCTTCCGCCCCACCCGCTTCCAGGCGACCGAGTTCGTCAGCCAGGCGCAGGCGTTGCACTTGCAGATAAGCAATCACCCGATCCAGGTTTTCAATTACTCCTCTCGTCTGCTCCTTAACTTCCATGTCCAGCGAATGAAGCGGAACAGCGCTGCCATAAATCCTCGCAGTGAGTGATACGCCAAGGCGCGTTACCTTCACCATGGCTTCGTTACCGGAGCCGATAACCTGGCTTACAACAACGCCCATCCCGTCATTTGCCCTTGGGTGGGTATCCATTTGTTCTGTGCTGTCATATAGAAAATTCGCCATCTGATTACCCCCTACCTTTGTGGCTTTATTTAGTAGTATTATATATTACTTAATTGTACCACGCAAAAGCGTTACGTCCAGTGGTTTACTCTCTGGTTTTGGAGCATCTTGCAGATCGCTGACCGGATTCTCCGTGCCGTAAGCGACTCGAAACGCCCCTGTGCGCTTCGGGGCGGTGTTTGTGATGGGATGGGTTCATGCCGGGGCAAACATCAATTTCTTGTTTTTACGGGTAAGCCAGGGTGATTGAATGGTCAAAAGAGAATGCGCTCAAATGCGGCCGCGATACGCCTTTTTACACTTTAGTTCAGGCCACGAGCGAACCGCATCTGAGCGACTATTTTCATTACTACTCAAAAGAACCTTCTGACATCTCTGCCATTTCCATCAGGTCGGCCATGTCAAATTCTGCCCAAACCTGCCCGTACAGTTGCGTAGCATCGCACCAACATTCCGGCAGGTCGGGCAGGGCGTCGTCATGGTTCCAACCACACTGCTTACATGGCCCCTCGCCGGTGGAGTCGTCACCCCTCTCCTCATCGGTCAAACCGGGCTGGCCGCAACGGGGGCAAATGCCACGCTCCGCACAATCCGGGCAGGGGTCGAAGTCGTGCATGACACCTGATCCCAGTGACACCCCAGGGGGCGACGGGTCGAAGGTGTCAATCCACCCCCCTACCCCTTTGCAGGTACGGCAATGGTTCGGCCACTGCGCCTCCCAAACTTCTTGGGCTTTCTTCGCTGCTTCTGTCGCTTGAATACATTCATCTGTGTGATTCATCTCTCCACCACCTTTGTTCTCATCGAAATAACGCCAATTGCGCGGCTCCGTTTTGGGTCATAACAGGCACAACACGCTCGGCATCGAACTGCATTTGCGGCCGCGTCAACTTAATCGTGACCGTGCCGACATTTGTGCCTTCTTCAGCAAACGTCCCCTCTGGTAACTCGTCACATTGTCCATACTGGGCTATCAATTCACGCAGTGCCTTATAGGGCTTGTCATCACGAAACAGAACACCCGCAGAGGCGATAGAAACCAGCCGTCCCTTCGGCTTCAAAAAATTCCAGGCGTGCAGAATGTGCAAGGCATCTTGTGCATTCGTAAACGGCGGGTTCATCACCACTGTGTCATAACCCGCCCAGGGAGCAACTTTCATGAAGTCAAAACCGATCATCTTTTCAACACCTAGCCTTAACAGGTCCGGGTGAAGTTCGGTACGGAGTTCGCAAGCAAATACCCTGGCCCCACGGCTCAGACACGGCACGACAAGACGACCCGTTCCCGCAGATGGTTCAAGAACCAGTTCGGATGGAACTATGTCGGCTTCATCAGCCATACGCTCGGCCAATGGCTCCGGCGTATAAAACGCTTGGTAGGTTTGCTTCTCGTGGGTTGCCCGCCCTGTTTCCAATGCCTCGGCCAGCTTGACACGCGGATCAGATTTGAAAAAGTGTGCCCTTTCGCTACGGTTCCACTTTCCCCCGTAGGCATCCAGCACTTTGTTCACATCTGTATACAGCTTTCGATCTAGCTGCTCAGGCGGCAATACGACACGATCTCCGGTAATTGTGGAACGCAAAAGAACATTTTTTACTTCATCAGAAATCTGAATCGCCATCGCTTAGTCTCCAATCAGGGCTGGTTGCTTGGGCGCATGGTCGCCATTTCGATGGGGCGGATCGGCTGCGCTCAGCGGCCAGACTAACTTCACGGCATCCTCGCGCCAGGGTGAGGCTGGGGCCAGTGCATTCACCATCGCCCACCACTCATCCAGCGTGCCGTGCCCGG
The DNA here is from genome assembly GCA_018004935.1 of Chloroflexota bacterium. Lineage (GTDB taxonomy): Bacteria > Chloroflexota > Anaerolineae > Promineifilales > Promineifilaceae > Trichofilum. Next base: position 68,613 of record JAGNBF010000009.1, on the reverse strand, counting down.
TATGAACATCCAACGCCTCAGCAGGGACGGCGGGATGGTTGCCGGAGCGAACCATCTCCACCGCCTCCCGCCAGGTTGCGCCAACCGCCAACTGCTCCTGCTCCCAATAGGTGGCTTCGGCTGGCTCGTACAAACCCCAGAGGTGTAACAACGCCGCGAACCAGTTGTCTTGCTCGTACCCATGCTGGTAACAGGTGTACAAAGCACTGACGCGGCCGTGATCTCGCCCTAAACATTCGCGGTAGGTGAAGTGGAGCAGCGGCCGCCATGCCGCCAGCCGTGTCATCTTCTTGCGCTCCCCGCCCTTAGCCGCAAACTCGAAGAGCCAGGCCGAAACGTGCGCGGCATCTTCCAGTTGCCCTTCTTTCATCGCCCGATAAATGAAGGTAGCCGCGGCCGCGAACTCGCCCACATAGCGCATTTCCGGCATCACCTCACCTTTCCACTTACCCACCATTACCGGCAAAGGCTGGCGCAACCCTTGGCACCACGCCAACGCCGCACACTTAAACTCATCAGCCGACCGGTCTAATTGCCCTTTCATCCTCACCAACTCACACAAATGGTGAATGGTGAGGAAGGCAATCTCATCACACCGGGCATCTTTCCAGGCCAGGTAATTCCGGGCCACAACTTGCGCTCCCTCTCCCGCCATATCCTCAGCCGGAAAAGCCAGGATGCGCCGCCACGCCCCTTGCGCCCCCAGGTCATACCGGAGCAGATACGCGGCCGCGAACTGCGCCGTCTTTTCATCGCCGCGCCGTAGAGCTTTGTGCAGCGCACTAACGGCTTTTCGATGATCCCACTTGATTTCTTGTGTCATAGTTTCCTCGATGCTAAAGATGGATAAAAAGCGGCTCCCCCTACCCGCTATTGCACACGCCCTCCTGCCCACCTATCTTCAGTGCCTGGCCGGGGCAACTGCGTCCAATTCCGGGAGATCAAGGCGCGGTATACCTTCTCAATTGCGGCCGCTTCCTTATCCTTCCCCTCTGCCTGCAAGTCGCTGATATAGCCAGAGATAACCTCTCCGCTCGTCCAGTCATTCTCGAAGCGCACAGGGGGCAGGCTCTCCGGGTTGCGCAGGTGGCTTACATCAGCCTCACGGCCGCCTAACGGCTTTTGCTCCTCAACGATTTGCACCCGGAACAACTCAGTCAGGTCAATGAGGGCGTTCTGATCCTGTTCTGCCTTGAGCTTGGCGCAGAAGGTACGGAAGCTGCCCAGGCTCATGGGCGTCCCATCGGAGATCACCTTCATCGCCTGCCGCTGCCGGAAGGGGTCCAACTCCGCGACCAATTCCGCGTGCTGCTTGGCCTGGCGCGGCCGCGTTGTCACCGGCAACTGCCCGGATCGCACCAACACCTGTAACTCTGGAATCAGGTCGCGGAGAAGTAAGCGCCGCTCTACAATCAACTTTGCCTTACCAGACTTTTCCGCAGTCGCGGCCGCGTCCCATCCGTACCGCTCCATGCGCCGGGCAAAAGCGTTGGCCTCATCCATCGGGTCGAGGTCTACCCGCCCTGTGTTCTCCACCAGCATGATCTCCTCGGCCTGCTCGTCTGTCAGCTCGCGGATAATCACCGGTATCTCCTTCCAGCCCAGGCGACGACAGGCGAGGGTGCGTCGGTGTCCTGCTACCACCTCATAGCGACCGTTGGGGCGCGGCCGCACAATGGGCGGATACTGCAAGCCTTGGTTGTCTATGGACTTTGCCAGTTCCTCAAGCCGTGCCTCATCGTAAACCGTGCGGTCGTTCTGCACGTCTTCCGAGAAGAACAGTTGACCCTCTGGCAACTTGACTATCTGATCTCCACTGTCTTGCATACGAACTCCTTTTAGTAGAATAATATAATACTTAATTGGTGACAAGATACTAATTGACCTGGCTCAACATCTGCGACCAGTCCAGATCATTCCAGTTCATCTTCCAATGCGTCAGTGTGAACTGGTTGCGGACAAAAGCGATTTGCACCTTCCCTACCTTGATAACCACACACTTGGCTCCGCCCTTCATCTGGGCTGCTACCTGGACCAACATCCGGCCAGACCAAAAGGGGATACGCCCCGCCATGCTGGAACATCGGCTGATGGCGGTGGTCAGGTCGGCGCTGAAGTTACGCTGACTGTTGTCAACCTGAGCAATCCCGCCTTCTGTGCTGACCGGGACGAAGAACATCATCCCGCCCTTTGTCTCCACCGGGTTGCGCCGCCGCCGTCGGTCAGGATTCTTCACTGATTGAACCAGCGACTTCCCTGTCTGAACCCACGCCCCCTTTTGAATGGTCATAACTGCTACGCCTACCTGTCCCATGTGATACCCCCTACAAATGAATGAGGGGTAGTTTCCTACCCCTCTCTGCTAACTACTCTTGAGAACCAGCGATGGTGATTTCGGTTTCTACTTCATCCATCATTTCTAGCAACTGGGTGAACCGGTCAGTACCTTCTTGACCAGCTTCCATCAATAAACCGGTCGCTCGTTGTAATAAGGTAGCCAACTCTTGTAATTGTTCTAAATTCATGATGTACCTCCTGTGGTAAATTGATTAAATAAGTATTATTTAATCGTACTTTATTTTACCACACTGGGCTGGTACGTCCAATGATTTGACCTCTGGTTTTTGCACCACCCAATACAGCCCGTTTGCATTGCGGCCGCGACCGGTCATGCCATGAGCACCCCGAAACGCTCTTGTACGCTTCGGGACGATGTTTGTGATGGAATGGTTTCATGCCGGGGCAAACATTCGTTTCTTATTTTTCAACAGGGGACAGGGTGATTTGATGGTCTTAAGCAGGTACGGGCAAATGCGGCCGCGTTACGCCTGTTTACTTTCTCGTTTGCGGGCAAACCAAACCGCACCTGGGCGTTCATTTTCTCCCAACCCTCATCGGTACTATTTACTTCATCATGTCCAACAGGCTCAATTGCTGACCCTTCCCTTTGGGCATAGGCGGCATGAACATCGCTGCCGCATCCTGAAACATCTGCCTCTCTTCGCTCGCAGGTTTTGCCGGTGGTGGTTCCGGCTCACTATCTACTGCTATCGGTTCACTGCGTTCTTCTTCTGCCAACGGCTCACCGCCAACGACTAACGGCCCTCTTAACCTACGTTCCATCTCCATCACAATCCAGGGCGCGTAGAACCCATTCAGCCCATACAACCGACTATTCAACAGGGCCATCTGTACACACGTCCGGTCAATGTCCTGGCCGTAATACTGGACCAGCCCCATCTTCACCTGCCACCAGGGAAGCTCCGCCGCCTGCGCCAGAAACATGATGCCTGACCCACAAGCTGGATCGTTGACCTTGATCTTCTCTACATCATCCCAAACCGTAGGCAGAAGCCGACCAATAAACCACGCCTCAGCCATTGCCGGATCATCAATGGCATAACTCGCCATCAACATGGCCTCAGCCAGAGGATTTCCATAAATCGCCTTCTTGACATTGGCATTGATCTCCTCGGTCATGTTCCCCGTCACCATCTTCGCCATCATCTGCGTGATGGACCAGGGCGTGAAGAACTGGCCCAGGCCCCGCCCCGGCGAACCCCAATCCATGTAAATCTCACCGACAATATCGCAGTAGCCAATACTGTCTGGCACAGTCAACAAGGTAGCGAATGCCTCAGAGAACAATTCAAAATGCTTTGTCTGGTAAATCAGGCGCAACCGCTCGAACAGTTTCTTTGTTTCCAGCGTATCCTCAAATGGTCTTTTTTCAAGCCACGCCTGGAGATGATCAGGAATTGCACTTATCGTCGCCACGCACAGATCAACCCAATCATCAAACACCTGGCTGGGTCTGCGGCCGCTGGCTGTCACTTTCTCCAGGCAATCAACGATCGCCTTCTTCCGCATATCAGGAAACGGCGAATAGGCACTCCGACCATCAGGCAACGTGTGCGGTTTCACCTTTGCCCCAGAAACAAAAGAGGCAGGCTTTTCAGCCTGACCCTTTTTCTCTACCGGTTTCTTCTTAGCTTTACTCTTGAACTGGATGGTCATTCCCCTTTTCCTTAACTGGTTCAATGACCAGATAGCCAATGCCCCCGGCCAACCGCTTGGGCGTCTGTTCCCACTCCTCTCTGCCCTTCGCGGCCGTGATGTCGGTCAGAGGAATCTTGTAAGCCAACACACCCAACCAGTGAGAGACGGTCACACTCTTTTGATTCACCCGCGTAACCGGATACCAATAGCGGCCGCGATGCTCAACCGCTCCCCCAATTTCCAGCGGCAATTCCTTGTCCTTCGCCAGCCCCTCGCTCTCGTCATACAGAGCTTGGGCCACATCAAGCCGGGCTTGCAGGAAGGCAATCCATCGCTCATGAAAGACGCGACTGGCGGCCATTTGCTCGGGGGTCATACTGGCAAAGAAAAAGGTCTCCATCAGTTTGTCAGCCAGTTTGGGAGCCTTCTGCCGCACGGTTTCAATATCGTCAAACTGCTGGATCGTCCGCTGATGACCACGCATATCAGCCTGCAACTTCTCAATCCGCCGCGCCAGGGCAATGGCTGTATACCTCGCGGCCGCATGGCTCAATGTCGCTTGTGCCCGGTCATCCCATTTGGCCGCCTTCTTGCCTTCCGCAATTGCCTTATCCATGTTGGCGGCAATACGTTCCTTGTCGCGCCGTGCCCCCTTCTCGCTGTGATGCCCCACCAAAATCGGCTGACCGAAGGCGAAGCGTTCACTCAGGGCATCAGCCGACTTCCGTGCCGACTGACTTCGTGCGGCCGCGTTATCGCTATACTGCTGGTAATAAGCCGCCCGACCTCGCGCTACTGCCAGCAGGTCGGTGTTGTCTGGTTCCAGGGCTACGCTGAACTCCTGGCGCAAGAAGTCCTCAATAGTCGGTGCCCAGGGAGCCACAAAACATTGCTCTGCCCGTTTCCAGTTCAACCCGGCTTTTGTCACCGCCGCATACTCCTCTTTGTCCAGGCGATACCCAGGCTCGAAGCGTATCCAGCCATCGTCATAATTGATCGTCGCACTGTGTGCAAACATAGTTCTTTCCTCATCTGCGGCCGCGTACCTTACGCCAGCCACCACATAAAACGCCGCACATCTAAATGCTCCATCGCGGCATCACCGATCTCGTAAGCCGGGACTTTCTCCGGTAGCCCATTCTCCCGGCACATCGCCAACACCCAGGCCCGGAGAGGTGTTTCGTCGGGCTGACGCTGGATACCCAGGCAACCCAATGCCTTGTCCTTGATCTCGTTCCCCACCGGCCAGACCGCCATCTCGGCATCAATGTCCAGGTAGCGGAACTTGATCACCTTTTCCTCATCCATCGTTACCTTCCTTTGGCGAACTCAAAAACAAAGCCCGATTCGCCACAACTTTCTCGGCCAGCCGGATCAGTGTTTCCGAATGGATGCGAATAAACCCGGTCGCCAATGTCTGGCGGCTGTTCAAGATACTCAGGGTAACTTCCGCACCTGGGGAATACTGCTCCACGACTAGAGCCGTCGTTATGACATAACCATTGCGTAAAAAGGAATCAGTAAACGCGGCCGCACCATTGCCCCCGTTATCAATGGTTATGCTGGGGCGAGCAAATGGCTCTGCCTCTACTGTTCCCGCTTGAATGGTCAAGGCCTTGTTCGCGGCCGCGATCCACTCCGCTAACCCCTCATCCGTCAATTCGATCCCGTCCCGACGAAAGACAGGGGTAATAAATCCCCGATCCCCCTGGCTCTCCCACAATGCCACCTGTGCCTCAGCCTGTTCACGCGTGGGCCAATGCCAACACAGGCCATCATCATTCGTCACCCGCCATGTCAACTCAACCATTGTTCACCTCGCTGGCTCCCCCACCCTATCTACATCAACTCTTGCGCCGTGCCATCCGCCTGCACCACCACCAGTCGCACCTGCGTCCCATCCTTCGTTGCCAGGTTCACCGCATCCACCGCGGCCGCCAGGAACGCCCCCCGCTCATCGAAGGGGATAACGACGCCCTTCTGCGTCCGTGCGAACCGCCCATCCTCCCGTTGATACCAATGACGGATGTTCAGGTTAGTACGGCCGCGAAACTCGCCAACAGATACCGTAATCGGTTCCCGCACATCCACATCAACTTCCACATTCACGCCGTCCGGCTCAACAAATACTTTATGCCCTACCACCGCTTGCTTTCCCATGATCTTTCTCCTTACTGGTTACTGACTCTGGTTACTAGTGAGGCTCCCCACCCCACTAACACCTACTCTTCCTCGTCGTAATGGCCTTCCTCGTACTCCTGCAAACTGTTAATCATGTCCGAGATTGACCGGTCACGAGTGAGGAATGAATGGTTATCGCTGACCAAAATCTTCAGGTGATCCAGGATGTACGCTCTGGAATTCTCATCGCCTAACTGGTCAATCACTTCTTCCAGTTTGCCAATCTGCTTCAACATCTTGCGCTGAATCTTCTCTAGCCTTTCCTGGATTTCGTACAATTCTTCCGACGTGAAACTGTTCATTGTCTGCTCCTTGTTTGGGTTATTAAGTAGTATTTTATAATACTTAATTATACCGCAGGACTGGGGAACGCCCAATGATTACGCTTCAGGTTTACCTCTGGTTTTCAACTGGTTGTTCCCTACCACTCCGGGCTGAACCCGGCATCTTCCAGGGCTTGCGCGGCCGCGGCCTGGGGCGGCCTCCCGCTATCAAACCAATCGCGCCATAAGCAGTCCGGCAAATCAGCGGTTGTCAGCCCAATAGTTTCACCCACAACCTCATCAACTTCAGCCATCCATTCCTGAAAAGCCTGTTCCTTTTCATCCATCACGCTACCCCTTTGGGTGCGGTAGACTCCCCGCCTACCGCACCTCACTTCTACCTTCTACCTACTTACCTACTGTCTACTCAGCATCATCAACCGCCATCGCTTCGGCCTCTGTTGTAGCCACTTCTTCAACTGGCTGGGCCTCGCCCGGTTGGGGCCTGACCGGTTGGGATGGAGCCGCTGGTGCATCCGACTGGCCATTGCCAAACTGCATCGGCATCACCAGGTAGAGGAAAGAGGAGGAATTGTTGTCAGGGCGCAGAACCACTGGCTCAGTCGAGCTAGACAGACGCATGATCACATCTTCACCCATCACCGCCAACCCTTCTCGGATAAACTGGCTATTGACCGCCAACTCCATCCGGGTGCCTGTCAACACCGCCGGAACAAACTGACTGTTGTCACCATGTTCGGCTGATGCGGCCGCGAGGAAAATCCCCGTCTGCCCATCCTTCTCCCCCACACGCACCTTAGCGCTGTGTCCGGTGTGCTTCGCCAGAACATCCGTCAACTTCAGTGCTCCGCGCAGTGCCTCACAGACAAACAGCAATTCCGTCACCGCCCGGTTTTCGTTGGGCAAAATCGGCTGATACATCGGGAAATTGCCTTCAATAAATTGGGTAGACACCATCGCCGACCCAATCTGAAAGGTCAACTGGCGCGACTGATACATCACAACTTGCTCACATGCAATCTTGCTGATAATACGACCAACAACATCCAGACTACTCGCCGGAACAATGAAGGTAGTGCGCTGAGTCCCCCGCCGCTCCATAATGGCTTGGCAGACGCCAATCAGGTGATCTACCGTCTTTTCGCCCAACCCCTTGATTCCCAACAACCCAGTCCGCCCAGTCTTCACCACATCCTCAACCGTCAAGATGTTTGCCTGTGCTAGCGTGGTTTGCACCTTCTTGATCAGGTTAACCCCCTCGGCCTGAGCCAATGGAAGTGCTTCTCGTGGAGCGTATTCCGGCACATACCCCACCGTTTCCGTAGCCAAGCAAAGCCGATAACCATCCGTCGCTACCCCGCGCAGGGTCTTGGCTTCAGTGCCAATCTCCATCAAAACACCAGTCAGAATGGGGCGATCATCCTTACTCGCGGCAGCAAAGGTGGTCCGGGCAATCAGACGCGACATATTCACTGCTGGCATAAGCACACCCATTTCCTCATCAGGGGGAACAGGAACCAGAGGGAACTCCTCAGCCGTCTGCGCAATCAGCGAGGCGATACCTGTGGAAAAGCGCACATTAAACCGGAGGGTATCCAGTTCCAGCGTCACCTTTTCGTCACCGATCTCCTTCAACGTGTCTACCAGTACCCGGAACGGCACCGCGGCCGCGCCTGGAGTAAACACCGTAGCTGACATAGGCAGACGAATGACCAGTTCCAGATTCGTGGTAGTCAACTCCAGTACTCCATTGGCAAACCCTTCCTGCGCCGCTGTCGCCTTGATCAAAACTGACGACAGAATAGCCAGAGTGGAGCGCGGGCTAACTCCTTTACTCACTAAATCCAAACACGCCAACAAATCTTCACGCGATACTTCAACCTTCATCATGTTTCTCCTTACTAAAAATGGTTCACGCCTTCCCTGGCCCATTGCCAGAGAACCACCGACTTAACGGTGGCAGGCCCCTACAAGCAGAAAGGAGGTGACTTGCGCCACCCCCTCTCCTATTTGTCTGACCTCGCACGACTGAACTTCTCACCGCTTCACTTGCTCCACCCCCTTTACTAACTGCTGGAACTTCCGCAGGAGTTGCAGGTCTTCCGGGCTGGCCTGGCTGACGGTCGGCCCTGCCAGAACTTGCTCCCGAATTTGGGCTAACCCTCTGGCGATAGTTACAACGTCTCGCCCACTGGCTAAAGCTCCCCGGGAGAATGGGGATTCTGCTTCTATCAATTCATCGAAGATGCTCTCTAACTTCTCGCGGTAATCCTTCTCGCGCTGGTTTTCTACTTGCACCAGTAATGACCAGGGTTGATTGGTTACTCGCATCTTCCCCGCACGAACGGTAATTTGAACTGACTTGGAACTGAAAGTGATCTCCCACTTTTCCTGCCCGGTTTGTGCTACCTTGTAAGGCGCGTTAGCTACGTTGTCCGTTAAAACCTCGCCACTAAATTCGTTTAAGTTTCTGGGGGGTCTCGTCTTGGTAATCATGGGTTTCTCCTGCTGACTATACAAAAAATAATTATAAAATGATACTAAATCCCTCACCGAAATGAGGGTGAGTAATTAAATGGAGTATTCTCCGAAGGTAAGATCCCCCCCCTCAATGGTGAAATTCTTCTGCGCCGCATAGGTAAGAATTCTGCGACGAGATGAAGGTGTGGGGTTGTTGTAGGTGTGATCCTTCAGTCTTCCCCGGGTGATCCGAGTAATGGTGATTTGAGTGGTTGAAATTGAACCGAAAAGGTAAGTAGTGTGAGACATAATCTGCTCCTATTGGTAAATGGTTAATTAAGTATTATTAAATGATACTTTTAGTATAACACACGAAACGGATACGCCCAGTAATTTTCTCTCTGGTTTTCTACTGGTTTTAACGATCAAACCCTAACCCCCTCTCCTTCAAACTAACGTATCGGTGATGTCCGATAATCACATGATCCAACAGCGGTATATCCATCGTCTTGGCACACTCGGCGATCTCCCGCGTCACCCGAATATCTTCCGGCGATGGTTCCGGTTGCCCACTGGGGTGGTTATGCGCGACAATGAACGCGGCCGCGTTCCGTAGCATCGGCACTCGCAATATCTCGCCTATCCGTATTACCGACGTATTCAAAGACCCCCGGTACACTCGCTCCTTGCCTATCACCTCGTTGCGCGTGTTCAGCGAGATGACCCACAACTCTTCCTGGGATAACCCCATCATGTCACTCATCAGTAGGTCGGCGGCGGTCGAAGGGGAGGTGATGGTGACACGCGGCGTCAGCGGCCGCGCCATCCGCTTACCCATCTCGGCAATCGCCAACAACCGCCAGGCCGTTTGTTCCCCAATCCCTTCCACCTGCTGAAGCTGTTGCGCTCCCAGGTCTAACCAGTCCAACGCCTGCCCCACCTGCGTAAGCACCTCAGTCGCCATATCCAGGGCGTCCGGCGTCCCCAGGATGACGGCCAATAATTCCCGGTCACTCAAGGCCCCCGGCCCGGCGTACTTAATGCGGTTCATCGGCCGCTCAAACTCTGGCAACTCGCGCACAAATCGGCGTCCCATCGCGTCACTGCTCCTTACAACGAAAAGACCCCGCTTGCGCAGGGTCTTTTTCATCTCCATTGGTTTGTCTTTCTAGTTCAGCACGTCTCCCAGAAGGATGCGGCGGTCAAAAAACCGTCTTGGGGTAGTTTGGCCTTTTGCCGTTGCACCACCACCGAACTCACCGGGACCGGCTTCTGATACCAGCCCAGGCGACTGTACATGGCACTGTAACAACACTCGTACTCCATCGTCTGATCCATCACCACCAGCACGTCATCATCGAAGATGCCCATCAGCGGCGGAAGCCAGCCCTGTGGCAAATCGCTGGGACGTTCCGGCAACTGGAAGTCAAAGGGGACATTGACCGCGCACCCACTCTTTTCGTTGCGCAGGATGCGCGACACCGCCTGCAACGTATCACCCTCTCTCGTTGGTTCAATCAACTTACTCATGGTTCACTCCTCACCATTAATGGTCTTGCGTAACCCACTATTAAACGTGGCGACCGTGGCCGCCTCACGGGTCGGAAACGTCCCACCCATGCGATTGACTGATAAATTGAGAGGCTCGTACCACCACACACCCGCACCCTCAACGCTGATGTCCTGGCAGTACACCCACCCTTCGGCCACCAACTGCTCTTCCATCTCTCGCAATTGCCGGAGCCTGCCAATCCGTTTCTGGTACGTCACTTCAGCGACTGACTTCTCCAGTGCCACCTGAATCTTGCGCCCGGCGTACTCTCTGTCTTGGCCCATGTAAAACTGGGCCGCCAGGTTGCGGCCGCTTTGCTCGGTCAGTACATACCCCCGCTCGGTAAACCAGCCCGTAGCCATGGCTACGATTTCATCCAGAGGCTTTGTCCAATTACTTTTACTCACGGCATCTACTCCTGCTGGTGGAAGTGGGTTATCTGGCGATCCGGGAATCAGCCGCCATCAACTGCGCCACCTGCCGATCTAACATCTGCTGATAAGAAGATGTTTTTTTGTTGGCCTGGGGATTCAGCACCGCCATATTTTGGGTGATGGTCGCCCCTGGAATTAAGTAAGTTTTGGTGGTTTTTTGAGACATCGCCTGCTCCGGTTTGTTGGTTGGTTACTTAAAGTATTATTAAATAATACTTTAAGTATAGCACGCGATACGGGTACGTCAAGGGTGTTTCACCCCTGGTTTTCCTCTAGTTTTCTTGCCCCCACAGCCAGCCGCCAGCCGCCAGCGGCTCCCCCATGTACGCCCCGAAGTACCCCTGAGCGCATCGAGGCGCGTGTATAGATGGATTGGATTCTTGCCCCACCAAACAGCCGTTTCGTGTTTTTCAAACCAGGCCGGAGTGATTTGATGGTCAAAAGAAGATGCGGCGGAATGCGGCCGCGTTACGCTCTTTTACCCAAACAAAAAACGCCAGACCGTTTCCCGGTCTGGCGTTCATTTTCTGATCAGCCTCGAAGGTACTATTACGCGGCCGCGTCTTTCGTCTCCACAATGAGAGTCTGACGCAGGCCCGAGGCCAATGGTTTCCCCCTCACCTGTGTCTGGCTTGTAGCATAGGCAAAACCCATCACCAACGTCAGCCCCAAGAACACCCAAAAAACAGTCATGTTACCTGGTTCGGCAGACACAACCTGCGCTACCAGTAGCCACCCCATCACAACCACATTTACAAAACCGGTGATCGTCATCAATTTAGACAGAGACATTTAGGCTTCTCCTCTCGCGTCCGCTTTTCTACAAGTCGCTTTTTTAAGCTTCTGGGAAACACGCAGGCAACTCCGCTTACTTCATTTCCGTTGCGGCCGCGATTTCAACCCCAATCGTTCCCCCACTCGTTTCTCACAATAGGCACACAACTTGCCTCGGGATGTGAGACGCACTCGTCGAATTTTAGCACACCTATAGCACCGGCCATCTTCCATCCCATCCTGAAGCACTATATCGTGAATCCCTGTATCGTCCTCCATAAATATCTCCCCCCACAGTTAAACAGCCAGTACCGTGGCCGCGTATTCGGCCCATCGTGCTGGCACAAATTTGTCGCGTCCGATCTCGTCTAGGATTTGGCAGGCGCGGACATCTCCCAGGCGGACCAGCTCCTGCACCACCAAGCGCAGGCCCCCGCCCACTCCCCGCCCAAGCCGCTTCAAAAACTCCATCTCTGCGGGAGTCAGCGTAACACTTCCCCCCTCCATTGTTTCTCCATAGCGAGTAGAGGCATCGGCGTTTACCCCTAGATCTTCAATAATAATGAGAAACTCGTCGTCAGTCTCGCCCTGCTCATCCTGAAACTGAACACCAGGCGGGGGCACATGGCCATCGGCTACGACCACGCCCATCAGCCGACGAGCCATCGGACTTAACTCGCAGTACCGACGGATCGCCGTACGTGCACCTTCGCTTGCATTGCTCCCATAGTCCCCGCCATATTGTGCCAAAAACTCCTTCACCGCCGGAAAGGCTTTGTAGCTGGCTGGGAGCAACCGACCAATCCCCGGAAACGTTTTATCTCTAGCCATTGCACTCCTCCCCCCCCCCAATCATTAATTCGTATCATAATATAATACCAAATATCAGACAAAAAAACCAATAGAGAAGAGGAACGGGGTTAACACTCGGCAATTTCCAAGAACACCTGGGGGACAAAATGAGACCCTTCCTTGGCAATATCACAAATAATTTGTGCGGCCGCTCGGTCGAGCAACCACAAATGCTCCGCCAAAAAGCGAATCCCCTGGCTACGTGGGCGCTTCCCCGTACCCAATTTGTCTAGAAAAGCAATCTCACCTTGAGTCAGACTGACCATATATTTATCCATCATTTGCTCAAAGAGCAATGGGGCACCTATTCGTCCAGGCAAATTTTCTCCGGTCTCTGATTTCTCTGGTTGCGCCGTGCTGGCAATTTTCTTCCACTCGGCATCATATGCAATACCCATTCGCCGTAATTCCTGAGAGCGGGCCAACCCCATTTCATTCGTTTCCCATCCCGGGACAATCACTACCAGGTCATCTGGTATCACATAACCCTCAGCCACAACCAGCGCCATCAAGCAACGTGCCCCTAAATCTTTCTTCACTAGAACCGAGATCGCCAACGAAATACCCCCACTGGCATTATTTTCTCTGCCATGATACCGCCTAAAGAATTCATATAATCCCGCTGGCATAGAAACCGAAGTCACCTTTTTCGGCTGTCCATACATCGTTTTTCTTGCCATTCACCACCTTCCCATTAAAATGCTATTGTCGCATTTTATCATACTTCGCCCGTCACAACGACAAACGGCTTATCATGCGGCAGAAACAAACTCTACCGCGATGGGTTCGGCGGCAAATGCGCATAGGGTATCTAAAATCTGGGTTCGCAGGCGATCTTGTCGCCACCAATCTATTGCTAAGGGGCGCGGGTGGCTCAAGCGAATTTTCCGTTGCTCTGGATCAAACTCCACCAGCACTACCTGTGAGAAAAACGTATGAGAAAACGAACGCTTAATTTCTGTCAGCACGTCCGCTACTCGCATACCGCTAGCAACCGTTTCTTGACTGCCCGGTATACTCGTCAAACGCGGCGGCCGCGCCACCTGTGATTCTTCCAGCCAAATCAAAAGCTCTTGACGCTTCATTAGCACTAATGTAGGTCGACGTAGGTCGGCCGCCGATGGTGGGAAACGATTCTCGTCAATCCATCTCTCCACCGTCTCTAACAGAAAAGTCGAATTCAAACCCAGCAGACGACTAATATAAATGTCTCTTGTCCCTTGTTCTGGTTGGAACAACCTAGGATAGGCATTGGACAATGTGGAGAGAACAGCCTCAGCGATCTCGATGTCAACTGGTACGGGATTATCCATTGCCCCCACCTCCCCCCCGCTGTTTTATCTTCTCCCGTATAGCATCAACCCCCAACGCTTTCCCCTGAGCACTCCCCGGTTGCAGGGCAGGAGACCCCCGCCCTGCCGCTTGTTTGCTCATCTCCCCCATCAACCCCGCAGGCCGACTGGGGGCGTATTGCCGTTGATGCAGCGACTTAGCGGCCTCGACCATCGCTATAACCGTCCTTTCCGTGTCCCAGTCCCGGACTTTCAGCGCCTTCTTTATGGGACGCCACCAGTGGCTCAACGCGTCCTGGAACTCCTGCTTGCGTCGGGGGAATGGCTTCAGCCATTCCAGTCGTTCTGACAACTCGTTGGTCACTATCGCGACACAACGAGCCTGCATCTCGTCATTGTCGCATAATGTCAACAATGCTTCCCAAATTGCATTGGCCACCTCATCATCATCAGAATACGGGAGTTGCCGCCGCGTTCCCACTCCAGGAGAAACCCCATTGGCAACAATCCTTCCCAAACGTCGCTCAAAGGAATAGAGACCCTCACCCTCACTCTCACCCTCTCTCTCTTTATACTTTATCTCTATCTCTATCTCTTTCTCTGTATCGTTACGAAACGTTTCACCATGCCCTCCGCGAAACGTTGCACCCGTTTCATATGTAACACCTTGAAACGTTTCATCCGTTTCAGGTTTTTCGGGTTTAACAGCATTTGCTGCCGCCGCGATCTTCTGCCGCCATTGGCGCACCCGCTCAGTGCTTTTATCCTGCTTTGGTTGGCGTTTTTCCCAATTGCAGATGACCCAGGCTTCTCCTTCGTGATGCAACATCCCCTGATCGATAAATGCGTCTAATAAGGTTTGCCCCTCTAGCGTATCCACATCCCATTCCTCAAATATCTCCTGAACAGTGAGAGGGCGATCCTCACGGATCAACAACACTCCCCGCACAGGGGACTGATTGGATAACGCCAGCAGGGTTGTCCAGGCACCAATCACCATGAGCCGGTGTTGCCTGGTGGCCCGCCTGACGCGGGCCAACTTGTTATCACTCAATATTTCGTCATACACTGAAAACCATGGATGCTCACTGCTCATTTGTCGCCTCAAATTTTTCTAATTCAGCTAGCAACGTGGCAAACGATAGTTGACAAATACTGAGGAAATACGCGACAGTTTCATCATTCATTGTTTTCCATCCGTACAGCAGTTCCTCAGATGCATCGTTGCCAATACGCAATTTATGGATGATGGTCTGGATTTCCTTTCGACTTAAGTCCTTCAGGAACTCCTCACATTGGTCTCCTACGTCATCGGTTCGACGACCTGTATTATTTTTCATAGGTACTCCTGACCGTCACTTTTCGGTCATGGCCCCATCCCCCCACCCAATTAGCCTAAAAAGAGGGGTTCAATCAGACGATTGAACCCCTCTTTTTATTTAGATGAATGCTTCTGGTTGAAATTTAATATTTTCCGCAGACCCTCCTCACTTCGGGACCAGGTATGGCGCACCTCTCCGAGAGCCATCGGCCACCCGGCGAATGCAAAGTAGCAGAACAGGGACAGAATTGCCCCATAGCCCTGAAATGTTATCCCCACAGCGACCCCAATCGCGGCCGCAATTAGCACATACCCTACGCCAACAACGACCGTTACCCAGGTATACCCAGGCATCCGACTGATTACTATCCCATCACGGGTTTTTTTCAGTCGAAGTCTCTCAATAATCAACCAGTCGTAAGCCAGACTGGTAATGGACAAAGCAACACACAACAACCAAAATTTCGGTTGCATGAAACTCAATACCCCTTCCATATTATTTATCCTCCATGCTAATGCGTTACGGCTTTACCTCATGGTGTGGGAACGCTTTCCGCCACGGCTCCCAACTCAAATTACCCTTGAAGAACACCGGCACTCCCTGCTCGTCCAGCACATCGAGGAGAGCATGCACATCCGCGGCCGCAGGCTGATACAACCCCTTGCCCCGGCTGGCCGCGCCAATCACTGCCCAGGCCAAGGCCCCCGGCGCATCCGCCACCAATGGAGCCACATCCCAAGACAGTGGCTCAAAGCTCATCCAGGTAGTTACCCCGCGGCCGCGTAATTCCATTAGCACCTTCAACGCCTTAGCAGTGTAGGCTACCTGCTGGCCAAACGTCAGCACGTTACCGTGCATCTTTGTCGGCGGCATAGATACGCCGACGATGCAATTAGACGGCCAATCAAATTTCAATAGCCTAGGGGCATTTTTGGTGAGGACAAAAAAGCGGTGCCAGTGACATTCCCGGCATACCTGAATGACCTGCTCAATCTGTTCGGCGGGGACATCCGCCCCCATCAGGTCACTCATGGAATCGAGGAAGATTCCTGATGTTTCCTTGATTTTGCGTGGCTCTTTCAGCAGATGCGGCCGCCAGTAGTGAGCCGCAAACCCTTGTGAGAACGCCTTCTGTGCCGTTCCTTCAGCGACAGTCTTGGCATAACACTGCGCCCAATGACCATCAGCCATTTGCCACTGGCAATCATGCTCACACCCGCCTACCGGGTTCCAGGTGAACCCAGGCAACACATTGCCATCGGGTTCAATCCAGCGCGTCCACTCAATCCCCCCACTCCACTGCCCATTGGCCCACTTGCCTTGACTATTCACCTTCCCCTCCGTCATGAAAAAATTATGTATAGCATTATGAACAGGACTAACACCAGTCCTACGCCGCACCATTCCCAGCCAATATCAATATCAATTGGGTCATCGTCCCAATCATCCATTCTCTGCCCCCTTTAGACACCTGTCTCTGAAAACTTGAGTTGCGAATGAAGTCGCCTTGTAGGTTGCCTCCGTGTAACCTTCCACGAGCCATCATCCTGCAACTTGGCCCAACAGAACCAGATAAAATCGCTGGCGAATTGCGCGGCCGCCCAGTTGAACTTCACGCTGGCCCGCTCTTCGCTCATCAACTTGGCCTTGCCTTTAATCTCATAAAATACTACTCTATCCCGCATAATAACGACCCAATCGGCCGTGTAGGTCTGACCAACCATGCGGATCTGCCCTGGCTCGTACCAGTAGGTGATAATCTCACCTCGCTCTACCCCCGGCTCCAGGACATCCACCGCAAAACGACGCTCGGTTTCCGTCATCTTTGGCTGGGGTATCGTCACATCTGGTTGGCGCATGGACCTGGGCACGGGCGAGCCTCTGCCCTCATGGACAACCGACAGGTCTGAATTGGTTGCCAATAGCACGGCAAGATCCGCCTCAGAGAACATAACACCCTCTCCGTATTTAGTATTATTTAATATTGCTCAATAATACGATCAACTGCTCCCCCCCGTCAAGCAATTTCCTCGCTGAATTTATAAGACCACATCCCCCCCACAATGGCGATATTACGGTAATGCCCACCATTTTCATGGTCTGTAGTTATCCACCCTTTTTTCTGCAATGCTCTCAGACAGTGAAGCACACTACTGGTAGACGAAAGAACCCCGGTACCCCGCAGTATCTCACGCACTGAAGGGGAGTTGCCGTCATGTGTCTCTTTGTACGCCACTATCCAACGGAATATGATCGCCTCATTCTCTTTCAAAGATTTCATGCGACCACTCCTCCTAGTTCCCGGTTATACCATTGCACCTGCTGACCATATCCAAACCCCGCTGGATGCGGCTGCACCACTACCACCCCCCGCTGCGCCAACAATTCAACCAGGTTTTCCCGATACGCCTGCCCGGCCATCATCCACACAATCGCCGCTGACGGGCAAAGCCGACCAAAGGCACGTTCTACGTCCCAGGCCCAGGTAAGCCGCTGGGCCATATTCATCTTGTTCAAAGTCTGCTCATAAGACTGGATTTGTTGACCAACTCCCACCAGTCCATATTTGGCCGAGAGAATGTAAATCTGCTCATCAGGCAACCGGTGGCGGGCATAGGCCAACTGCGCCCGGAATAGTTGACCGATGTACAGCTCACCCGCGGCCGCGCTTCCTTCCCCCGGCGCGTACAACTTCTCTTTGCAACAGGCTATCAATGCAATTTGTCTCATGGTCTCGGCTCCTATGATAAGCACAAGGAATCCATCAATGTCTTGTTTGCATTTTTCCACCATGCACCATCTACCGGTATTAGCCGGATACCTTGCTGTGCCATTTGTTGTGTTACATCTTCCAACTGCGCGGCCGCTATCAGCAACACATCATAGGTTTCCCACCAAAAGCACTCTACCCCATCATCGTCACCAGGCACATGCTCATTTGAAATGTAATGGATAGATGGATCACGCTTTAGCCGTTCGGCCAGGCGTTGCATAGCCTGGGCATAAGGTTTCACGGTTGACAACAGAGACTTCACAGTCTGCTCTAATGACTCCACTATTAAACTCCCATTTGGTTCCCAATTGGTATTGGTAGATGTGCCCGCACTTCCCATCTTGCCCATCGCCCCTGACAGTAACTCCCCGTCCACTCGCTTCTGCCACTGCTCGCGAACCCACCTGGCACTTTCCGAATCTGGCTTAATCAGCATCAATTCTTTCCGTGGTTTCGACTGCATCCTCGATTCAAATAGCGTAAGTAGTTTGTCGTCCATCGTTAATCCTTTGCGCTTTCGCGTTTCTCCGAACTTATCCCTGAACGGGTTCAGGTCTTGTCAGCAGTTCCTCAACCTCTTTTACATCACGTAACAAATCGGCAATTTTGTGCCGAGCCTGACGCACTTTCTTGCCAAGCCTCAAATACTCCCGCAACGCTTTGGGGCTGTTGAGTATTGACCAACCCATTTCATCGCGGACAATCCGGTAAATTTCTTCCTGTTTCTTTTGTTGGGACTCTGCCCATTGGCGCGTCAGGTCGTCCTCAACAACAGGGGCAATAGGTGCAGGCTTGTCTGTGCCCCGCCGCGCCAACGACATCACAAACGCTTCTGGCAACTGCTCCACCTTCCGTTGCATCGCTTTCTTGGCGCACTTAAGGCCATCCTTCTGCATAACCAACAGCCCCCACCCCTGCGGGATTTCGTCGAACTGGAGCAAACCAGAAGGGACGACAAAGTAACACTCATTGGCGACGCGCTCCGCTCCCTCACGTTTCTGCGGGTACTTTAGCTCTTTCGTAAAGTCGGCCCGGCTTACCTTGACCTCATAGGCAACCTTGAGATAGTTCTTAGACGGCCACAAGTTCATGGCAAAGAAATCAATGAAGCGGCCGCCAAAACTACCCGTCCCAATGTTGAGTTCGCGGAACGTGGCCCACTCCCCCATCCCGTTGACCGGGTGACGCATCTCCAGCAACTCATAAATCTGCCGGGTCAATTCCTTGTCGCTGGGCTTATCTTCCATCGTGTTCCCCACTTTGCGCCTCTGCGCCTTCGCGTCTTAGCGCATTTGTGTAATTCGCTTTCGCGGCCGCATACTTCCACGCCGCATCCGCCATTCTCAACAAGGCGTTCAAGGTTTCTTCATCCATGTCACGCCTGCCGTTCACGTGGATCATGTGACCTTCTGGCGTCGTGGCCCAAAAGCCGCGGCCGCTTTTTCTTTTTGCCATCAGTTCGCCCCCCTCGCGGCCGCATTCTCCCCCCAGGCCAATGCCTCAAACTCATACTGATTAACCCCCAACATTTTCCCCTCAACCGAAATACTTACGGCTCCCAGTCGGTTACACGTACAGTCATAATCTCCTGGCAAGGCCATCAATTTCCCCTCACGGATTTCTTTAATCAGCCGAATGCGGGTAGGCACGAAACACGGCCGCGGCCAGGGCAATGGCCCGTTCTGCCTGGCTCCCGTCTTGTAATAATCCAGAGCCTTCTCCGTGTCGGAAAGATCGTCACAGCCTTCTGCCTGCCGTTCAATCTCTACCCGTAGAGCCTCTTCCGGCCCCACCCACCCCGCAGGCTTCACCACCTTCCCATCCCCCTCGCGCCAACGCGGTTCCCCATCCGGCCACAACTTCGCCATGTTCGCCTGATGCACAATCGCAAAAAGCGTTTCCGGCCTTACCCCCATATTGACCAGCGTCCCCAGGCAGAAGTACAACAAGTCAACCAGCCCATCCGCCTGGCCCACCACATCCTCAGCGTTCAGGAACTCCTGCAACTCCTCGTGCATAAACCAAAACCGTTCCCGTCGCTGGGCAGGCGTCAATGCCGTCGGCGTCTCATTCACAAGATGCTTGAACCGCCGATGAAACTCTCGCACCATTCGCCATTGTCGGTTCATTGATTACCTTCCTTCGCGGCCGCGAGTGCCGCATACAACTGCATCCTCCGTTCCTCTTGCTCAACACATCGCCCACAATAAGATGTGCCTTCGCTATCGCTCACCACATCCTGGGGCAGATGGCCGCACGGCATGATTTCCCGGTAATACGGCAACGCCAATACCATCTGCGGGAACTGGTACAGCCCCAACTGTCCCAACGCCTTCAACACGCCATCTACCATGCTGAGTGATAGGCGCGGCATCTCCACCGACCCCCCATTCAGGGTAAAAATCGGTACACCCCTCTCCCTGTCACTCAACCACTGCTGGGTGATAACAGCATTAGCTTTCTCCGCCACCGCAAAGAGCAAATCGCTCTCGATGTGTTCAACCACCCCCGGATCACCCACTTCCCAAAACACATTGCTGGGGGACACACGTAGCACCCGGCAGAGGGCGAACACTGTGCTGACTGTGGCATCTACTACCCCTCGCTCGATGTTGCTCACCGTCTGCCGCGATACATTTGCCTGCTCTGCCAGTTCTGCCTGGGTCAGCCCGTTTATTTTCCGATGCTCTGCAATCCGCCGACCCATTAACTCTTGAATCTCCATCTTTGCCTCACAATCCCAGTTCAAGCTGGGCCATCTGGAGCCGCGTTTTCATTTCCTTCGCCTGCTCCACATCAAACAAATCCAACGGTAACGGCTCCGGTGGCGGCCAACTCCACAGCCCCTGGTACGCCGCCAGCAAACTCCGCAGATTGGCGGCCAACAGTTCGTGGAAGGTGAAGAACGTATGGCGGTTCCGCATCCGCTCCCTGCTGGCTTCGTACATCGTAATCAATCCATTCTCGACGACAGCAAACCGCTCCGCCGTCGCATCCTTGATATACCAACTGCCATCCGTCCACACCTTCTCCAATAGCCCAAGACTCCCCAGGCCATTGATCACGGCGAAGTTGGCCTGCCCCAACAGCCAGAATTGCACGTCAGGATACAAATGGCACAACGCGGCCGCTAACAAATGCCGCGCCATCCGGGGAACCTGGCTCATCACCAACCCGCCAATCATCACCCGGCCAAACGTCTGGCACATCCATTTGAAATCCGGATCAGCTCCCATCCGCAGGGCATTAGCAATCGCCATCCGTGCCCACTCCTCGCGGGTTTCCCGCTTGAATGGCTTCTGCGTCCCGGTCAAAGGGATGAGAGTAGACAAATCGCGGCCGCGCCAAGCCGGTAACTGCGCCATGTCCAGATGCGCCCGGTCGTTGAATGTCCAGCGCACCGAAAACACCGGCCACAGCTTCCCATTGCTCACATCCTGGGGGAATATCTTCATCAATTCCCGCAGGCTTTCCATACTGGCCTGCCGGTCGTTGGGGTAATCCCAGGCGGCATACCCATCCGGGTCCAACAACTCCAGAGCCTGAGGATAAACCTCGAACTCGTGCGCCCACTTTGGCGCGGTGCCGGTGATTTCCCGACGATAGCCGCAGGAATCAACGAAGAGCGGTAAAGCACGATGCGGCCGCGCCAACGTCTTATCCCTGCCCTCTCGCCAACGGATGCCCCCACCCTCTTTGGCGGTGATATAGGCGAAGTCGGCGAACCATACCCCCTTGCCCCAGGCAGACCGGGCGGCCCGGTCGCCCATGCGCTCGATGCCCGTATGCACCAGGGCGTCACGCTCCTTCAGGGCGTGTAAGTCCGGCACTGCCGCCGCCAACATCCGCGCCCCACTGGTATCCAGCCCCGCCACTCCACACGCCGCCCGGATGTTGCCGGTGGTACTCAGTCCCGATATGCCAAATTTCATGATTGCCCCTTCGCAGGCATCGCCTGAATTGGTTTCGCCCCGTCCCTGACATACTCAATGTGGTCTTCGCAGAGAAACATCCTGCGCCCCCCGATAATGGTGATGTAATGCGTTGCGCGTTTCCGGCAACGTGCTACACGGCGAATCATAGGATCGTAGTGTTCAATTTGACATCGCTTTCCGTTTTGGGTCTTTCTCCAGGGGGGAGTGGCATCAATCCCGAGCTTCTCACACTCTTGTTCCCAAAGAGGGAGAATATCACTGCGAAAACACAGTTCTCCCCAACGTGGGGCACCCCATAGGTACAGCATTTCGTCGAATCGCGCATCGGCGTTAAGTGTCTTGCACAGCACATTCAGTTGATCGGGAGAAAATAGTAATCCCTGCTCGAAAAAGGTTTCGTCACCTTTAACGATTTGCCCGGCCCTTATGAAATACCCATTCATGATTGCCTCTTCGCGGCCGCAAGAATCGCTATCCCTTCATCGGCCAATTCGTATCCATCTCGCCAAATCTTTTTGCCTACCACACTAAACCGACGATTTACCCATCCTCTCCGAACCAAACGCCCCGCATAGCTCCCCCCCATTAAGGCCCCTCGTTGTGTCTTTTTAGGGTAGTGACTATCAGGCCATAGCCTTATAGCAAAAACCTGTGCGGATATTCCTGGGGTGTCGTAGATTATTTGTAAAGCCTTCAACTGGAACTCTGTTATTTGCATGGAATTCTTTCTCCGCTCCGGCGCACTTGCATTAGGAAGGGCGCCCCCTCGCTCGACTTTCTTGCCATATGTTCACGCTCCCCTCAACGGCAGTATTGGCAATAACCAGATGGATGTTCGGTTAATAAACCACACCGACAACATGATTTCCCCTTCCCTATGATGTTCGGCAGTGGTCCCCCCGCTAATTGCCAAGTAGCCCCTACAACTGCACTATGGAGAGTTTGATAGTTAATCCCCCACTCTTGTGCCAGGGCAGACACCATCTTGCCTTCGTTGTAAACCATCTCCCGCGCCTGCCGAACTAATCCAGCGGTCAACTTCCGCCGCATTCCTGTACAGTCACGAAGCACATACCCCGCCTCTTTGAACCGACGCCGTAATGTTTCTGCCGAAAACGGTTGGTCTTCAGCCAGCACCGCATAGGGGGCACCGGCCTTATATTGCTCATACAAAAGACGCAAAACTGCCTCTGACAAATGATGAACCTTTAGATGGGTTGAGCGGTTCCAATGCCCTGGTTTCTCTACCCCATGACGATGCCGGTAAGCATAACAACCACCACAACGAGTGTCCGTCCCTCCTGCCCGATAGTTGGCTCCACAGTTACCGCATTTTCTGGATCGCCGGGCACGGTGTTTTCTCGCTGTGTGCATCATCCCCACCGGAACCGGTGGGGGGTCAACAATAGATGCCCAGGTTTTCCCTCGGGCAGCACGGTACACCGGCCCATAATTCAAACGCATATCCCCCGCAATCTCTTTCAGCGATTCGCCTCGCCAACACCGGCGACGAACTTCTTTTACTTGCCATACCACCATCGTCACGTTTGCCATATCATCCTCAAAATAGACTTAACTGGGCCTCTTCCGGTTTTTCTCTTTCTGCTGTGGAATTTCATCGGGTACGCGCCCAGGTTGACGAGGTATGTCGTCGCGGCCGCGTCCGGCCATTACTCCCTAACGGATGAATAAAAATCGCGCACTGTAAAATCCTTACAGGTACGGAAGATGCTCCAACACAGACGGCAATCCACCTTCGCCCCCTTAGGAACATCCACGCACGTTTGCTGAACGGAATGGTGCGGATCATCACCATCCAAGCCACACAATGTGGCACTGTTTCCATCTGGGTGAGGCAAATGGATTTCCACCACCCCCAAAGTAACAATGGCTACATACTTGCTCATAATTCACTCCATCCGTGTTCCTACCATCAGTGGCTACGCCAACGACGCAATACACCGTTGCATCAACAGTTTCAGTGCAGGTGGGGTCACTCCATTTCCGAATTGTTTTACCCTGTCTTTGTTCGTGCCCAGAACAATGTAATCAGAGGGGAAAGCCATCGCTCGCCCCACCTCTGCCGGGACCAGCATCCGAAACCGGCAATCCTCGACCGCCGGAATCATTCCCGGCTGAACTAGCCCCGGATTGTGTGGAATCACTACCCCATGTCGATCAACCGTCGTCACGGTGGGCGCGGCATCGTTGGCCGATGACACGTTATCTGTGCCGTAGTAACTCGCCAGGAAGGGCGGAATGACCATGCCCTGATGAATCACCCCTGCCGTCATCGTAGACATAGCCTCAGTCATCTCTCTGACTGTGGAGCCGCCGTACATCTCCACCATATAAGGCGGGATAACGATGTGGTGATGAATAGCACTGGCGACAATCGTCGAGAGTGGCTGATCCAACGTCTTGGGTGTGGCGTTCTCCCGCATCTCGATAATGTAAGAGGGTGGCACAACCAGATACTTATGATTGCCGGTCAACACCGTATTGATCGGCTCATCCATCCCCGTCGCCTGAGTGTGGGCCTGGTTGTTCATAATGAACGGTGGGACGACCAGACTGTGATGATCCTGTGTCGTGATAGCTCCCGTTGGCTCTGTCACCGGCTGGCTATAACCTGGGCTGTAATTTCGCACCAGCAGAGGCGGGAAGGCTACCCCAATATCTTGCCGTCCTGTCTGCGTCGGCCACACATCGGTAACAACCTTTGCCCGGTCATCATGTCCATATGTATAAGCCAGAGGCACAAGCACCGCCTGCCCCGCAAACTTCTCCAGCCCCTTCCGAATGCGAGTCATCGTGCGCTCTTTGAGTGGGTGACGGCGGTCAGCAATTCGTTCGGCGGGCAATGCCCAGTCAATGGCATTCGCGGCCGCGTAGTAATACGGCTTCACTTCCTGGGCACACAAAGGGCAGACATAGATGTACTGTTTGTTATACCGACCCCAGTGCCGCCCATTCTTCCAACTTTGCACCGTTTCCACATCGCGGCCGCATTTGCCGCACCACCCCAACGGGCGAATCTCTAAATCGGGTTTACGGTTGCCCTTCTTCCAGAACACTACATACATCCGATCCCGTGACTGCGGCGCGTAATCGCCTTTTGCCAGAGACATATCGGGGCGCGGCCGCACATGGGCGAACATCGAATTCAGGTAAACGATCTGGTGGTCATAACCCAGGCTATCCATCGCATGAAGCCAGGCGTCCCAAGTCGCCCAATAACGAGCATCTACCACATTCTCGACAATGATAATGTTGTACGAATGGAACTCGGCGAATCTGGGCACGTCCCACATCGTGGCGCGGCTTCTTTCCTCAGCCGGATCAATCGTCACCTTGCCAAACAATTCAAGCTGTTGTTGCCACTTCCGTTTCTTCCCCTTCGCCAGTGAGTGATTCGTACACTCCGGCGAGGTGATCAAAATATCCGAAGACCGGTACCGGCGCGGATCACAGGCACTGATGTCTGTGCAATCGTGATCGGCGTGGGGGAAGTTTGTGTTGTGCGTGTCAATCGCTAACTGCCAGTGATTCAACGCCAATTGAAGCGTAGCCCCGGCCGCCTCTGCCCCTATGCTTGACCCCCCTGCCCCACAGAATTGATCCGTTACCGTCAAATAAGAATTTTTAGTTGGCATCACCCTCTCCTTATTGCCACAACCAATGAACTTTAACCTCGCCAAACTCATAAAATGCGTTAGCAAAACGCTTTACATCCTTGCCCAAATACGTCACCACGCTCCCCTTCGTCGAGCCGGTAAACGCCTTCCCATCGGGCGTGTCATAGTTCAACCGAGGAGAGAGGAAACATTGCGGGTACTGCATCAGCGGCCGGAACCACCGTTCGCTGGTGGCCGCGAAGCAGATACTCAACGCCTCGCCGATGTATCCCTTTGTATAGTTCTCTAACAGCCGACCCACCCAATCGGCATTACCCGGCAAAGGTGTCAGCGTATGCCAGCCCCGCTTGATGCACCGTTGTTTGGTGCAACCCTTCTTACATGGAGCTTCGGCGACGGCAAAAGGATGGTTGAGCCAGACGCGGCCGCGCCACGGAATCCGAAACGCTGTATTCATCTCATACTGGCGCACCGGCAAACCACCCCACTCCCGCACAATCTGGAACTCCGGGGCCGAAAGAAACCTCTTGGCCTTCACCCTGTCATTCGCTCCTTCACAACTGGCCGGATCAAAATCAATTTGACCCAACACCTCTCGCGCCGCTTCCAAAATCTTGACCGGCGTCCAATACTCCGTATTGCCGCTATCCTGATGAATCAACTGGTGCGAATCCATTGGTTTCCCCCTCTTGCCCGTACCCGGACGCTAACCACCCCGCCACATGACCGGGGTGATACACACGATTAACCACCAACACATACGGCCCCTGCTCCGCCTGGGGAAACAGTAATGTGCCAAAACGCGGGGCTTCGGCCTGCACCCACGCGGCCGCAAAGTACGAATAAACATAGATGAGGATGAGGTACTGGTTCATGTCAACATGCACATGAATGTCCCGCAACGGTTGCGGCCGCGTGGGGGTCGTCATCATCTGTGTCATCATCGCCTGCAACATCTCCACCATTTCCGGCGGTACGGGGCTGTTATTCCGAGGAGTATCCCCGCCTTCATCCCCCAACCGCGTCACCACCGGCACATACTCCTGCTGACTGGCTGAAGGGCTGAAATGCTGACCAGCTTTCTTCCGCCACGCCCACACCAACAGACCGCCAGCAATCGCGGCCGCGACCTCACGCCACGGCAATTTCATGTTTCCCATTGGGCACTCCTAATAAATCCAACATGGTTGCCTGCACCGCCTTAACTGGCGCGGGGCGTACCACAATATGCTGTTCCGGGTACAAACAATGAGGCGACAACCACACCCGCTCCTTGTGGCGATTCTGATTGTCCGCATTGCGGTTGCCGTATCCCCCCGACCCTTTCCAGGCCACACACCGCCAGCTTTCCGGCATGTGCGGCTGGTGTTCTGTTTCGTACCCAAACAACGCGATCTTGAGTTTCGGGTTATCGCCATTGGCCAAGGCCCACTCCCGCGCCGCCTGAGAGAGAGACTTGTCGCCGTCTTTGCGGCCGCGTAACACCTGATCCTCAACCGCATACAATTTCGGGTCGCGGGATGGGTCATCGTATGGTGGGTCTAACACTACCGCTGTCTCACCGATGAGGTACGTCGCCGATGGACTCAGCACCCGATCCCAGGCTCCGCACACCACATGCACATTCATCAACCGGGCGGCCAGAGCTTTCAGGAACTCCACCAATCCCACGTTGTAGCGCAGGCCCACTGCCGTTATACCCGTACCCGTTGCTCCCCGGCTTCCACTCAATGAAGGAATTTGCCGCGCCAATGACATCAGCCCCCGGTTATCGGTGATGTGGGGTCTTTGCCGCTTTAGCCGAAACGATTCAATCCCTTGCGCTGGGCGGAGTGTAGGTCTTTGCTGGCGCAGGCGAATATCCTTACGCATGATGCCCGTCTGATGCACATTGGTACGCTTGCGTTCCAACTTCACCTGCCGCCGTTCAATCCACTCCCAGTCGCACCAGCCGGAGCCGATCCATACGCACTGTCCCCATATCCACCACCCCCCCACTTGGGCGTCGTAATAAAATGGGTCACTCATCACCCGTTCCCGGAAGACCAGAGGATCAAACGGTTGGTACGATGCCTTCCAACCCGCCAACCACGCCTCACGCAAACCGGGTTTATCGAACTCTGCCGGTACGCTTTCCGGCTCTGGCGTGAACCCACACAGCCAGGCATGGCGGGCATGTTGATCGGCTTCGCTTACCGGCCAGTCGCACCACTGCGCCACCGCTTCCGGCTCGGCCTGGATAGCGCGAAAGGCGTTGATGAGGAAGGCATTGGCGTCGTTGACCGTCTCGGTGCGGTAAGGGCGCGGCCCGGAGAAACTACCAGTTTCGGTGTCCCACTGCGGCCGCGTCCACAAATCAGCAAATGACCCACCAAACGGGATGACCGTGTTCAGCGGGTCGCCCAGGTAATCACGCCATACCATCGGCATGATCAACCCCTTGCCACCTATCCACGGAAACGGAGCCTTGAGTTTCACATCCCCCCCATCGCGCCAAACAACGACCGCTGGACCAACACGGGCACAGAAACGACTTCCCATGTGTATAGTTTCATCATTTTGCTTACTTCCCCGTCTCCGCATTCATTCCCCCGGGAATCTCGTCATCCCATCCCGGAAAGCCTTCTGGATCATCCATCGCTAACAGATCCTTCAATGCCGGGTCAAATCGAGCCGCCAACCGTTCTAGTTGCACAATAAACCACGTCCCCGCAATGATCAGCCCATCAGCAACCCACCTTCGCCAGGGGGATAACTTTACTGGAGCAGATTGCTGCCGCATTGGAGCCTCTTGCAAACCCACATTCACGCGCCAATACCACGCTTCGGTGGCAAAGGCACATTCATTCTTGCCAGCAGGATGAGCGAAAAACTCATACCCCGGCAAGGCCGCCTCAAGATATTCTTGCATCTGAGGGACATCTGGACGACTAATAACCAGGATGACCCGATCCTCGTTGATACGCGGCCGCAACAGAGCCACTCCATCTCGACCATTGTCCCAGCCTGGGTAAACTTGCATGCAAACCGCCAGTACTGCGTTGAAAATCTGCTCTTCTTCTAACAGTTTGTGATCATCATTAGTCAACATAGTGGGGGTCCTTTTACAGATTTCTCGGGGGCAGGAAAACCACGGCCGCATCGCGGGCAATAGGGTTGGTGCGCCAGGTACGTCTTTCTGGCACGGAAGATATGTGCCCCTGCACCCGTTTCGGGGTCATAGATATTCTCATGGCTTTCCCCACGCCCAGATTCGTCAGCTACCGCTGACTCTCCTTGGTAGTCACAATCACAAACGATTCGTATCTTTCGTATCTTCTCGCTCATAACAATGCTCCTTGCACCCACTGCTGCCGCGCCGTCTGCCAGTGGATTTCATAACCGTGCCAGGCAGTATCTCGCCCCACCCGCTCGGCATATTGGTTATACGTCCAACTCTCTTGATCAATCGGTTGCCCGACGATGTTCCCGGCTGTCAGCAGGCGCAGGCGCACACTCACCAACTCATGCTCACCCGGCAGGTGCTTACGCCGGGCAATCCGCAGAGTGTGACGCTCATCCATCACCGCCGGGGGCTGATACTCCACCAGCAAATCGCCGTGCAGTTCCAGCCGTTGGTAACGGTCGCCAATGATTAAATTACGGATAATGGCCAGGAGTTCCATGAACACCATGCTTTCCCCCTTCACCTAAAGCGGCTCTATCCCGCTCCCCCGTAACTGTTGCCAGGCCGACATCAACCGGGCTACCCGAACCGAATAACGAGACCGCCCACCCCAACTGTAGGTGAGCGAATACCCTAACTCATACGGGCCATACCAATTGGCCCACACCTTCAGCACCCCCTGGATGTAATCCAGATCGTGCGCCAATGCCTTCCCCGCCTTAAACCGGGTAATCGCCTTCACCAACCCCGGAAACCGATCCGCGTAATCACGCCAGTCGGCAAACACCTCAGTCTCTTTGCCCGTTCCCCGCCAGCGCACCGCTAACCCGGCCTGGGTAATCAACCGGGGCACTCGCCCCTTCTTCGCCAGATACAACCACCGGGGGTTCATCTGTTTATCTGGCCACGCGCCCATCAATTCCATCTGGGAGCAACTGAACCCGACCGCCTTGCCCAACACCAGGAATAAATCCTGTTGCACCGGCCAACTGATCAACAGGTTGCACCCCTTTCCCGTCGTCGGTCGTTTGGTGGCGGCCAGGGCTTCGCTCCGGCGCACCCACCAGTTACCCCAGCGCCTGCCGGTGATAACGCCCTGGTGCAGGTAACTATTGATCTGCCGCTTGTCGCATCCCCACAACCGGGCTACCTCACCCGTCGTAATCCACTGATCCCCCCACCGGGCTTGCTTCGCCAACACCAGCCGCCGCAAAGCACAATCTTCAATGCGCTCCGCTTTGAACAGCATCCAATTCTCTGGCCTCAGTACCCACCCTTTCAGGTACGTCCGATCCACGGTGCGGATCGGCCCCTGATTCGACCGCGCTCCTACTCCCGTATTGCGGGTGGCAATCAACCCTCTGTCGGCCCACTTCACAACGCTGTGACTGTCGGTGCCGAAGAAGAGAGCCAATTGATTCAGGCTCATCTGTTGCGACTGGCGGGTCGTCGGCGGCAGTCCCAAGTGGCGCACCCGGTAAATCTTGACCGCATCGGGCGACCGCCCCAGAGCGTCGGCAATCTGCTTGTCGTTCATGTGGGCGATGTTTGTCCGCACAAACTCAATCTCCTGGGGTGTCCAATGCCGGGCATTGGGGTTCGCCTGGTTTACCCCGCCCCGCTGTAAGGCCAGGGCGAAAAATAGAGACTCATTCTCGACGCCACTGGCTAACCCAGGCCGATGCCCGTCGAGCAAAGCCCCATGAGCCGCGGCCGCGTCCAGCATAAATTCCATCTCTGCTCCACTCAGGGCGCAATCCATCAGCTCACCCCCTTCACCATCCGGCGGATCAAATCAACCGCCTGACACCGCTTGCACAAACTCAAATCGTGGTAGCTCAAACCGCACGTGGCGCAGGTGTCCGCGGCCGCTTGCGCCACCAAATACCACGCCGGTTCAGGCAACTTCTCCAGCAAATTGCCCCGCAATTCACACGTCTGGCACATCGCCCCGGCCAGGGCGCGAACCGTCGCCAGGGGAATCGCGGCAGGCGGCTGTGTGCCGTTCACCGCCAGCCGCAGAGCCGCCGAAGAAACAGGGGAGCCGTTAGCCACGGGCTGGTGGCCGTTAGCCGAAGGCACGGGCGCAACGACCTCAACTTCTTTCGCCTTCTCTTCTCGCGCCTTCTGCATCTCCACAAAGCGGGTACAGGCGGCGATGATGGCTCCGGGCGTTTTACCGGCCATTTTCTGCGCCAGTCTCAGCCGCACATCGTTGCTGGGTAAACTGAACAACGCCTCAGCCACATTCGGGCTACGAGGAAACTGGCCGTCATCAATCAGTTCCCGTACTTCTGCCGGGATGCGCTCGTCCATCCAGATGATGCGGCCGCGAACATGAGCATCAGACTTCCCTACCCGCCTGCTAATCTGCCAAGCCGACATCCCGAAGCCAGAGCGCAACTGGTGATACGCGGCCGCCTCTTCCATCGGCGATAAGTTCTCTCTCTGCACCCCGGCAATAAGAGACTTCTCCAGCAGGGTTCTTTGATCGGGCCGAGGAACGATGATGCACCGCAGTTCCGTCAACCCCACCTTTTGCGCCCCCCGCCATCGTCGTTCCCCTTCCTGAAGCATGAAAACCCCGTCACCGATGGGGAACACGCGCACCGGGTCATCTTGCCCGGCTTCCTTCATACTCGTCCCCAGTTCCAGTAGCTTTTTCTCCTGGAACCGTTTGCGGGGCTGGTCTGGGTTCCGTACAATGCGCTCCACTGGCAGAACCACCACCGCCCCGACCACCTTGAGTTCATCCACCTGTTGAATCATTCCCAACATATCTCCCGTCCCGACTCTCCGCTGAGACTCAGAACCACAAAATTGACGGGTCGCGGCCGCAACCGCCGCGCCAGAATATTCACAATCTGCTGTACAACTTCATCCCCAATCTCCGTCTCATCAGCATCCGCCTTCTCTGCGTCAATCGTGAGCGAGATAAACACCCGCCCCCACCCCATCACCAACCGCACCACTAATGCCTTTGCATCAGCCCGGCGGTAATAGTGGGTAAAGGTGAATACCTGTCCCGAGTGCTGATATTTCATCGAAACCGTATCCACCTCCCATGGCTGACTTTTGTCAAATACCGCCTTTAAGGTGGCGACCAGTGCTTCACCGGAGATATTCACGCTGGCCCATCCTCCTCCAGCACACACACCTCTAACACCTGTGCTTGACGGAACCATGCCCCATCAGGCAATGGCTTCCCATGCCTATCGGTGCCCCTCACCGTTACCGCATGGTCGCCAATCCATTGATCCAGCACGACCTTTACCACTTCAAACTTCGTGCCGTTCTTGGCTACATACCGTTGCCCCGCAAAGACTTGTTGTGCCATTTTTTCACCCTTATTTTTTGATACTAAATTATCGCCACTCAGGACGACCCAGCCGATGCGCCGTAACAATGCGGCCGCGACGGGGGATGATGTTATGTTGCCTATAGAACTCCTGGGCTACATCTTCCCCAGGATTTACTGAGGGACATTCGCCCTCAGGCAGTCGTGCCATGCGTGACCGAACGGCTGGGGCATTGCTCTCTAACTGAGAAGAGCTGTACCACTGTCCCCCAACCAGGTACGTTGCTTCTTCGTTCTCCCCGCACACCTTCTCGATTCTTGCCGTAACATCGGCAGTAATAAAAACCAGCGCCCCTACTTTGTACATTGTCCCCTCCATTTAAGTATCATTTTATATTACTTAATTATACCCTGATAAATGGATTTGTCAAAAGTTTGTTACCCCCAAA
The DNA here is from genome assembly GCA_018004935.1 of Chloroflexota bacterium. Lineage (GTDB taxonomy): Bacteria > Chloroflexota > Anaerolineae > Promineifilales > Promineifilaceae > Trichofilum. The sequence continues at coordinate 36,204 of JAGNBF010000009.1, read as the reverse complement.
TCCGTCCCGCGTATCGCCCCGCGCCAAAGCCGCCAGAAAACAAAACTCCCCTGGTTCATTGCGGCGGGGGAGCCGCGAACCAGGGGAGACATACCAGAGACAGGTATTATAGTCCCGCCAGGGCTATTCTTCAATCCTAGCTACTCGCCGGAGAGTCTGCAAGGCTTCTCCCAGGTCAATGGGGGGCAGGTCATCAACGGCCATCGCTGGCATCAAACCCTTGACCCGGGTGGCGATCAGTTCTTCCGCCGTCAGCCCCAGGATGCGGCAGGCTGCAGGCTGGTCCATCTGCGAGGAGAAATACTCATCCAGCACCCACTCGCGCAAGGTCTCATCATCCACAGAAAGCTGGCCCGCGGCCGCGAACCTGTCCACCTTCCCCGCCACCAGATTGCGGAGCACCCAGGCCCAATGTTGCTCCCACTGCCCCACCAGATCATCCTCAATCAATGTCTCGCGGCATCCCTCAGCCGGGCACTTGCTCCCCGCTGGAGCCAACCGGTACGACTGGCAGTGCAGACACCAGGACAGCGGCCGCGTTTCGCCCCACTGGCTGATGATGCGATCATCCCCGCGAATGACCATCAGCAAAAACTCCGTCCCAGCTACCATGTGCGCCTCACTGAATCCACATGTCCTCTTGAGTTCCTGGTAGCGATGCACCAGCCAGGCCGCATCAAGCCGATCCTGGGGCGACATCATAAACTCGCGCCACCGGCCTACACGCAAATTGTTCAAGGCCCGAAGAACACGCCTTGCCCGACTTTTCAATTCCTGTTCATTATTCATTGCACCCATACCCCTGCTTCTACCAAAAGATACTGAGCGAATTCGGCCTGTTGCGGCCGCACATGAAACAACATTCCCCCATCCACATAAACCCATCCCCAGGGGGGGGATTCCCCCACCCCATCACCCGAAGAAGCCAACACGGATATTGCGGCCGCGGTCTGCCGACAGACCGAACAGCACGGGGTCGGGCAGAGGTGGTGTGGGCAACATCGCATCATCAACAAACGCTTGCACTTCAGCCTGCCGATCCCACAGCGCCGGGTTTACCCGAATCTGCTCTGGAAACATACCCTTGGGACGAATGTCCAAATAACACGGGCTTTCCGAGGGATTGACAAATCCCCACCGCTTCAGGGTGACCGCAGTAAAAAAACGGGTCGGACGGATCTTCTGTGCATCGGCATCCCATACCAGCCAATTCCCATCTTCATCCTGCCGACCAGACAGCACCCAGGCGGTGCGCGTTTCGATAATGGATGTCCCATCTTCATCGCGGCCGCTGACCGCGTACTCCATTTCCCACAGTTGGAACTCGCCCTTATCAAAATCAAGCTGGAGATCGGCTATGGCTTGGCGGTTAATCTCCAGCACCCGCACCCTCTCCTCATCCCACCAGACCAAGGCCCAGGCGTAAAAATCTTCGGCCTGTTGCTGTGCGGCTTTGCGTTCCTGGTGTACCCGTTCCGCTTCAGCCCGTTGCGCTTGTTCAGCTTGCCATGCGGCATAGCCTTCTTGCCACCGGGCAAACTTGAGGCGGTAATCCGTTTCTTGGTCAGGGTTCAGGCCAATCAATTCCTGCAACGCTTCTTTGACCTGTTGCGGTTTCTGGTTGGCCCAACCTACCAGGCGATATTCCAGGTCGCGGATGCGGTCAGCGCGGTCCTTGGCCTTCGTTTCTTGTACGGCTCGCTCCCGGCTAATGAAGAAATCCGCCACCCCCGCCATGTCGGTAATGGCGACTGCCCCGTTTCGACTATTCATCCGGTGGTGGGCCTGGAGATAAACACACTTGACGCCGGGCGATATTGTTTCTTTCTCAGGATCAATGTCTCCTGCCAGATCCACCTCGGCCACAACATAAAATTGTCCATATTGCGGATGATTGATTTTCCAGGTCAAAGCGGTGGGCAAATGCGGCCGCTCCCGCTGGCTCCCAAAACAATCATCCGGTGTGCTGTACGGATGCAACTCTTCATTCAGATCCCCCAGCACTGCGCTCGTTAACCTGGTTGCTTCATTGAAGAACGTTTCATGCTCCTGCACTTCTCGCCTTTCCTGCACGGCCAAATCCTCTTGCCGCTGTTTCATTAAATCTCTAATCGTTGACATTGAACACCTCCACCTTATTGGTTAAATTGGCTAAGTAGTATTTTATAATACTATATGATACAAAAAAAAGCGGCACGTCAAGGAAGCGGAAGTGCGGCAGCGTCACTCTTCCTCATCTCGATATTCGTACTTGCGTTCCGGATCCTGTTCCCAGGCAATTTCCTGCTAGGTGGCCGCAATATCCTCTCTAGTCGCGGCCGCGTTAATCCAGACTATCCACATCTTCCAGATCATGCACAATCTGGACATAGGCTTGTTTCCGTGCATTGATTGCCAACCTTTCTTCTGAAGTGATCGCCGACCTGTTTTTTAGTACAGTGGCGCAATCCTCTATCTTCTTCTGGTACTCACGGATAAGTTTCGATAACTTCATAGCATGTTTCCAATCGCGGCCGCGCCCCTAATACTCAATCATGTTTCGTACCACATGCGGCCGCACCCGTGGACGATCCCCGCTCTTCAGGGCATCCAACCCTCGGCGAACCAGGTAGCGCTTCATTTCTTCCTTGCTGATACCCAACTCATTCCCCCACTGTTCAATCTCATCCACCCATTCCCAGGGGATGCGGAACGTGAGTTGCTTGTGCTTTTCATTCCCTAAATGCTCCCCCCCATGCCCCGAGGCTCTGGCCACATCCAGGCGGGCACTGGCAGTGATGGGAGTGTCAAATTGCGGAGAAGGCGACTTGGTTCGGCCGCGTTTTGCGGGTTTTTCAGCCGGGGGAGTCTGCTTTACTCCTGACTCAGCCCCTCCTACTGGAGCATCAAATATGGACGTGTCAAATTTGTCTTTCATTGTTGAGCCATAACCTTATCCGCCAACCAAGCATAAGCCTGAGTGGCCGGAGAATCCGGATCATATTCAAACAGGGTACGCTGTTGCGCCGCCTGAGACTTTTCTACCACTACCGACTGCGGCACAGGCTCGGCCACTAACCCTCTATACACCTTTCTGATCTGCTCCAACATTTGTCTTGCCAAAACTTCTTGTGGACGGAAGAACGTGGGCACAATCCACGTTAGTCGTGCCCCGGCACCAAGTTCTTCTTGGGCCACGCGCAAATCTTTCAAATGTTGCATTGCTCCCGCGCTATCCAAATAGGCCATTCTTACGGGAACTATCACCTCATGGGCAAAATCATAAACAGCATGATCGAGATGCCCCAATGTTGGCGGACAGTCTAAAAAGATATAACTGAAATGCCCAGCAAAGGGAGCCAACATATGACGTAATACATTGCTCATTGTCGGCCCGGTGTATTTACGGTTGCCACTTTGCTGAAAATATAATTTTATATCCAGTTGGCGTAACCGCTCTTGTAGTTCCCCCGATGCTGGCATAACGAAAAGATTGGGCCTCGATGGCCCCCCATCGGCACTACGATCTGCCGACATAACCGTTTCCCCGAACTTGGCTTCCCCCAACAAGAATCGCCCCAAACACCGATTCCCTTGCTTCAACCCCAATGCGGCCGCGACATTCCCTTGCGGATCTAAATCTATCACCAACACCCGATCTGTCTTTTGTACTTCTGGCACTTCGCGTGAATCACGAATGGTAGCCGCAATCCGCGAGGCCAGATTGATCGAGGTTGTTGTTTTTGCAACACCCCCCTTCCGGTTCACAACAGCAATAATTCTTGTTCCCATTTTCCACCACCTTTTGTGTACATATGTGACTAGTAAGTGACTACCATGTGCCACAGTGTACACAGTCGTACACAAAGCGTCAACATTTTGCCATCATCTATTTTTATCAGACAAATTTTTCAGGAACTTCTCCGCAGAATCGATTGTAGCGAAATCCATTATGTAAACCGGAATATTTTAGCGTCGAAAAAGCAGTGGGGTAGGGGGGTCTGATCAAAAAACGGATGCGGGGCAGATCAATAATTTACCGCTTTCTTCAATCGTGTATCCATCCCGTTTCCAAACATTCAGTGCCATGCCCGGCCAGTAGCAAGTTCCTTGTCGATCTACTGAGGGCGGAAAGCATAGATGCAGTCACTCCCACTCCCCGCTTGGTGATGCTCTTTCTGGGCAAGCCCCAACTGGATGTTCCTGGTACATCACAATCCCCGCGAACCCAAAAACCCCTGGCCTTTCCCCTCAGCGAACTCATTTTCCGCGAACCGCCAGCGAATAACGATCAGTCACTAATCGTCAGCTTTTGTACCCCCATAGGTTGCCCTGTGCGCTTCGTGGCGCGGATAGTGATGGATTGGATTCATGCCACATCAAACATTCGTTTCTCGTTTTCTGGCCCGGGGAAAAGATATTTCTTGCGGGCTATTTAGTAAATGCAAATGCGCCCACATTGCACGCCTTTGCGCCAACAAAAAACGTCAAGTAGACCATCCCCCTGGCGTTTGTTTTCTAGAAACTTCTCATAGTACTAACTTAAGAACGAACCGACACACATGGCCACAATACAAACTGGTATCTTCAAATTACTCACAAACGTTTTTCAGTTTTCAAGTAAGAAAACGATGCCCAATATCCATAATATATGGAAAGGAGTGATCATGATTATGTCTCGCAAACCCTACTTTATCTTCTCCATGCTCTTAATCCTGTTGACCGTTATTGCCTGTGGTGGGCAGAATGAAAACATCGCGGCCGCGACAACGGCTCCAACCAGCACCCACACGGCCGAACCCGAACCAACCAACACCAACACGCCCACGCGGCCGCAGCCAACCAGCACCAATACAGCAACCAGCACCGCCATACCAAGTGCCACCTTCACCCTGCTTCCCAGCAATACACCTGCGCCCAGCGGCCAGGTCACAACCGCCGTTTCCCTTCGCAGTCAACCCGATGCCACCAGCTCCTCGGTCGCCACTCTCAACACCGGCACCACCGTAGAAATTATCGCCATCACCGAAGACGGCCAGTGGTATCAAGTCCGCACTGACAGCGGCCGCGAAGGTTGGCTCTCTGCCGATAAACTCCAAGTCGTTACCTTACCCTTACTCACCCGCATACCTCGTGTCACCCTGGCCCCTACCATCACCGCCGAACCGGTTACAAACACACCGCGGCCGCAGCCGACGAACACCCGTCCCCTCGTCACTAACACGCCAACTCTGCCATCGGCAACATCTACATCACTGCCACCGACTCAACCGCCGCCGACTTTGGCTCTGCCAACAAACACGCCACCCCCGGTGGCTGTCTGCAACTGCTCAGGGGATCTGTACAACTGCTCAGACTTTTCTACTCACGCGGCCGCGCAAGCCTGTTACAACTATTGTGTGGCTCAAGGCGCAGGCGACATTCACGGCCTCGATGGGGACGGGGATGGCGATGCCTGTGAATCGTTACCCTAGGTAGGTTTGCCCTATTGCATTTTGCTAAAAAACAAAAAGCGTCTCTCGACCAGTCATCGAGAGACGCTTAAATCGGGGCCGTGCCAGGGCCTTGATAGGCTCAATCATACGCCATTTACAAACGCGGCCGCAAACCACCAGTCATCACGGCTTACTGCCATAGGCACTTTCAATTAACCGACCAATCTCTTCATCGTCCACCAAAACAATCGGCTTATCTTTCGCCCATCGTTTCGCTGGTTGGCTAAAACCTTTCGGTGCCCATAGCCATCCCCTTGCCGCCTTCATGTGAGCCATCGCCCCATAGAGATCTCTCACCTGCGGTTCGCCCACTGACTTATTCCACTGCTTGCACTGCACCAACTCAATTTGTTTCTGCGGGCCAACCAACACAACATCCACGCCATGATCCCCGGTTCTCCCGGTACGTTTAACAGCATAACCCATTTGCGTATATATCTGGGCGGCAAACTTTTCGAGTTCGATGTCAGACAAATACCTAGCTGACTGATGTGAATAGACCATTCCGGCCTGAGTGCTTTGATTCCATGACACCATAGCCCGTTTCCAGGCCAATGCTCTTTGTTGCTTCCGGTGTTGGTTCAAGGCCCATAATGCCCCAATTCCTGAAACAATGACAACAACTGTCAAGATAACCAGCAGGATGCGAACCGTTGGGGAGATATTGTTCCACCATGCCACCAGGGGGGCATAGGCAATAAATGAGAGAATGACACTCCCGCGAATAATGAAGTCAATCAGATCGGCGGTAGGGGTTGATTTGCGTCTTCGTTTGGCCATGAGAAACCCTTTTATCAATAATTATACCTTCTTAACAGGGAATCTTACGCCTGGCAACCATCCTTCTTTCCCCTTTTTCCCACCTCTTTTTGCCCTATCTATTCCCCCTGGTTACAATCCCGCCCTACATTACCGCTTCCATCTTGGTGCTTCTTGCACTCACAACTGGATCAAAACAAAAAAACGTTCCCCGATACTTCCCATCGAGAGACGCTCTAATAGTTGGTCGAATGCGCGGCCGCATTACACCCATCATACGTCATCATCAGCTAAGCACAACCCGTCGCGGCTTTTTTATTTTGTTTAATACTTCCTAATCTTACACAATGCATCCTGAAGAAATAACTGGCTCGCCTGCTTACGCAAACTGGAAGGAATATATAAAGAGAACTCCAGTTCAGATAACTTACGAGTTCCCTTTATTTACTGATGCGTACATCGTCGGTGAGTTCACAACCGAAACAGGTCCTTATCAGTTTTTAAATACGGTACCAGCACCAAGAGAAGGTAGTTTAGCACCGTTCATTATGTTGCGAGCGGAATATTATGAATCTTACAAACCTATGGAACCGACGAACAAAACCAATGTTCAAGGATTTCATGGTGGCTTTATTAACGACGAAATTGCTTCTCTCCTTTCGTTATTGCTTGGCATACGACTGAAATCAGGGTATCGCTCCCGCAGATTTGAGCCAGGCGGCGATCCGAAAGGTTATCCTACTCTGGCAAAGCATTCCCCTGATCCTATTTTGCCCATAGCAACTTATCGTGAGCCTGTTTTACCAAGAGTGCTAGGACAACGGCGATTAGGAGATTTAAGCCTTTTCATGGACTTGCCTTCAATTCAACCAGTAGAATCAATTGCTCTGGCTAGAGCGGCAAGAAACTATCAGAATGCAGTCTGGATAGCCGAGAGTGAGCCAGAATTGTCGTGGCTATTGATGGTATCAGCCATAGAAGTGGCAGCTAATCATTGGCGACCAGCCCAAGAGCCAGCGGTAGAGCGATTGAATGCATCTTCGCCAGAGTTGGTCAAATTGTTACAAGAGAAAGGGGGAGACGGATTCGTACAACAAGTTGCCGATCTGATTGCCGATAAACTTGGGTCTACCAAAAAATTCATTGATTTTATCATTGAGTTTTTACCGAAACCTCCACAGGATAGGCCCCCAGAGGGTTTTCAGATTCAGTGGAGCAAAAGCGGCATGAAAGAGTTATTAACAACGGTTTATAAGCTTCGCTCGAAAGCTCTGCATACGGGAATACCTTTTCCACCCCCGATGTCAATGCCACCACTTCACGCTGGGGGACGCTTTGTTGAAAAGCCCCCGGCCTTAGCCGCCACGATTGTAGGTATGAATGGGAGATGGGTGGCAAAAGATACACCATTACTACTTCACACTTTTGAATATATTGTACGCCACTCACTTTTGAACTGGTGGAAGTCTCTATTGACAAAAAACGACCTTCTTAACCCAATAATAAACAGGCATATATATAACCCATGACCCCACAACAATTCGTCAAACGCTGGGACAAAATCCAACTCAAGGAAACCGCGGCCGCACAGCCCCATTTCTATGACGTGTGCAACCTGGTGGGGCACGAGCTTCCCCATGTTGTTGATCCAAAGGGAGAGTTCTTTACCTTCGAGGCTTCCACCGACAAAACCACCGGCGGCCGCGGCCGCGCCGATGTCTGGTATCGTGGTCGGTTCATCTGGGAATATAAAGGCACTCACGCTGACCTGGAGAAAGCCTACCAACAACTGCTCCTCTACCGCGAGAACCTGGAGAATCCCCCGCTCCTCATCACCAGCGACTTACAACGCATCATCATCCACACCAACTTCACCGGCACAGTCAAACAGCTTCATGAGATTACCTTCGACCGCCTGCTGAATGGCGACGGCCTGGCTCTGCTCCGTCGTGCCTTCTATGAGCCAGATTCCTTCAAACCCACCCAAACCCAGGAGAAAGCGACCCAGGCCACGGCAGATACCTTTGTCCAGGTCGTGCGCACTTTGCAGGAATGGAGCAAACACCACGAAGACCCGGCCCCGCCAGAGCGGTTAGCCCACTTCGTTATCCGCCTCTTCTTCTGCCTTTTTGCTGAGGACCTGGGCCTGCTGACCAACAAACTCTTTACCACCCTCATTGAGCGACAACAAGCCAACCGCAAGCATTTCATGGATGGCCTGCGTACCCTCTTTACCACCATGCGCGACGGCGGCTTCTTCGGCCCTGACCGCATTCCCCATTTCGACGGCGGTCTCTTCGACGATAACTTTGTCCCGGAGCTACCCGGCGACATCATTCACCACTTGCTGAAGTCGGCGCGGCAAGATTGGTCAGCCATTGACCCCACCATCTTCGGCACACTATTCGAACGGGTTATTGACGAGGACAAACGGGCACAACTGGGAGCGCATTACACCAGCCGCGACGACATTCTCCTCATCGTTGAACCAGTGCTGATGAAGCCCTTGCGCGACGAATGGCGCGAACTGAGGAACTGGTGCCGCCAACAACCGACTAACCCGGATAACCGGCCAGCCGTGTTTGATCGCCTGGCCCAATTCGCCCACCGGATTGCCACGATCCGGGTACTGGACCCGGCATGTGGCAGCGCCAATTTTTTGTACGTCAGCCTGCGCCTACTCCTCGATTTGCAGAAAGAGGTTATCACCTTCGCGGCCGCGCATGGCCTGGGCGTCATTAACCTTAGCGTCAGCCCGGCCCAGCTCTATGGGATTGAGATTAACCCCTACGCCCACGAGCTGGCCCAAATCACGGTCTGGATAGGCTATCTGCAATGGCGCAAAGAGAACGGCTTCAGTGACTTTACCGAGCCGATCTTGCGGCCGCTTCACAACATCGAACACAAAGACGCCATCCTTGCCTACGACGAACAAGGCCGCGCCGTTGAAGCTACATGGCCAAAGGCCGACGTAATTCTCGGCAACCCACCATTCTTGGGCATGCGGCGCTTGGGTACCAGTGGGTTCTCGCACGATTATGCCCATCAGATTCAACGTTTATATCAGGGACGTGTCCCTGGCGATGCGGATTTAGTATGCTATTGGTTTGAAAAAGCCCGTACCGCCATTGCTTCCAATCAGGCGCAAAGGGCGGGGCTTTTGGCAACTAATTCCATACGTGGGGGATCAAACAGAACAGTCTTGGAGAGAATAAAAGAATCGGGTGATATTTTTATGGCCTGGAGCGATAGACCCTGGATACTTGATGGTGCCGCCGTGCGTGTTTCCATGATTGGATTCGACAATGGCTTCGAGAAAACGTATCAACTAAATGGGCGGTCAGTCACGCATATCAACCCTGACCTGACTTCACAAGTTGATATTACCATAGCTAAACAATTACCCGAAAATTCCGATCTGGCCTTTCTCGGGTTTGCAAAAGGTGGACCATTTGATATTCCTGAAAGTCTAGCAATGAAAATGATGTCTGCGAATGATAATCCAAACGGCCGCCCAAACAGTGATGTCTTGAAGCGGCTAAAGAATGGCATTGATATTCTTCGTCGCTCTCGAAATGTCTGGGCAATAGATTTTACAAGAATGACAAAGGAGTCTGCCTCTGCCTATCTCTTGCCTTTTCAGTATGTAGAAGAACACGTAAAACCGGCACGCATAACAAACCGTGAGGAACGGACACTAAGTAACTGGTGGCTCTTTAGACGCCCCGGCACAGATATGAGAGAAGCTATTTCCGGTTTGGGGCGTTACATTGTAACGGTGCTTGTTTCAAAGCATATGGTTTTTACCTTTCTTGATGCGGATTCATTACCTGATGGCGCATTAGGTGTAATCGCACGTGATGACTATTATTTTCTGGGTGCTTTACACTCGCGGCCGCACGAACTTTGGGCGTTACGAGCAGGAACGTGGCTTGGAAAAGGGAATGATCCACGCTACACCCCTACCACCACATTTGAAACCTTCCCCTTCCCCTGGCCCCCCGGCCAGGAACCGGCTGAGGCTGACGATCCTCGCGTCCTGGCCATCGCCGCGGCCGCCCGCCAGCTTGACCAGTTCCGCACCGCCTGGCTCAATCCACCGGCAGAAGACATTGACACGGTCATCCCTAGCCACATCATCAACAACCTCACCCTAACCAACCTCTACAACGCCCTCACCCTCTACCGTGAGTCGTTCAAAGGCAAACTGCGCGACCGGGTGCGCTGGGCCAAAGAAACCAAAGGTGTCATTTCCCTCGAACAAATAGACGAACTCGACCACATCCACACCACTCTCGACCACGCCGTCCTGGACGCCTACGGCTGGCCCCACACCCTCACGGATGAGCAGATACTGGAACGGTTGCTGGCGTTGAATCTGGAGCGTGCGGCCGCATCGAGCCGTTAGAGACTTTGGGAGCCATTCGCCTATTCGCAGATGGTCCACTTCCCCCTCGAATTATTCGCGGCCGCGTTCGCCTCTGGTAGCGAACTATTCACGATATTCGCCGGTTCGCGGCTGCGAACCCCAAACCCCCACATTTTCCCCTTAGCGAATATTTTTCCGCGAATTCAAAACTCGAAACTTTTGAACTCGAAACCTTTCCACATGTGCGCCCCGGAACGCCGCCTATACGCTTCTGTCCGCAGTTGATGGATGATTGGGTTCAGTCAGTCCCAAACATCAGTTTCACATTTTCTAGCAGGGTCAGGGTGTTTACTTGCAGGCTGTCGGGTTGGCTCGAATGCGGCCGCGTTACACCCCTTTGCTCCAACAAAAAACGCCAGAGCAGAGAATGCCCTGGCGTTCATTTTCTGTTCGGCCTCGAAGGTACTATTTTACGCTCTTCGGCTTGGTTCTTCGTCGGTTCTGCTCCCGCCACTTGGCACGCTGAGCCTCGCGTTCCTCATCGCTCATATTAGCCTGTTGTTGCCGGTACTGGTTTCTGTGCCAAGTGTTCACCTCTTCACGTCTGGTCTGGCGTAACTCCCGCCGATAGGCCCGGTGGAGTTCCTGTTCTTCTGGTGTCAAATCGGCCAGACGTTGACCCTGCTGTAGCTTCTCCAGCACCGCATGAAGAGCCGGGCCATGTTTCCGCGGCCGCGATAATTTCTCCTTCGCCTCATCAGTCAATGCCGGGTTACGCCAGGTTCCCGCCTTCACCTCACGCTTTCGGCCGAGGCGGGCGCGGTGGGATTGCTCGGTGGGGGTAGGGGGATTCAACTTGGCCGGGTTTTGCCACTCACCACGGCCCACCCGTTGCCGGGCCTTCGCCGAGCGGATAGGGGAACCGGCGCGGCTGTTGCCCGTGTTACGGCAATCGCGGCCGCAATAACGCCGAGGCTTCCCCTTGCTGGTGTACCACTCATCCGGGAGTATCTCACTCAGGCAGTTATCGCAGACTCCTAACGGTTGTTGCTTCATTGCTTCGCTGCCGAGACTGCCGCTTTCGTCCGTGGCCCTGGCTTCGGGCGATTATCCAGATAGTAATTCATCCCTTCGTAGGTGATGAGCCAATCCCGGCCAACCTTTCGACTTCCGGGAATGTACCCATTCTTGCAGGCCAGTCGCAATCCCCGGTCAGTCACCTTTTCCCCCACCTCTTTGGCATAATCAACTGCCTGATCTATGGACATCTCGTTACCGTGCTGCCCTTTTACGGGCGGCTCTCCGCCAACTCGCCCTAACGTTGCTCCGTAGTTCCAGTGGCCCATCTGGTCGCTCCCCTCCAGGGCTTGATCGGCAACTGAATCTGGCATTCTCCAACCAAGATCATCAACAATCTCAAGATAGCGGAAATACTCTTCGGATACTCTCCCCACTGGCACGTCATCATCGTACCAGTATCCCCTATACTTGCCGTCGGCCTGAAGCATCCAGGATGACGATGTGAGGATGGTTGCGTTGTCTGGCAACGCAAGATTATCCGGGGCCTTTATCTGGGTCTGGACCCCGATGGGGTAGGCCCAGATAATCTCACGCCGATGATCTACGTAGCCGATACCGTAGCGGCCACGATCATCTCGCACTACATATTGACGCACGGCTACCTTTAGTGATGGCCAGCGATATTCTGGTAATTGTTGGGGGCGAAGCATTTAGTTCTCCTGCCAGATTTAACCACCCATCTGGCGAAGGGGTCACTCTAGCGAATCCTGAATTTCCTAACTTCGGTCTCGCCCATATAGCCCTGATGACCGTCGCCATCAACTCTCGTAACATGTACCATCCAGCCCGATCCCAACGTGCGCCGGGCCTCGTTTTCGACGGCACGAATGCTGGTATCGTGCGTAATGTCCAGACTTGCGCCCTGATCGTTCTGTGCCCATCCGTAGTAGTGATTTTTTTTCTTGCTCATTAGATTCTCCTTTTGTTGATTATGGGGAGCAATTGCTCCCCATTAATAAGAGTTTGGATTGGGGCGTATCAATAATCGCTATTCGTGCGCCCCATTTCACGGGCAAATTTGCGGCGTGCGCCTTCTTCGGGGGAGTTGTACCAGCCATCATACGCTTTCTGTGCGGCGGCTTTGGCGACTTCAATATCGATCTGCTCTTGGGTTTTTGGTGCGCCTGCTTCGGCTTCGGCAATGGCTGATGAAATCAAATCCATCGTGGCTTGCTTGATGTAGGCATTACCAACCATCCCAACACACCCTAAACTAACTGCCTTTGCGTAATCCTTTGCGTAATGGATTTTGCCGTATGACATAGGTTTGACGCTACTGTCACTGGCAAGGATTTTGCCGGTAGTGTCCATCATTTTGATGGATGTACGGTCAATAGTGTATGTCTCGTAGGTGCCGGTGGGAGATCCGTCAAGATGCACTTCTTCCGTCCATGTTCCACGTTCAATCGTTACTTCAATTTTTTTTCCGTTGCTGGTCGTGCGCGTTACTGTGTGTTTATTAGTTTTCATTTTATCATCTCCGTATTGATTAGTGCGATGTAATAATACCGCGTGCGGAACTATTTGTCAATTATATAGACAAGGATGTATATGTTTCCCTAGCAGCAAAAAAGCCCGGTAATGAGCCGGGCTTTTTTGTTGTGGGTGATACCGCTTAATAGCTGTGTTGGCTACGCCGGGCCTCATTGACCCGGCCAATATTGCGCCTGGAAGACTCTCGGAATGTATCAGTTATCAGTGTCGTGTACCGCACGTCTGGCCCTTGCCACCGACTTACTGTCGTTTCCGATACACCCAGATGGTTAGCTACCTGCTTGAGTGTCAACCCATCCCCCAGGCGCAAAGACTGGACAACATCGGCTGGATGTTTGCCGGGGTATTTTACGGCACAAGCACGCACCATCTTCCCCTCGTGCAAACTGGTGCGTGGTCTTAGCGTCCGCTGATATATCATGGCTGATGTATCTCTCCTGCGTAAGCATCACCCACCTCGCAACACGGTACGCGATCATTGTTATTCCAGTAGGGCGGCCGCAAACGCACCTCACGCAACCCTTCTGCCACAGGCAACCAGCGCATGGCCTTTCCGTCGCACACCAGGGAGTAATCACTCTCGACGACCTCAACGGCGATGCTCTCCACGCGGCCGCGGCCACGGTGCTTCTTCTGGCCAAGATAATGCACATTGCGCCTCAACAGGCTGTCAATCGTATGTCTGTCACCGAGGCAATAGGCGACTAACTTGTCAACCAATTGGACGGTAAATGGTAAATTGTATTCGCGGGTCGCCCCGCTTTGGAGGTTGGGCACACCATTCGTGAGACTGATCCGGTTGGCCCGGAACTTCTTGCGAAAGTGCTGAATGGTTTCCTGTGGGGTTCCCTCTTCAGCGGGGATGAGGGCCGAGGCACACCAACCCCAATGAGAACCAACATGCCATGTCCCTAACGGCAAACGGATTTCATCTACCAAGTCGCCTCTGCCTGGAGCGGGATCGCCTTTGGTGCGTACCATCGGCGACAAGGACCAATCAATCAGGCTATCCAACATGGGCGGGGCGAGCGGATCATAGATAATCCCAGCCGTATCCATTTCAAACGTGATTTTCAGCGGTTGGATTTTATGCTTGCTCATGCTTTCTCCTTCGTTGCGATTCAAGGATTTTGTCCTTCTGTTCCCCAGTCATATTATCAAAACCAATCTCGCTATGATCCGGCTTTTCGGCTGTCCCCATCTCGATGCCTGCGGATGTGCGAATACTAAAACCAAACTTTCGGTAAAGAGATAACATCGGGATGTCTCTGGGCGCGACATAGGCGGCAATGTCCATATCTGACCAAAGGCGCAAGGGGCAGGAGCGGCGAAACCCGTTCTTGTAGGTAAAGATATTGTGTTTATCAGCCTTCGATAGCGTAAACTTTCGTACCTTGCTTTCGTGTCGCGCAAACCCCATAAAAACACCATCCCACCCGTGTGCCTGTTCCTGTTCGTCTGCGGCTGCTTGATGGCTTGGCTTGTTAAGCATGACATCAAAGTATTGGATGTTCCACCTGGCGCAGAATTGTTTGATGACGCTATCGAAATCAGCTATCAGATGCGTTTCGGGTTCACGGAAGAACAGTCCAGGCACATCGGGGGCGAGGCTATAAACCATGTGCATGAGGCAGATAGATTGTTTGCCCCAACTGAGAGAGACATAAGGTGATTGGCACGACTCCAGCATTCTGGCAATATCGGCTTTTGCCTGTTCTACCTTGCGCTTATGCATAGGCAACAAGGCCAGCATTTTTCCTTCGCGCAGTTGGTTTTCAAATATCCCCATCGCTGTATCCTTCGCGCAACTCTTCCTGGCTGGGAAGCAGGTACACCAGAAACTGATAGAGCGGTGATTGGTAACGCGGCCGCGCCCAGGCCAGAAAGTCGTTACAAAACCCCATCCCAACCTTGATCATAATCGGGATGGGAATATCCAATGTTTCAATCCCTGTACGCCCGATGCCATTGTTCTGGGCCTGGCGTAGCTTACGCCACATTTCCAGCACGGCGGTTACATCGTTGGCCCGTACCAGTAAATCATCAAAGCCCCAACTGCCAAAGGGTGTACCGTTGACGGGGGAGCGCAAGGCCCCGTGTTTCTTGTAGGTTGTTGTCACCCATCCGGCCCAATGTTTTGCGGTTGTACCCCGTAAGACCAGTTCGCGGATCTGCGCCTTACCCATCTCGTGGAATGTCTGCCCATCTGTCCACCAGCAAGACATTACCTCCGGTTTCTTTTTGCGCTTTTTGGCCTGGCCTGATTCAGCGTCTATGCCATACGCGCCAAACTGGAATGCGTACCAAACACCCACGCCCACGAGGGGAGATTCAGGGCAGGCCAGTAGATTTAGATCGCAAAAACTTGACCCGAATAACTGCTTACGGGCGATGGTTTCGGTCGTCACACCGGTCACACAACAGATACCAGATCGAGCCGCTTCGGGAAGCGGCTCCTTTTGGGCGTCGGTCAAACACGCGGTAATCAAATCAGTGGCGTGCATTAAAGTAACCCCATCTGCTCAACCTGTCCGGCCTGCGGAAACGCACCAATGGACTGTAGGTAAGCGAGGATTTCAGCCTTGTGTTCTTGCAGATACTCATCATATAGGGTCGGCTCAAGAACCAGATCGGTGCGATACTCAATGTTGACGCGCCCATAGCCCCGATGCTTTTTACCCCCAAGATAACCGTGCTCTTGCAAGAGTATCAGACCACGTGCAAGGGCCGACATCTCAATGTCGGTTACGTGGCGAGAGACATCAATGCCGCCTTCTAGCACCACACCCTCCGCCAGGCACTCGGTATTCGCCAACATAGACGTGTTGGCTGTTTCCGCTCCAGCGTCCCCCAACTCCTTTTGTGCCTTACTGGTACGTCCTTCAAAGTCGTCACGACGGGCTATAAACCGCCAGGACATCATATCGTTGACCGACTCATCCCCCGTGCCCCACTCAAGGCACTGCGGCCGCAAGTCGTTGATATAGACATAGCCTTCCATCGGAGATTTACCAATTCCCCCCAGCATCGAGAAAAATGGTAACGTGTTGCGAAGTTGCCGGACACCATCACTCCGCATTGTGCCACTGGCCGCGCCGGTAAGAACCCGCTCAAACTCTTTGGGGATTGCTCCATCTGCCATGATGCCACCTGAGTAGAGCAAGTGGAAGGCCCAAATGTTGAGCGCAGGTTCGGCGCGATCTAGCTTTATTCCCAGCGATGACAGAAAGTGATCCGCCAGAAGATCGCGCATGGCTCCACCGATGGCATTCCCGCTGTAAAACGGCAGGCGCAACCCGCCACGCACATCGCAACGCCGGAACAATTGAGCGTTTCCCGCTTTCGCATCGTCGCCATGAGCGAGGGCTTGAGTAACCGTGGCCGAGATATTGATGTCAAACGAGCGGCGTGGCTTTTGAAAGCCCACCTTGATTTCTTGTGTTTCGTAAGCTTCGACAAGTGCGGCAATGATGTCATCCCGGTGGGCATATCCTATTTTCGTCATGGCAATGGCTATCTTCGGCTGTTCGCGCAACCACTGATAGACGGACTTAGCGTCGGCCGCGCTGGATGCCCGCAGGATATTGGCCGTTGCGTGTTCGGTCAACACCGGGCAACCGAGCAATTCGGAGTACCGATTGACTGCGGAGAGCAAGTCTTTTTCTGTAGTTGCCACACGCAGACGGTCGGCATAAAAGTCGTAGCGATTACGCGAGACATTCAACGAGGCATTGTTGACCAATTCGGTCAAGGTGGATATTACTGCTGTTATGGTGCTGGTTGTCAGTTGCATATTCTTCTCCTATTTGTGTGATGTCATCACGTTAGATATATTATAATACTTAAATAATTGTTTGTAATCACAGTACTCGCGGCCGCACTACGCCGCATATCGTGCATCCGTCTCCAGTAAATTACCGGCCCATTGGTGCCCCTGTTGCGACAGTATTTTTAGTGCGGCATCCCCCCGGGCATAACCATCTGCGTTATCGTTACCTGCCAGCCGCAATGCCACCTGCCGCCGCGACCGCAAACTACCGTTGCTTTGCACAGAATCAAGTAGGCGTGCCGCATCCGTCTCAGCCTGACTCTCGGTGATGAGGCTGTTCAGGTCTACCTCGGCAGGGATGGATGTAGGGCGCTCGTGCGTTACGGTGTACCCCTTCCACGCGGCCGATTCAGGCAACTCCTGCCGCGGCCGCATCTCCCGCACCATCTGAATCAATCGCGCATCAGGCAGAAAGTACCCCTGCATGAACCCTCGCCACTGGTGCATCTGCACATATGCCAACCCCTTGCGATCAAACGGGATGTGCATGGCGGACGAGTCGCCCCGCAACACTACCTCACTGCTGGTCTTTTCCGAGCGGAAGGCAACGCGCCCAGGCAGGTAGCTGGATGACCCTTTAGGAATCTGTGTGGCCCGCCAGTCGTGACCGGAGACGATTAACTCACCGCCCACCTTCCGGGCCGACTGTGCCAGGTCGTCGAACTGTATCTGCACGTGCTTATCCCCCAGCGTTTTGTTGGCCTCATCCCAGCCGATTAACAGCGGCCGCATGATGGGTAAATCAAACATCTGCGCCGCCCGGTTGTAGCCGGTCAAATCTTCAACGAGGAACTGTTGCGCCGGTGGCAGTGTGTCCTCAATCAAGGCCGACACCCGGCGATACAACTCGTGCCGTTTGTCTACCACATCCCCCTTAAGCCACTTCAACCAGGCTACCACTTCCGCCTGGCTCTTGGCCACCTCGCCCCACAGATGGGGCTGGAAGGTGATCTGTTCGCCGTCGGCCAGATAAATCACCCACCCGTGTTGCAAAGCCTGGGCCACAAGCTGACGCAGGAAGGTGCTTTTGCCTGATCCCGGTTCGCCTGTCACCAGAATGCCCCGGAAGCCAGGGCCAAAGTGCATGGGCGCACCGTTCTCAAATACGCCGATTTGTAATACATCGCGCTTTATGTTGTCGGGCAGTTCCACCAGGGACGGCAGGGTAGGGGGAACCGCTGAGGGGGGTTGAGGTTCGTCCTGCTCATCGTTAGGTTGTGGTAATCGCGCCTGCATCGAGGTAATGATCGGGGCGTAGCCGTTGGGCGTCTTGACCATGGCCATATCCCGCCCATTGACCGTCACCACGCGTACTTCATTCCGCGGCCGCAACCAGAACCACCACAACGCCACAGCACTCCCCAGCGCAATCGCCACCACCATCAGCACATAACGGGCCGTCTCATAAAACTCCGCCTGCGACAACGCCTTTTGCGCTTCAGCTTCTTGCACCTGGGAAAACCAATACAACTGCTGTTCCGCACTGGCAACATCAGCCGCGTCAATCTTCGCCTGATACTCCATTGCCTGAATCGTGGTCGAGATAGCTTGCGCCGCCAGTGTCACCTGCAAACCGGTCAATTCCTGCTCCGCCTGAAGCTGAATATTGGCTGAGGCCAGTTCGTTGGCAAACGCGGCCGCATCCTGGGTTATCTGCACACTGACCAACGTCGCCTCAGCCGCTCCCCGTGTCGCCGCCTCGCTCTGCCGCGTTCCCTCACCGGCCACCCGCGTGGCCGCTTCTACTGTCCATGCCGCCTGCACCGCCGGTGGCTCAACACCACCGATACCCACATACGCGGCCGCCCCTGGTGTCACCGGCAGAGCCGTCAGCACCACCGCATACGGCGTCCCCTGCTGGATGGCCGTAATTTGCTCCGCTGAGTAACCACTGCCCATACCCCCACAGGCCACAAGCAACAGAACACCTACACCCCACGCCCCACGCATCACGTTTTTCACTCTTCACCCCCTGGCAACTGTGTCCGCGACCAGTTCGGTAACTGCGGCCGCGTCGGGACATGTGGCGGTTGTGGCCAGGCGTTCGGGTTTTCAATCCATAGGGAAGGGGCCTTCACTTTCTTCTTGCCCCGGTTCCACAACTTCTGGAGTTCCGCCCACATCTTCAGCAAACTCTCCAGTTTCGTCAGCAGGAACCCCACTACTGACGCCACGCCAAAAAACCACACCACAAAGGGGATCTTCATGCCGTTGTTGTCCAATCTGGTTTGCTCCCGGATGTCACTGGCTCGTTCCCCCACCGTCGGCGGCCGCGCCTCCGCTGTCGCCAATATCGTCATGCCTTGGCTTGTCACAGCCCGGATGGAGAATGATAAGACCAGCAACGCGGCCACGAACAGGCCTAACACGAACAAACCAATTGTCACTGTCCATCCGTTTCCTCTCATTACCTTTCCCCTCTAAAATAAATAGAGGCCTCGCCGCCGGGGTACGGTGAGACCTCATAAGCCGGATAGAGCGTGATTTGCACCAGTTCACTCAACCCGTAAAATATGATTAGGCTCGCCGGTCGCTCGGCGGGTTAGGGTGTAAACGGTGTTGCTAGCACCATTTACACCCGCCCAAAATATTTTGATACCATTAACGAAGTTGTATTATATAATACTTAATAGGCGATGCCAACCCTCTATTCCCCATAACTCCCAATACGTAATCACACTCTCACTTTTTGACGCACCCCAACAGCCCCTTTACAATTGTCTCGTTATTTCCTGCCACAGAAACATAACTTCTTTATATCGGCAGCAATCCAACAAAAGGAGATCGTATGACCCGTTTACGCAACCTGTTCTGGCTGTTTCTATTAATGATGGGACTAGCCGCCTGTGGGGGAGGGGGGGAAACTTTCACGGGAGATGATGTAGTCGCCGCCTTCAAAGCCGCTGGACTAGAAGCCGAAGACCCCTACATTATGACCAAAGATGACTATGGTCTGGCCCCGTTTGTTGGTACAGGCACACGTTTTTTTCTCCCCAGTCTCTGCGACGACTGTGGCGGCCGCATCATCATCACCGACAACAATGAAGACACCGAAGCCATCCGCGAGTACTACGTTACTTTGGGAGAAACCAGTGCCGCTTTCTTTTCCTGGGTTACGGTCCGAGATAATGTTGTATTGCAAATGAATGGGGATCTGCCTGAGGAATCATTTCATCAATACGAAACTGTCTTAAACGGAATGGATTAACGCGGACACAATATAGCAATAAACCAATATTTGCTCAATCTAAAAACAAAGTGTAAAACCATATTAACCTGCCCTGGTGCGCCTACCAGAACAGGCCAGACCCAACCGTAAAGCCCGCTTCGCTAAGCGGTTTGGTCGCTAGTAATTTCAGTATTATTTTTTAAGACTTATCGGAGTTACAACACGGTGATGACAAGGACTTCCCCATCCTGACACATTTCTACATCTAGCTCAAACGTCCACTCGTCCCACTCGCCCCCAACCTCGGCCACTGTCTCTTTATATGGCTGACTCTTCATCCCGGATACATCAGGGAGAAACACTAAACGATCCAGTGAGTCAAATTGCACCATTCCCGTAATGCCCCGAAAAACCGCCGGATTCCTGGCCCGGCTCTCATCCTTTGAGTAAATTGAAGGTACTACCATGATTATTTCCTCGAAATTTGGAATCGGACAATAAGCATAGCCGTAATCAGCGGGAACGCTGATTATTTCACACTATAACTAGTGTGAAATTGGTCACTGATATACGGCCAATTATTAATGTTATTGTAACGCAAAGCCAAACAAACGCAGTATCAGTTCTCCTCATTTTAACGAATGCCCATACTACAAAACATATACCTCATCCCTCTATTGCTTGGCACTAATTAATACAATCCCCAATCGTTCACAATCCGCTATAATGCCTGCTATCGCTCGCCAGGGAACCAACAATATAAAAACCGACAATATAGTTCAAGTAACGGCCACAAACGGCCACAAGCAAGACACGGGGCATTTTCCAATTTTAACTAGACGATTATAATACATGCATGAGTGACACCGCCCTGACCCCTATCCGCCAGCAACAAATACTATTCTACGACGATGAAATTACTGCGGTTCAAGCCCAGCAGGGGGATAAGGTTATCGTCTTGGTTCCCGTGCGGCCGCTGTGTGACTTTCTTGGCATAGACTGGTCGGCTCAGCTTCAACGCCTGCGCCGCGATCCCGTTCTCTCGACTATGTTGAGCGGTGTGGTTATTACACCCACACCGCTTTCTCCATTCAGCAATCCTCAAGAAATGATCTGCTTGCCCTTAACCGTGCTAAATGGTTGGCTCTTTGGTGTAAATTCAAGTCGGGTCAAGCCAGAACTCCGCGAGAAGTTGATCCGCTACCAAAGGGAAGTGTACGAAATCCTCGCGGCCGCGTTCCTGGACCGTCCACTTTCTGCTGACTCTTCCCCCAATGCGGCCGCCCTCATCCAAATCCGCGAGATGGGCCGGGCAATCATGACGATGGCAGAAGAGCAACTCAAATTTGAAGCCCGGCTCACCACCGTTGACCAACGCCTCGACAAAGCCGCCTATGCCTTCGCCGATCTGACCAAGCGTATTAATGTTATTGAACAGAAATTAACCCCCGCCAATGTGATTACCGAAGAGCAGGCGAGTCAACTCAGCCAAGCCGTCAAAACCATCGCCCTGGAACTGGCTAAAAAGAGTGGACGCCCGGAGTTCGGAGCAGTCTACGGTGAAATGTATCGCCGCTACGGCATCACCGGGTACAAATTCCTGCCTGCTAACCAATTCGCCGATGCCATCAACTGGCTTAATCGCTGGTTCCAAGAACTAACCAACCCGTCTGGCAGTGCGTTTTAGTGCCCTTTTAATGTAGGACAATTTATTTCCCCATTTGTTTCTGCAACTCAATGCTCGCCAGTTCTAAACTCGAAACTCCCCTGATCGTCCACCACGCCCTACATGCCCTGGCCCGTTTCACTGGCCAGTATGTATCAGCCAACGGTTGTTTGTCCCAGGCCCGCCCCGCTTGTTTGCCATCCGCAAAAAACACCCGTTCAATCTGCGGCCGCGTAGTGGCCCCAGGCCCTTGTTCGTGGAGCTTACACAACCGCCGATTGAACCATTTCTTGCCATGACGCACAGTTTCGAGTGTGCCTGTGTAACTATTTGGTAGATGCCTCGCCAGATAAACGCGGCCGCGTTCCCCCCATACCCCCTTATAATCCCGTAGGACAAAGATCGGCTCCCCATTTTCTTGAGCTTGCCGCCGATCATATTCATTCTCTGGGCCAACGATAGCATATTGTTGTGCTGCCCGTACCCCTTCCAGGCGTTCCAGCCCTCGTTGTGTGCGCGGGTCACGCACCCCCAACCCGGCTAATTTCTTCCGGCTGATGGGCGTTCCCTTGTGGCTTCCCTGAGTGGCATTCCACATTATCGCCTTAGCCGCTTTTACCCCCTGGGCCAAGCGAGCCACCAGCACAGTTACCGCGTTCTGCCTTATTCGCCGAATCCCCAACCGTGCCGCCACTCGCGCCTGACCCTGTAGGTAAATGGAAGACCCTGCCAGGCACCAATACCGCCCATTCCCATCCCGCAGCAGTTGACGCACCCGGCGAAGAGACAGTTTAGGGAGAGCCTTTTGCAACGAAGCTACTGTTATGTGGCCACATCCAGATCGATCCACGCTACGGGCAACCAACCATACACGTCCTATAGCCACCTCATTGGCTTTCAGGATGGCCGTCAATACTTCGCCGAAGATAGAGATCGTACCGCTAGGGCAGGGGGCATCCACCGGCAAAGGAGTACTGGTTACTGGTAACTGGTCATCTGTCTGCCCCTCAGAGGCCGTCGGCACAGAAACAGATACGCCAGACAGTCCAGCCCGTCGCCTATGTAATTCTGCGTTTGCATTCCACAACGCCCAGGATATCCCTGGCGGTGGCACGTTTAACCGTTCTACCATAACAGGTAGAATCGGCCCGTAAAACCCATTAATCAGAGAGGGGGATTTTTTGCAATCTGGCAATACAAAAACAACGCTTGCCAAACATAGAGGGATTTGATAAACTCCCTCTTGCAAACAGTTATCAGACGATATGCCCCCCAAAAATTTGGGCTAGAAGAAGCCACCCTGTCCGGTGGCTTTTCCGTTTCATGGGCCTGGTGTCGGTTTAGGCTATTGCCTATCCATCATCGTTCATGGCCTCATCTCCATTGTGCTCCTACTAATCGCGGCCGCCAGTGGTCGCAATCACCAGAAACACAAACGCCATACCTGGACGGCTTAGAGGTATATTGACCTCTATTGCCAGGTATGGCGTAATTCGATACACTATTACCTGTTGTAGCGGTTTCGCCGTCCAAGCATTGGCCGCTACGAGGGCACTCTATATGAGTGCCCTTTTTATTTTCTCCCTACGGTTCACATTATAAACCGATCATTTGTTCTCTGCCAATATTTTGTGACCTACTCACTTATAAAATGATACTCAAAAAACCGAGGGGCATAACGCTAGATCCCAGAAATTAAAAAAACCCCATCCCTCCAGAGGCGAAGTGGGGGAATGGGGTTTAGCCAGGCGGCCGCGTGATGGGGGTCGCGGCCGCGAAGACCCATAACAAAAGGCACCCTAGACCACTAATCAAACAATCTTTTTACATCTCCCATAACATCGGCACTTAGTACCTGTTGCAACTGGTTCATCGTCACCGTTGGTTTCCATATCGGTTGCAACCCATTATCCTTGAGTTGGTCCGATAACCGCTTCATTCCCGAAGCCAGATCAATAATGACCACATCCATTACATCAAACCGCTGAGTCATTTTGGTCATGGATTCTTCGAGATGCCGGATTTGCGCCTGTAACTTCCGGTTCTCATCCACGATCTGTCGTTTCTCCTCTCTGGACGTGGCGAGATCATCCTGGTACACCTTCAGCATGTTCAGCGCCTGAGCCATAATCTCTTGTGAGTTCTTTACCGCTACCGAATCCGCTTCAAACTCGGCTTTGTTAATACCCACAGCTGCCGCTAATGCCCCAGCAGTCTCTCGGTCGGCCTCAGCTTCCGCCTTCCGTTGATTGGCTCGGCGATTTAATAACCAGGTGATTACCTGCCAAAATCCCACCGAGCCAAACATGGCCACCCCAATTGCCATCACCGTTTCACTCGTCACGTTGTTGCCTCTGATGCTCTTGCCTTAATTTAGCCGCTACAACCACCATACTTGCGGCCATTAAAATATAAATAGGTGTGCTAGAGATACGGTAATCAGTGATTAAAAACATAAGGGCAACAAAAGACCAGAACAGGTAACTCCCCAGCCCCATCATATACCGCATCTTCAAGTCATTGCGGTATAGCCCTACCAATTGACCCATGCCAATTAAGATCGCCCCACTGCCCCAAACCCACTCCGGGGCAATTGCCGCCATTGTCCGGTAAACTACCGAGGCGGTAAACGTATCCCACAAGGGGGTTCCTACCCATACCCCCAAAAACATACAGGCTAATGCACTGAGCTTTTCCAATACCTGCAACTGCACCTCGACCATTGCTTGGTGGTAAGTTTTCGGTATCCAGCGCAAGAATAAGATTACCTGAAAGCAGGCACGCCACAGAAACGGCAGTACATCTCGAACCAACTTCCTCACGCACTACTCCCCGCGGTCGCATAAGCCGCCCCAATCCCATGCTTCAGCCAATCTTCCTGGTGCGGAGCCTGCTCCGGGGGAACCTGTTGCCACGAAGAGATATACCAGCATACCGCCTCGATCCCCGGCACTCCCCGCAGACCCGCCTCAACCCGTTTGTACACCGTCGCCTTGTACGCGGCACTCGCCCCCCTATTCACCGATGCCTCACTCACCACCAAAGGCACTTGCAAATTCAGATACTTCTGCGCTTCTTTGACTTGGTTAATAATCTCGTTCGCGGCCGCGACCTCATCATTCATTATTCCCGTATACGCGTGAAGGCAGAAACCACTCATCAAATCCTTGCACACCGGCCAGGCCCCATTCGTCACCTGAAACTGATTTGTCCAGGGGACGCCGGGACTCATGCCCGGAAAATACAACTGGGCCTGGGGACACGCTTGGCGCATGATGATGGCAAACTCCCTTAGCCACGCTCCCAACTCCGCAGATGTATTCCACACCAGCCCCCAGCCCTCTTCGGTCAGATTCGGTTCGTTGTGTAGCTCAAACTTCCGCGCCCCCTTGGCATAGAACCGCGTCACCCCTTCCCATACATCTTCCCAGGCTTCGGCTGGGGTTTTCTTCCGGTCCGGTTTCCAGAAAATTCTGACGAGGTGAAAATGGGGTTTGTTGAATCGGGCATAATGATCTGCGCTGACGCCGTTGCTCAACCATTTCACCGGCAGGTTGACCTGCTGAAACAGCCCCTGCACCGGTTGTAAGGCCCACTCCCAATCACTGGCCGGAGCATGTAGGGCAGGGGAGAAGGTAACGGCTGGCCCGTTGTATTTGTAGGCAGGTGACGTTGGTGGATCGGGTGGTGGCGGCGCGGCCGCGCGTTCATAGAACAACGCTTCCAGTACATCATCCCCAGTGATGTCGTATCGTTCATCTACCCACACTTCATCCCCATGCCAGGGATCGCAGATGCGGAGCCGCCCGGTAGATGGGTCATATCCGCGAATCAGCACCCAATGCTGTTCCCATTGGTCGGGCGTGGCTGGGATGAAATCAACTCTGGCTGGTACGGTGTAGCCACTATCAATATGGTTTAAGATGCGGTCAATCAGCCCCGGTTCCCGTTCCTGGTGCCCCAAGTAGTTCACCTTGTCCAGGAAAGCGGTCTCCAACGCGGCCGCCAGTAAGTTCGGCCCACTCGTTGCCCCTTTCGCCTTGAAGTGCGCCCACATCTGTGCCGGGTCCAGAGAAGATACCCCTATCTGTTTCGCTAACATGCAATAGGCAACGGTCAGGCAACCCCAATTGCCGAGGGTCTTGACCTTGCCATCGGTTCCCGTTCCCATCACGACCGACGCCCAACGCGGATCGCGCTGGTTTAGGATTGGATTTACTGGCAGGGCAACCATCGGCGGTGGCGGAGTGGGCGGATTGGCCGGGTCAAAGTTCGCCAGGATAACCGCCAATATCTGGGGCGATGCGGCCGCGACCGGCACATAGTTCACTCCGGCATAATACTTCTCGAAAAACCCCATCAGCCCTTGACCATCCTCACCCGGCCCCCATCGCTCCGGGTTGACCGCAATCACATGCCGTTCAATTGGTAATATTGTATGTGACAAATCTTCGTATAGTACAGCCACCCCGGCATCATCCGCGCTCGCCCCAATGGTAAAGTAGTGGGGCAGGTTCGGATCTCCTGATTGCCATGATGCGGCCGCGGCCGCTTGTGCAAATGGAGCACCATCTGAGGGATGGATCAAAACCGTGATGCGCGTATATCGTGTTCGGGCCAGGGGGATAGTTGGAAGCGGAGCAGGGGGATCTCCGCCGCCAGCGACTCCGTGCGGGGGGGGGAAATATCCAGCAGGAACAGCGGGATCATGCTCAAAATCAGGGAGTATATATCGGTAGGCAATGGCCGCCTCAGCCGAGGGAGCGATAAGTGGCTGGGCCCGATTGGCGATACCACCATATCCCTCACCTAGATACCACAGCGCCGCTCCTAAAATGTCGGGATATGTGGCGTAGACATCCGCTACCCAGGCCATATCTACAAGCGCCAGGTTCGCGGAAGGCACCGTTTCATGTTCCCATCCCCACTCCGTGACCATTACCCGAGGCCGCGGGATATTGTACCGGTCACAGACACGGAAAAGTATCGCGAACCGGCCAATCTTATACGGCCATCCGTCACGGATATCACTTGTGTTGTAGGAATACTCATGGATAGATACGGCGCAGTCATGCGGCCGCGCCCCGCACCGGCGCAAATATGCCAGCATACCAGGCAATTCCCAGTGAGATTCCTCAGGTTCGCCTGCCGACCAACCGAATAAAGCAACCCGGTAGCCTGTGTCATTGGCGATGGCAGCAATCTCAACAGCAAAGTTCCCCAGCCAATCGGCTCGATCCTTATCCACCTCGTTGATCAATTCCAGCCACACCCGAGCCTTATTAAATTCCGGTGGCAGAGCCTGCATAGAGAAATGCCAATGCTTAGCCGCGGCCGCTTTTGGTGATAGGCTGTAATCGGGAAGATTTAGGTTGTAACCATTAATATGGCTAGTCATACGAAAAACAATCGTATGATTTGCTTTGGTGTATTGAGTAGCTTCCTGGCATACACCATAATCATCTACTGATTTAATAAAAAACGGCTTCGCGGCCGCATCCATGCGGCTCATCCATGCCCCTATCCCATTGCGGTTGCCGCCCACTCCCGCATGGAATCCTATTTTGTAATGCCCCATTATTAGCTCCCCTGGTCATTGACCTATACCCCCCCCGATCCAGATGGCTAGTCAACCATCTCCCCCACAAATAAAATTACTGCATCCTCATCCCCCACCAATATGTGTCCATAGCATCCCCCTCGATTGTGCGGTTGGCGATAGGCGTAGTATGACGGGCGTACAACTCCACCTCATCATCTACGGATAGCTGTACAATCACTTGTACCGTGGCCCCAATGCTGCTCGTAGACCCACTGTGGAATGTGGGGCCATACCATGTGGGCGCACCATTCAGATATAAACACAATTGGCTGGTTGCCCCACTGGCAAATGTCGTCCATTTGATCGTAGATCCGAATAGATACTCCCCTGCCGCGGCCGCAATAAACTTGCTATTGGTCAGGTCGAAATCCTCTGCCCGATCAAACACCTCAGTTGACCAGGTGACTTTTGTCCATGTAGACGGAGCCACACTCCCTTGGTCAGAACCATTTTTATGCACATGAAATCCAGTCAAATTTATCTGTGCATATCGCTCATCAGCCGCCTCTGGGCTAATGACAATGCGCTCCAGTGACTCTATCCGCGATTGGAGTTCTCGAATCAACTCCAGCGGATTCCCTGGGTTTTCCATCAGGTCAATGGGGGTACGGCGGTGTCGGCCCATTACTCTGTCACCTCCTCAATGATTAATTTGCAGATACCTGTAGACGGGTCATACTCTCGTGCCAGCACCCTCACATCTGTAACCAGCCCACTGTGTCCCATGTTATGACTCATCAGCCTTACCGTATCCCCTACGTCATAATGAGCAAATTTAGCAGGCTCCTGGTCCACAGTCGTCACCCCGTACTGGTTACGTGGCGTTGCCGTGTTTTCCAAGAGATGCCCCGCCTGGATGGTTAGCGCGGCAGTAGAGTTCGCTACCCCGGAAAGCACGCGCACCCCCTCACGTAGGCCATAGTCAGAAATAGAGTTATTATTTTGCGCCACACCTACACGACGACTGGCATACCAATCGGTGCCACTGCCTGCCGCTACCCAATAATTAGTGATAGTGCCTGCCCTCTGGAAATCTATCTCGGCATTGTGCCCCTCGATAAGACACACATTGTTTTTGGTCAACCCTTTGCGGTCATAAAGGGTTAAACGAAAAATAACGTGACCAGACTTAATGTCTGGCCGCACATCCCAATCAGCATCACTTAAATCTCCACACAAACTATCCCGAATAACCTTGAGTAGAGAGGCGTAGTTGTACTCAACGCGATAGGTATCTCCCCCCTGCCAGATGTTGCCCAGAGATATTCCCAACTCAGAAACAGCCCCCACCTCATTGAAGATAGTAGCCAAAATACTCCCTACCGTCTCATTAACGAATCGCCGCATCTTGGCGGTTTGCCTTGTCCCCAATAGATACCCTGCTTCATAAATGGCAGATTCAATGATGCCTCGTTTGTCCCAACGTTCTGGAGGATCAATGACGCCCCCCCAGTCAGGCAACCCGTTGGAGAATTGCAAAAGGATGCGGCCGCCAAAGTGTAATAGCCTTTCTGTTACCTTGGGGTCCTGTTTCGTCCAATTGATTTTTACCTGACCTATATCATTATGCTTCCAGAGCACCGGCCCAATGTCCGGGTCAAGTTCCGCAAAAACTCTCCCGAACCTATCTGCGGCAAGACAACGCACATATGAGCCGAATAGTCGTTGTCCCATTACACCTCTGCCCTTACGAAGAAATAGGCTTCCATGACATTCCCATTTACCGTGAATATCACCTCAATCCGATAACGCACGTTTACGATAAGCGAATGTAACACTGGTAAGGTAATGACATTACCAGTGGTTGAGGTCGTACCGGTCATCACGGTAGAGGTGACATCGTTCCCGGCCCGATCCTTCACCACAACAGATACAATAGTTGGGGAATCTCCCCAGTTTGTGACATCCAGGCGGTAGGCAATGCGTTCGTCAATCCCCTGGAATTGAGTCCCTTCACGGACCTCTCTCGTGCTAGACATTTATGGTCTCCCTGGTAGCGTCAACTCCAATGACCTGGTGCCAAGCGTCAGCCCATTCGAGCGAATGATTACGGTGACGGTAAATGTTCGCGGCCACAAGCTCAAATCTACAATGCCGGTTATTTCCTCAGTCGCGGCCGCAAAGAGTAGAAGTAGCATTATGGGGCTGTGTACCCGCAGATGGTGACAGAGTGCGTTGTCACCGTCGTGCTGGTGATACAAAGTGCGGTGTTGGCAGTTAAGGCTATCGGTGTGCGGAATGGATGAGCCAGGCCACCATTTACACCTGGGTATAGCTCTAGCTTCACCGTACCCCCGGAGCCATCGAGCAGGGTGATGTTCCCCGCCGTCGCCCCGTTGGAGACAATGACATCGGTGATATACAACTTCAGGCCCACGCCTGGCGCAGATTTGAGGCTGGTGTTGGTCTGAGCACTGGCGTAATCGGCCGAGACTGTCCAGTGAGCGGGGTGGGTTGTCTCCACAAACTGACGCCCGTACACGTCGGCGATGGAATCAACTCGATCATCCTCATCAACCGGGATGCCAGGCGCAGTGCCGTCAAACGCTTTTGCCCTATGACCAATCTTCACCGGGTTGTTGCCGTCGCCAGAATCGTGGGCTATATCGCCACCCACCAGGAGCGCGTCGTTTGCGTAGCTGCTGAGCGCATTGAGGAGTTCTGCAATCTGGCCTTGTAATGTCGCTTCGGCTACGTACAAGCGTCCACTGGCGTCCACATTGAGCGTTGCGTAATCCCCGTCTGCGCTCGTGCCCGATGTTGCGGCATCCCGTCGCACGGCCAGGGCGGGAATGCCTCGATCATTGTTGTTGTGTGGATCATCCTCACGCTTTGTGGCTGCGGAGAGTGTCTGCATCTCCGTCAGGGTGTCCTGCGCCGCGTTGGATATGTCCGACAAGTGCCCCACGCCCGGATCGTCACTTGCCAATGTCACACGAGGCGTATTGGCGGCCACCGCCCCCGCCCCGGCTGACACCCCGGCTTGCCCGGCAATGATATTCACCTTAGCCCGGTCGGACTCATCCCAGTCGTCCATGACGCCAAGACTTGCGACCTGGCTCCCCGCGCTTGCCTCAATCGAAGCCAGGTCTGCCCCCGCCCCCGCCCCCAAACTTAGATAAATATTATCCAGGGCGGCTACTGCTAGGTCATCAGCAGCCGAGACCACCCGGATTGTGTTTGCCCCCGCATTTCCAGTCCCGCCAGCGACGCCCGTTTCGCCCGCAATTATGTTCGCAGTCAGAGCGTCCGTAGCTACCGAAGCCAATGCCCCGGCGAGCGCAACCATTGTGCTTGAGATGGCCCCGGTGTCGGTGTCTATGGTGGTCAGCAGCGCGGCCGCGTCTGTGTCCTTGACGTATTGCTCACCTTTGTTGTTGCCCCGCGCCATCACAATGTCGCCGTTGGCGGTGGTCAGGCCCCCGCCCCGGCTATCGTCACGCACCAGCGCGATTGCACCACCGTTCGGATTAGCGACGGCTGGGGCATCTTCAATGTAGGCGGGCATTTGCCCACCGGCCAGGCTGTCCAGGTAGGCGTTGACGACTTGTAACTCTGCAACGGCCGGATCATCACTCGCCAATGTCACACGCGGAGTATTCACGGCTACCGCCCCCGCCCCGGCTGACACCCCGGCCTGCCCGGCAATGATATTCACCTTAGCCCGGTCGGACTCATCCCAGTCGTCCATGACGCCCACACTGGTGGCTGTGTTGTACGTATTAGTGCTGATGTCTGACAGCGATTCGTTTACCGTAGTAAGATGTTCGTCATTGCTCGCCAGCGTTACGCGGGGCGTGTTGGATTCCACCGGGCCTTGTCCGCCAGTAATACCAGCCTCATTTTGGATGAGGTTGACCTTTGCCCGGTCGGATTCGTCCCAGTCGTCCATGATGGCGAGGCTAGTATCGAGTAATTCCACCGCCGCCTGAATCGCGGCCGCAGTCGTCTCAGTCGCCAAATTAGCCGAATTACTCTGCACCTGCACCGTGCCAGAGATGGTCACTCCCTCACCATCCAACGTGATTTTGATGTCGCCGTGGTCAGAGGCCAGCACCACCGGCGCACTGTTCGCGCTCAATTGCTGGCCCGAGTCCAGGAGCGTATCAATCGCCCCATCTGCTCCCAGAGCGATTTTGATTTTCTGATAATGGACACTCGCTACATCATCAGTGGCAATGACCGGTGTAGCCGTGCCTGCGCCTGTAGTTGGAATCGTTACATTGTCAGCCATATCAAATCACCTCACCAAATTCCCCGGTTGGGGGACATTTTGCCAGGGGCATTCAATACCCCCCCGCCATCTGAATAATCAATCTCCAATTTTGGCGCGTCAGGCGGCCAAATATTGTAACTGTATAGAGATACCCACTCGCCGACCGTCATGTCTGCGTGTGTGTCCAAAATTACGACGATAGCTCCGCCAAAACCAGCACGATCAGCAAGTTCCTGGATGCCCCCGGTGATGTCTATATCGTACCAAGCATCTTGCACTACCTCAGATGGTTCCCACAATGTATATGTGCTGGTGCGGGGTCTATTCGTAATGTTGAGGTCCCCACTCGTTGTGGTCAACGGGGCTGGGTTGTCTGCCGCCTGACCTGAAACATAGTATTTGTATACAGCGCCGGGCATTTCTGATTCTATTTTCACCTGTAGTATTGCAGAATTGATCGTTGTCCCCCGAATTGCGTCCGCACCGGTGAATCTGGCGGCCGCAGATCGCTCGTTATTGCTTGCAAATGATCCGACGATCAGTGATGCACTGCCACCAATAACCATCGGGCCACTATTGGTTACATTGCGCCCCGAATCATCCGGGATACTCCTCATATACCCATCGTCATTGACTGTTGCCACCTGTAAATTCAGTATTGCCACTTCTTTTCGCTCCTCTCCCAACAACTAATCAAAATGCCTCTCGTACCACTCCACCGTCACAGTCACCCCATTGGTACCTGTGTCATCAAATTCCAACTCATTATCCCCCACCGCCAGAGGCAACCAGTCACGCCGGACTGGCCCAATCACAGACAGGGCCTGGAATTGCCCACTGTCATCAGTCAAGTCAGTCAATGTTTTGCCGTCCGTATCCAGTTCAAACTGCTGGTTTACAGTCATCGAATAAGTAACTTGCAAAGCATATCCATTTGTGTTGTTGGTGATTATGCAATTCAACGAATAGTTCCCTTGCTCTCCCCCCACTGTAGCAATAGGGGTATTGCTACTATTCAGAGAGAGTGTGACATCAGAACATTCCATGTACGCAGCCCCCCCACTAAATACCAGTGAGGTGAAATATAGTTTGACGTAAGTGCTCCCACTTTCCAGAGCTTCATTTTGTGACCAACTGGTCCAGGTAGAATCGGGAATAGTGGGAGATAGAATCACTTCTTGTATCCAGGTTTCGCCGTCTTCACTTGACTGTATGCCTGGGCCGGTGAAAGAAAAAGTAGATGTTTTGTATACTTCACCGGTTTGAAAATTAGCGTTGGTAATCCCCAGCGCATTGTAGGTGTACCAATACGGATTGACACTTCCCGACGCGCTCCCTCTGGCGATACCTAACTCTTCAAATGGGCTGGCGAGACCAGCATGATCCGCTCCATAGAAATACTCTGCCCCTTCGTTGTTGTTATACCAACTTCCCGGTCGGTTAGGGTTATCCATATCGTAAAAATTGTCATAATCCCAACTCGTGTTGGTTGAGGACAAATTAAATATCGGTTTGTAGGTATCTGCGACGGTGGGTGCGGACACACTGCTGTTGCCATACATCAGCCATAAATCATGTTGGATCCAATACACTGTGTCATCTGCACTGTGCGCGGCCGCGGTAGATCCTTTTTGCGCCCGCCTCACCCCCGTGAACCGCCTTAGTGTGGTGTTCTTGCCGGTGTACGTGAACACCTCGCTGTTAATGAGCAGAATCCCTGTCGAAGGGAACAGATCAAACCAGGCCTCGCCTCGTTCCGATGAAGCAATAAACCCATGGGCGTCTATCGTTTCTACTGTATCCCCAGAGCCAATGGCATTATCCAATTTTGCTGATGCCCCCCTCTCGAAATCGAGGTTTGCCCACACCTTTGTTGTGGCTGTATTTATGTCGTAAAGCCAGCGATCAGTTTCGTTGCCATCCACAACCACCCTCAGATCATCCCCATCTGCCTGCATCTTGCCCCCACTGACTAATCCCGAGGTGTCCCATCCCCCACCAGTCAGGTCAACGGGATGACGCGTAATGCTGATATCCGTACCCCATTTGATGGAGACGAAACGTTTGTACGCATAGTCGCCTGTTTTGGGGGATGTCGGCTCAATCGTAAAAATGGGATAGGCGGAATCATCACCGGCATTGGTAACAGTCGTCGTTTGTCCGCTGGATGTAATGTTCCACGTCGCGCTACTGATAACCTCTTTGCGCCACCGACCATCAGGATCCCCGAAACCATCTAGCACAAAGTTGGCAATAAATGTGCGTCGGGCAGATCCCGGAACTGGCACCAGCGATTCACACAGACACATGAGGTATCTAGCGCGGCCGCCATCGCCGTCCTGAATAACCAGAGCTTTAACTTGTCGGCTCCGGGGGTCAAATGCCTGGGCCAACTGAGTGCGTAACGCCTGTAAATCATCCCCCTCCAGCATGATCCGCACAGAGAAGCGGACCGCCTCATAGGTGATGCTACTAATAACAGGACGAGCATCATTGCGTGCAACCAATTGAGCTTGTACTGATGGCAAAAGAGGACGCTCCACCAGTGTTGCGGTGTAGTTCGTGCCATCATTGATATCCAAACTGCCCCAACTCTTAACTTCCATCTCCATGCGTCACCTGCTCCCGTAAGACAGCGTGTAATCGGTCAGATCGCGGATAAACTCCTGCCCATTAGTTACATTCGGTAAGATCAATTTCTCAAAGTGAAAATGGAACTCCCTCTTCCCCTGAGTCTTTAGCCCTTCCATCATGGCGGGATCCATGATGGGGGGTGTTTGGGGAGCAATGTCTGAAATAGATGGAATGGGGGGGATGATGCGGCCGCGTTTGTCGGCTAATGTAATTCGTCTGGCGGACTGCTCTGCATCCAACGCCTTCTCCATCTCCGCCTTCATCTCAGCCGTCATTGGCTTCATCGTACCCACAATCACGTTTTTTACCCGCCCCAACTGGTCAATAATAGGTTGAGTGTTTTCCAGTCCGATGGCCATCCCTTCTAACATATTGACACCCATTGCCATAAAGACCTTGGACGGGGATGCAATCCCCAGCAGGGATTTGGCGGCCGCAATTGCATCTTCTACAACCCCCGTCACCGCTGCAATAAGCGCCCCGGCCATCGCCATCGCCCCATCCTTCACTCCGTTGATAATATTTTCCCCAACAGATTTAAACCCTCCGACCTGATCCCCGATCCAGTTTTTGGCGGCATTGATCTTTTCCTCAATCAAAGTGCGGATCTCGTTCAGTTTCGTCTCAACTGCGGTTTTGATTTCTGCCCAGATAGTCTCGACTTTAGTTTTTATTTCCCCCCATGTCGTTTCCCACCATGCCTTCACGTCATTGATCTTTGTCTGAATATCGGTTTTAACCTCAGAGACTTTTGTCAAAACCGCCGTTTTGATCTCCCCCCATATTGTCTCAACCTTGGTCTTAATCTCCGTCCAGGTGGTTGCCCACCAGGTCTTTAATTCGGTGATCTTAGTATCAACATCCGTCTTGACCTCAGTCACCTTCGTCAAAACCGTATCCTTAATCAACCCCCACACCGTTTCGGCGATCAATTTCACGTCATTCCAAATCGTTTCCCACCGTGCTTTCATCGCGTCCAGGTCCAGCCCCATGGACGCAAACGCTTCTTGTAACTTGGTAACAACAAACGTCTTGACCGCTTCCCAAATCGTTTCGACCGTCAGCTTCAGCCCATCCCAAAACGCAGCCCACCCGGCAACGAAAGCGACGATCTGCTCATCAATGAAGGTCTTGATTGCCAACCACGCTTCACTCAGGGCAAGTTTGATAGCTTCCCAGGCCAGAGACACAATTTCTTTAATCTGTGTCCACAGCCCTTCCCAGGTGGTCTTTATGCCTTCCCAACTGCTCCCAAACCATCCGGCTACCCAATCAATAATTGCGATCAGAACATTCTGAACCGTGGCAACAAAATTAACTACCTGATCCTTGAAGGTTTGCCACGCCCCTGCCCAATCCCCTGTAGCGATCTGCATGATGTAGGTCACTACATTCAGCAGGTAAGTAATAAATCCATCAAGTGCAACCAACACGATGTCGAAGATGCCCGCCATGTTGGTATACACATAGCTAACTACGGTAACGATGGCCCCGACAATCGTCCCTACTAAGGTGAGGAAATTGGTTATCGTAGTTTCGTTCTCGGTCGCCCAATCACGAACCTTTTGAACCTGAGTGCTGAGAAACTGACCTAATAGAGTGAATTTCTCAATAACCGTGTTGAAGACATTCTCGAATGCAGGTCTGATCGGAGCCAACGCATCCAGAATGGGTTGGAACTTTGCTTGCAAATTGCCCAGACTAAACCCGCTGGCAAACCCGGTCAGTTTTGCCTTAAACCCGTCCCACTTCTCACTCAGCCCACTAACTACACCGGCCCACGTCTCACCCAGGCCCCGTGCCTGTTCTTTGATCGGCTCGAAGATGTCACCTACATTGGCAAAAATATCGTCGAACTTCCCCTTCATCAGTTCGGATATGTCACCAATCCCCCCACCAATCCCCCCTGGAA
>JAGNBF010000080.1 GCA_018004935.1 Chloroflexota bacterium | reverse complement strand
GTGTTAGTTGGTGTGTTGGTAGGCGTGTTAGTCGCTGTACTGGTTGGTGTTTCAGTCGGTGTGTTGGTGGGTGTGTTAGTTGCTGTGCTGGTTGGTGTTTCAGTCGGTGTGTTGGTGGGCGTGAAGGTTGGTGTATTGGTCGGTGTGTTGGTTGGCGTAAAGGTCGGTGTATTGGTTGGGGTATTGGTTGGAGTAGAAGTGTTTGTGGGTGTTGGTGTCAGCGTGAAGATTGGAGTTGGCGTACTCGTGGGTGTGGGAGTCGGGCAGAAACCATCTGTATGGATAATCACATCAGCCGTTACAAGGGTGCCATCTTCAGCTTTGACCGTGGATTCAATGACATACTCCTGATCCAGATCCAGTTCCGGGAATGACGCCGTCCAACCACCCAGGGCATTGACAGTTGCGTTCTGGAACACTTCCCCATTCAAACTTACGATCACCCATTCAATATCCGTAGGTGTTGTACCAGATAACGCTCCGGTGAGATCTGTTGGATCCAACACTTCGGTGCAAGTACCACCGGTAATATCGGCAATTCGTCTCAGGCTATCACTGGGTGAACAACCAGAGGCCCCGTTACCAATAGAATAGGTATTAACCACAGTTCCCGCATTAGCGGCCTGCTGTACCGGTGAACCTGGTCCCGTTGAAAACAGCGTTGTGTCTCCATCAGAAAGGAAGAAAGCCACGTTGATTTCACCGGTTGGTTGTGAATTAAAAGCGGTGTTCATGGAACTCAACGCGGCATCAAAATTAGTGCCCGTACCAAAAGAAAAGGGCGTAAATAAATTTACGAAGGAAGAGCCATTCGGAAATTGGGTGAATGTTGAACGGCCAACTTCAGCCAGATCGGGAATGGAATTACTATTGAGATCGGCTAATAGGGGGCCGGTAAAGAACTGTTGACCAGTTGTAGGTTGCACATCGGCATTCACCGAATTGCTTCCAAAGGGGACAATACTGCCTTCGGCATTGGCGGTGGAGAGGCTTTGGTTAAGGGCTATAACCCCACTAATTTCGCAGTCCAGAATATCACCATTGCGGGGGTCACCATTGAAGTTGTCGCCAGCCTCACCCGCTACACCATTCCCATTGCAGTCCATACCGCTAACGAAGGTGGTACTGCCGGAAACATCTATGATATAAGAAACATTCGCGCTTTGATCTAGTTCGCCAATGGCAGTTTGCCCGGAAACCACCAGAGGCTGATCACATACATTGACAACATTGCTATCGGCAGGGGATGAAATCAAAATATTGAGTTCTTGCCCGGTTGTGGTTATGCCTGTCGCCGGATTATCTGCATAGACAATGGTAATGGTTAAGAAAGCAAAAATAAGGATGGTGGCGGCACGGCCTTTCCATGTGGACAGCAATTTCTGTAATCCCAGACGTTTTGTCATAAGTCTTCCTCCTGCGGGCACGAGATGCGTGTTAAGATGTAATTTCCTGTAGCCACTCTGTTTTGTCCACTGGTTCTGACCAAAAGCAAGTCAGAGTAATGACGGGCAAAACGTCGGTTCTCAATCATGTATTTGTTGTTAATTGAAGTAGGTTGAGTATGAAAGGGCGGAGAGCGAGGAATTTGGCATCAGGACTTTTTTGCCATAGCTATCTGATGAGAATAACCGATAATGTACCATGTCTCAGTTTGCCCTTCTTATACGTATACAACAACAATAAATCAAACACCTACAAAACGAGAAGTATAAACTGTAACACACTAGTATTACAGTGTAGCTTACAGTGATGCTTGTTGTATATACTGCCAGGGCATAATCTTGACATTTTTTCGCCCTGTTGCTGTATCGCTTTAGGGCCGTGTCGGGTATATCTGGGGATGCCCCGCCCCCAACCGCGCCAGTGGATTTCTTCCCTTCTCTGTGGGATCGCCGGGGCATGGGTCTTCAGCCCAAACCTATCTCCGTTGTTGCCGCACAACATAATGTCACTCATGGGAAAATAAAAAAGGGGCGAGCTTCTTAGCTCGTCCCTTTTTATTTGGGCTGTTTTGTCGCTGAGGGGGCAACTAACGTTCTACAGGCAAACCGGCTTCGGACCAGGCAATAATGCCTCCTTCCATATTGTGAACATTGTCATACCCTTGTTCACGCAGGAATTCTGTTACTTGTCCACTACGATTACCACTGCGGCAGGTCAGAATGACGGTTTGGTCGGTGGGGATTTCGCTGAGACGGTTAGGAACTTCGCCCATAGGGATGAGGATTACACCAGGGATATGCCCTTCATCGTATTCTGATTGTTCCCGAACGTCGAATACCAATACACCTGGTTCGTCTTTAATCGTGGCGACGGTGTCGGCGGAGACGGTGTCAGGTAAGTTGTTGATGTCAATATCGGTGGTGGTGGTATCCGCGGCCGCGCCGCCACACGCGGTCAGGATAATTAACAGAATACCCATCAACCAAAATCCAAGCTGTCGCTTTGTCATAGTTTCTTCTCCTTCAGTTGAGTTGTCCTTCTTCTATGTTATGTCTGAGACGTCTCAAAAAGTTTGTGGTTCTTTGGGAATTCAGGGTGTCAATCCCCTGAATTCCTAAGTAATCGTGTGGAAATAAGATAGGTGGCGCGGTCAGGAGACCGGCCACAGCAAATCGCTAAGTTAAATACGGACGATTACTAAAGACTCACTGTTGTTAGAGCCTCAATTCAGCCAAAAGTGACATGCACCTTGTCGTTTGATCGGGGTACAGGCTATCATTTTGCGAAGATATATATTTAAGCCAATGGAACTGAGAACATTACCGTATCGCTTTATCGCCACATTGGGTTTATGCGAGGCGACCCTAATCCCGCCCCTGGGGGCGGGATTAGGGGTATGAATTGCGGGGACAAATTTTTAACAGGCTCAACTGTGCCCTATATCCCAATGTTCGGGCGAGCGCCATAGGGCGGAGAGCAATAGTTCACGGATATTCTGCATTTCTTTGGGCAGGCGGTCATATAGACGAACGAAAAGTTCTTCGTGGGAAGCGATTTCTCGGGTCCATACATCCCGGTCAATGCTCATCAACTGATCAAACCGACCTTCGCCAAACTCCATCCCCCGCCAATCCAAATCTTCATAGCGAGGAACCCAGCCTAAGGGGCATTCGATGCTGGCGGCATGGCCTCGTGCCCGTTCGACGATCCATTTGAGAATACGCATGTTTTCGCCATAACCGGGCCAAATATAGTTGCCATCTTTGTCTTTACGGAACCAGTTGACGTTGAAGATGCGGGGTGGGTTGTGGATGTTGCGGCCAAACTGGAGCCAATGGTTGAAGTAGTCGGCCATGTGATAACCACAGAAGGGAAGCATCGCAAAGGGGTCACGGCGCACTTCACCGATTTTACCCGCGGCCGCGGCGGTCATTTCGCTACCCATTGTGGCGGCCGCGTATACACCAAAGGCCCAGTTAAACGACTGATATACCAGAGGTACGGTTTCACTTCTGCGGCCGCCAAAGATGAAGGCCGAAAGTGGCACACCGCTAGGGTTATCATATTCTTGGTCCACCGAAGGGCATTGGTTGAGCGGGGCGGTGAAACGGGCGTTGGGATGAGCCGCTTTTTTGCCATTGTCTGGCGTCCAATCTTGACCCAACCAATCAATCAGGTGAGCTGGTTTCTCTTTGGTCATTCCTTCCCACCAGACATCACCATCGTCAGTGAGGGCGACATTGGTGAAGATGCAGTTGGCATCGAGCGAGTACATGGCGTTGGGATTGGTGTCGTACCCGGTTCCTGGTGCCACACCGAAGAAACCGGCTTCGGGGTTAATGGCGTATAGTTTGCCATCGCTTCCCGGTTTAATCCAGGCAATGTCATCGCCAACGGTGGTTATCTCCCACCCTTCATCTTGGAAGGGTTGGGGAGGAATGAGCATAGCGAAGTTGGTTTTGCCGCAAGCACTGGGGAACGCGGCCGCGACATATGATTTTTGCCCATCGGGAGATTTCACCCCCAGGATGAG
This sequence comes from Chloroflexota bacterium, assembly GCA_018004935.1. Classification (GTDB taxonomy): domain Bacteria; phylum Chloroflexota; class Anaerolineae; order Promineifilales; family Promineifilaceae; genus Trichofilum. Next base: position 32,744 of record JAGNBF010000080.1, on the reverse strand, counting down.
CATGTGTTCGGCCAGCCAGCCTTCATCGCGGGCTAACACCGAAGCGATCCGCAGGGCAAAACATTTTTTCCCCAAGAGGGCGTTGCCGCCATAACCAGAACCGTAGCTCCAGATGCTTCGTTCTTCGGGGAAGTGGACAATATATTTGTGCTCTTTGTTAGACGGCCAGGCCACATCTTTTTGGCCGGGTTCGAGTGGGGCGCCCACAGAATGTAGACAGGGAACAAAATCTTCGTCGCCCAAGGTGTCCAGCACGTGGCGGCCCATGCGGGTCATAATCCGCATACTGACGACTACATAGGGTGAGTCAGTAATTTCCACACCGATGTGGGCAATACTTGACCCCACTGGCCCCATGCTAAAGGGGATGATGTACATGGTGCGGCCGCGCATTGAACCCATGAACAATCCCGTCAACGTCTCCTTCATCTCCTTGGGCGCTGTCCAGTTATTAGTGGGGCCAGCATCATTTTTGCCAAGACTGCAAATAAAGGTACGGTCTTCGACACGGGCCACGTCACTGGGATCAGAGCGGCAAAGGTAGCTATTGGGGCGTTTTTCCGGATTTAGACGAATAAACGTCCCGCTTTGTACCATCTCCTCACATAACGCATCGTTCTCTGCTTGAGAACCATCACACCAGTGAACACTATCTGGTTGACATAACGCCACCATCTCCTGTACCCAATCGCGTAATTTTGTATTGGTCACATACTCAGGAATTTGCATATTCATCTCCTCGATTGTGTTGCGTCAACGGTTCAGGTGATAATCCGAGATCAAACCAATTTTCGATGAGGTATGCCCCTGGGGTTTAGAGTTTGGAGCTAGAGTAATTACCTCTCGTTCTCTCCTCAAGTTCTAAACTTCAGGTGCACGTGGAATAACAAAATTGGTTTAATCTCCCGCAAGGGTGAATCGTAACGTGTTGCGTGATAAAACGCGGCTCAATGGACCCGACAGTATACTACGCCAAAAGAGCACATCTGGCGATGTTTGATCTCCCCTCTTACACCTGACATTTGTCACTAATCAACCTGAACGGGTGGTCTAAAAACCGGGCATGGGCAGTGTGTAGATGGCATCCCGACCCTGTTGCCCTGTACCCGTAAAATTGATGGGTATGCCCAGAACTTCAGAAATCAGTTCCCCATTGACCGTCCCCTTTGGTCCGGCTATGATTTTACTATACAGTCCCCTACCACGTTGCCCACCGTAACCCCAAAAGGAGCAAAAAATGAGTGGTGAACAAGTACAAGGTGATGGAACCCGTGAACGCCCCTGGCAGTTGAAGACGCCTAGCGGCTCTTCGGAATACCTGATGTATAAGGATGAGACATTGAATCCACCGGCTATTGTTTGCATGGTGGGCAAAACGGAACTCCGTTATGATCTGCGCTGTCTAGAGGATTTACATGCGATGTTGAAAGCACATGGGGACTGGATGTTGCTGGGAAGTGCCGATGAGCAAAAGGCCGCGGCCGCAAATACGGTTGAAGCGTGGGGTCGCTCACCAGATAACCCGGTTGGTGGCTGGTATGGGCTAAAAAAGGGATTACGCGGCCGCTTTGGCATGTACATCCCCCCCCTCATGGAAGCTCTCGGCCTGGTCGAAGTTGAACATAACGCCAAAAACAACCGCATGCGGGCTATCTAACAATCCAGCTATTCGCAGATATACTTACCACGGTCATAAAATGACATTTTGTTGGTGGCAACTGCTGAGTAAGCCTGGGCAGAAGACCCATCCCCCTACCCCTTCCCAAAGGAAAGGGGGGAAACCAATGGTGCGGTTTGGCGGGCATCCGCCCGCCAAACCGCACCAGAAATAGTTCCCCGCCCCTGGGGGCGGGGTTAGGGGTGGGGGCCGCCTCGGACAAACCGATCATGAGACCGAGCACAAATCCATGGCCCCATTCCCTTCATGATGATCAGGCGTGTGGCGATTATTGCATGACCTGAACCAGTTGAGTTTAGAGTTCAGAGCTAGAGCTAGAGCTAGAGCTAGAGGGTTTTCCAGAGTAATTCCCTCTCGCTCTCTCCTCTCGCTCTAAACTCCAGGAACCACCACTCTCTGGGAAAATATCAGATTATGCCCTTTGGCAGGATATAATAATGGTATGAAAGTTTCCATTGCCGCAACTCCAGGAACAATTGAATATACGGTTTTAGAAAAAAATGATGTCAGTGATGAAATCCTTCAAGGGATGTATTACACCCTCCAGGATGGTTGCTACCTTAAGGGATACCCTAAAGATTGTTTGATGTTCCCGCATGATCTGGCCCAAATGGAAATAAATTACAACGTTTATCTACTCGATGAGATAGACCAGGAAAGGCGTACTCTGCCCCACCTGGATGTAGCTTTACACTGGATCATTACCGAATTCAAAAAACAGAATATCCGCTGGTGGCTCACCGGCAGTGGGGCCTTGTATGTGCGGGGGCTGGCGGTCAAACCCCATGACCTGGATGTGATGACCTTCAAGAGCGAAATTGAAGCCATTCGCCAGATTGTTGCTCCTTATATCGTCGAGCCGTTTCATCATGTGAGCGGTTGGGTCGTCAAAGGGTTTGGCGTCGTCAATTACAACTATCGCATTGACGTAGCTTTTGAACCGGAAGAATGGGTTGATGGCCACGGCCCAGCCGATTTTGGCCCTTATGCCCAGGCACACCTGGAACCCATAAGCTGGCAAGGAGAAACAATTTTGGTGCCACCGATTGAATTACAACTAAAATCAAATGAAGTTCGCGGCCGCAGTGAACGCGTCGCGCAGATTAGACGATATATGAATCAGGTTGTTGGTTATTAGTTATTAGTATATTGGTGTAAGTGCATCAATAGACCAATACACCAATAACCAATACACCTCCCCAAAACCATGAAACCCTACTCCCCCACTCTCCACATTACCAAAACGGTAAAACTCAACTACTTACTCCATCTGCCACCACAAATGGCCGATAAACCGGGCGAATTGTGGCCCACGATTTTGTTTCTGCATGGCTTTGGTGAATCGGGTGATAATTCGGACGTGGTGATGACGCAGGGACTCCCCCGCTACCTCGCTGACCACCCGGATTTCCCCTTTATCGTCATCGCCCCCCAATGTCCCTGGCAAACCTGGTGGCCCGAGCTGGCGGATGCACTAGATGTGTTACTGGATGAGTGCGCGGCCGCGTACCCCATTGATCCCCACCGTCTCTACCTCACCGGGCTGAGCATGGGGGGATATGGAACCTGGTATCTAGGCACAAAATGGCCCCAGCGGTTCGCCGCCATTGCCCCCATCTGTGGTGGTGGCTACTGGTTCCACGGTTTCCCCCAACGAGTCGAACGATTAAAAAATGTACCCGTTTGGGCGTTTCATGGCGCACTAGACCCGGTTGTCCCCCTCGAAGCATCGCAACTGTTGATCAATACGCTTACAGCCGTCGGGGGAAAGGCTCAATTAACCATCTACCCGGATGCCGATCACGACTCCTGGACTGAAACCTACAACAATTCCGAGTTGTACACCTGGTTTTTACAACATAGCCTCAAAACTGAACGCTTACAGTTTGACGACGATGGCCGCAATCCGTCGCTGACGCGTTTCTTGGGCTTTGGCTGACTCAACCTGCCGGACATGCTCTTTACGAGTGGAATGGTTTAGGGCCGCAAAAGCATAACTGGCCCCTGGTTTTTCTGCCAGCGCGGCCGCGAGATCATCGGGAACAACCACAATACGCGGCTCCAGGTCTAATTCAATCGTGACCTCTACCACATCACCCGCCTGTACCCCTGCGGCTACCCGATGCTCCGCGCTCAAAGGTAGCATGTAGACATCGCCATAAGCCGCAACGGTACTACGATAGGTGTACCCATTCAGAGTTATCTTCACTTTAGGCTTTTTACCCGCTCCCAGTGCAGTCATCGTTTCCACTGGTATCCGCAGACCAGTGGCGTTCACTTTATCATCTTTCAAAACAGTTGTTGTGAATGTTGCTTTCATGGTTTATCTCCAATCCTTCGTTTGTCATAAAGACGGCGTGTCTGGATGTCATGTTCAGTTAGGAATGAGGGCATGGTTCAGGTCAACGTTACAAACTTGTTAGACAATTCTGTAAATCGTCCAGTGGACGGTTGTAAGCGTTCAGTCATGAGTCTACTGAAAAAAGGTCAAAACAGTTAAAAGCCCGGTTTCTTTTTTTCTGGAAGCGACGGTTAAATTAGTCAGAAACCGGGCTTTTTGCAGTAGACTCAGTCATATATATTTATCCACCAGACCCGCCCGGTCGTAATGCGTTTTGAAAATCAAAATCGGTATAAACAGTACACCCCACAGGAAGGTACACGCCCTTTTTTACCGGTTTTGATGGTAAAAACTGATAACGACCTATGGGTACAGGGTCTTCAGGATTTCGTGGGGTACGCATCCTTGGCCCACTTTTGAACCAAGCCAGAATTGCTGTATTTGCGAGCAAGCCCCTACCCCAAGATGAGGGCCTGCGAGGCCAAATATGTGCTGGTGAGGGAATGTTTTGCGTCTAGAAGCTGTCTTGGTGTTCCTTCAAACATGACGCGGCCGCCCTTACTCCCCCCTTCAGGTCCCATATCAATGATCCAATCGGCATTTTTGATGACGCTCAGATTGTGTTCGATAACAATAACCGTATTTCCGGTATCCACCAGACGGTTTATCACAACCAGCAGATGTTCAATATCAGACATATGTAGGCCGGTTGTCGGCTCGTCCATCATATAAATACTGCCTTTTTTGTGCAATTCGCTGGCGAGTTTGATGCGCTGGCATTCACCGCCGGAAAGGGTGCTCAAAGGTTGGCCCAGAGTCAGATAATCCAAACCCACATCGCTCATTGCTTGCAATTTGCGGACAACTTCTTTGAGTTCAAAAAAGCCAAGGGCCTGTTGCACGGTCATCGCCAGGATGTCGGTGATAGATTTGCCCTTCAGTTTGTACGTCAGCACTTCATCCTTGAAACGTTTGCCTGCACAGGTTTCGCAGGGAATTTTGACGCCACTCATGAAGGCCAGATCGGTGTAGAGGATACCCAGGCCCTGGCAATTTTCGCAGGCTCCCTCGGAGTTGAAGCTAAAAAGGGAGGCGCTGACATTATTGGTTTTGGCGAAGGCTTTACGAACATCGTCCATGATACCGGTGTATGTGGCCGGGTTGGACCGGGTGGAGACGCCCACGGCTGATTGGTCAATCACGATGGTTTCGGGGTGTTGGTGCAGAAAAACCTGATTGATGAGGGAACTTTTGCCCGAACCAGCTACGCCCGTAACGACGGTGAGTACGCCTTGGGGAATATCTACACTGACATCTTGCAGGTTGTTTATGCGGGCATGAACAACAGGGAGCGTGCCTCTGGCCGAACGGAAACTGGCCTTGAGGGGGAGTGATTGTTTGATATGCTGTCCGGTCAGGGTTTTTGCCTGGAGTAAACCTGTGTAATTGCCTTCGTAGACAATGGTGCCCCCGCCACTGCCCGCATAGGGGCCAACATCCACAACGTGATCCGCCACCTTGATGACATCTGGATCATGTTCAACCACCAGTACAGTGTTGCCCTTATCCCGGAGTTTCTGGAGCAATTCGTTCATGCGGTGGACATCGCGGGGGTGTAATCCCACACTGGGTTCGTCAAAGATATACATCACATCCATCAGGCTACTACTGAGGTGTTTAACGATTTTGACGCGCTGGGATTCACCACCGGAAAGGGTATCCGTGGGCCGATCAAGGCTGAGATATTCGAGGCCGATGTCTACCAGGTGTTGTAGCCGTTCCGTAAGGGTTTTAACCGTCGCGGCCGCGACCGGGTCTTTTATCTCTTTAATAACCTCAATTAACGCACTCACTTCCATTGCCGATAGTTCCGCAATATTGTGACCATTAATTTTGCACTGCAACGCCAACTGACTCAGGCGTGCCCCTCTGCAAAGCGTACAAGGTCCCAGAGTTAAAAAAGGTTCCACCGCCTTTTGCGTCCGTTCAGACATCGTTTTCAGATCCCGCGTGATGTACTTACGGCTAAACTTATCTACCACACCCTCAAAGGTAAGGTTGAAAGGTTTACCAGCAACGTCGGTTTTTACCTTATATGGCTTACTATGGAGCAAAAGGTCCATCTCTTCTTCCGTGTAATCCTCTAATTTCTTGTCATTGTCGAACAATCCAGAGTTGGTACAAATCGTCCAATCCCAACTCCCCACCCCATACTCCGAATACCGGATTGCGCCCTCGTTGAGCGATTTGCTCGGATCCAAAAATCGCTCCATATCCACACCAATTTTGCGCCCTAAACCGTTGCATTCCGGGCACATGCCCTGTGGGTCGTTAAAGGAAAAGAGGTTGTAATTGCCTACATGAGGCTGACCAATGCGCGAGAATAGCATCCGGAGGACGGTGTAAATATCTGTGATGGTACCCATCGTTGAGTGTGAACCACCCCCCAGACGTTTCTGGTCCACCACAATCGCCATACTCAGATTCTCAATGGCATCGGCTTCCGGCTGGGCATAACGTGGCAAGAAATTGCGCACGAACATGCTGAAGTTTTCGTTCAGTAGACGTTGTGCCTCGGTGGCAATGGTGTCGAACACAATGGATGATTTACCAGAACCGGATACACCGGTAAAAATGGTGATTTTGCGTTTAGGAATCCGCAGTGATACGTTTTTGAGGTTGTTTTCACGAGCACCGCGAATTTCAATGTATTCTTGAAGCATGGATTCTCCTTTAAGCTCCCCATGAGTGGGGCACTCACCAAGAGGAATGAAAATTTGTAGGACGATTTGGTTGTTGTTTAAAAAAATAGTCAGGTAATAGGGTTTCCCCCACCCCTAACCCCGCCCCCAGGGGCGGGGAACTTTCTTCTGTGTGGGTTATCGAGCGCGGCCGCGCTCGATAACCCGCACGCCTGGTGTTTCCCCTTCCCGCCGGAAATCGCCGGGGGAGGGGCGAATCAACTCATTATCCGATTAATCATTTAATGAACAAGTAAATCGTCCGTTGGGCGATTTGCCAATTAGAATCTTGGCTGACGGTCATCGTAATTTCTCCGGGTCTTCAGAATTTCAGGGGGTTGACACCATCTGTAGGGGTAATCCTTGTGGTTGCCCTGGGCGGGGCATTTGATAAAGTGGCGTTTTTTGAGGGCGTACGCCCTCAAAAAACGCCACAAACAGGTTCCTCCATGCCGGGGGGTTAGGGGGATGAGCGTTTCCAATTGGCGACATATCCAATTAACGTTGGAAAAGCCGTGGAGGGAACCAACTCCCCTCTCTTTTTTCGGGAGAAAGGCTGGGGGTGAGGGTCAGTTACTGGCGGACACCTTATGCTTGCCGTAGGATATTCACATCTATTTTTTGCATTTGTAGCATGGCATCCATAACTCGTCGGGCTTTTTCCGCGTCTGGGTCGCTGAGTAACTCGCTCAAAGCGGTGGGGATAATTTGCCAGGAGAGACCATATTTGTCTTTGAGCCAGCCACACTGGGATTCTTCGCCACCCTCGGTTAATTTGGCCCAGAAGTAATCTACTTCTTCTTGCGTATCGCAGTTGACAAAAAAGGAAATGGCTTCAGTGAAATGGAAATGGGGGCCACCATTTAAGACCATGAATTCCTGGCCGTTGAGTTCAAAGGTGGCGGTCATGAGGGCTTCGTTTTCGCCGTAGCGGCTGATGTGGCTGATTTTTGAATTGGGGAAGATGGTGGTGTAGAAATTCATTGCCTCTTCGGCCTGGTTATCAAACCACAGGAATGGGGTAATCTTTTGCATTATACGCTCCTTGTTTTGGGTTCTTTTGGGTTTCAAAGGGTTGTCCCTCTGGCGGGGCAGGCACAGGGCCGCCCCTATATTTTCGCAGAAGTTCCCCATGGGCCTACAGCGCACCAGGTGGAATGAAAATCTGTAGGACAATTTGGTAAATTGTCCACCAGGCGATTTACCAAATCGCCCTACATTTTCGCAGAAGTGCAATGTTGTCAGGGTTTGAATTATTTTCTCGGGGAGTGTGACTTCATGGAAGACGCAGTTAAAGGTATAGACGTTACCATCAGGATCGCCATGGGTGTAGCGCCAGGAGCCGCCTTTGCGGGGTTCAACTATCTCTAGCGTTATGATGTATTTTCGTGGGCCAAGCCATTGAGTATACAATTCTGGGGTAGTGATGGCTTTAAAAACAAGCTCACGGGGGGGCTTCAAATTCCCGGATCCGCAATGGCCTGGAAAACATCTCATCTCATGATGCGTAACTGATTGGTTACACATTTTAGCATAACGATAATATAAAAACAAATGTTCTGATTTTGGAAATAGGGCAATTGCCTACTTGGGCTTCCCCCAACCCCAACCCTGGGGAGGCGTACTTTTTAAGGGTTGTTTTTCGCGGGCAAATGCCTGCGAAAAATGACTCCAATTGCTTTTTCTCCCTTCTCCACCAGGGATTATGAGGGGGATGGGTTTATTGGTTCTTTCGGAATTTGCGGGGTGGGGCTAAATGAGGGTTGCCCCTACAGTTGGGGTCAACCCCCTGAAATCCCGAAGACCCGGTTTATTTTTGGGAGTAGGCAATCACCCTAATAAATCGGTCAGGCGGTGAGTTGGGTTAAGGCCCAGGCGGTGGTTTCCTGAAGGGTGGTATCGGGGGATGTTTGGGCGTGTTGAATGGGGGGGATGAGAGAGGGGAGGGTGGCTAACGCGGCCGCGTACACGGCACAGGCACGTGTCCAGGGTAATACCGGGTTAGTTTCTGCGCCCATTATCAATTCATGTAACCGGGTTTCGCGGTTTTGTGAGGAGATGGGGAACCGCTGGGTGAGTTGTTGTTGCCGCTGATGGAGGCTGAGTTGCGGCCGCACCAGGGGAAAGAGAATGCCTTTCTGCTCTGAATTTAAGGTGACATCCAACAATTCCAGCGCCAACGCCTTTTCCCCCTCACTCCCACGGCCCAGTTGCTCCCCGGCACGGAGCAGTGCCCGACTATCATACAGGCAGGCCAGCAGATAAAACAGGTGCTGTTGGGCGTGGCGCCATTCTTCATCGAGCGCACGTTGCAAGGGGGCAAAGGCTTCCTCATTCCCCATTTCTTGTTGCACGGTGAGGGCATAGGCGGCTTGGGTGGCTTCGAGGTGCATTGTTTTTAGCACCAGGGGTATATCTTCAGGGGTGGCGTGATAAGCGCATTGGTTCAAGGCGATGAGAATCTGGCCTCGTATTTCCCGATCAGGATGGTTGAGGAATTGTTTAAGCAGGTTGATCGTGGATTCCCCTTTTATCTGTCCACAGACGCGCACCAGGCGGATGAGTTGCCGTGAACCCAGGGGTGTTGTTCCCTGCAAAGCCTGTTCTACCAGGGGTAATACAGCCGTACCATAAGCGAGAAGGGCGGTCGCGGCCGCAGACCGGGTGTTTGGTTCGTTCAAACCCTGAGTTACCAGGGGCAATAAATGGATATGAGGACAGTGCGCGGCCGCGAGTAAAGCCGCTTGCCGCACCTGGGGTTCTTTATCTTCTAGCAACGCCAAAAGCGGCTGATAAAAATTAATCTGTCCCACCGCTTCCATCACCTGAGCGGCAAACATACGTTCCTGCATCAGCGGTGAATGAGTCAACGTCATCAGCCGCTCCCCGGCTAACAGCGCTCCGGCAATACCTCCATAACGCAGTAAACCCACCAGGGCATTAAAACGAATCTCCGGCGTGGGGGCATCCATAAGAGGCGCAACCCACTCGACGGCTTCTCCCCCCTCATAGGCACACAAAACCCGCAGAGCAACTCCTTTTACCTCGGCTGATGTGGTAGGTGTTTGCCAACGTGATTCAATAAGCGACCGGGCAATCGGGATGGGGCGGATTTCCAGGCGACGCAATGCTTCTATCTGAACCACTTCTTCGGTATGGTTCAACAGACGCATCAGGCACCGTTCCAATGCCGGACGATCCGATTGGTCAAGCACGTCCAGAGCTAACTGGATATCAGAGAGGCGTTCACTTTTCACCAGCCGCTCGACAACCGCCATGCTGGAGCTATCGGCCAGAGATAGCTCAACCTCGCCCAGGGCACGGCGACGCAAGGTATTGAGCAGGGTGCTGGCGTATTGGCGATAGACCATGAACCCCATGATTGCCCAGCCCCCGGCCAATGCCAGAGTCAGGAAGATGAGGTGGGCACTGTTAAGCCCCTCTATTCTGTTGAAAATGAGCAATAATACCCCGGTAATGCCCAGGGCCACCGGGCCACCGATTCCCTCGACACCTGCCTGGGCGGGGCTACGATCTTGGGCGGACAAGGCCTGATAGGTGGTGTTGGTAGAGGTTCGGGTGGTCCCATCGGTGAGGGTGATAAGTGTAATGCGGATGCCTACGGCCAGGAGAAAGAAGAGGGTACTGGATGGCCCCAGAATAATGTAGCTGAGGCCCATCGCCAGGAGAATGAGAGTGGTTACGATGGGATTCGCTAACAGACCGGCATTTAGTCCAAACCGGCTGAGAAAAAAACCGGCGATAAGGGTGGTGAAGAGGAGATCGGTGCCATTGAGGATGGCGGTAAAGCGGCTGAAAAATTGAGCCGTGCTTTCGCTGGTTGTGAACCGTGCTCCCACCTGAGTCATCATGATGAAGTCGGTGAGTTGGTTGACGGTGATAGCCAGCATCTGGTAGAGGAAAATGAAAAGGACAAAGCGATTTTTTAGGAGCTGGGGTAGAGATTGCCGGGATGGAGCGCGGCCGCGATCCTGTATTTGACTCAGTTCTCGCTGATAACGGTTGCTGGTGATGATTAACAGAATGAGCCAGAGTAATGATGTGCCTACCAGCCCAATGGAGGCGTTGGCGGTACTGCCCAACCACATTACCAGGGGGGGCACAATTAACGCTCCCACAATAAATCCCATCACAAACCCGGCCACAATAAAGGAGAAAAGTTGCCGAATCTGGCGCACATCGAATAATCGTCCGGCTTGCCCCCCCAGGAAAACAAATCCCAGTTGTAACAATAGGCTAAAGGAGACGACCAGAGCGAAGGAGATGCCGCGCACAGGGATGGCAGTTAATCCCAGCCAGCAGAGTAGATAAAAGATTACCAGTCCGGTGATGGTGGTGATGGTGAGTTGGGAGATGGTATAGTGGCTTTGTAAGGCGGCAAAACCATAGGCGAGGAGTGTTCCGGTAATGGCGACGGTTATGTAGGTGTAGGGCAACGCGGCCGCGCCGTAGTCAGACAAAAAAAGTGCATTACCAATGACAATCAGGAAGGCCAGAGTCAGTCCCAGGGCAAACGCTTGCCCAATTAATAGCACCAAACGGGTGCGCACAGGCTGACCAATATCGGGAAGGAGTGGGGTGAAGGTGGTCATAGGCAATGGGGAATGGGGAATGGTGAATGGTGAATGGTGAATGGTGAATGGTGAATGGTGAATGGTGAATGGGGAGTGGGGAATGGTGAGTGGGGAATGGTGAATGGGGAAGGGGGAAGGGCGTCTTATTCGCCCTTTCTTTGGGTCATCAGTCGGCCTTGTTCGCGCACGCGTTCACATAAAGCGCGGATGACGCCCTGGGCAATTTCGGGGCGGTCGGCCATGACTTCATCGAATGGGGGTTTGGCGATACGGAATAAGTGGGTCGGTTCGAGGGTGGAAACCGCGGCCGCGCGCGGTTCTGGATCCAATACGGCCAGTTCGCCCACGCTTTTGCCAGCCCCCAGGGTGATGATTGTTTTCTCTTGCCGGTGCACTCGTACCTGCCCCGCAACAACCAGGTACATACAATCTTCCACATCCCCTTCACGGATAAACATTTCCCCGGCAGGTAATTCTACTTCCTCGGCAATTTGGGCCACTGAGGCCAGTACATAATCAGGAATGCTGGCAAATAGGGGTACGGTGCGCAGAAAGGCGACTTTTTCGATGGTGATCATGCTAAATCCTTTAAAAACCCGGCGCTGTCTCTCTGGAAGCGATGGTTAAATGAGCCAAACCCTACCCCCAGAGGCGGGGTTAGGGGTGGGGGGGATTCCATTACCTGTGAGGGAGAAGGTAAGGTGATTAAGAAGGGATGCCCTCAGAAATTCTGGCTTTAAGCAGAGAGATGTGCTTTTGTTTATTGGCCTCACGTAAGGTACGTGCGGCCGCAGTGAAATAGCTGTGCCCTTCTAAAAATGGTAATTGCCGCTTGTCCCAGGTAATCAGATCAAATTCCTGGCCCAGGGCGGCTGTCTCCAGACGCAAAGCCTCACTACGTTCCAGAAAATCTTCACGCCCCAAAGCGTCCAGATCGGCATCGGCAATACATTGTTCCAGCAAGTCGCCGGGGGATTGGGGTAAACGGGTGGCGAGAATCACGTTGATGATGCGCTCAATCTCAGGCCAGCTAAACCCATAGTCTGGCAAAACCTGCGCCGCCAGACTGGCCCCTACCATTTCATGTTCTTCAATTGTGAAGAGAAAACCGATGTCATGGTATGCGGCCGCGACCTCCAACAAACTTATCTCACCATCATTAATCCCACTCATCTGCGCCAGCCGCACCGCCCCGGGCATTACATCCCCTTGGGTATGCCAATAACTATGATAGGTAAGATGTGGGGCTAAAGCCGTTTCTAACAGATACAACGCATGGGCAATCGCTTGGGCATAATCAGGTTGAGACATACGTTTTTTGACCTTGTAAATGGCCGAAGGGGGATGGTTGGGAATGTGGAGAAAGGACAATAAACAATGATGACTTTATAACGACAAAAAGACAATTGTCAAGACAATTGCCCACTATCTACTGTTACTTCTATTGTCCGCCCAGACGTGACTTCTCAATATTTCGGGGGAAACGTAGCCTGAATCTGACGAAGGGGGTTGGTTGCGACAAGTTCAACCAACGTCACCACACTTTATTGAGAAGATATGCCCAGATGATGTAATTGATCCCACTGACCGGCTTGCAGTGTTTCGAGATAAGGTGCGATGTCAACCCCATCCTTAATAATTGTGGTGACAACTGAGGCATCCAAAGGATAACCGAGAAGAATCGCCCCTACTGCCTTACCTTTGACAATGACGAGTTTGCGATAATGGTGCAATTCTACATCTTCTTGCACAATCGTCACATCCTCTGGGGAATTTGCTTCAATTTGTCCAATGGATGTCAATTCTACTCCTACCACTTTCAGATGAGTGACGGGAATTGTGCCTGTGTAACATTCATTTCCGCCGACGGCATTGATGGCGGCGATTTTGGCTTGCTCTACAGCCACGGGCCATAACCCCGGCACTTGCCCTTGATGTTCGCAGGCATCACCCACGGCAAAAATGTCGGGATCATCGGTGTGCATCCCATCATCTACCACAATGCCGCGTTTGGTTGTGAGGCCTAGCGTTTGGGCCAGTTCTATGTTAGGACTGATACCCACACAAATGAGTAACAAATCACTATTGAGGGTACGGCCATCTTTAAGCGTGATTTGTTCCAGGCGGTCGGTGCCGTTCGCGGCCGCGCACTCGGCTTCAAACACAATATCCAACCCTAACCCCAACAAATATTGGTGCAAAAAGTCGGCCCCGCGTTCATCCAACTGTCGCCGCAATAGCCACGGGCCTCGTTCTAACACAGTCACTTTCAACCCTAATTTGTACAGGGCATAAGCGGCTTCTAACCCTAACAGGCCACCTCCAGCCACCACGGCGTGCTGTGTCTGGTGTTTTTGCACAAACGCCCGAATCTGCATCGCATCTTCCGCTTCGCGCAAGACATAGGTTCCCGGCAGGCCAAAACCAGGAAGTGTAGGCACAAAACTACGGCTCCCGGTCGCCAGAATGAGCCGGTCGTAGGGCAGGGTTTCCCCGGTTGCCAGTTTTACCTGCCGGGTACTCCTATCCACCTTAGAGACCATCGTATTGAGCCAGGGAGTAATCTTTTTCTCTTCGTACCATTGATCGGGTTGTAGATACAGCCCATTCATGGCGGAACGTCCATAAATGAGACGGGTGATAGCCATTCGGTTATACAGATGATGGCTTTCCTTGCCGATGAGGTGAATCTCACAGGCCGGGTGGCGGCGACGAATATGGTCGGCGGCGGTGACACCGGCAATACCATTGCCCACAATAACCACCTGCCGGATGTTTTCATCAAACTGTTGGGTCGTTAATTCGGCATTGACTTGTTTGACCAGAGATAAATCCAGAGAAAAAGAGACAGGCCCATTGACGCGGGCCATGCAGGCCAGCCGTACATTGCCATTGGCTAAACCCAATCTATCCAGGGTAGAGTGTTCATCATCGCGCTGATGGGAGAGGTTATCCATGCCTTGCACAATGACGATGGGATCGGCACCACAAACCCCCATGCGACAACCCGGCTCGATACGTAAATCGTTTTGTTCGGCGGTTTCGAGAAGGGTGCGCCCTTCTTCGACCATGAGGCGTAGCTCGTCGGGCAGGTAAGTGACCTCATGACGGCCTTCCTGGCTGATGGCCTGTTTAAGGGCACGTGCGGCCGCGCCCGATACTTTTGTCTCTTGATGGGGCATTAACTGGGCCACAAACTTAGGTTCTTTGCGGTAGGTTTGCACAATCCAGGCCAGGGTGATGCCCAGCAGGAATACCCGCACCGGCCAGATAACCATCAGTGGGGCCGAACCAAATACGTTGTTGAGCCAGACCGGGATGACAAACCAGTAGAAGAGGTTGAGCGCGGCCGCGCCGTACAGCGTAATCAGTTTTGTATCCGTTACCTTCACAAAGGTTCGTAGGGTCAAAAACGACCCCAAACTGACGGCCATATAGCTGAAAAAGGCCAGGTACAACGCAAAAATCGAAATTTCTGGTGGGTTGGGTGTGAGAAAAAAGGCCAGGATAAAGCCGGGGAAGGCGCCGATGAAGAATTGGCGGTAGCCTGTGTAGTACCGATCGTTGTCGTACATATCGGCCAGGTTTGCCACACCGGGGTTAAAGTCGTAACAGTTTTTGGTGCAACCAACACACGGCGCACAATGTGCGTTGCCGATGAGGATGAATGGGGTCTGGTTGTACATCCGTTGCACGGGGAGTAAAGGGCAGATGCTACTACACCAGCCACTTTTGCCTTTGAAGAAGATGCCCCCTAAGAACGCGGCCGCGATCAGGCCCATGATCAGTAGGGCGGTAGCGGGGCCACTCTGGTTAAACAACCATTTGCGGCTGGAGGCCAGCACAAAAAACAGGCTGATACCGATGACGTAGCTATACTCCTGCATCCAGGCTGGTAGGGTGAGGGCGCGGGTAAATTTGAAGAGGCGTGGCGTCTGGTTTGCGGCCGCGAGCGGGCATATATTTCGCCATAGACCAGGGGCTACCAGAAATAACACCGGCAACACCGGAACCAGCACCCCCCAAAACAACTTCAACCCCAACGCTGGTTCCACCCACAACGTCACCACCAGCGCCAAAGCCACCACCACACTCCCGGTTCGTGTCACCTGCCACACCTTAGGCGACACCCGCGACCGTTCACGCAATTGCAAATAGTTAGGAAAAACAGGCAAAGATTCCATAGGCAAGGGGGGGGGGATTGGTGGATTAGTGGATTAGTGTATGGGTGTATTGGTTATTATTCAGTACGCCAATGCACCAATTTATCATCAACCAATACACTAATACACCAATATACCAATATACCAATATACCAATCTCATTTAACCCAATTGGAGATAAACTGATTAGCTTGACGGAGTTTAATCGAGAGAAGACGTGCTAAATCGAATAAAACATCACGGGCTAATTCAGGTTCGCGGGCGGCAAATACTTCAAACGCATTACGATTAAGGCGTACCATTGAGCCATCAGCGACTGCACGCACCGTGGCAGAACGGGGTTTACCGTCAATAAACGCCTGTTCGCCAATAACTGAACCCGCCTCCCGGAGTTGTGTGCGCCGTACCTGTTGCCCTCCCTGGTACGGTACCAGGATTTCCACCTGCCCCTCCGTAATGATGTAAATAGCGCTATCCGTATCACCTAATTTGATGATGGTATCACCAAGACGAAAGCGGAGATTGGCCGTGTAGCCAAGCAGTTTGCCCCACTGGGTTTCGTTCCAAAAGGGCAAAAAGAGCAAATCCTCGGGCTGATTACTCGTAGAATGTGAAGGGTAATTAAAGAATGATTGAAAACTCATATCTCTCTCTTCGTTTGAGCAGGGTTATGGTATGAGCGATTGCCGGATTGACTGTACCAAAGCCAGATCTAACTGAGCGTCCAGCCGTTCAAAAACAGGCTCACATAACGCCAACAATGCTTCAGCTTGTTCATATTTTTGTTGAGCGCCATACAACTGGGCCAATGAAAGCTGAGTGCGCCCACTTTCATACTCATCACCCGCCTGGTGGAGTATCGTATAACTTTCCTGAAAAAGCTGTTCTGCCTGCGCTAACTGTGCCCTGGCGCGGGTAATTTCCCCCAGAACTCGCAAGTTATGCCCTTCTTCACGGGGCATAGAAAGTTCTCGCGCCAGGTCTACGGCTTGTTGGCCCTGGTTCGCGGCCGCGGCCAGATCCCCTTGCAACCACGCCAACTCCGCCAACAAACCATACAACTCCGGTAACAAATCCCGCAACTGCACCTGCTCAAAATAAGCCTGCGCCAATTTTAGTTCACTCGCGGCCTTGTCTAGCCCATGCATACGAATATGAACATGCCCCATATTCAGATGAAGCGCCCCCAAAACCCACAACGATCCACCCGTTTGCTCCAACACCCGTATCGCCCGCTGATAATACCCCAGAGCCGCATCCAACCGCCCCTGCTTCAGGGCAATGCCCCCCAGATTATTGTTCCCCAACACCTGACTATAAAGCTCACCAATCTGGGTAAATAAATCCAACGAGCGACGATAATGAGCCTCCGCGTTTATCCACTGCCCCTGAGCAAATTGTCCATTGGCAATGAGATTGTGAGAAATAGCTTGCCCATAGATATTCTGTAACTGTTCATATTGCGCCAACGATTGCTGAAACCGCTCAATAGCCACTTTGCTATCCTGGCGCAATTCCACAATGCCCATCAAGTTATAAGTACGAGCACGAATGGCGGCATCATCTAAAACCTCACCCACAACCAGGCTCTTCTGACATAACTGCAAAGCCTCATCAAAATGCCCCAAACGATAATTGACCAACCCCGCAATGAGCAATATTTCCGCCTCTTGGCTAGAAACATGCCCATGCAGAATCGCCGACCCCTTATTTAGCCAACTTAAAGCCAGACTGTATTCCCCACGCCGCTCGTGTGAACGCCCATACCAACGGTAACAAGTAGCCTCGGCCTCCCAATCTTGTTGCGCCTGAGCCAATGCTAACGCCACGCCCAGATGTTGATGCGCCGTATCATATTGCCCCGTCGTTATCAATAACTCGCCCAATGCCAAATGAATCTGTTTTAACGGTTCAGCCGTCTCTATATCAGGCAAGGTTTGGGCACTTTGTAACGCCTTCTGCATAAAAGCAATCGCCTGCTGGTTGGCATATAACTTCTTGGCCCGTTCACCCGCCAACAAGTTATAGGCAAGCGCTACCGGCCATAACTCGGCCAGAAACGCATGATGTGCAATGGCTACCGTTGCCTCTGGTTGTTGTTCAACCAACGTTTCGGCTACCGCCCGATGGAGTTGTTGTCGTTGGGCATGGAGCAGAGTTTGATAAGCCACCTCTTGCGTTGTTTGTTGCCGAAAGGCATAAATCTTCCGCTCTGGGGTTTCCTGGTGCACAACCTCTTCCGCCTCCATATAGGCCGCTTCCGCTTCAATCTGATCAACACCTTTCTTCTCTGGGTGTACATCACTAACCAGCCCTAAATCAATGTAATAACCCAAAATACTGCTGACCTTTAAGGTCAATTTATGGCTCTCTGGCAGGCGATCTAAATGGGCGAGAACCAGGTCATGAATGGAATCGGGCAAACCCAATTTTACGGTAGACAGATCTACATTGGGTTTCAACCGCCATTTCCCTTCTACTTGGGTCACAAAACCGGCACTTTGTAATCGTCGCACCAATTCGGGGGCAATTTCCCACTCAGCATCCTCAAACACGATTTTCTTGCCCTGGCGCATAGCATTTACCAATTCGTGAGCAAAAAATGGATTCCCCTGCGCAAGGGTTTGTACGATGGCGAGAAGTAGAGAGGAAGCCTGATGCCCTAATTGATGGGTCAAGAAGGCGTTCATGTCGTTGTCACGCATCTCATCCAATACCAGGGCTGTGAAATAGGGGAGCCGGATTAATTCGGGCAAATGTAAGGAACTGCCTACTAACTCTGGTCGGTGCAAAAGCAGGATCATCAACGACGAGGTTCCTAATACCTGGTGTGCCACAACCTGAGTCAACGCTTCCGAGGCTTCATCCATCCAATGGGAATTTTCTAGAACCAGAATGAGGGGTTTATCCTGGGTCCAGGTTTGGAGCATTTCCACGCACAGGGAGAAAAGGGCTTTTTGGCGTAGATCACTGGTAAAAGCGGTGGTGGTGGGATTGTCAGGGATCGGCAAGCCGAGTAAATCACCTAACAACGGTAAACGTAATTGCCACTGTGGGTGTACCTGCTCGATATAAGTTGTTAATTGGCTGAGGGCGTTGATTTCGTTGGCATCATCCAGGTCGAGTAAGGCATAAAAAATATTGCGCCAGGGTTGGTACAAGCTGTTTCGGGTGAGGTTGTGACAGGTGCCAATTGCCTGACGAAACCCTCTGGTGCGAGCCATCCGACTGAATTCGGCCATGACATGAGTTTTGCCCATCCCTGCTTCACCGACTAACCGGATAACTTGCCCAGTGCCTTGCGTCATCACGTCCAGTTTTTTGTTCAAGAGGGTCAGAATTTCTTCTCGGCCAATGGGGGGGTGGGGGTAAAGAGTATCCAGAGATTGCAGGGCGCGATTGGCTTTAAGGCCCACCAACCGGTTGAGTACAACGGGTTCGCTTTTGCCCTTAACCTGAATGGCTGGGAGTGTCTCCCATAGGAAGATGTCACTGGCTTTGCTGAAGGCTGATTCGCTGACGAGGATTTGACCGGGTTTGGCGGCTTGCATCAGGCGGGCGGAGAGATTCACGGCATCTCCTAACACGCCATAGGTGCGCCGGGCTTGCCCCCCGTAGGCACCTGCATACATGCGCCCATAGGTGATACCAATTTGCATTGGTTCGATAAAAGGTAATTGATCGGGTAGGGTTTGTAATTCCCAGGCCACACGTAAATTGCGGTCAACATTGTCTTCGTGGGCAATGGGGGCACCCATTGAGGCGTAGAGATAACTCCCTTTATCGCCAATGGTGAGTTGTAACAAACTGCCTTCGTAACGGGCTAATATTTTCTCTACTTGTTTGATGAAGGTGTCTAGTTTTTGGGGTGCTTCTTCGTCATCGTCGTAATCAATGCCCCCAAAACGCATAAACAGGGCTGAGGATGAACGTAGTTCGGCCAGGAATGCCCCCTTAGCCGCCTGTAAACGGCGGTAAACGGTTGGCAATAACCAAGCACGGGCCTGATCGTCGGGTAGACTGGTGGGGGGGAGAGGCGGCCAGGGTTTTTCAGGAACGATTGCCTGAAGGTCTGTCACTACGGCATATTGTTCATGACTTTCATGATCGGTGCGCCATTCTTGAATGTGTACGTTGTTGCCCAGGGTGGTAGCGATTTGTTCATCCAGGATGATGTCGCCTTTGTTGGCCTGATGTTCGGCCCCGGCCAGGCGGCTGAGGGTGGCCCCGGCGAGGACATCCATAAGGAGGTAGTTGGGGTCGCCAATGACAAACCGGCGCACAGGGCCAACAACGACGGCTATTTTGAGGGCGAGGGAAACTGTTTCTGTGCCGAAACGGATATGGGTAAATTGTTGCATGGCTGTCTGCATGGCGAAGGCCGCGGCCGCGCCCTTTTGCCCATCATCGCCATCTAACCAGCAAGTTATGGCATCACCACTAAAGCCAATGACACTCCCCCCATAACGGTGTAAATCATTGATCAGGGCATCATACACACGATTTAACTGCCGGGTTAACTCTTCTGCGCCCCGTCGGGGGCCGAGTTGCCGGGCCAACATTTCGGTGAGGGGGGTAAAGCCAGAAATATCAGCAAAGAGGGCAGAGCCATGCGTCCGTTCCGGCAAATTGCGCCCTTCGGCCAGGGCCAGACGGCGGTCTATGGGGATGTAATCAGTTGCAGTTTCCATTTTTGTCAGGCAATCCGGTGAAACGCATCACCTGGAAACTTCTGGCGTTTCCAGGTAATGCGCCCCAAAACGATTCGTATTCGTTTGTTTTTAAGTTGGCGATTTGTGGTAGCCGGTCTCCTGACCGTGCCACCCGATCTCATTGTGTAACCGTTCAGCCCTCCGAAAGTTGTAACGATACAACCCTCCCCCTAACTCTCTCCCCAGGGAGAGGGAACCAAACGGTTGCCTAATTGTGAGCGAACCCTCCGGGCTTGTAAAAGATTAAGTTCCGTCAAGACCTGACAGGTTTCCGAATACCTGTCAGGTCTAAACCGGGAAGTTATATTTTTACGAACCCTTAGCAGTTTTTAACTTCTACGCCTGTAACAGTGTCTGGGCCAGCCAGAACACCTTTGGCTGTATCCGTGCCACTACCGCCGTCAACAATGTCAACCGCGCCATCGCTGGCACAACTATTGGCCTGACTGGCATGGAACTGGTCATTGCCATTTTCACCATACAGTTTATCAGCCCCCAGGCCACCAATCAGGATGTCGTTGCCATTGGCTCCGATGATCAGGTCATTGCCATCACCACCGTCCAGGGTGTCATTGCCATTCTCCCCATACATTTTGTCCGCCCCTGGGCCTGCTGTCATGATGTCGTTGCCGGTGCCCCCATCAAGGAAATCGTCACCATCCCCGGCATCGAGTGTATCGTTGCCATTCTCGCCACCGAGTATGTCAAGTCCTGCTCCACCAATGAGGGTGTCGTCCCCATTACCCCCACCCAGTAGATCGGAGCCGCTACCACCGTCCAGGGTGTCATTGCCATTACCCCCGTATAAGAAGTCATTGCCGTAACTACCAATCAGCGTATCGCTCCCATTACCGCCGTCTAGTAAATCATTGCCATTGCCCCCACAGATGACATCGTTACCATTACCCCCATCAATGAGATCATTTCCTCCTAACCCCAGGATTACGTCGTTGCCGTTGGTGCCGTGGATGATTTCGGAAGCATTGGTTCCCATGATCGTGACGGGTAAGTCATTGCAGGTGAGGGCTGTTGTGACAATGAGATTGACTGTTACTATGGGTGAATTGGCCGTGCCATCGTTGATTCTGAAGGTAAAGCTATCGTTCCCTATGTAGCCTGTGGCTGGTGTGTAGACCAGGTAGGGAGCAGTGCCACTCAGCGTACCATTTGTGGGGCCGTTCATAACGGAGAAGGTCAGGGTATTGGCTGGAATATCCATATCACTACCACTCAAGGTAATGTTGATGGGGGTGTTTTCTGTTGTGGTGACAGTTTGAGGATTAGCCACGGGGGCGATATTCACCTCATAAACCATGACGGTTATTGTTTCTTCACTGCATAACATAGGTATGCCATTGTCGCAGACCTGAACGGTGATGGGGTAGCTATCGGGACCTTGCCCTTCGGCGGGTGTCCAGGTGAAAACACCGTTTGAGGTGATGGTTGCTCCTACGGGCACGACGCCAGCCAGGGCGAAGGTTAAGGTATTAGCTGGTATGTCGTTATCCGCGGCCGCGGCCGCGAACTCCAGACTACTCTCTTCATTCACACTCTGGTTGCCGATGGGGTTCAAGACCGGGGCCGTATTGACGGTCACGGTAATGGTAATGGTTTCACAAACCGGGTCAACCCCATCGGTGACGCAGACGGCAAAGGGGTAGCTGGCCGGGCCTTGGGCCAGGGTGGGTGTCCAGGTGAAGAGACCTTCGGTGGTGATGGTGGCCCCCAGTGGCGCATCCGTCAGGTAGAAGCTCAGGATTTGGGTGGGGGTGTCTATATCGGTGGCAAGGGCGGTGAAAGTGAGGAGGGACGCGGCCGCGGTGCTCTGATCGCCAATAGGGGCTAATACGGGCAGATGGTTGATGGGTGTGGTGTTATCACAAACATCACCAATCCCATTGTTGTTAGAATCAGCCTGATCGGGGTTAGCCACAAAGGCACAATTGTCAACCGCATCATCTACCCCATCCCCATCCACGTCTGACCACCGTGAGGGATCAAACGGGAAGGCATCAGCACTATCCGGAATCGTATCGTTGTCATCATCCACATCACAAACATTCCCAAAACCATCATTGTCGAAATCCGCCTGATCCGGATTCGCCTCCACAGCGCAGTTGTCATTCTCATCGGCAATCGTGTCGTTGTCCGCGTCACTGTCCGCGTTGTCACCTGTCCCATCATTATCCAGGTCAAACCATTCAGTGGTGTTCTGAAGGAAGGCATCAAAAACATCCACCAACGGGTCATTATCGGCGTTGATGTCACAGGCATCACCCAGACCATCTCCATCGAAGTCGGCCTGATCATTGTTGGCTATCAATAGACAGTTGTCAAACGCATCACTGATGCTGTCACTATCTGTATCGGCCACAGGAGAGAGGACACGGAAGGGAACCCCATGATCCAGGACGAGAGAGACATTGCCTGTCTGGTCAACGGCCTGGATAAAGTATTCGACGGTGCCGCCAGTGACCGGGACTGAACCAGTGGCGAGACCGCTATTGGGATTGTAGGTGAGATCAACGCCCGTCCAACTATTGGCTGTCATATCACGGTAGAGAACCAGAACACGGTGGACCCCACTATCGTTGTCACTCAGGTCAACGGTGAATTCAAAGTTTCCCGCATTTTCTACCGTCTGGACGCCCCAGATATTAGGTGAAATGAAGTCCGTCTCGGTGAAGGAGGCGGTGTAAACCACCAGGTCAAGATTGTCGTACAGGCGCAAGATACCCGTTGAGGCCAGGGTGACATCGGTAGATTGGAACTGCGCTGGCATCACCACCAGACGCTGTTGGGCAACACCGTCCACCGTCAGGAAGCGGTTGATGCTAACCGGGCTAAGGGGGTACAGGGTTTGCGCCAGGTAGACCCCTTCGCCACTTAGGCTGACTTCCTGAGTGATAATCTGTGTGATTACCGGATCGAAGTAGAAGTTATCGGTAAAGGAGCCACCTTCCATCAGCACCCCGCGAGCAATTTCTGTGGCTGAGCTAAAGTTCACACTGGTCTGGGGCAGAATGGGCCGGTTACCAGTGGTCAGCAAACTCTCTTCGCCATTGACGGTGTAATAAGTCCCGTTCCGCACCGGGTCGCTGATGGTGTGAGGGGTATAGGTGAAGGTCAGGTTCTGTTCCCAGGCATTGGCTCCTGATGGGCCACTGATGGCGATGGGGGGCGTTGTGGTGAAGACTGAGTCGCCCCCAGGGACCACGCTGGTCTGGGTGGGCATGTTGACCTTGAGCATAGGCAGACCATACAGGGTCAATTCGGCCAACACTTTCTCATCATAGACGGTCAGACCACCGTTGCCCAGACTGTTCAGGTAACGTTGTTTGGCTAACATCAATGCCTCACCTGTGGTGGGCAGGGTACTGTTTTGACCCGGAACGGGGTTGTAGCCCAGATTTTCGGTAAAGTTGAGCAAGAGCCGTTCAGAATAGGCTAACAGATCACCATCTCCATAACCAAAGCCAGTGTTACCAATGAAGGTTGCGCCATGTCGGGCAAATATCTGGGCAAAATCGGCTCCGGTGAAGGCGAGTACGGTGGTGTTATCGAACAGGTTTAGCCCGGCGTGACACCCAACGGAGAAGATGAGTCGGCCGTCGAAGTTGTTGGTTTCGTCGAACTCCGTGGCCATCACATCGGTGGGATCGTTGGGGAAGAAGCGGAAGTGATCGAAGTGGGAGTTGAGGGAGATCAGGTCATAGGCGGTGGCATCAAAGGCCAGGTCGCGGAAATCTTGAGCAGTCCAGGCGTTGTCAATCAGCGTATCTACGGGCACGCCTTGCCCTGTCAGGGTCGTGTTGACCTCATTGGCCTGGTCTACCAGGAAGTCGTAGCCGGTGACGAGGGCATTTTGTGGCGCTAGGACAGGTGCAGACAGGAAGGTGTCAATCATGGTGGCGATTTCGCCGGGAGATTCAACGAGACGCCCCAGGCCATATTGCGGGATGTAGATTTCGCGACCATCGGCGGCAATGGGCAGGCTGGCGGCGTAGTAATCGTCTGTGAGGTAGTAGCGATACTTCGCGGCCGCGGCCAGCATCGGGTTATCGTAATAGTAATAAGTCCGCTCGTTGGATACCAACGTCATATCCACAATCCGGCGTTGCGGGATAACCTGATCCCCACCCACAATTACGATGTATTTAACGTCGGGATAAGACGGTAACAGACTATAGAGCAACGCCTTGATCGTCCGCGCCACATAATTAGCTGATTGGGGGTTATCCTGATTGACATCCCAATTCTGGTAGGCGGCAACGATTTCCGGATAACTATCCAGGTTAATGACCTCGCCATTGACGTTAGAATCGGCCGCCAATACATTGAGCCAGTTAATCAGATCCGCTGAAGCTACTGTATCCGTACCGGTATAGAACTGGTTCAGGCGGGATTGATTGAACAGGATAAGGGTTTCTACCGTCGGGGAGACGGGGGCTGGCGCAAATGTGGGCACCACACTGGTATCAATTGGTAAGGGTTCGTTGGGGGCAAGGGCTTCGCTGTTCAGGGTGAAGGGCTGGCCGATTGCGGCCGCGTCATGGGGCATTACTACCAGGAACCAGGGTCCCA
This sequence comes from Chloroflexota bacterium, assembly GCA_018004935.1. Taxonomy (GTDB): domain Bacteria; phylum Chloroflexota; class Anaerolineae; order Promineifilales; family Promineifilaceae; genus Trichofilum. The sequence goes on along the minus strand of JAGNBF010000080.1, from coordinate 7,930 downwards.
CCAGCTCGTGTACATTAACCGCAATGTGTTCACTGGTTTGCGGCAACGCATGGGCGGAGATGCCCGCCAACGTTTCGATACCCCCGGCTTCACCGATGTCGCTTAGTTGAGCAATGTCGCTCAGTTGGGCAATATCGCTTAGTTGGGCAATATCACTCAGTTGGGCAATATCGCTTAGTTGAGCAATATCACTCAGTTGGGCAATATCACTCAGTTGGGCAATATCGCTCAGTTGGGCAATATCGCTCAGTTGGGCAATGTCGCTCAGTTGGGCGATGTCGGCCAGTTGGGCCAGGTCATACAGTCGGGCAATATCACTCAGTTGCGCGATGTCACTTAGTTGGGCGATGTCACTCAGTTGGGCAATATCGCTCAGTTGAGCGATTGTGACCAGATTGCCAATGTCCCGTAGTTGCCCATATTCCTGATCAATGCGTGGCGCAAACAGGTACAGGTCATAGTCGAAGGCACTGGTCAGGGTGGCGCTGATCACGGAACCCGGCACGGTTACGTCCAGGCGGAACCATTGGGCATCCTGATTGCTCTGCGCCGTTTCTTCAACCGGAACGCCCGGTTGTAAGGTCTGGCTGGTTTCACGGGTGCTGTTGTCGCATTGATCGACCAGACCATCACTGTCTGAATCTGGCCCGACCATGGGGGTAAAGATCAGGTCGTCAATTATGTAGTCAAAGCCACTGGCTTCAATTTGCAGGGAACGGATACAAGAGCCAGAGACAGCTAAGACGCCGTTGGCATTGCTAGTAGCCTGATCGACAACGATGCCTGCAAATAGATTGTCTGCGGCATTGTTCAGTTCGTTGTAGGCGGTCAGTACGGCCGGGGCAATTCCAATATTAACGAAGTTCACACTAACAGACTGAACAGCTACGGCAAAATTGACCAGTGTATCAGCCCCAGCCGGATGGGTTTCCACACGAAGCTGATCACTGCCCAGATAGGGGGAATCTCCCGCTAAATAATTAGGAATGTAGAAGTCAAAGTTGACGCCTTCTGTGTTGTAGTTGGAATGGAGCGTATTAATGGCCGAGACGCCGTTTTCTGCTAGTAGGCCATTGAAGTCAATCGCTATTGAGGTGAATTCATACGCCCCACTATCACAGTTTGCGCCCTGCGGCCGCGCTACACCTCGTTGATCCGTAGCTTCACAGGTAGCATTGTTGCCCGCACCAATCGCCGGGCTACCCAGCAGAAGGGCGACTGTCTCTGTTGCGCCGCCGTTGTTAGCCAGCGTATCTAGCAAGGGGTTTGCTTGCGTACCGGGGCAGTTATTCCCGGCGGGCCAGCTCACATTGTTGCCCAGGTCTACCACCGAGCCTCCGCAGTTATTGGTATTACCGCTGGCAATGATAGAGTTGCGTACTTGCAAATCACCACCGATACCCGGCTGATCGCCTAGAGTAGCCCCTATAGATGAAGCCGTATTATCACTAAAGGTACTGTTATTGATCGTGATGAGGCCTTCTCTTGCATCTACAGCCCCACTATTTGTCGCTGAATTGTTGACAAAGGTGCTGTTGTTGATAAACACGGCCGTGGCATTGCTGTGAATGGCCCCCCCCACATCAGAACTATTGCTGACAAAGGTGTTGTTGCTGAGGGTGGCAGATAGGCCATTCAAATAAATGGCCCCACCCCCCAGCACACTACTGTTAGAAGTGAATGTGCTATCCTGAATGGAAATGGCCAGGGTAGAGCTGTTGGCTACCGCCCCGCCACCAAAATAAGCAGAGTTGTTGTTGAACTGACTGAAGGTGATAGTTGCTACCCCTCCTGTACTGACATAAATGGCTCCACCTTGACCGGCTGATGATGTGGTCGGTGCCTCGTTATTGTGCAAACTCACCTGTGTGGCCTGGAGATCACCTTCCACTAACACGGCCCCACCAGGGCTGGCCGAACCCCCGCGCACGGTCACATCCGCCAGATCCAGATTGACGCCAGCCAGAACCTGGAAGGCCCGGTCTAACCCATTGGCGTCAATGATGGTGGTTCCGGCCCCGGCCCCGTTGAGGATGATGTCATCACTGATATCGAGGTCGCCGGTCGCGGCCGCGTTCTCACCCACCCCCGCCAGAGATAAGGTATATGTGCCCGCCGGGAGGGTAATCGTGTCTACCCCTGGGGAAGCATTGGCTTCTTGAATGGCCGCCCGCAAACTACACCCCTCGACCGCCCCAGAAGAGCAAATGCCATCGCCGGGTGTATCGTCCGTACCATCCGCAATTTTATCTACCACAATATTGAGACTACCGCCTACAGCCACAACGACAGAACTAAACTCTGAGGTATTGCCATTGGCATCGGTAGCAGTAGCGACAATGGGATCACCGGGAATGATACCGAGCGCGGCCGCGTTGCCCAGATTCACACTATCTGAACCCGGCCCCACCAGGGTATCACTGCCCAGATAAACCTGCCCTTCCCCACTGCCCGCACTATCAGCTTCATAAAAATCTACCGTAACCGGATAAGCTGAGTTGGCGATGGCCGAATCCAGACTGTAATCAATCGTCAGGTTCCCGGCGATAGTCGCCGCTGTCAGAACCGGGTAATTTTGCAGGTTATTAGGGCCACTATCGGCATCCAGGGCATCGTTGGCGTTCTGACCTAAAACACCAAACAGGTCAATGCCCACCTCGCCGTTGTTGTAGATGCTGTTACCACGAACAGAAACATTCTGGGGATCCGCACCACTCACGGTGTAAATACCCACACCGACTCTAAAACTGTTGGCAATGATATTGGCCTCGCCGGGGCCAGTACCACCGATGAGATCATTCTGGCTAGAGGCAATAACAATACCAAACGGAACTCCGGGGGAACCATTGCCGAGTGCGCCCACGCCGGTATTATCCACTCCCATTCTGTTACCCTGGATGATATGGTTGCCAGAAGGGCGAGTAGCGTCACCGGAAATATAGATACCATATCCCGTGTTTCCCGAAATCAAATTGTCGCGGATGGTATTGGTATTGGCACCGCCGAAATAAACGGCGGCAAACGTACCACCCCCCAGGGCATTCAGCCCGGTTACATCTGTGCCAATGTAGTTATTTTGGATGAGGTTGCCAGAGGGAGAAGTTGTGTTGTTACTGAAATTCGGAAAACCCATCTGGTAGGTTCCATTGCCGGAAATCAGGTTGCGCTGGGTTTCTGCCGGGCCACCAATGACATTATTATCAGAATTCTGTTGCAGTTCGATGCCGTAAGAGGTGTTGCCCAGGGCGATGGTTCCGGTTGGGTCTGTACCAATAAAATTACACTCAATGGTTGTGTTACTGGTATAAGCTCCGTTAATACCGTTACCAAAACGATTGATCACTAAACCGCGAATCGTACTGCCATCAGCGGCAAAAGCGGATAAATCCAACCCACTCGCGCCACCTGTTCCACTCCCATCCAATTCGATGAGCAGGGTGGGGGGCCAGGCGGCACAACTGGCTCCGGGCTGGGTGGTGCCATCCATGACGATAGGGCCGCTAATGGTGGGCAAACCAGTGGCCGGGGTGATGGTGTGAACACCCGCCCCAGGGATACTGAAATTGATCGTATCGGTTCCCCCCAACGCATTGACCTCTTGAATGGCGGCGCGTAAGGTACATTCTCCAGCGGTGACGGTTTCACATACGCCGTTGCCAGCATTAACGTCAACGGCATCCCCTGTGCTGTTGACGGTGAAGGTGGCGGCGTGTAGCGGCCGCGACCAGGGGTTTAATAATAAAAAAGTTAAAAGGGTAAGGGCAAGAAAAGGGGTCAAAAGAAGGCGAAACTTACTGGACATGGGTTTCCTCCTGAGAAACACAGCGAAAAGACAATAGTGCCTCAGCTTAAAAATAGTAAAATTGGCTTAAATTCCTCATTACTATTTTGAAGAAGGGAAAATTACCTTAATCAGAATACGCCCAGAAATCTGATTAAGGCAATTTTATTCCCCGGGCACGAAGAAACAAGAGTTGATGGTGCGTTACCTGCTAGGGGTTGGTCATTGAATCTGGCGGTAATGGCGATGAAATGGGAAGCTCATCGGTTAGGGCGGAGAGGAAAGCGACCAATGAATCGAGGGAAAGGAAGCCATAACGCTTGCCGGATTGTGGATCGACAAGGGTGTAGCGCCAGACAACTGACCCATTTTCTTGTTGTTCAGGCCAGAAGCGGAGCATGTAGCTGTGATAAGGAAAAGGTATAGACTTGAGTATGATGAATCACTTCTCCCGGAATTAGTGCCAGGATACCAGATGATCGTGATCGAAACGTGATTGCACTGTGAACGGAGCGATAAATAGAAATGGGTCTTTGGGGTTTCAGGGGGTTGACACCCTCTGTAGGGGCAACCCTTGTGGTTGCCCTCGGCGGGGCAGGCACAAGGCCAGCCCCTACATCTGGCCGCACCCCACGCATTCCGAAAGAGCCATAGAAATACCTATTATTCAGGATTTTCCCCACCCTTAATCCCGCCTCCAAGGGTGAGGAACTTGTTGGGGGCGTGGTTTGGCACACGACCTGTGAGCCGCTCGTCTCCGAACGAAATGTCACTTTATGAGTGTGCTGGGTATAATTACACCAATCGAGCCAGGGAAGTAGCCGACATGTATATCTTACGCCTTTTGGGGACGCCCCAAATCACTCAAGACGATCAACCTATATGGGATCTACCGGCGGCTAAAAGCCAGGCGCTTTTGTTTTATCTGGCCTGCCGCGGCCGCGTTCAGTCCCGTCTGGCGTTGAGTGGTTTACTCTGGCCCGATAAGATGGATACAGAAGCCCGAATGAATTTGCGCCAGGCCCTCTATCAGTTGCGCCAGACACTCCCCAATATAATTGAGGCCAGCCGTGAAACGATTGTCCTGAGAACGGATGCCCCTTTGGCAGTAGATGTGTGGCGTTTTGAGGCTGAAGTACAGGCCGGTTTGCAGGACGGGGGAGATCAATTACGTGCGGCCGCAGACCGTTATCAGGGTGATTTTCTTACAGGCTTTTTTCTAGACAACGCGCCCGATTTTGAAGAATGGGTCTTGGTAGAACGAGAACGGTTGCGGGCTTTGGCCTTACAGGCTTTTCACCAACTGACTGAGTATTATGCGGCCCAGGGTGATGTCGGGTCTGGCCTGTTGTATGCCCGGCGGTTGTTGGCCCTGGAACCTTTGCGCGAAGAATCCCATCAACAACTGATGCGCCTGTTGGCCAGCGATGGGCAAATTGGAGCCGCCCTGGCCCAATTTGAACGATGCCGCCAACTGCTGGCTGATGAATTGGGTGCTCCCCCCTCTACGGGAACCGTAGCCTTATGGGAAGCCATCAAACAAGGGCAGGTAACTCTGTTGCGGCCGCGTACCCTTACCTATCCCCCTATTTTGCCCCACAATTTACCCTCGCAACCCACCCCTTTTATTGGCCGGGAACATGAACTGGCGGAATTAGACGCCCTGTGCCACCGGGAAGGGGCACGCCTGATCACCATTATTGGGCCAGGGGGTATGGGCAAAACACGGTTTAGTCTGGCTTTTGCCGAACGGGTCACAACCGGAGCGGTGGAACGTTATCCCGATGGCGTCTTTTTTGTGGGACTCGCTAACCTCATCCCCTCCACCGAGTTGCCCATTACGGATCAGATCAGTTTGGCAATAGGGCAAGCATTGGGTGTGACCTCAGAACGGGGGGTGCAAGGGGCTGGTCTGCCCAAACAACAGCTCTTGGATTATTTGCGGCCGCGTTGTTTGCTTCTACTGTTAGATAATTTCGAACACCTGCAACACGGTCACTTGCTTCTGGCGGAACTTATGCAAGCCGCCCCCCAGGTACGCATTATCATTACCTCACGGGAGCGACTCAGCCTGTACGAAGAGCGGGTCTTCCGCCTGGCCGGTCTGGCCCTGCCGGAACTGGATGGAACGGATTATTCCTTCATAACATCTGGTCAATTTGATGATTTGCCCCAGGCTGAAGCGGTGCAACTATTTATTCAGGCGGCGCAACGAGTACGACACACCTTCCAACCCCGTCCGGACGAATGGCCCTTGCTTATTGAACTGTGTACCCTGCTTAATGGCATGCCGTTGGCGTTAGAACTTGCGGCCGCGTGGGTAGAGAGCCTGAGCCTGACCGATATTCTGTCCGAATTACAGCAAGATCTGGGGCTGTTGAGTACCGATTTGAACAATGTAGCGGATCGGCATCGTAGTCTGGCCCAGGTGTTTGATTATGCCTGGCAACATCTCACCCCTGAGGAGCAGGCTCTCCTGACCGGACTGACGGTGTTTCGGGGGGGTTTTACCCGTGCGGCCGCATCGGCTGTTACCGGGCACAACCTTTCCCCCCAACTGTTGGCTAACCTGGTGCACAAATCCTTGCTTACGGTGGATGCCAACCGGGAACGATATACCATTCATGAACTATTGCGCCGCTTTACCGCCCGCAAAACCGGCCACACAACCGTCGAGAAGTTACAGGTGCCACAACGCCATTGCCGTTATTTTTGTACCTTGTTACACCGGTATGAGATAGCCCTGCGCGGTGAAGGGCAAGAGCAGGCCTTAGCCGAACTAGAAGCAGATGTGGAGAATATCCGGCTGGCCTGGCAATGGGCCGTAGCTCAACGGGAGGTAGAGTGGATCGCGGCCGCGCTCAATAGCCTCTTCTACCTGTATGATACCCGAAGCCGTTTCCTGGAAGGGGAAAAACTATTCCGTGAGGCCACCCTGCGTCTTTCCTGGGATTCCCAAAACCATGAAGAAGTATTGACATTGGCCAAACTCCAGGCACGCCAGGGTTGGTTTACCTTTCACCTGGGACAACACAAAGAAAGTCTGCGCCTGTTACACCGAAGCCTCGCCTATTTGCGGGAACAGAATCACCCCTCTGAAGTCTCCTTTTGCCTCAACTATTTGGGAGCAGTCCTGCGCCATCAGGGTAAGTATGAGGAAGCCAACCAATATTTGCAGGAAGCCTTAATCCAGGCGCAGGTGGCGGGCAATCTATTTCAAGCCAGCATTGCTTATAACACCCTGGGCCAGACTGCCTGGTTTCAGGGCGATTATGCGTTGGCCCGGCAATATGTTCAGGAAGCATTACGGTTAAAACGAGCGATAGGCGACCGGCGCGGCATGATATATTCGTTGACGTATCTGGGGCGTGTGGCTGAGGCCCAAGGGGATTATGGGGAAGCCCGACGCCTGTTCCAAGAAACCTTGCACATCAGTCAGGCCAGCGGCGATCAGCGGGGGGTAGCTATTGCCTGGCAAAACCTGGGTGACGTGGCCATGGATCTGGGAGAAATGGTAGAGGCGCAAGAGGCGATGACTAAGGCGTTGGCCCTCTACCGTAATATTGGGGATCGTTTAGGGCGGAGTCGTTGTCTACTGCGGTTAGGCGAATTGCTGGGAGTGATGGGGCGGTTCGCGGCCGCGGAGTCCCATTTGCGCGAGGGCATAGAATTGGCCCTGGCAATAGCCGCCGAACCGGTATTAGTGGCGGGCATTCTGGGCATGGTGGAATTGTGGCTAAAGACGAAACAACCGGCAAAGGCCCAAACAGGCCTGGATTTTGCCGCACGCCTCTCCCAACCCCATCTGGTGCCGACCAACCGGCTGGCCCGGTTACAAAATGAACTGGCGACCTACTATCCAGGTGTGGTTGCGGCCGCGGAGCCGGTGGGTGCTGATCTAGAAATGTTTGTACGTGATTGGGTGTTGTCTAACCTGGGGTGAAGGCCCCCGGTTCCCTGGGGAGAGGGTTAGGGGTGGGGGAAGCCCAAGCATGCAATTGCCCTAACAAACTCAGCCCCCGACAGGCTCAGCCCCCGACAGGCTCAGCCCCCGACAAGCTCAGCCCCCGACAGGCCCCGCCCCCGCCCGGCTCAGCCCCCCGCCGGCCCCGCCCCCGGCCGCCCCAGGCACGCTCCACCCTCCCCGCC
>JAGNBF010000079.1 GCA_018004935.1 Chloroflexota bacterium | reverse complement strand
TTGGCTTGTGCCACAAGTAAGGGTATATCGTCCACTCGTTCTATGGTTATGGTAGGGTTTTCTGTTGTCATACAGGAACCTTACCGCATTTTCTAAACTAGCCTAAATCTGACCGAACCGTGAGCTAATAGACGAATACACCAATTGAAAAACAAAAAACCCTTCCATCTCACTCAGAGACGGAAGGGTTCCGCGGTACCACTCTGTTTGGTGGTGTATGATGATGGACCTGAAGGGGTTCGAACCCTTGACCTCTACAATGCCATTGTAGCGCTCTCCCAATTGAGCTACAGGCCCGTCTTTGTGAACGACTGGAATTTTACCACATTCATTGTGGTTGACCAGTTTTTACCACCCACTTAAGGCACATAACGTGTGCAACCCGGCACGGGCTAGAAATGAACAGTAAACAGTGACAGTCAACAGTGTGTTACGGTTCACTGTTTACTGCTAACGGTTCACTGGCTTTCACCAATGCGGCTCCCAGGCGAGTTCAGCATATTCCGTGAGGCTTTCAGCCGCTGACCCCACTCTCTACCAACAGTCACCACTGTTCACTGGTCACTGTTTACTTTCTTCGCTTACTACTCCTGTTCGTAGCCTTTCATTTTCAATTGTAAAGTGCAATGGACCTGAAGGGATTCGAACCCTTGGCCTCTACAGTGCGATTGTAGCGCTCTCCCAACTGAGCTACAGGCCCAGAAGCGTCGAGAATAGTACCCCAGCGACCGGTTGTTGTCAAGGGTAGGAGCAGACCTGATGCGATTGCATACTCGGAGTGCCCCACCCCTACCAGGATGGGGAATTTTTTAAGGCGGGCAAAATCGGGGGCGATTGTTGATTAAATGATTAATCGGGGAATGAGTTGATTCGCCCATTCTCCTGCGAAAATAGCCACGGATGGTGGAAACACGGATAGGAAAGAACACGGATGGGGATGAAAATGGTGGCGTTATTTTCATTCCTCTTGGTGCGCCGTTGGCCCATGGGGAACTCCTGAGAAAATAAGTTGCGAGTGGCGAGTAGCGAGTGGGCGAGTAAACGCTTACTCGCCCACTCGCTACTCGCCTACTCACTATTTTCATTCCATTTGGTGAGCGCCCGCTCATGGGGAACTCCTGCGATTTCCGGCGGGAAGGGGAAACACCAGGCGTGCTGGTTATCGAGCGCGGCCGCGCTCGATAACCGGCACAGGAGAAAGTTCCCCGCCCTGGGGGCGGGGTTAGGAGTGGGGGAAACCCTATTACCTGACTATTTTTTTGTAACTATTCAGGTGTCACAACTTATTCCCACGCCAAGCGTGGGAATTCCCTCTGGGACGCTCGGCGTCCTACACGACGCCGAGCGGGGAATGAGAAGATGAAACCGCTGACCCTCACCCCCGCCCCCTCTCCCGAAGCGGGAGAGGGGAGTTAGTTCCCTCTCCCTGGGGAGAGGGCCAGGGTGAGGGGCTGGCAGGTTTTTGAAACTTATCAGGTCTGCCTGAAAGATAAGCTAATCCCGGAAGAGAAGCGGGATGAAGATGATCTGATTTTCAGTCGTAACCGTGACAGAATCAGAGGCGGTCACGGTGACATCACTAAGGGCGTTATCGCTCACTGGGCCGCCCGTGTCTTGCGGTGCTGAGGCCGTGGCCTCATTGATAATGATGAAGTGACCGGTCACGGTGGCGGTGTTCGTGGTTGTGGCGTTAATAACCACATTGGGGCAGATATAGGTTTGGGAAGCCAATGGAGCCAATGTGATAGGCGTGCTCAATACGGGACTACAGCCAGACACATTCGGGTCGCTGACCACAACATCGGTGAGGGTATAGGTGGGGCTGGTATTGGTGACAACGATAGTGTAGGTCACGGTATCGCCAGCGTTGACTACTGTTTGGTCTACCGTTTTGCTCAGATCAATGCTGATGTCGCTTGCGACCTGGGCGGTACAGTTGAAGGTGGTGAGGCTCGCGGCCGCGATGTTGACCGTTGTATTAATATCGCCAGGCACGCTATTACACACCGGGTTCACGACACCCATCGGGAACGTATCGGTAATTGTGGTACTGGCGGCCAGCGTGCCTGCATTGGTCACAACAATGGTATACGTCAGTGGTGTACCAGGGGCTACTGGCCCTGCGGGGGTCACTGTCTTGCTAAGGTCCAGGTCAGCATATGGTGTGAGATTTTGGATGGTAAAATTGACATTTGAAATGTCAAAGAAGACATTAGTGGCACACTTCACCATGACACGGGCCTGAGCCGTAACATTATTGGGTACCGTTATCATCTCTGTACCATCATTGGGGGTATTGGTAGCCAGCGTAATCGGATAGGTATACCCCCCATCGGTTGACAGGTTAATGTCTACATTGGCGCAACTCACGGGGGCGGCTGTTGTATTCGCAACATTCCATGAGATCGCTTCTGAAAAGCCTGCATCCCAGACAATTGCGGTGTTGGGAGCGGTCACGAGGAAGGGACCAGCCTGATTGGTGACACTAAAGGTGATAAGATCGTAGTGAACACCGCCCGCACTGGGATATTGATTGTTGTCGCGTACGGTCAGGCGGAAATTAAGGCTACGTGTATAGCTGGGCAGAATTTCTCCCATAGTCTGGGTATTGTTGACGATGTCGGAAATTCTGGGGAAGTAACGGAACGGTTGAAAGACAGAGGGGAACGAACGGAAAATAGGGGCGTTACCTACCGGGCTATTCGGATGGCCTGCCGAACCTAAATCATATTCTTCCCAGTTATAGCTTAAAACATCGTTACTGTTGGGATCGGTAGCAGAGCCGGTAAGAATAAAGGGGGTGTTGATCGGGATGGTGAAACCGCCCGTACCCGCTTCGGCGGTGGGAGCATTATTACCTGTGCTTGTTGTTACCGGGCAAGTATTACCACTGCCAGCCGTTGTGTAAGCGACGATTTCCTGGATGCTGTGGGTGTGGAAATGGTCGTCACTGTTGTTTTGAATATCCTGGGGACTACAAATACCGGCATAAGCCATGATCGTCGTCCCACTGCCAGGTTCGTAGGCGGTAGAAGCGTTACGATTACCCCCGGCGCAAGAGCCTGCATTGCCATTGAAGGTGTGATTGGCCCCAAATTGATGCCCCATCTCATGAGCCACATAGTCAATATAGAAGGGATCCCCGCTTGGGCTGGAGAGGCCTGTAACGCCTCCCGCTTTCCAGCCAGCCCGACAGGGAACACCTAAATAAGCCACCCCACCACCACCGGTACTAAAAACATGACCAATATCGTAGTTAGCCGTACCGATAACAGTATCCAGGTTAGATTGATTTTGGCCTAACATGGTACTGCCATTGTTATTGGTGTATGGGTCACTCGCACCATTGAGGTAAATGATGGCATCGTTATTGGCAATGAGTACCATCCGTACAGCAGTATCTTGTTCATAAACACCATTGACCCGATTCATGGCAATGACCATCTCGGAAAGGACAAGGGGTTTGGTGCCACCATGAAAGGTGGAGTATTCACCGGTGGCGGCGAGGGCCAGACGGTAGGTGCGTAGTTGTTCCCCAATGAGGGGCTGTTGCCCACTGGCAATGATGTCGGCGATTTGAGCGGCAATTTCGGGGTCTACAAGTGGTTCTTGTTGCACGAAGGGTTCGGCAAAGGCACGGCTGTAGTCCGTGCGAAAGTAGCTGATGTAGTGAATTGTGTCATTGATACTGTACGCATCAATGAAAACGGTGGGGTGTTGGTCCGAGAAGATGATGCCATGAAATCCTTTGTAGGTCCAACCAAAACGGGAATAGGCGGTAGGGTCGTCTATGCCTCGGGCGACGTAGGATTTAATTTCGGGGTATTTGGCTTGCAGGCCAGGTTCCATGATAGGGGATTCGACAAAGTGGAAACGTTCCATGTTGCCGTCTGGCAAGGGAAGCCAGATTTCTGAAGGGGTCGCGGCCGCGCTAAATTCCATTGGTGCGGTGGCCAGAATGGCTTTGAGGGTGCTTTCATCTAAAGCCAGGGTACGGTAGTGATCAGGAATGATGCGCCGTTCACCTTGAAGAACGATATCAGTCTGATTGACATCTGACCAGAGGTGTTGGCTCAGTTGGCTAAGGTCAGATGTTGCGGCCGCGGACGGCTCCGGCACGCTTACTCCAAATATGACCAGGAATAAGCAGAATAGCAACCAGATAAATCGCATATACTGCTTCTTCAATAACAAAAATCCATCTGAAAACATTTTAGCTCCTTTGCTTTGGCCCCACTATCGGTGGAGAAATATTATGTGTCCTTGTAGAACATCTAGACACAAACTATAAATTATACCTATATTGAATCTAAACCTTTATCTCGCTATACTTTTTTATGGGGATTAGGCCGAATGGATGTAATCGGATCTACTGGCTCGAACCAAGAAATAGTTTCATCCATAAGGCCAGTTGCTTTCATTCCTTATCCGCGTTTCTTCATATCAGGAGCCGTTTTCAAAGGGGTTCCCCATGAACGGAACGCTTACCAAGCCTGACCTGAGCTTGCCGAAGGGAGGAATGAAAACCTGTAGGACGATTTGGTAAAATCGCCCTACATTTTCGTAGGAGTTCCCCATGAGCCTACGGCACACCAAGAGGAATGAAAATAACGCCACCATTTTTCATTCCTATCCGTGTTTCTTCCTATCCGTGTTTCCACTATCCGTGGCTATTTTCTCAGGAGTAAATAGAAACTTATGAACAAAAAATATACGCTTACCCTTGAATATTGTGTGCCTTGAGACTACAGCGCACGCGCCGTCCGGGTGACGGAGGACCTGTTGAGAAATTATCAGCACATTATTGCGCGTTTTGAGTTAGTGATGGGGAGTAAAGGCGTCTTTGATGTGAAAGTGGATGATACCCTGCTGTATTCTAAGAAAGAAATGGGGCGACACGCAGAACCAGGGGAAATTCTGGCATTATTTGAAGCGTTTATTGAGCCAGGGGTGGAACGGTATCCGCGTGATTCAATATAAGGGGTTCACCATAATTCGTCGAACGTTATGGTCGAATGTGTCTTAATGGGTAGGGCATCAGGTGATCCAGTCACGGTGATAGGTATCCCAGTTCCGGTGGGTATAAGTACGGCGACAATTTTTGCAGATGAGTGCGGAATCAGTGCGGCCGCTATCCCGCCATTTCCAGCGTACTACGGTAAGATGATAACGGCATGTCGGCCGATAACACAGGGGGCAGGGGGTGATATCAGCTTGATCGCTGTAACGTTGGCGGTCCAGAGGATTTTCATCACACAGATAACAGGATGCCATAATTAGGGAGAGAACGCTCGGACGTTAATACGAAAGTCTTTGGTAGGTTGTTTGCTGAAATTACACAGTATCTTCTCCATAAAGCGCGGTGAAGTTGCTTGAGCCTGTCGAAACCAACGGCCTTCGACAGGCTCAGGCCTCGTTTGCCCGAAATATTGAGAAGATACGTTACACACATAAAACAAAAGAGATCAATTGTGGTTGCTATAAAAACCGCGGCCGCTTTTTTGTCCCAGTTGTCCGGCGGCGACCATCCGGCGCAGAAGGGGACAGGGACGGTAACGATCTTCGCCATACTCGGTAAAAAGACCCGTTAATACGCCTAGAATTGTATCTAAACCGATGAGATCCCCCCAACTGAGGGGGCCATGGGGGTAATTAGTGCCAAGTTTCATGGCCTGATCAATAGCGGCGGGTGTGGCAACCCCTTCCATCAATGCACTGGCGGCTTCATTGACCAGGCAGGCAATGGTGCGCATCCGTACTAACCCGGGGGCATCAGCTACCTGCACCACCTCAAACCCCAATCCCTGCCAAAAATGGGTGGCCCAGGTCAAGGCTTCAGGGACGGTCTGGAGCGCGGCCGCGATCTCAATCACACCCGTATCGGCTAGGGGCGGCACAACACCAAAACCAACCACCCGCTCCGGGGCCACCATCCAGGCCGCCGCCTGGGTAGTACTGGTAGCCAAAGCCGATGTCAGCACCAGGGTATTCGGCGAAATCACCCGACCCAGCGCTAATAACAGCTCTTGCTTAGCCGCTGGCGATTCATTATGCACCTCTATCACCACATCCACATCTGTACCTTCCAAAACAAACCCGCTTTGTATGGCACTGAGAAAGTCTTCTACCAGATACATAGTCGTATCATGGCCCGCCTGAATACAGAATTCAGCCGCTTCTTCCACTAAAGGCGATTCGCCCGCGATTATCACTTTCATGCTCGTTACCTCACTTGCAGATTCATTTCCGAGGGATACATCAAGTTTGTGGCTTGCGCCTACTTTTGCAACCACTAAGCTATGGCCTAAGCTTGTCGAAGGCAACACAAGGTTTCGACATGCTCAGCCCGCAAGAGCCTTAGTAGTTACCGACTTTTAACCATACCTATTTTGCCCATAGCTGGGGTTAGGGAGATGGGTTCATTCAGGTGAGTAGGCAATCGCCCTACATTGACGCTGTCAGGCACCATTGTTATACTTTTTTCTGGTATGCTGGCCTCTAACATGTTAAACGAGCCGGTCTTGCTCTTAAACGTTAACTTCGAGCCGCTTCACGCCTGTAATATGCGGCGAGCCATTGCTCTCATTATGACCCATAAGGCCGAAGTGGTCGTGAATGGGCGGGGAGTGATTCGCACCAGTACGCAGGAGTTTGAAGCCCCATCAGTCATTCGCCTGATTTATATGGTGAAGCGGCCGCGAACCCGCCTTGCCCTCTCCAAGCGAGAAATCCTGCGCCGGGATAATTTCACCTGCCAATATTGCGGCAAGAAATCTACCAACCTGACGATTGATCATGTGCAACCCCGACATATGGGGGGAAAACACACCTGGGAAAATCTCGCGGCCGCGTGCCACACCTGTAATCGCCAAAAAGGGGGCAAAACATTGGAACAGGCAGGTATGCACCTCTTACGCCAGCCTTATGAACCTAACCCTTCCGCTGAATATCGTTTTGGTCGCCAGGCTGAGCAATACCACGAGTGGGAACCTTTTATCCACGGCTGGTAACAAAACAGATTTGTGATTTTACGTAACGACTAAGGCTCTCGAGGAGATGAGCTTGTCGAAGCCTTATATTGCCTTCGACAAACAGAGGCAACGGCTTAGTCGTTACGGTTTTACGCCCTATGATTTGTTGGCTTCTGCCCCAATTCCACAATACGGGGAAACCCAGCCTCAATCACTTCCGATAATTCTTGCACCATTTGTTGATACGTTTCCAGGGGGCCACCATAGGGGTCATTGATACTGTATTTGCGGCCGCGCATCTCCGTCAACAAATATATTTTGGATGCCTGCGCCGGAAATTCCGCCCGCAACGCCTCAGCATGACCAGACTCCATGCACAGCACCAGGTCTGCATCGGCTAATATTTCCGTCGTAATATTGCGCGAACGATGACCAGAAATATCTAGCTCCCGCTCGCTCATCAGTAATTGGCTAAACTCGGCCGCCCGCCGACCATCTTGCGCCCACGTACCGGCTGAAGCCACCGTCCATCCTTCATAACCATTGCTACGCAATTTTTCTTGCAACAAAGCTTCGCCCACAGGGGAACGGCAAATATTGGCAGTACAGACAATCAGAATGTGCGGCATAAACAGACTCCCTTCCTCAAAGGTTAAGTAGTTGGCTATTTTAGCCCACCCCAACAGAATGGTCATCTCTCTATTTTGTCGGGCAGAGCGATTGCCTACACCAGAATGAACCCATCCCCCTACGATTCCCGGTGGGAAGGGGAAAATACCAGGAGTGCCGATTTTCGAGCGCCCCAATGCAGTCGAAACCCCGCACATGAGGAAGTTCCCCCCTCTGAGCAGGATTAGGGGTGGGAGAAACCTTAGTAACCGTCTAAGAATAACTTCCCAGTTTGCTGTGGCCGGTCTCCTGACCGTGCCACCAAACTTATTTTCAGATGCTCACTTAGGGTGCGTAAAACTATAACTTCCCGGTTTAGACCTGACAGGTTTTCAGAAACGTGTCAGGTCTTGGCGGAACTTAATCATTTACAGGCCCTTAGTGCGATCCGTACCTGGTTAGAGTAATTCACACAAAGCCAGCATATCTCCGGCCAGCAACGAATGCCCGCCCAGGAGAATCGGAATGGGAGCTTCTTGGGCCAATTGCGTAAACTCACGCAACCAGTCCCCTCGAATATCGGCTACCTGACCCACATCAGAGGCAAAACGCTCTCCATCATCCGGCCATTGCCCCAGATGAGCTAGTAAAACACGGGTATCTATAAACGCCACATCAGCCCATTCCGCTAATAATTGGAAGAACCGAGGCAAACCCACAACTTGAATATATTCACCTAACAAAGAATGAACTTGCCCCACTCCCTGACGACCGCTGGAAACCATACCCCGCTCTTCGGAGAAGACGCGGAGCCAGGCGCGGGTTTTACGGTTGAGTTGTTGCCAGACATCGGGGGCAAAACGGCCACTGATGAAAACACGGCTGGCCGGGGTAGCCAGGATGTCCAGGGCTTTCTTCAAGGGTTCGGTAGTGAAGGGCAGGTTAGCTAAAAAGTGGTGTAACCGCGGCCGCGTGCCCGGATGCAGGCGTAAGGTAAGCAAATCCGTTGGTGTATCAATATCCAGCCGGGTTGCGGCCGCAAAGGGCAATGTTTCGATGGGCAGTCCGGCTTCCTGACTTAACACCCACCCCAAACCATTATCCCGGGCCAGGCGGGGTAGCCATTCCCCAATGCGACTTGCCGGTACTATTCCCGCCCAATCACTGGCAAACTGATTATTCGTAAACACTAACCGTTCAGCCCCCTGCAAACGAGTAATGACCTCATTCAATTGCTCCCCGTCCAACAAAGGGGCGGACCCACCCCCAAAATAAAGGAGTCGTTCGGTCTGATAATGCCGGGCAATGGCAACCAATTGTTCACCCACATGCACCCCCTCGGGTTTACTAGGCCAATGATGCAGGTGGGTTATTGCCAGGTCTAGCGGTTTTGGCGAAACCAAAATAATACGCTCTAACTCTGGGAATAGCGTTAATTGTTCGATGAGGTCAGCCGCGGCCGCACGCCTGGCTCCCTGCACCCAACCCACAATACCATCACTTAATTGTGCTTCTACCATAACAACAGCTGTAATCATGCCTTATCCCCTCACAAAGTTTCCGTACGAAAGGCTATATAGATCTCAAGATAATGATTGGGGATAGGGGCTGACCTTGTGCCTGCCCAGAAGAGGGCAACCACATGGGTTGCCCCTACCGCCAAAATCTTTTACTTAAACGTTATGCACTGGCAACTGGCACAATCTGCGGTTTTCTCGCCCTATTGTCGTGTCGCTTTATCGCCGAGCCGTGCATATCCGAGGCCACCCCTAACCCCGCTCCCAGGGGCGGAGAACTATTTCTGGCGCAGTTTGGCAGGCGGACGCCCGTCAAATCGCGCTGTTGGGTTTCCGCCTTCCCTCTGGGATCGCTGGAGGATGCGTTTTCAGCCGGGGCCTATCCAATCTATTACCGCCAACAAAATGTCATTGGGTGTGTTTCAAATGAGTTGAATAATTAATTGTTGAACTGTTGAACTGTTGAATTGTTGAACTGTTAATAAAGCGGTAGACGCTCCTCTCGTTAATCATTCAACAATTCACAAATTCACCGATTAATTATTTTCTTTCTCTCAACCGAAATGAAACACACCCAATGTCATTTTATGACCGTGGTACGTATAGTAGCAAAAAAAATAGGGCAACCGCAGAGGCGATTGCCCTATTTTCATTGTCTCACTCAAACAATTTAAACCAGATCAGGCATCAGCAATCCGTAATCGCCATCCTTCCGCCGATAAACGACATTCACTAACTCATTCTCGGCGTTAAAGAACACGAAGAAGTCATGCCCTAATAGCTCCATCTGATCCAGCGCTTCATCGGGCAACATAGGGCGCAAAGAAAATCCCTTTTGCCGGACAATCCGCCGTTCTTCCGACTCTTCGTCGCTTGCTTCGATAGGCAGAGGCTCACCCATCACCTCATTCCCATCTCCGGTCGGACGCCACCGCTGTTGCCGCTTGCCTCGATACCGATTAATTTGCCGGTAGAGTTTGTCCACTACGGCATCCACAGCGGCAAACATATCATTGCTCTGTTCTTCTGCCCGCAGAATAGTGCCCCGGTCGTCCCGCACAGTGATTTGAGCCACTTGACGCTGGACAGCATTCCGTGCCTTTTGTTCGGAGAGGTCTACCCGTACCTCAGCCAGGTTAGGCATATACCGATCCAGACGCCCTGTCTTCTTTTCCACGTAATTTTGCAGGCGTGGGGTGATTTCCATGTTACGAGCGTGGACTGTGAGATTCATTTCTGCCTCCTATGCTTGCATTATTTTGCTCGCGCTAAACAATAACCAGACACCCGGCGCGCTCCGGCTTCCCGGGCAACTTGAGCCACTTCGCGCAAGGTAGAACCGGTTGTATACACATCATCTACCAGCAACACATGCTGACCAGCCAGTTTAGCCGGATCAGCGACAAAAGCTCCGCGTAAATTAGTATGCCGTTGACCAGCGGTAAGACCTACCTGCGGCCGCGTATAACGGATACGACGTAAGGCCGCACCATCCCAAGGGCATGACTGATATTCACTCAATACTTCTACCAGCAATGCTGACTGATTAAACCCACGTTGCCTTTCTCGATCTGGGTGCAAGGGAACAGGTAGGATAACATCTACTGGCTCATCCCAATCGGGCCAGGCTGTAGCCATATACTGGCCTAATAAAGAGGCCAGGGCAAAGTTTTGGTTGTATTTTAAGGCGTGGATCAATTCTGGCACGGCCCCTTCAAACCAGACAGCCGTACGTATCTGGTTCAGGGCATGAGGCTTTTGGCGGCAAGACCAACAGGCAGAAACAGGCGTTTCCGTTATGCGGCCGCAACGATGGCACATAGACCCGTAAACCCAGGCCACTGTCGTTGTACACTCCGCACAAAGTAAGCCTCCCGGACGTTTACAAACGATACAGGTAGGCGGCAAAACAAAATCAAGAACCGAGCGCACCCATCGCCCCCAAAAGGGTCGTCGGGAAAAAGCAGATACTGGCGCACTACCAGACAACTGCCACCTACCTTCTCGTGTGATCAATCATGAGGTGTTCGTTTCTACGGAACCCAGACACGTTTGGCTCTTTTGGTTGAAGCCAATCATGTGACCAAACCCCAAATTTGCCATCGTGTTGAGCGTACAACGAATGAATCCTCACGTTTTGCCTCAACAAAACCACCGGATAAACTCCCCACCTATCTGTTTAGGGTTTACGAGGTTGCTCGAGCCGGTCTCCTGACCGTGCTCGGTATAGCTCGGTGGGGACACTGGACACAGCGTGTAAATCCTGTGTTGTTAGCTCAAACATACGCCTGGCTTAACCTGATATATTACGTAGCGCCGGGGTACGCAAAATCCGTAGGCCTGCGGGTCCCAACAACACCACAAACATCGCAGGGAAAATCAAGAAAACCATCGGAAAAAGCATCTTGACCGGGGCCTGTTGAGCTTTTTCTTCGGCCCGTTGCCGCCGACGCAAACGCATCTGCTCCGACTGAATCCGTAAGACCTTCCCAATACTGACACCTAACTGTTCGGCTTGCAAAATTGTCGCCACAAAACTAGTCACATCAGGGAGATCCATGCGGTCAGACATATCTTTCAGGGCCTGACGACGGGATTTACCCAATTGCAACTCATAAGTGACTCGCCCAAACTCTCGCGCCAGGGCATCATCCCATTTTTCATGCACCTTTTGCATAGCCGCGTCAAAAATCAAACCAGCATCTACACAAATGGTCATCAGATCGAGGGCATCAGGGAACTTCTTGGTAATGGCTTGTTTACGTCTATCAATCATGGCCCGCAACAACAGAACAGGCATGAAATAACCCAACGCGGCCGCGCCCACCGCATAAAGAAAACGGCGGCTTGGTTCAGCCCCAAAACGAATCATTACCACAAAAACCAATACGCCAAACACAACCATCAAAACAAACCGTACCACCCACAAATTGGCGGCCGATATGTTGCGCGGACTCCCGGCCAGTTCAATCATACGGGCCGTGCGTTCCAGCGATGACTGGGGTGTAAAACGAACCACGAAATTGCTCAGCCGTTTCATGATCGGTACAAAAATACGATCTATTAACGGCAAAGAAAGTTCGATCTCCTCAATCGAGGCAACCTCTTCACGGGAAGCGTATTCATTGATACGGGTCATCAACGGATCTTGTTCTGTACGGGGCAAAACAAAAACCACCCCAACAACAATCACAAGAATCAAAAACCCCACAAGTATTGGGATTAACAGGGTCATCACCACTCTCCTTACTCGTTCCGATCAGTCGTAAACGGGTTGTGAAAAGCTAAACCTCAATGTCCACGATTTTCCGGATGGCCTGTAAACCAATGAAAATCATAATACCCGTAAAACCCACAATCGCCCAACCACAGGGAATTACGTTGGGGAAAATCCAGGGGGCTTCTCTGGTAAACAGCTCATTCATATAGTTGGGATTAATCAAGAAGAGGATACCAGCCAAAGCAACCGGCAAAAGACTGATAATCCAACCGGAGGCACGTTGTTGGGCGGTCAGGGTACGAATTTCACCTTTAATACGCACTCGTTCCCGAATGGTGAAGCTGATGATGTCTAGAATTTCGGCCAGATTACCACCGACTTCACGCTGAATATTAATGGCTGTATTGACCAGGTCCAGGTCTTCGCTAGGGACACGGCGCAACATATTAGATAGTGCCTGACTCAAACTCAAACCGAGCCGCACCTCTTGCACAACTCGTTCAAATTCTCTTGAGACGGGTGGAGCCAATTCGGTAGCAATGGCTTCCATACCCTGCAATACACTATAACCGGAACGTAATGAGTTTACCCAAAGATTTAATGTATCACTGAGCTGGCTATCGAATTTGCGCAATCGGGACGCGGCCGCGTTCGTCATATACATTTTTGGTAAACGTAGCCCAAGAACGGCCCCCAGTGCGGCAAAAATCTCGTTTCCACTAAACAAAAAATAACCAGCAACAGCTCCCCCTACGGCACACAGAATTTGCAGGATAATATACTCCGTCACCCGCAATTTAACGTCCGCTTCAGCAATCCGTATGCGAATGCGGTCGGCGAAACCTCGCCCCACCATCGCCTTGTCTAACCGGTCGGCTACATCCGTGCGGTTAGAGGCCACTTCAACGGCCTCAGCCATTTCATCCGCCGAAACACCACCAACAAACTGCTCCAGGCGTTCATCTACAGTACGCTGACCACTACTGCTGATAAAGGCTACACTGGCTCCTATCAGTAAGAAGAGAGCCAGAATGCCACCTATAACAAGTACAATCGTTGGCATGGTCATTATCCTCCCGCCACAAACTGGTATAAAACCAGTTACGACAAAACGCCCTTAACGAGCTGTCCGCTGTCCCCCTAAACCAAACACCGAAGGAGGTAACATAATGCCCGCTTCTTGAATCTTGTACATAAATTTGGGTCGTAAACCTGTGGGGCGCAATCTCCCAATGACACGCCCATTTTCCATGCCTGTTTGTTCAAAACGGAAAATTTCCGACATCGTGATGACGTCACCTTCCATACCCTGAATTTCACTGATGGAAGTGACTTTACGTGTCCCATCGCGCAAACGATTGGTTTGAATGATAAGATGAATCGCCGAAGAAATTTGTTCCCGAATAGCCCGATGCGGCAAGTCCATACCAGCCATCAGCACCATTGTTTCCATACGAGCCAGCATATCACGCGGATTATTGGCGTGGGCTGTGGTTAGGCTACCGTCATGACCAGTATTCATCGCCTGGAGCATGTCCAGAGCCTCTCCCCCACGCACCTCTCCTACAACGATACGATCAGGTCGCATACGCAAGGAGTTGATCACCAGGTCACGAATTTGCACTTCGCCACGACCTTCCACATTTGGCGGCCGCGACTCCAATGTCACCACATGCTCCTGTCGCAACTGTAATTCCGCCGCGTTTTCAATCGTGATAATTCGTTCATTATCTGGAATAAAGCTCGAAAGAATATTCAACAGGGTCGTTTTCCCGGAACCCGTACCCCCAGATACTACAACATTGGTATGAGCGATAACACAGGCCTTCAAAAACTCAACCGCTTCCCGCGTAATGGAGCCAAACTCCACCAGGTTGTCAATGGTCAACGGAATTTTCGCAAACATACGAATCGTCAATGTGGGTCCATTCAGTGAAATCGGGGGAATAACAGCATTCACACGAGAACCATCAGGTAAACGAGCGTCTACCATCGGCGAGGCTTCGTCAATACGACGACCCAGGGGCGCAACAATACGATCAATGATACGCATCAGGTGCTCATCGCTTTCAAAAGTGATATTGGCCCGTGTGATCTTGCCCGATTTTTCTACATAGACATTTTTGGGGCCATTAACCATGATTTCCGTCAGCCCCTCAACACTAAGAAATTGCTCCAACGGGCCGAAGCCGAGGATTTCGGCCACAATTTGCTCAAATAATGTCTGTTTTTCACTACGGCTCAAAACGATTTGTTCTTCCACAAGCATCGTTTCAAACATTTCTTTAATTGTCGCCCGCACCTCATTGGTTTTGGTAACATCCATACTAGGATCAAGTTCAGCGATTAATTTCTGCTGAATTCGATTTTTCAGGTCCGTATACGCATCGCGGGAACCAGGTGTAGGGGCGGCTCGTTTGACGCGCAATTCCTGTAATTTAGAAGATTGTATATCTCCTGTAGTCGCCGGGGCTTGATTTCTTTCGATTCGTTTAAGCAGAGACACGGTTACCTCCTACGGCACCTGTACTTCACGTATGTTACCGGCCAAAGAGTCGGGAAAGACCTGAACGTTTCGTTTTGTCATCTTTGGCTGGATCTTTGCTTTCAGGGGCTTTAAACGACTCAATCACTTTGGCGGCCATTTCGGTAATAGCCAGACCACTGGGTCGTTTTTGCAAACTACCAATAACGATGGGAATACCTTGGTCTATGGCCGCTTCTACAGTAGCCTCATCAGTAGGAATGGTGGCAAAAACCTGACGTTTGAGGGTATCGCCAACGTCTTTAATGGAGATACCTCTTTTGGGATTGGCTTCATTAATGACTAATAATACTTTGGTGGTGGTATACCCCAACTGGGTGGCAAGGTCAAAATAGCGACTGGTGTTGGTCAAACTGGGTAATGTCTGACTGGCAATGAGGAGGACTTTGTCGGCTACATCTAACCAGCCGAGTGTGATGGGGGTCAGGGCAGAGGCGGTATCAATAATGATGTAGTTATACATCTGCCGGGTCCGCGTGATGAGTAAATCTATCAATTCGGGGGTGACATACTCGGCCATTTCGGGGCGGGGCGGGGCCAGGAGGGCCTTAACGCCGCTTTTATGGCTCATTACCACACTACTCACCAGGTCTGGATCCAAGTCGGTCATGCGGTCAATCAGATCTACCACACTGGTGGTGGGTTTCATATTAAGCATTACGGCCACATCACCAAACTGTAGGCTTCCATCAATAATGAGGGTATCTTGCCCACTTTGAGCCAGAGCGACAGCGAGATTGGTGGCAATAGTGGTACAGCCAATCCCCCCTTTGGGACTATACACGGCGATAACTTTGCCATGACGTATCTGCGGCGCGGCCGCGACCGTGCCTGTTCCCTGTGTACCAGAAAAAGTCTGGGTAACTACAGGGGCTACCTTCGGACGCGAGTTATAGACTCGCCGGATAGCCGTCGTCAGCTCCTCACCAGACATCGGTTTGGTGAGGAAGTCGCGTGCGCCAGCCAACATCGCCCGGCGCAGATAATCGGACTCACTCTGCACCGACATAATGATGATCTGGGAGACTGGTACAGCTTGAGTAATACGCTGACAGGCACCAATACCATCAATCCCAGGCATGTTAATGTCCATGAGGATAACATCTGGCACATGCTTTTTAGCCATTTCAATGGCTTGTTCGCCGTTGCCCGCCTGGGCAATCACTTCGACGTCAGACTCAAACTGCAATAATTTCCGCACGTTTTCACGTGTTTCGGGCAGGTCGTCTACGATCAGTATACGGATTTTATCAGCCATGCTTGATGAGGAACCTTTCTCTAATATTGGTGATGGGGTTTGGATTCTATCAATCTATTATGTAGCAGTGTACATAATCTTGTGAATTTGGGCAATGCTTTTGCCTGGTACTTTCTCATCATACTCGGTTCAAGGGCAAAGTCAAGAAAAATTTACTCTGGTACACACCTGGGAAAACAAAACACGCCTCGCAAAAAGATGCGGGGCGTGTTTTATTTTGTTTGGTATTGGGTCAAATAACAAGGGGTTAAATGATGAGATCTGCTTCCACAGGCACGGAGAATTCAGCACGGGTTCCGCGGCCGCGGCCACTCTGAATACGCAGTTCGCCATTGAGCATTTCAATACGATCCCGCAAAGTAGAAAGACCTATGGTATCACGATTATTTTTATCCATAGCCTCTTCTACATTAAACCCAATCCCATTATCTTCCACAACAATGGTTACACGTTCTGGAGCAATATCCAGTACCACCTGCACCTGAGTTGCCTGCGCATGATTACGCGCATTATTTAATAATTCCTGTACCGCCCGGAAAATCGTTACTTCAATGTGACTTTCCAGGCGCCGTTCTGTACCGGTGACGGTGATAGAAACAGGTAAATTGCCCTTTTCTTGTACCGATTCCACATAACGGCGCAGGGTGGGCACCACGCCCAGGTCGTCTAGCATCATGGGCCGTAAGTCAAAAATAAAATCTTTGACAGCACCAAATGTGCCCGCGGCCGCGTCTTTAAGGGCATTCAGTTCTACCCGCGCTCGTTGTGGATCCGTTTCAAAAAAACGCTGGCAAATCTCCGCTTGCAGAATAAAGTTACTCAAAGAAGAAGCCGGGCCATCATGCATTCGGCGTACCAGGCTTTGCCGTTCTGTTTCCTGCGTCTGGATAATACGGATCACATTAGAGGCATCACTGCGCGGAGCAGAGCGTTTCTGAGCCGTATGGGCCAACACATCTTCCCCTTCCAATAACTCCAGCACTTGCCGCTGAATCTGGGCCAACCGATCGAGATTCCGCTGATCACTTTGCAGTTTTTCCAATTGCCCACGCATCGTAAAAAGCCGTTGTTGCGCATTGAGAAGAGCTTCGTAGGCTTCTTTAATATCAGCACGAGGCGTCGTTTCAAAGTTTGGTTCCATCTGGCGGACATACCCAGAAACCTGGGCATTCCGTTGCGCATGGCGTTCCACTTCAGCGGCACTCTGTTTTACCAAAATATCAATTTCGCGCAGTTCTCGCTGTACCTGCTCATACTCCGCCAACACCGTATCAGAAAATGCCTGAATATTTAACCCTGCATTCAATCGGCTAGACATGCTCTTTTCCTCATTCGTAGCAACTGCTTGCCCTTCTGCTGGTTTCGTCCTGAGATCAGCTTCTGGTCTAAAACCTGGGGGGTGTCCCACCCCAAACCAGAATCATTACACTTTGTGGCCCATCCGCCTCAGGTACGCACATTTTCCAGGCGAACCCAACCCCGGCGCAAAGCATAAACAGCGGCCTGGGTGCGATCATCTACCCGTAATTTCCGCAAAATTGCAGTCATGTGATTTTTGACTGTCTGGTGGCTGATTCCCAGTTTATAAGCAATTTCTTTGTTGCTTAGACCCCGGGTCACATATTCCAATATTTCCATTTCTCGGGGGGAGAGGGGAACAAAGAGATCTTCCGCCTCATTGGTAATAGTACCAGCCAATCGGCCTACCCGAGTGTCAACCCATTCGATTACTTCATCATGGGTCATTTTCTTTTCCCCGACAACATATAAACCTTCATGCACGGCAAAGATGGTATGAAGTAAGGCTTCGGGGGTGATGTCTTTGGGGCAATAGGCAGAAGCCCCGGAGCGTAAGGCATGAAAGACTTGTTCAGCATCATCATACCCGGTAATCATGATGATGTTGATGTGAGGAAGTTGGCTCCGAATTTTCCGGGTAACTTGCAAACCGTTAATGGTCGGCAGATTGATATCCATGAGAATCACGTCAGGACTCAGTTGATAGGCCAGTTCAATCGCAATTTCGCCATCTGCCGCCTCACCGACAACCTGAATGCGCGGATCTGTTTCTAAAACGTCCCGCAATCCTTGCCGGAACACCGGATGATCATCCACGATAAGCAGTTTTATAGGCTGAGTCATATTGGTTTCTCCTACGGGCTTACATAAGAAGAGGGGTACCAGAGTGGGTACTAGTACTCGAAGGCAGTATACCATACTGCTATTTACACTGACAAGCATATAAAGAGTGAAGGCAGGATGATTGCATACTCCCCAGAATGAACCCCTCGCCCTAACAATTCCCGAAATGGAGAAAGTTCCCCGCCCCTGGGGGGTGGGTTTAGGGGTAGGGGAAAGCCGTCACGGGTATAGGCTAGAACTAAAAAATCGGGCTTGGGAAAAGCCCTGTAATGTTTTGGGGAAGGGTTTCAGCGGTGATACAATGCCTGTATGGTGGCTATTACGCCTAAACAGTCTGTGAAGGTCGTGCCAATACAGGTGACGGATTTAGGGACGATCACCCGGTTGGTTTTCGCCAATATGACGGGAGTGGATCAGCAGTTTACGGCGATGACCCGCCACCGGTTCGCCCGACTCTACAATTATTTATCTATCCCATTTTATTTACTGACATCTGGAGCCGGGTTTAAGATTGAACGGGATGAACAAATTGCCGCCTTTGCTTATTTAAGTCTGCGGCCGCGTTCTGGCTATATCTATAATGTGGTAGTAGATCACCCGTTCCGCCGCCTGGGGCTGGGACAAACCCTTATGCGCCACCTGGAGCAAGAAATTCGCCGCCAGGGTCGCCATTGGGCTGTCCTCCAGGTAGATGAAGGCAATACTCCGGCCCGTAATCTGTATCAGATGTTGGGGTATAAACCCTATCACCCCCATTTTTGGCATTGGCAACATAGTCGTTGGTTCACACAAACCACGGTCCCCGGGGCCGAACTGACCCATTCCTGGGGTCGCGGCCGCGTGTTATACCACCATTTTGCCTCCCTGGAACGTGACCGGGGCGATGCCTGGGCCGCCACCCTGGTCGGCGATGAGTACCCACTCCCCCGGCCAGAACAAGGCCAGGAATGGTGTTGTTTGTGGCACGGCCAAGAAATTGGGTACGCGTGGGCAGACTCTAGCCCACAAGGAAATGTGCTTGTTTTGTTGTTGGAGCCGAGATGGTGGGGTAAGCGTGAACCAACTCTCACTTTTATCCAGCTACTCTTGGAAAAGATTGGGGGACAACGGGGAGTAATTGATTTGCACCTGGGGAGTAGCGAGCATCACACCGCGGCCGCGACCTTTCTTACTCCCCTGGGCTTCATCATACACACCCAACCGCGCATTTTAATGCTCAAACGATTGGTGGGTTTTGCCTGAAAGCCCCCACCCCCCTTCCCTCCAGGAATCGGTAGGGGGATGGGTCTTTCGTGGTAGTTTATTCTATGCCTGTATTATTGTGGAAAAACTCAATTATGGGGTGAGCCGGTTCAATGTGCGCGGGAATGGGCTGGTCTGGCGAATGTGTTCAATACCACAAATCCAGGCCACGGTACGCTCCAACCCCAACCCAAAACCACTGTGTTGTACCGTGCCATAACGACGCAAATCAATGTACCACTGATAATGCTCCAACGGTAACTCATGCCGTTGAATGGCGGCCACCAAAAGATCAGGATCACTCATCCGTTCACTACCACCAATAATTTCGCCATACCCTTCCGGGGCCAGCAGATCTACGCTCTTACACACCTCCGGGCGACCAGGCCACGGTTCCATGTAAAAGGCTTTGACAGCGGTAGGATAGCCATAGACAAACACAGGTTTGTCAAACTGTTTGGTGAGTTCTGTTTCATGAGGCGAACCAAAATCGTCACCCCACTCAATAGCCAACATCTCACGCCGTTCGGGGTCGGTTTCAGCGTCACGAATGGCGATGAGACGGGCAATGGCTTCGTCATAGCTGATGCGCGGAAATGGCGGGATGATACGTTCCAGGGCCGTAATATCCCGCTCTAAGAGGGCCAATTCAGCCCGCCGTTCGCGTAGGGTCGTTTGAACGATGTGGCTGACAAATTGCTCTTCCAGTTCCATTAACTGATCGAGATCACAAAAAGCCACTTCTGGCTCTACCATCCAAAATTCAGAGAGGTGGCGGCGGGTTTTGGATTTTTCGGCGCGGAAGGTGGGGCCAAAGCAGTACACCTTGCCAAAGGCCATGATGTTGGCTTCGTTGTACAGTTGTCCAGTTTGAGCCAGGAAGGCCTTGTCATCATAGTAGGCGACTTCAAAGAGGGTACTTGTTCCTTCCGCGGCCGCGGGGGTGATAATTGGTGTGTCTATATTCAGGAAACCCTGGTCATCCAGGAAAGCCATGATGGCCCGCTTTATCGTAGTCCGCACCCGCATAATCGCCCATTGCTGGCTGGAACGGAGCCAGAGGTGGCGATTGTCCATAAGAAACTCCACCCCGTGATCTTTGGGGGTGATGGGATATTCACGCACGTTTTGCACGACTGTCAAACTGGTAATACCCAATTCAAAGCCGCCCGGCACACCGGGCGCACGGCTATCTGCCCGTACCTTGCCGGTGACGATAACTGATGATTCCTGCCCTAATCCTTTGATAGT
This sequence comes from Chloroflexota bacterium, assembly GCA_018004935.1. Taxonomy (GTDB): domain Bacteria; phylum Chloroflexota; class Anaerolineae; order Promineifilales; family Promineifilaceae; genus Trichofilum. The sequence continues at coordinate 16,124 of JAGNBF010000079.1, read as the reverse complement.
TTCAAACAGTTCATCCCCCAGATCAGGTCGGAAGGCGACCGCCTGAATAATGCCCGATCCGTCACGCAGACGGAGAAATTGTAATTTACCCTTACCGGTAGTGGCATATACCCAACCTTTCAAGGTAACTTCTTGCCCTTCATATTGAGCAATATTTTCGATGCGTGCTTCGGTTGCCATGTGGTTCTCCATAAGATGTTGAGATGGGGCCATTTTATCACAAAGAATCAGCCCAAACCCAGTTGCCTGAGTGGTTCAGCAGGGCGATTGCATATTCGGATTTCTCCTACCCCCAACCCCGCCCCCAGGGGCGGGGAGTTTTTTAAGGCGGGCAAAATCGGGGCTTCGCCCCGATTTTGCCCGCCGAGTGGGTTTCCCCTTCCCGATTTCGGGAAGGGGGGAGGGGGATGGGTTTATTTTGGTGAGTATGCAATCGCCCTAAGTGGTTCAGCGGCGCAAGTAGGCAATGGTTTCGCGCAAACGGGCCGGTTGGAAACCAAAAATACGGCGCACTGTGTCCAGATCAGCGACTTCAGGGATGGAAAGGCGGTCCAGAAAGTAACGGCTGATAGGGGGATGAAAACGCCAGCCATATAATAAAATGGCAAAAACACGGGTGAAGGGCATGCGTAGGTAGAAGGGATAACGCCGCATCGCGGCCGCGTCTACCACCAGTTCCATCATTTCCTTAAAACGAAACCGCTCCGCTCCCGCCAGCATTAACGTCTGCCCCTGCAAATCAGGCCGATCCAGGCAAGCCACCAGGCAACGGGCCACATCTTCCACCCAGAGTGGTTGCATGGCAATCTCTCCCCCACCAGGCAAAATCACCAGGGGCCAGGTCCAACGGGTGATACGAACCAGCATATTGAGGAAACGATCCTCACGGCCATACAGGGATGATGCTCGCAAGATGGTATAGGCGAGGTTACTGCGCCGAAGGAGCCGCTCAACTTCCCCTTTTACCCGGAGTAAAGGGGGGGCCGCATTGGGATCCGCACCCAGGCGGCTCAAATAAATGATGCGGCGCACTCCGGCGCTTTGGGCGGCGCGGAGGAGTTGGCTGGTGCCTTCGCTGTCTACATAATGCAGGGCACGGTTACTCCCTCGCCTTTCCGCACTGGCCAGATGGATGATAGTATCTACTCCCTGTAAAGGTTCACGAAGAGCGACAGGATCATTGATGCGGCCGCGAAAGACAATATGCGGCCGCTGTTCCAACTCTAACCAGCGCACCACCGACCGTCCCACAAAGCCTGTACTTCCAGTGACAAGAATCATACTGTTTTTAGTTTAGGACTTACGGAGTTGCTCGAGCCGGTCTCCTGACCGTACTCGGTGTGGCTCAGTGGGAACATCGGCCACAGCGCGTAAGTCCTAAGTTTTGAATAGTTACGATCATTAACCATTTGTAACTATACCGACCACGGTCATAAAGTGACATTTTGTTGGCGCCGCAATTCTCAATTTGAAGGGTAAGCATTCCCTTAATCCGCCCGACAGTCAAACCGCCGGGCTATCAGTACCAAGCCCTACGGGCTAAGACCCCAGGCCAACGGCCTTCATAAGTATAGCCCGGTCCGTTTTACGGCCGGGCGGCCTCTGCCTTTGTTGAGGCTCAGGCCAAATTGAGAATTGCTGTTGTTGGCGGCCACAGCGGCCACAGCCTGAGTAGGTTCGGGCTAAAGACCCATCCCCCATCCCCTGGGGGAGAAACCCACCGGCGCGGTTTGGGGCGGACGCCCCCAAACCGCGCCGAGAAAGGTTCCCCGCCTCTGGGGGCGGGGTTAGGGGTGGGGGAGACCCCCGGCTATGCCTGACGCGGCGACAGGGCAACACGGCGGGAAAATGTGAGATTATGCCCTTTGGCAGGATATACACATTCTCAAGGGTTGAGCTTGTCGAAGGCAAACGGGCTTCAACAAGCGCAGGCAGAGCCGTATCCCACCTACATAGTTACTAACCATTTTACCCGTCTCTTCTCCATCGTTATAATCCATCCTGTGACTCGTTTTTGTTTGATCGGCCCAACTTATCCATACCGGGGTGGCATTGCTCATTACACCACCTTGCTGGCTCAACATTTACGCCAGGAGCATGAGGTCTTACTCATCTCCTTTTCGCGCCAATATCCCCGCTGGTTATTCCCTGGTCGTGATGATCGGGATCCCAGCCAAAACCCCCTCACTACCCCTGCCGAATACCTTCTGGACTCGCTCAACCCCTGGAGTTGGCGACAAACCCTGCAACGTATTCAAACCTGGCAGGCGGATGTGGTGGTGATTCCCTGGTGGGTTCCCTTTTGGGCACCGGTGTGGGCTTATCTGGGTTGGGGTATCAAGCGGCTACCTGGGCCGCCTAGATTGCTGTTTATCTGCCACAATGTGCTACCGCATGAAGAGAGCCGGTTGGATAAGTTAGCTTTGCGGCTGGCCTTGTCATCAGGTGATGGGTTTATCGTCCATTCGCAGGCGGATGGACAGCGATTACGGGGCATTTGGCCTGAGGCGCGGGTGCAGGTAACACCTTTGCCCACGTATGAAGGGTTGGGACAATCCGCGGCCGCATCCCCCACCCTCTCTCTCCCCACCGACCGCCCCATTCTGCTTTTCTTCGGCTTCGTGCGTCCCTACAAAGGGTTGGACGTGCTGTTAGAGGCGTTGCCGCTGGTACTGGCCCAACGCCCGGTGCATCTGGTCATCGTGGGGGAATTTTGGCAGGGAGCAGAAAGGTATGAGGAACAAATTGAGCGATTGGGCTTGCGGCCGCATATCACCCTTATTGACCGTTATGTGCCCGATGAAGAACTGATAGCCTATGTGCAACGGGCCAACGTCGCCATTTTGCCATACCGCAGTGCCACACAAAGCGCGGTGGTACAGGTGGCGCTGGGGCATGGCTGCCCGGTGATCACCACGAATGTAGGGGGGCTGGCCGAAGCGGTAGAGGATGGTGTTACCGGGTTGGTTGTTCCCCCAGAGAACCCCACAGCACTCGCGGCCGCAATTAATCATTACTTGACTCAAAACCAGGAGTCCCTCTTCAGAGCCAACCTGCAACAAAACATTCAACAAACCAACAACCGCTTCTCCTGGTCTCACCTGGAAACAACGTTACGCCAACTGGCCCAGCTATGAAAATCGCCTTCGTACTGACCCAAAGCCTGGATAGCCCCAGTGGTTTGGGCCGCTATGGCCCGCTGGCCCGCGAATTATCCCGGATGGGGCACTCGGTTGAATTATTCGCCCTGCATCCCGCCTGGGATACGTTGGCCCAAAAGCAGTTTTACGAGGCTGGGGTTCACGTCCATTATGTGGCTCAAATGCATGTGCGTAAATCTGGCTCGCACAAACAATATTTCAGCCCCGCCCAATTATTACGGGTCTCTCTACAAGCCACCCTGAAACTGGCTCAAGCCTTGCGCCACTCCCAGGCGCAGATTATCCAATTAGGCAAGGCGCAACCATTTAATGTGCTGGCGGCTCGCTTGGGCGGTCGCCAACGCCCTATCTTTTGTGATTGTGATGATTACGAAGCGGAAACCAATCAGTTTTCTGGCCAGTGGCAAAAGAGCATCGTGCGCTATTTTGAAGATAGCATCATCGGGCTGGCGCGGGGGCTGACGGTCAATACCCGCTTCGCGCAAGCCCGTTACGCCGCATTAGGTTTCCCGGCCGAACGGATCATTTATGTGCCGAACGGGGTCGAAAGGTCACGGTTTGGCCAGGTAGGGGACGCGGCCGCGCTCCGCCAGCAGTGGCACCTCACTTCCCATGAAGAGTTGGTGCTGTATGTGGGCACCTTGGGGCGTAAAAGTCACCCGGTAGATTTACTTCTAGAAGCATTTCAGATCCTCAGCCAGTCGCGGCCGCAAACCCGACTGATGTTAGTGGGTGGGGGCGAGGATTTTGTCACCCTGCAAGAGGCCGCCCATACCCTCGGTATTGGCGAAAAGGTGATTTTTTGCGGCCGCGTGCCCCCAGAAACCATCCCTACTTATCTTTCGCTGGCTACCGTCACCGTCGATCCCGTTTACGACGATCTGGTAGCCCGTGCCCGTTCTCCCCTGAAACTGTTCGAGAGCCTGGCTATGGGCATTCCCATTGTCACCGCCGATGTGGGCGACCGGCGTACTCTTCTGGCTGATGGGTTGGTGGGCCACCTGGTAGCCCCCGGCAATCCCCAGGCTTTGGCCGAGGGTTTGCTGACTATCCTGGCCAATCCCCTCTTACACCAGCAAATGACCGTCAACGCCCTTCGGCAACGGGAGCACTGGTACTGGGATCGTCTCGTGCAGGAATTTGTTCAGGTGTATCAATGGGCTGGATGAGGCTACTGTTGTCTAATCAGAATTCATCACGGACCCGCCCTCTCTGGCAGACATTGACTAACTGGGGCATTATTCTGAGTGGTTTGTTACTCTACAACGGGTTCAACGCGTTTGCCCTCATTGTCATTGCTCCGCGTGTCAGTCAAATAGCCTATGGGCAGTATCTGGCCTGTTTTAGCCTGACGAGTTTTTTGGTTGTGTTGCCTGGATTTGGGCTGGATGCCTGGTTACTGACACAAACGCCGCCATCGGCCGCGGCCGCGACTGCCCTCTGGTACAGTGCCATTCGTTCCCGTGTGGGCTTGCTGATGGCCTGGGCCGTAGGGATGGTATTTTTAGGGTTCATTCTCCCGCAAGAAACCTACCCCGCCGTCCTTTTATGGCCTACCATTTTGGGTGTGGCCCTCGATCAGATGCTCCTCATTACCTTTGCCGCTCTCCGCCTTCAGGGGCGACACCAGGCCGTTACTATCTGGCAAACCTGTTCGGCGGCGGTTTTGCTGGGATTAGCCTGGGGTGTACCGGTAGGAGAGGGACATATTGCCTGGTTTGCCTGGGGGCGCACCCTGCTTTCGCTGGGCGTCATGGGGTTGATTGGCGGTCAATTGGGTCGCCAATTCCGCCGAGAACCTCAACCAATCACCCCATCGCGGGAAATTCTCCAGGCTTCACGGGCCTTCATGGTGGCCGAGTTAGCTACTGTCGTCTACATCCGTGCCGATTTGACATTGGTTTCGCTCCTACTTGGCTCCCTGGCAACCAGCCTTTATGGCCCCGCCATCAATCTGCTTCAAGCCACATTTTTGGCTCCCCGTGCCCTGTTCTTTTTCGTCGTACCGGCCCTTTCGCGCCTGTATACGACTCGTCCAACCCTTTTTAGGCTACGCAGTGGGCAACAATTTGTGGCCCAAATAGCCGTTGGTCTGGTTATCACACCCGTATTGTTTTTTCTAGGACCAGCCTTAATTACCTGGCTATATCAGGAACAGTACGCGGCCGCGGGGGATATATTGCGCTGGCTTAGTCCCATTCCCCTGCTTCGGGCGAGCAATTTTGCCCTGGGGGCCATTTTGGCCTCAGCCCAAAAACAGCCCGCCAGAACCAAAGTGCAAGTCGCGGCCGCGATCTTTGCCGTTGTCGCTAATGTTATTGTCATTCGTCCGTATGGGTTGCCCGGCGTAGCCGCCGTTTATGTCGGCAGTGAAACCATTCTGGCCCTCGGCTACCTGTTCTTGTGCTGGCCCATCTGGCGGAGTCATTCACCGGTAGCTGGCCATTAATCCGATTAACTAAACCCTATGAAAATTCTTCTGCTCAATGTCCATTCCGCACTCAACCTGGGTGATGAAGCGATTATGGCTGTAACAGTGAGTTCATTACAACAGGCTTTCCCCCAGGTTCACATCACTATAGCGGCGAATGATCCGCAAAGCTGGCAGGATTACACTTCACCAACGGTGTCTATTTTGCCTTCACTTAGCAACTGGGTAGCGGATGCCCGCCTGGGTCAATGGCGACAAAGTCTCATCAAAACACCGTTTTACCTGTTTTGGCTCACGGGGGTGGTAATTCTATGGCGGTTGCTGGCGTGGCGTTGGCCTTTTGGCCGCCCGGAACAGGGACAATTGCTCGAGGCATATTACCAGGCCGACCTGGTACTCAGTTGTGGGGGGGGCAATTTTTATGCCCACCACTCGCCCAGTCCGGCCTTTTTCTGGAACTTGATGACGTTGGCGCTGGCCCGTGGGCTGGGTAAACCGGTGCTGATGTTACCACAATCATTTGGCCCTGTGCGCGGCCGCGGTCAGCAACTCCTTGCCCGTCTGGTCTTAAACCGGGTTAACCTCATCATGTGCCGGGAAGCCATCTCCGTTCAGTTTTTACAGAAGACATTACGGCTTCGTACCCCCATGCGTTTATTACCAGATCTGGCGTTTGGGTTGGGACAAAGTAGCACAAATGCCGACAAACCCCAGGGAATGGATGAACAGTCAGTGAATAGGCCTGGGGCAAGGATGCGGCTGGGGCTGAGTGTGCTAAATCGGGGGGCACAAAACCGAGAATTCCAGGGGCAAAATCAATATGAAGAGGCTCTGGTGACAGTATTGACCCATTTCGCCCAGGTAGAACAGGCCGAAATACATTTGTTTGTGCAATGTTATGGCCCCAGTTCTGATCAAGACGACCGGCTGATGACCAAACGATTGGCGGAACGGTTGCGGCCGCATTGCCCGGCACTCTTTGTGTGGGAGCATTTTCGCGATGCCCAAACCCTCAAAACCGCCTACCGTCAAATGGATGGTGTGATCGCCACCCGAATGCACACCGCCATTTTTGCCTTGAGCAACGAAACCCCTGTCCTGATCATTGGCTATCAACCTAAATCACAGGGCATGATTACCGCTTTCCACCTGGAAGCGTATTGTCGCCCTATCGAAGCCGTCACGGCCGCATGGTTACAGGAACGGCTTACGACCCTATTGGCCGAGCGAGAAACCATTGGCACCCAAATTCAGCATCATCTTATTACATTACAAGCTCAAAATTCTTACTGGCTACGCGAAGTAAAAGATAACATAAAATGATGACCCGTATCCGCGTTTTGCATCTCATCAGTGGTATTGCCATTGGCAATCAGGTAGGGGGAGCCGAGCTTCATGCTCTGCAAATGACGCGCTGTTTCAACCCAGAGTTAGTAGAAGCGGCACTGTTTCCCATGTGGCGCTACCATGACCCCACCGAACAAAAATGGGAGGAGGTGATCGCGGCCGCAGGTTTACCTCTATGGGGACTTATACCTCGCGAACAGGGCTGGTGGGCGATGTGGCGGGCGTTGGTTAAAGCTGTGCATACTTTTCAACCACACATTATCCACACCCATTCTGAACGGGGTGATTTGTTCAATATAGCCCTCCATCTAAGTCATCCGGTGCACCCACTGGCGGTACGCACCATTCACATTGATCAACGGTGGCGTACCCATCCCCAAATTGGCCCGTGGCTAGAAGATTCCCTGTTACCACAGTTTCTGGCCCATGAATGTGTGGTTTCAGCGGTTTTAAAAGAACTACTGCTAGCCCAGGGGCATTCACCCGAGCGGGTGACAGTGTGTTATAACGGCATTGACGCGGCCGCGTTCCAGGCCCCGCCCCACCCCCTACCCCATCCTTTACCGGAAGGTGTGCCGGATGCGCGGCCGCGGTTGGGTATCATTGGTCGCCTTACCACCCAAAAAGGGCACGCCGATTTGTTATCAGCCATTGCCCTGGTACACAAAAAAACGCCCGTTCACCTGCTGATTATTGGCGAAGGGCCAGAGCGTCAGGCCTTACAGCAACAAACCCAACAGTTGGGTCTGGCGTCGTATGTCCATTTTCTGGGTTCCCGCTCAGATATTTGGCCTCTTTTGGCTACGCTCGATCTATTTGTCATTCCTTCACTATGGGAAGGGTTTCCCACCGTCATTCTGGAGGCCATGGCTCAAAATGTGCCCGTGATTGCCAGTGATGTCGCTGGAAGCAAAGAATTAGTGCGCCACGGCCAGACGGGGTATTGCCTGCCCCCCCAAAATCCGGTTCAATGGGCCGAAACGATCATTCAAGCGCTGGACCACCCTACAGAGACCCAGGCGTTGGCGCGGCAAGCCCGCATTTTTGCCAGCCAATTTACGATTCAGAACGCGGCCGCGGCCTATACTCAAATTTACCAACAGCTTAAAAAAACAGCTCTGCCTGATCGAACGGGATAGGGTTATATAAGCAGAACATGCCAGCACAGACTGTACCTACACTTATCACAGTCATAAATTGTCACAAAAATTTTAGGGCCAGAGGGCATAGTTAAATGAACTTCTGCGGTTAGCCGTAAAATAAAAAGGCAGTGCCAATGGCACTGCCTTTTTATTTTACTTAAACATCAGGAAAGCCTAGGGAATCCGTGAAGCATTCACGTCTTCGCCAGCACCTGGATGTTGTGAACGAGCAATAGCGATGAAGGAACCGGCCGATGTACAGGTTACACCACCACCGGTTGTACCATCGGTGTAATAACCGAAGGAGTCTGTGAGCATACCAGAGGCACCCAACGCACTGGCGGTGCTGGCATCCGTATTCCCCTTGGAATTACCGGCAATCGTGAGGGTCTGGCTTCCGGCGGTCGCCCCATTTTTGTCCTTGTAATCACAGGTGACAGAGATGGTAGAGGAACCGAGGTTCTGAATAGCAATATAGGTACGTTGTTTTCCACCAGTATTACTAGTAGCCTGGAAATCAGTGTTGTTGGCCCAACGAACGAAGGGAATCGCCAGTTCTGTGGCCCCATTTTGTTCGCCCAGGAAAATGGTGAAAACATCTTGTGTGCCAGTGGTACCGGCATTGATGGAGTTTTGGGCTTTACCAATAGCTACGATGGCATTGCCTGTGCTGGTGATGACAGCGGAGCCAGTGAAGCCAGGGGAAACTGCCTGACAGGTGGTGATACTTTTCTTCTGGCCTGCACCAATGGTGTAAGGACCATCACTGCCAGCGGCTGTACCGTTGGTGTTGTAGTAATTGACCGTGATTTGGGCATTGCCGGAAGTCAGGGCGTTAGAAACAGCGTAGAAAGTATCGAGGCCGAATCGTTCGCACAAGGCTGTCGCCATGTAGATGGTGTTAGCGGCATTGGTGAGGGGAATCCCTTCAAAACTAGCCGCAACATTAGAGTTGGTATAATACTCATTCGCGGCCGCGACCACGTTCGCACTTGCACCACCATTCACCTTCACGGCCGTCACAATTGCCGACCCATTGAAGACAGTAGCGCTGATACCCGTGTCCGTCTGGCTATCCATTTCAATGAATTTAGAGGAGTTGGCCGGAATATTGTGAGTTACAGTAGCCGCCAGCGTGCCATTGTTGTCCGCATCATAGAATTTGACTGTGGCATTGACCGCTTCGTTCTCTGTGTTCTGGATAGAGAAAACGGTGGTACGATTGAATTTGTTCTTCAGCACAGTGGCAACCAAAACCTGGTTAGAAGCCTGGCCTGAGGAGAACCCATTATAGAGAAGACGCATCTTGAAACCTGCGTCTTGGGAGAATTGCACCGCTGTAGACACCAGGGGCTGGTCGGCAGAGATGACCGCATTACCCTGGAAACCAGCCGGGACGCTGGAAACGGCACCGATGAAGAAAGAGCGACCAGCACCGGGGGCTAACGTGCCACCATTGAGCGGGTCAAAAGAAATCGGGGTAGAGCTATTTTCGGCATAAAAATTGACAACCAGAGACGCGGCCGCGGCACCGACGTTCTGATAAGTCACAGAAACAGTCCAACTGGCCGTACGTGCACTGGCACTGGCGCTCCCGGTAAAGAGAACCAGCATCAGCACCAGGGCTAAAACAGGAACCATAAACTTACGCAATGTTTTCATTCTGTACTCTCCTTGTAAGGAATAAAAGGCTTTAAGCATGTCCAATAATAGCCACTGCCCTGTTTACTGTCGATAACCCAAAGGGGTTATTTATCCCCTTTAGGCGGGGTTATACACCAGATGGGGAATTTTTTGGTGTAGTTTTTCGGGACAAATGCCTATCTTCTCAATAAAGCGCGGTGACGTTGGTTGAGCTTGTCAAAACCAACGGCCTTCGACAAGCTCAGGCCTCGTTCCCCCCAACACATTGAGAAGATACACAAATGCCCTGAAAAATCACACAGCATGATAGCTCAGGTTCTCTATTAATTCCGATTTAATCTTTCACCCCAAAATGGAGTACCATTGCCCCATAAAGTTGTAACCGACATACAATTACAATCTGCGGGAACTTGCAGGAATAGCCGAACTCAACACTCAATCCTTAGGGTTCGGTCGCAAATAACTTTTGAGTTTGTTGTGGCCGGTCTCCTGACCGTGCCACTCCCAGCGAACAAGTTATTTAGTTTTCATTCCTTAGTAATCGTCCAAAAATAAGTTCCATCCACCTCTGACAGGTTTTCGGAAACCTGTCAGGGCTAAATCGGAAAGTTATTTTTAGATGTTCACTAAATCCATATACACCTGCCCATTAATCCGTGGACCAATTTTTAGAGGAGTAAACAATATGATCCGCCGTCTCTTTTTTGGCTCCCTCGTCGTTCTGGCTTTTCTTCTTTCTGCTTGTGGAGCCGCCAACAACAATGAAAATAATGCAACCCGTGAGTCAGTGGTTGTAACCCTGGCCCCTGACCTGGCTGGTATAACCGGACAGGCCATTTCCATTAGTGGTGGCCAACGAGAACCCTTAGTAGCCACAGAAGTTCGTCTCGCTTACATCGCCTGGAATGAGGACAAATCCGACGGAGCTTTTTATCTGGATGATGCTACTAGCCCCATTACCATAACCAATGAAGCTGGCTTTTTTACGTTCAGCAATATCGAAGTACGGGATTATGTTATTGTGATCGGAGATCTCTTTGGCGTTAACGTACCCCTGGCAAATCCTGATGGTTCTGCCCAAATTTTTACTCCCACTGTTGGTCAAATATTAGATGTGGGCGTTTTGGAAGTGGACATCGTTAATGCGGGAGCCGTACCAGGGTCATTACCCACCACCATTGCACCTAGTTACCCTGGGAATAACCAAGCCGTTCCCAGTCCTGCCTACCCCTAGGGTTCACTCAAAATTAAGGGAGGTGGCCTGGTCAAAAGGCCCACCCCCACCAAATCAAAAGTGGTTCTTTAGGAATTTGCGGGGTGTACCTAAATGTAGAGACTGGCTTTGTGCCTGCCCAGGGTGGGGCAACCACAAGGGTCGCCCGTACCCTACAAAATCGTAAGGCCCTCTCAATTTAACCAACGGATATTGAGATTGAACAAATTAATACCGATATGAAGCTTCCCCCGCCCCAGGGGCGGGGAACTTTTTCTCGTGTCATTTTTCGCGGGCGTCTGCCCGCGAAAAATGACACGAAGGGCGGTAGCACCCCTTCCCGCTTATAGTTTAAAAAATTAATCAGGTAATGGAATCCCCCCCACCCCTAACCCCAGGGGCGGGGAACTTTTCTAAGGGGCATTTTCGGGGCGAATGCCCCGAAAAATGCCCCATGGGAATTCCCCCCCTTCCCTCGGGAATCGGCAGGGGGGATGGGGTCAATGAAGGCGTTACCCGATTAAAAATTTAATGAACAACTGGGAAGGGGTGCTACCGCCCAGGTTGCGGATTGAGGCGGTGAAAGGTTTCCCCCTTCCCACTAGGATAGCAGGGGGATGGGTCTTTCGTGGGAGTCATTCTATGCCTGTATTATTGGGGGAAAACATGACGACTAAGGGTTCGCTCAAAATTAAGTTGGGTGGCGCGGTCAGGAGACTGGCCACAGCAAAAAGGGATATTATTCTTAGACGATTACTTATGCTCAAATAAATTCTCCCCTCTCTGGGGCAGTGTTCAGCAATAGGGGACAGGTTTCGGTAACAAATGGCCCTGATGTGAACACACGTAAATTACCCCATTTGACCTGTATGTATCTGTATATGTATCTGACGGCTATAGCCACAGCCTTGGTTACTCGTTATAATCGCCGGGGCATTGCGTTAAGCAATGCCTTTTTGTTATGTAATCGCGCAACTTTCGGGTCTTCAGGATTTCAGGGGATTGACACCACCTGTAGGGACTGGCCTTGTAGTTGTCCGAGACGGGGCAGGCATAAGGCCAGCCCTTACAGGTAGCCACACTCGCGAGTTCCGAAAGAACCGCAGTATCTTCTCAATGTTTCGTGGGAAACATGGCCTGAGCTTGTGGGGTGACGTGGGTTTCGACAAGCTCAACCAACGTTACCCTGCTTTATTGAGGCGATGCATACCAACCTCATTATGGGATCAAAAGAGCTAGAGGAACAAACTGTTTCCTCTAGCTCTCTCTATGTGTTGCCAAAATGAGCGATAAGAAAAGGAAGTGCCAAGACGGTGTGACATCTGGCAAAACTTTGTTGTTGTGCTTTAGGGGGAAAAATGTATCTTCTCAATATTTCGGGGCAAACGAGGCCTGAACTTGTCGAAGGACGTTGGTTTTGACAGGCTCAACCAACTTCATCACACTTTATTGAGAAGATACGAAAAAATTCCCATAGGTACAACAATGCGACTATAAAATAGGATTATGGTGTGAGGAGTAGTTTGACAAGGCTTTACCCCTTCACCCATCCAAAGGAGTTTTACTTTGACTGTTTTAACCCATCAAACTCATTTAATTACACCTTATGGCGGCCAATTAATTGACTTACTTGTGCCGTCAACGGAAGTAGCTATTCTGCGCGAGCATGCCAGCCATCTGCCCTCATTACAACTCTCGCGGCGTGCTGTTTGTGATCTGGAAATGCTGGCAGTAGGGGCGTTTTCGCCACTTGATCGCTTTATGGGGCAGGCTGACTATCAGCAGGTTTTAGATAAAATGCGCCTGAGTAATGGCATATTATTTCCTATGCCTATCACACTGACTGTCAATCATGAAGATGGATTTGAGGTAGGGCAAGAAATAGCGTTACGCGATTCCAGTAATGAGATTTTGGCTCTGATGATCGTAGAAGAAATGTATGAATGGGATCGGGAAGAGGTGGCGCAGAAGGTATTTGGGACACAGGATTCACGGCATCCTCTGGTGGCGGAAATGCACCGTTGGGGTACCTGCAATATTTCTGGCCCCCTGAGAGTTATTCAATTGCCACGGCATTATGATTTCCAAAATTTGCGTCTGACGCCTGCCGAAACGCGTGCCCGTTTAGAGATGACCGGGCACAAAAATGTGATTGCGTTCCAGACACGTAATCCTTTACATCGGGTACATGAGGAATTGACAAAGCGGGCGATTGAAGAAATGGATGGGGTTTTGCTCTTACACCCGGTTGTAGGGATGACGCGCCCTGGAGATGTTGATTCTTATACCCGGGTACGAACATACAAGGCCCTGGCGAATCGTTATTATGACCAGGATCGTATTCTCTTTTCGTTGTTACCGCTGGCTATGCGGATGGGTGGGCCCCGTGAAGCGCTGTGGCATGCAATTATTCGGCGCAATTATGGTGCTAATCATCTTATTGTTGGTCGGGACCATGCCGGGCCAGGTAATGATTCGGACGGGAAGCCTTTTTATGGCCCGTATGATGCCCAGGAATTGGTTGAAGCACATAGCGAAGAGGTTGGGGTGAAGGCGGTTCCATTTCGGATGCTGGTATATTTGCCGGATGAGAATCGTTATGAGGAAGTGGACAAAATTGCTGCGGAAACACGCACGGCTAATATCTCGGGGACGCAGGTACGGGAAGAGTATTTACTGAATGGTCGGTCGTTACCGGAATGGTTTACGCGTCCAGAAGTAGCGGAAATTCTGGCGGAGATGAATCCACCACGTTACCGGCAGGGGGTTTGTGTATGGCTGACGGGATTGGTTAAGGCGGGGAAATCTACGACGGCGCAGATTTTGACGATATTGTTGCAGGAACGCGGCCGCAATGTGACCCTACTCGATGGTGATATTGTTCGAACCCATTTCTCTGACGAATTGGACTTTAGCAAAGAAGGGCGCGATGCCAATGTGCGCCGGATTGGTTTTGTCGCTTCAGAAATTATCCAACATGGGGGCGTCGTTATTTGTGCCGCTGTCAGCCCTTATCGCTCCACCCGTAACGAAGTCCGTAACATTGTCGGATCAGACCATTTTGTAGAAGTATTTGTGGATGCGCCGCTGGAAGTTTGCGAAAACCGTGATACCAAAGGTCTCTATGCTAAAGCCAGACGAGGGGAAATCCGAGGCTTTACCGGTATTGATGACCCTTATGAATCACCACGCCATCCTGACTTGCACCTGGACTCAGTTACGGTGAGTGCCGAAATCAACGCGCACAAAATCCTGGCCTATCTCATGGATCAAGGTTTTGTACGTGAGGAAGTTATTCATAATCAATTAGCCTAATTGTTTATACTTATCGAGGAAATTATGTCACAACAATCTGAGCAAAAAGGATTCGTCGTCTGGATGACAGGCTTATCGGGAGCGGGGAAAACGACCATCGCCTTACTCCTGGAAGAAGAATTGCGGAATCGGGGCTTGAAGGTTGAACGCCTGGATGGTGATGTCGTACGGGAGGGTCTTACCAACGATCTGGGATTTTCGGCTGATGATCGGCGCAAAAATATTGAGCGCGTCACTTTTGTGGCCAAATTACTTTCTCGTAATGGAGTAGCCTGCATTTGTTCTTTCATTTCCCCTTATAACACGCTTCGGGATCATGTGAAGGAAAATGTAACGAATTATGTGCAGGTATATGTAGATGCCCCCCTGGAAACGGTTATCGAACGTGATGTTAAAGGAATGTACAAAAAGGCTATCGCCGGACAAATTCCCAATTTTACCGGTATTTCTGATCCTTTTGAACAGCCCGTTATCCCTTTTATTCATGTACGCACCGATTTACAGACACCGTTGGAAAGTGCGGGCAAAATATTAGGCGACCTGGAAGACATGGGGTTTATTCCGCTGGTCCAGTTATAATGGGTGGTCGTCAGGTGTGTTTTTGATTGGTATTTGGTTTATGCTGGGGTTGGTTATTGCTTTGGGCGAGGCCATTTAACACCTATGTCAAGGGGTTCGCTCAAAATTAAGTTGGGTGGCTCGGTCAGAAGACCGGCCACAGCAAACTCAAAAGTTATTTGCGGGGAACTCAAGGTAGTTATGAGAAACGTCAGAGGTCAAGTAGACCTCTGACGTTTGTGTGTCAGGTGCAGGCATGCGAATTGATGCGGTATTAGGTGAGGGGCAAAGACGTTTATGGCACCGTTATGGCGCGGGGGCTGAGGCGCGGTATCTGCTGGCTCAGGTGTTGGGTGTGGGACAGAGTTATCTGCTGGCTCATGGGGATGAAACGTGCGCGGCCGCGGCCCTTGTCACCTATCATACTTACCTGGACCGCGCCGAACAGGGCGAACCTATCCCCTACATTCTCGGGCAGGCCCCCTTCTTTGATCTGCACCTGAAAGTTTCTCCGGCCGTTCTGATTCCCCGGCCAGAAACAGAACAACTGGTAGAAATTGTCCTTCGTTGGCTCAGGCAACAGCGCTGGCCCACTCCACAACTTGTAGATGTAGGTACTGGTAGTGGCTGTATTGCTATTACGCTGGCCCGACAGTTGCCCCAGGCTTACATTGACGCCGTAGATGTTTCCGCGGCCGCCTTAGAATTAGCTAAGGAAAATGCCCATAATGCCGGGGTTCATCACCAGATCAGCTTCTATCAAGGCCACTTATTAACCCCCATTACCACCCCGCCACACCTGATCGTGGCCAATCTACCTTATATTGGTGATGATGAATGGACACTCGTAGACGACGGGGTAAAATCGTATGAACCTGCATTAGCGTTGCGGGGTGGGGCAGATGGGCTAGACCTCATTCGGCCCCTTCTGGCACAGGCGCAAGAGAAATTACAGCCCGGTGGGGCGATTTTCTTGGAAATTGGTTGGCAACAAGGCGCGGCCGCATTGCTCCTGGCACAACATTACTTCCCGCACGCTCTTATCCGGTGTGATCCGGATTATGCAGGGAAAGACCGATTTATTGTTATACTGACCAAAGGTATTTATTGAGGTTTTAGCCTGAGTTGACCCAGCTAGAGGCCATCACAGTCACATATGGGTGGCGCGGTCAGGAGACCGGCCCCAGTGTAAAAGCGCAATAACTGACCGCAAACAGTATAGAGGCCATACCTGGTAATCGTCCAAAAATAAGTTCCCCTCAGACCGGGTAGTTTTTCGGAAACCTGTCCGGTCTAAACCAGGAAGTTATTTT
>JAGNBF010000180.1 GCA_018004935.1 Chloroflexota bacterium | reverse complement strand
TTGAAAAGCAGAAAAGGATAACTTAAACAACTTCCTTTAAGAAGGGGTGGCTTAGGGGGTGGGGGGGGGGACGAGGATAGGTGTGGCGGTGAAGGTGGGGGTGGGGGGAATATTGGTGGCCTGGGGAATGCTTGTGGTATCCCCATAGATGGCGACGGATTCGCCAATGACCCACCCTTTGCGGCCTTCGACACAACAGACTTGCCACCACAAACCCGTACCGTAGCGGGCGACGATTTCATATTCGGTGCCCTGTTCGGCCACGATGAGGACGGGGTAAATGACATCCGGCCCGGTGCGGATGTTAACACGTACCGCTTGAATGGCGACGCGTGGTTGCGGCAGAGGAATGGTCGTAATATCAACAAATTCCTCGGCGAGAATGTTTTCCAGGGCTACCCACCCCCCCAGGCCATTGTTACAACAGACCTGCAACCAATCCCCGGCTTCCGTCTGGCCGGTGATGATGAGTTCACTTCCGGCTTCACCCATTTGCCAGGCGATGGGGTAGCTGAGGTGAGGTCCTGTGTGGATGTTGACGCCCGCGGCCGCGGTGAAGATAGTCATTGTTCTTTCCCCTGATGTGGCTGTAGGCGTAAGTAAAGGCGGGGATATGGCTGTTGCTGTAGGGGCTGGGGTAAAGGTAACCACTAAGGTGGCGGTGGCAGTTCGGCCAGGATTGGGGGTTGGGGAGAGCGCTGGGCGGGCTGTGGTTGTAGCCGTTGGGGTGGCCGTGGCTGTGGGGGTAAACGTGGCGGAAGCGGATGCGGCCGCGATTCCTACATCATCCGTTGGTGTTTGCGATACGCCACGCACAAACAGGAAGATCAACCCTGCCAGTAAACCCAACAATAACAACGTCCCCAACCGACGTCCCCAGTCACCCCCTTCCGGCTCAAATTCACGCCGATAACTATCTTTACGGCGCAACTCTTTTGGCAGGCGTCCCGGGGCGGCGAGAGCCTTTGCCGGACAGGCGGCGTGTTCCGCCGTCAGGCAACAGCGTGCCTGATGCTCCAGATCTACGGCCTCATGAGGGACAGCCCGGTAGCAATGGCCAATAGGTGAAGGGTACAGGGTTGATGTTTCCGGATCATCCGCCGAGCCAAAGTGGGGGCAACGAGCACGGCTGACCAATATATGGGGGTCAGTTCTGGGAGCAAAGTTTGACATAGGGCATCATCTTTTCGGATGCTAATCCTACCTTGTGAATGGGGAGTAGACAAGTTGCAACAAGTGATAGAGGAGCGCGTATAGATAGGCGAATTCACCGTACAAAAAACTGGCGGGTAAAACAATAAAAACTTAGGATTTACGTGTTGTGGCCGATGTCTCACCGAGCCACGACGAGCACAGTCAGGAGACCGGCTCGAGTGACCCCGTAAATCCTAAACGAATAACTAGGAAGGTATATCATGACTGTTTTTGGTAACTTAATCTGGCTCATCTTTGGTGGGCTGTTGACGGGTTTGGGCTACATTATCGGCGGGTTGGCTATGTGTCTGACAATTGTTGGCATTCCTTTTGGGATCCAATCCATCAACCTGGGCATGGCTACATTTGCCCCCTTTGGCAAAGAAGTGGTGGCAGAACCACATGGTGACGGTTTTCTGCGCCTTGTCTTTGACATCATCTGGATTGTTCTGTTTGGTTGGGAAATTGCCGTGGCTCATGCCATTGCCGGTTTGATCTTCTTTGTAACGATTGTGGGCATTCCTTTTGGTACTCAACATTTTAAGTTGATTCCGGTTGCGTTGTTCCCCTTCAGTTATTCCCTGAAATAAGAAACCAGAGATAATAGGTCTGCTTTTTGGAGAAACCCCGCTTTTGGTGTTAAAAAAAGCGGGGTTTTTCTTTTGCGTAACTTGCCCTGCTTTTTGGTTCTGGCTTGTCCAGGTTAGGAGTGAGAAGATGAAACAGTACCTGTTAAGATTATTTTTGTTTGTGGGAATAAGCATATTCGCGGCCGCGTGTGGGGCCAATGGAGAGAATGAAGCCACTACCCCAGCCCCGGCAACCCCGCTGGCGACGGCGCTTAGCGAGGACGCGGCCGCGACACCAGAAAATGCCGTAGCCGTTATCATAGATAACATCCGCCTGTTGGTTCTGCAATCTGATCCCGTACAGGTAGATTTGACCATCACCGGAAACTTGCCTAATGGCTGTACTATCTTGCAAGGAGTTACCCAGGAACGGCAAGAAAATAACTTCATTGTTCAGGTGCAGGCCAGTTACGATGATCAGATGCCCTGCACCGAGGCCCTTGTTCCCTTTAGCGAAACCCTGGCTTTAGACGTGGCCGATCTGCCCGATGGTGTGTATACCGTCCAGGTAGGTGATAAAAGCGATTCCTTTGCTTTGGGCGCGGCCGCGTCAACTGGTGGTGAAGGCACTGTTGGTGGCGGTACGATTCGGGGATCGGTTTGGCATGATTATTGTGATGTACAGGCAGATGGAACCCCTACCACTGGTTGTGTGGATGCCGGTAATGGCACCTGGCGCGGGGATGGGCTGTATGTGGAAGGCGAATCACGCATTATTGGGGTAGAACTGCTTATTAGCTCCGGCCAATGTCCGGCAGACGGCGCGGCCGCGAGCGATGTCTTATTCACCACCACCCGCACCGATGCCACTGGCTCTTATCTATTTGGTGGTTTACCGGCTGGCCCCCACTGTATTTCTGTCAACGCCTTTAGTGACCTCAATATTGGTATTTTGCCGCCCGGCATCTGGACCTTCCCCCGTGCGGCTGAGGTGAGCATCAACCAAACCATTGATCTGGCCCCAGGGGAAGTGAAAGGTGATGTGGATTTTGGCTGGGATTATCAATTGGTGGCGACAACCCCCCAAGAAACCAGTTGCACCAACAAAGTGACTTACGTCGCCGATGTCACGATTCCCGATAATACCGTCATGACACCAGGACAAGAATTTGTGAAAACGTGGCGTTTACGCAACGATGGCGACTGTGCCTGGACGACCGCTTATGCCCTGGAATTTATGGAAGGGGAGGCGATGGGTTTTGCCGGTACCCAACCATTGACCACCCAAGTCGAGCCAGGTCAGGAAACCGAAATCAGTGTAACCCTGATTGCCCCCGATACTCCCGGAACCTACCGTAGCGACTGGCAAATCAGTGATGAACAAGGCAACTTCTTTGGCCTGGGGGCCAATGCCGATGTCTCCTTTTATGTGCAGATTGTGGTGCAGTGAGTTATCCCGCCCGGTGGTCAAAGCCCCGGGCTAAACCCCCAGGTCAGTGACCTTTGTAACGATAGCCTGGTCATTTTATGGCCGGGCGAGTTTACTTAATCTTGAGCGAACCGTTTGGACTTGTGTGTTGGTAGCGGTGTATTCACCGAAACGTAGCGAGTGCGGTCAGGCGACCGGCTTGAGTAACCGCATAAGTCCTATAGTTTGAGGCGCGATGTTTATGGCACGAATCTGGCTGTGGTTGGGGCGGTTGAAGCCGGGCAAAGAGGCCCAACGGGGAATAATGTGGGGGCTGGTAGGGCTGACGTTGCTCGCGGCCGCACTCGCCGGTTATGGCCTGCAATCCGGTTTTGGTACCGCTCTGGATACCCTGCTTGGCCTGGGCGTTGGCCTGGTGGGCCTGGCCGTGAGTCTACTCCTGACCTGGGCATTGTTGGCCGTCTTGCGCCCATTACCCTGGTGGGGAGTGGGCGCAGGAATCGCGGCCGCGGTGGCCTTTGCCTATTTCCTGGATATGGATCTGGAAGCGGCCTACCCTATCTGGCTTACCGGTCTGGCCTTAGCCATCCTATTGGGATGGTCAGGCGGTCAGGTATTCGCTAAGAAACGGCGTTGGCTCTGGCCCGTCCTCATTCTGGGAGCCGCCGGTCAGGTCGCCTTCATCTATGCTTTTGCCCACCCTGGCACAAAGGAGCACCTGCTGAACCTGGACCTGCCAGAACCGGTAGGTTTTCATCTGGATCTGCCTGATCCCGGCCAACCGGGCGCGTATCCCGTACAAACCCTTACCTATGGCAGTGGCACCGACTACTACCGCCCCGAATTTGCCGCCGAAGCCGATTGGCTGACCGAACCCATCGCCATCGGCCAGTTTATGGGGTTGACCGAAGGCATAGAAAAAGAAAGCCGGGAATGGTTTTGGGGATTTGACACCGCCGCATTCCCGCGCAATGGCCGTGTGTGGTATCCGGTGGGGACAGGGCCATTTCCGCTGGTGCTGATGATGCACGGCAACCACAATATGACCGATTTTTCTGATACGGGTTATGCCTACCTGGGTGAACACCTGGCCTCTCATGGGTATATCTTTGTTTCGGTGGATGCGAATTTTTTTAATGGCTATTTGACTGGGGCAGTGGGAGGTGAAAATGATGCCCGTGCCTGGATGCTCTTGAAACACCTGGAACTCTGGCAAGATTGGAATGGAGAAGTGGGAAACCCTCTGGCGGGTAAAGTAGACATGGAGCACATTGCCCTGATAGGGCATTCACGGGGGGGAGAGGCGGTGGCCATCGCGGCCGCGTTCAATCATCTGGCCCATTACCCCGATAATGCCAACATCCGCCTGGGGTTCAATTATGGCATTCGCGCCATTGTTGCCATTGCCCCCACAGATGAACAGTACCGCCCCACCGGCCAGCCCCTGCCTCTGGAAGATGTCAATTATCTGGTTCTGCAAGGTTCTCATGACAGTGATGTAGCGACCTATAATGGTCTGCGCCAGTATCAACGGATTACCTTTAGTGGCGAAGGGGATTGGTTTAAAGCCGGTTTATATATTTACCGGGCCAATCATGGACAATTCAACACTGTCTGGGGGGCGACGGACTTTGGCTGGCCGCGCCGCCTTTACCTGAATACCGAGGCTCTGCTCCGTGGCGAAGAACAACGACAAATTGCCCGGGTGATGATTACCGCTTTTCTGAATGTTACCCTGCGGGGGCAGGCGGAATACCGGCCCGTGGTGCAAGATTGGCGGTACGCGGCCGCGTGGCTTCCCCCTACTTACTTCATCAACCAATACGAAGACACCCATTTCCGTCTGCTGGCCGATTTTGAGGAAGATGTGGATGTGACAACAACAACATTGGCGGGTGGAACCAGTGAGGGTTGGGGGTTAAGTACCTGGCGGGAAGAAGCGTTGACGTTTCGGAATGGCAACGCCCAGGAAAATCAGGCCGTGCGGTTAGGGTGGGGTGGGTCGAGTAGCTGGTATGAGATTACTCTACCGGAAGGGTTCGCATCTGATTTAACGGGGAATGATGAGCTGATATTCGCGGCCGCGGCGACAACTACACGCCCTGACCTGCTTGATTTCTCCCTTGTGTTAACCGATGGCGCGGGCACAGCAGTCAGTTTGCCCTTGAGTCAGTTTGCGCTTTTGTTGCCCCAGTTACCGGTAGAGCATACCCGCTGGCCCCTATATGAGGCAGATCGGTACAAAAATGGGAGTGAAGCCGTGTTGCAGACGTTCCGGCTAAGGCTGGGGGCGTTTGCGGCCGCGGATCCCACCTTCAACCCCGCCACCCTGCAAACAATACGTTTCCATTTTAACCAAAGTCAGTCTGGGGAGATTTACCTGGATCGCCTCGGCTTTTATACTCCCTAACCCCGCCCCCGGGGCGGGAAACTTTTCTAAGGGGCATTTTTCGGGGCATTCGCCCCGAAAAATGCCCCATGGGAATTCCCCCCTGCCCTCGGGAATCGGCCGGGCGGTCGCACCATTTTTAGACGTTCAGGCCAAATTGAGAATTGCCGCGAGGATGGGGAGTATACCCATAAATCGTGGGGCACAGACCTGACAGGTTTCTAAAACCTGTCAGGTCTCCCACAAAACGTGGATATACTCGAGGATGGGGTACAGGTGGCAAAAAGAGTATACGCTGGGTATACTCTTTTGCTTGTTTTAAATCTCAGGCCAGATAGAAGGGCAGTTCTCTAAACCTTGAAATATTTCTGGCCCACGGAGCGAACGTTATGGAGAAAAAACTAGCCGAACTGAAACAACGGCTACTTGAAGTGAGTGATTTGAACGCGGCCGCGGCCATTCTTGGTTGGGATCAGGCTGTTTTTATGCCCCCAGCGGGAGCCGCATCACGCGGCCGCCACATGGCAACGCTGGCCAAACTAGCCCAAGAAAAGGCCATTGACCCAGCCATCGGTCATCTGCTCGACGATTTACAGCCCTATGCCGAAAGCCTGGACCCGGATTCGGACGAGGCCCGGTTTATTGTGGTGTCCCGGCGCAACTACGAACGGTCTACCAAAATTCCCCCGGCCCTGGTGGGGGAATTAAATGAGAATGGGGCCGTGTCATATGGGGCGTGGGTGCAAGCGCGGCCGCAAAATGATTTTGCCGCCACTCGCCCCTACCTGGAAAAAACCCTGGACCTGAGCCGCCGCCTGGCTGACTGTTTCCCCGGTTACGAACACATCGCCGACCCACTCATTGACATGCAGGATTATGGCATGAAGGCCGGTACCATCCGTACCTTATTCGCTGAACTGCGAACGGAACTTGTGCCGTTGGTGAGCACTATCACCAGCCAGGAACCGGCTGATGAGAGTTGCCTGCACGAACTTTACCCGGAAAAAGAGCAACAAGCCTTTGGCGAAAAGGTAATCCGGCAGTATGGCTATGATTTTCAACGCGGCCGCCAGGATAAAACCCATCACCCCTTTGCGACCAAATTTGCCTGGGGGGATGTACGGATTACCACCCGTTTTAATGAGCGTGACCTGAGCGACGGTCTATTCAGTACCCTCCATGAATCCGGCCATGCTATGTATGAGCAAGGCGTGAATGCCGCCTTTGAAGGGGGATCACTGGATGGCGGCACCTCATCGGGGGTGCATGAAAGCCAGTCCCGCCTGTGGGAAAACCTTGTCGGGCGCAGTTTACCCTTCTGGGAATATTATTACCCGCAACTTCAGGCCACATTCCCCGCCCAACTGGAAAAGGTTTCTTTGGATACCTTCTATCGGGCGATTAACAAGGTGCAACGCTCACTCATCCGCACCGATGCTGACGAAGTGACCTACAATCTGCATGTGATGATCCGCTTTGACCTGGAAATGCAATTGCTGGAAGGGTCGCTGGCGGTTAAAGATCTGCCCGAAGCGTGGCAAGCCCGGTACCAATCTGACCTGGGTTTGTGTGCCCCGGATGATCGGGATGGGGTATTGCAGGATGTGCATTGGTATGGTGGCCTCATTGGGGGTGTTTTCCAGGGTTATACGTTGGGGAACATCATGGGCGGCCTGTTTTTTGGTCAGGCGTTACGGGAACAGCCAGGCATTTTGGCCGAGATTGGTCAGGGGCAATTTGGTACGCTCCACACCTGGCTGAAGGACAACATTTATCAGTATGGTAGTAAATTTACCGCCGCCGAGTTAATTCAACGGATTACGGGTGGCCCTTTGACGATTATCCCGTATATGGATTATTTGCGGACAAAGTTTGGGGCACTCTATCAACTTTAACCTGTTGCGAATCAGGGCGATTGCATATTCGGATTTCCCCCACCCCCAACCCCGCCCCCAGGGGCGGGGAGTTTTTTAAGGCGGGTAAAATCGGGGCGAAGCCCCGATTTTACCCGCCGAGTGGGTTCCCCCTTCCCGATTTCGGGAAGGGGGGTAGGGGGATGGGTTCATTCTGGTGAGTATGCAATCGCCCTATGTTGCGAATTGTCACCCTGGATAGTGATGCACAAACGTCAGAGATCTGTCTGGTCTCTGACGTTTTGTTTTGCCTATAATGAGGCCTAAACCCCATTTACCTAAGGGTTCGCTCAAAATTAAGTAATCGTCCAAAAATAAGTTCCGCACAGACCTGACAGGTTTTCGGAAACCTGTCAGGTCTAAATCGGGAAGTTATTTTTAGATGTTCACTAACTTGGGTGGCGCGGTCAGGAAACCGGCCACAGCAAATTCAAAAGTTATTTGCGAGCGGATCCCTAAGCCTTACGTAGATTGAGTCGGAAGATCCATCCCCCTGGAAAGAGGGCCAGGAGGATGGGTTCATTTTGGGGAGTATGCCATTGCCCTAAGCCGGTTTCCTGACCGTGCTCATTGGGCTTTGGTGGGACACCGGCTATGGCGCGTAAGTCTCAAGCTACAATAGAAGAATTTGGCTGGCAAGGTACCAGGCACTATGAGTTTTCCTGAATTCTCCCCCGACAAACATCCCACCCCTCCACCGAACAAACGACATGCCAAGATAATTTCTCTCGCGGCCGCAATCGCCGCTATTCTCATTACCCTTGTTCTTGTGCTACTGCGGGAACAAATTACCCGGCTGGGAATAGTCGGTTATCCGGGTGTTTTTGTCATTAGTTTGTTGGGGAATGCCACGGTTATATTCCCCGCCCCCAGTTATGCCATTGTGTTTGCGGTGGGTGGGGCTTTACAGCCGCTGGGTGTGGGCATTGCCGCGGGTGTGGGCGCGGCTTTGGGTGAGATGACCGGTTATTTGACCGGGATTGGCGGCCGCGCCGTTTTTGAAGATCGTGTCCTGTATCAACGGCTGTCGGGGTGGATGAGCCGGTACGGGATGATCGCTGTATTTGTTCTGGCGGTGATTCCTAACCCGATTTTTGATGTGGGAGGCATGGTGGCCGGAGCGTTGAAGATGCCAGCGTGGAAATTCCTGTTTGCGGCCGCGTTGGGCAAATCCCTTCGTTTCTTTATTCTGGCCCTGAGTGGCCGTTTTATCCTGGGGCGAGGTTAAACTGCTCTGACCCTAATTCCCCAATACCAGCCGTTCTTTGCCATACAAGCGGCTGGCAATTCGTTGCCAGATTAGCTCCAGATGATCTTCGTATTGCACATAATCCAGATTGGTGGTGTCTACCGTCAGTACCGGGGAGAGGGTAAAGCGGCTGGTCCAGTCGTCGTAGAGGGTGTTGAGTTGGTGCAGGTAATCATCGCTCATAGCCTGTTCGTAGTCGCGGCCGCGTTGCTGAATGCGTTTACGCAACACGGGCACCGAGGCTTGCAGGTAGATGATGAGGTGGGGCGGCCGCAATAAAGTGACCAACGTCTGGTACAACTCAAAATAAGTTGCCCACTCCCGTTCTCCCATGAGGCCTTGCACAAATAAGTTGCGGGCAAAAATCTCCGCATCCTCATACACACTACGATCCTGAATGATGGACCCCTCTCGCTGGAGCAGATCATAATGCTGTTGTAAGCGGCGGGAGAGGAAAAATACCTGGGAATGGAAACTCCAGCGGCGCATATCCTGGTAAAAATCAGCCAGGTAGGGGTTTTCTTCTACCGCTTCAAAAACAGGTTCCCACCCCAATCGTTCTGATAACAAACGCACCAGGGTAGATTTACCTACCCCGATATTACCGGCAATGGTGATGAAGGTGTTGCTCATAGGGTGGAATTGTACTGGAAGGGGACGCGGCCGCAATCATCCAGAGTAGGGCGATTGCATACTCACCAGAATGAACCCATCCCCCTACCCCCCTTCCCGAAATCGGGAAGGGGGAACCCACTCGGCGGGTAAAATCGGGGCGAAGCCCCGATTTTACCCGCCTTAAAAAACTC
>JAGNBF010000078.1:34977-37041 GCA_018004935.1 Chloroflexota bacterium | reverse complement strand
GAAAATAGTTCCCCGCCCCTGGGGGCGGGGTTAGGGGTGGGGGTGGCCTTGGATAAACCCAACACGACGATAAAGTGAGACGGCGACAGGGCGAAAAAATGTCAGATTATGCCCTTTGACAGTATAGTTCCCTCTCCCTGGGGAGAGGGTTAGGGTGAGGGGCTGTATAGATACAAGTTATTTGCGGGCGAACCCTTAGGGCCTGTAAAAGACTAAGTTCCGTCAAGACCTGACAGGTTTTCGGAAACCTGTCAGGTTTAAACCGGGAAGTTATATTTTTACGAACCCTTAGCAGGAGCAACCAATGAAACAGATCTTACGGATTATCCTTTTGGTGATTGGGGTGGTAGTCACAACCAGTTGTGGCGGTAATAAGGGGGCAGGCATTACGGTTGACTCGGCCTGGATGCGACCTGCGGCCGCTACAGGGGCTACGGGAGCGGCTTATCTGGTTATTCACAATGAAGGTAATACCGATGATCAATTACTCGGAGCTACGAGTGCCGCGGCCGCGGCGGTCGAAATTCATGCTACGCTGGAAATGGAAGGTATGATGCATATGGCCCCCGCAGAAGGGGGGGTGATAATCCCAGCCGGGGGAACCACAACTTTGGAACCGGGCGGGACTCACATCATGTTTATCGGTTTGACGCGGGCACTAAATCCGGGGGATATGGTAGAAATGATCCTGACGTTTGCTCAAGCTGGCGCAATAACCGTTACGGCTGAAGTCAGTAAAGAATAAAGGTTCTTTGGGGTTTCGTGGGGTAGGGGCTGGCCTTGTGGTTGCCCCACACGGGGCAGACACAAGGCCAGCCCCTACATCTGGTGTCAACCCCCTGGATTTCCAAAGAACCAGAATAAACTGGTTAGAAGAGAGGTTGGAATTATGAAAAGGCCACCCATTGTTGTAATGGGTGGCCTTTTTGTTCCCTGGGGTCAGGGGCAAATATGTGTATCTACATCAGGTATAGAGGCTATTCTTGGGGGGGTTCTCCTTCATAGATTTCTACATCACTGGCTTCTAAACCCCGTTCTGTGTCTTCTACATCATAGAGAATCCACTGGCCTTCGGGCATCTCGGCGGGATCGGTCAGGGCGTCGGTTTTGTGGAAGAATATGTCCTCACCCCCACCACGAGCAATGAAACCATACCCACGTAGGGGGTTATACCATTTGAGCCGACCGATGTATTTGCCGGTCATGGGATCGATCTGGATGCTCTTGGGTTCGGGATAGTTTTTGCCTTCTGGGGCAGATTCGGGGGGAGCTTCGCGTGGGCGTGGGGGCGCGGCCGCATACTCTTTCTTGCGTTCCTCTCTCTCTCCGCGCTCGCTTCTCTCTCCGCGCTCGCTTCTCTCTCCGCGCTCGCTCCTCTCTCCGCGCTCGCTCCTCTCTCCGCGCTCGCTTCTTTCCGCCCGGCTGGCGGAAGGGGCGGATGCAGCAGTCTGAGAGGTGGAATGGCTAAAGGTAAGCCAGGCTTCGGGTGTAAGGGGTAAACCCGCCTGACTCAGTTGTCGTTGCATCTCTACAGTGAATAAAAATCGTTGACCCTCTGCGTTGGTAGTCCATTGATCACGAAAGTTCATACGTAACTGGTCTCCTCTGAAAATTGGTACAGGTGGCAACACAGTTGGGCTTGTGTGAAGAACGATGGTTCTTTCGGAATTCGTGGGGTGGGCCACGGCTACAGGTTCAGGTGATTCACCCACACGATGTTTTCATCTTCGTAAGTAAAGCCTCTTCGTGTTAACTCCTTTGTCCTTTTTGCCTGGTATCATTTTAACAAGGGTAATTGTAACTGAATTGTGGCGGCTGTTCACATAAACTGGGCCAGGGCTTAAAACAATCGCCTCTTGGGGTTTCCCCCACCCCCAAGAGCAGAGAATCTCCTAAAGGGGGCAGAATGAAGTCACAGGCATTCCCTCCTACAAATTTTCATTCATCTCCTACGAAAATGTAGGGCGATTTTGTAAATCGCCCAGTGGACGATTTAAAAAATCGTCCTACAGATTTTCATTCCTCTTGGTGCGCCGTAGGCTCATAGGGAACTCCTACGAAAAT
>JAGNBF010000078.1:0-34877 GCA_018004935.1 Chloroflexota bacterium | reverse complement strand
TTCATTCATCTCCTACGAAAATGTAGGGCGATTTTGTAAATCGCCCAGTGGACGATTTAAAAAATCGTCCTACAGATTTTCATTCCTCTTGGTGCGCCGTAGGCTCATAGGGAACTCCTACGAAAATAGCCACGGATCATGGGAATACGGATAGGAAGAAACACGGATGGGGATGAAAATTGTGGCGTTATTTTCATCCAACTCGCCACTCGCCTACTCGCTGTTTTCATTCCCCCTGATGAGCGCCCCACTCATGGGGAACTCCTACAAAAAGCGCTTACTGCGGGGGAAGCTCATAAAGTTCATAACCGGCAATCTCGGCAATAAGGTGCAGATGGTTTTGCTGTAATTCTGTAACCAGGGGACGATTGACGGCATAGAGACCTTCACCCGCCTGCTGGTCCAGGATGAACTCAAGGGCTGTGCGCCAGAGTAAAATATGGCTGACACCTTGCGCCCGCCACGCGGCCGCGATGTCTGGCGCGTCACCATACTGATAGGCCAGATCCCCCATCCGGTCCAAGATACTATCTGGACGGCAATCCCGATCACAATAATAACTACGTGGTTCCCACAAAAAAACAACCACTGCCTCTGGGGGCAAATGATCGTTTAGATACGCCATTGCCGCATAATGTGAACCGAGGCGATGTTGTAAATTGGCAACCCGCGTCTCATCATTTAGCAGATAAGTCCACGGGGTTTCCGGCAACCAGAGAAGAAATCGCTCTAATAGGGCAAGAAATAGCACCAACCCTAGGGCGATGTTAAGAAAGCGGCGTAGGGAAAACTGTGGGTGATCATAGTGGCGTAATTCTTCCCATATCCAGGCAATAGCCGGACACAACAGAACAAAGGCGGGCAACAGCAGACGGCTTTGGTATAAAGCCCCTGACGAGATGACGCCTGCCACCCAAAACAGGTAATGGCCTAAAGCCATGAGAAGCAGATAGCCAAACCCAGGGGGGGCTTTATGGCGCAAGGGTGACAGGCTGTAAACGAGTAAGGCGGGCAGGCTGGCGAGAAACAGGGGGCCAGTTAACCCATCCTGGCTGGCATCTTGCAGGCCCCGCGTGAGGTCATAGGGCAGGCGTAGTAGGGTGATGAGGTTAAAGCCAATGCCGGTGCCTACTTCCGCATACGCGGCCGCACGGTATTCATTCCAAAATTCTCCGCCAAAGATAAACGGGTATACCGGGTTTCCCGTTAAGAACCAGTTTTTCAATAACCAGGGGGCTACGACCAGGCACGCGGGTAAAGCAAAAGCCAGTATTGTTCGCCAGGCATCACGCCAATGGAAACGATAAGGCCACCAAATAAACAGCATTAACATGAGGGGCACAATCAGACTGGTGTACTTCATCCCCATTGCCAGGCCAGCCATCACCCCAGCCAAAACAAGGGGCTGGAGAGACGCTCTGTTCATGAGCAATAACCAATGACCAAACAAGTACAGCGCGGCCGCGGTGTAAAATGCCAGGGCCAGGTCATTGTAAGCCCAGGTAGCCAATGTTAGAACCATCGGCATGGTAAAAAGCAATAAAACGGCCACTTTGCCGCTGGCCAGTTTCAGCCAATCCTGAGCCAAAACCGTCACAATCCCCATCAGCAGAGGCACAAAACTGAAATGAACCAGATGGGCGACCGTATCTCCACGCAAAGCCATCGCCAGCAGAAAATTCATCTCTAAGAGGCCAGGAAAACTCAAGTGCGGAATATCTATCCCCCCCACTATCCCCCCAGCGGCCAGATATAGTTTTGGTCCCTTGAGGTGATAAAAAAGGCCATCCCAACTAACTGGGGGTAGCAGGGCCACGGTTAGCGCCAGGAATATCACGGCCATAAGGTAGAAAAAGATGAGACGAGAACCAGGAGGAGAGTCTGGTGAGACTTTCTGCCGTAGGTGGCGGGCAAAGGCGATAAGTTGAGGCAAGGCCAGGAGCGAAAGGAGCAGGGTGATAATGGTAAAACTGAGGGGTTGGTAGAGATGTAAACTGCCCAGTCCCAACGTGACGAGGCCTAGAATACCCCATCCCAACCCCACACTAAGAACAGCTTCGGCCAGGGGTGAGAGGGTGAGCAAGGGGAAACGGCGTAAGAGCCAGCGGCCGCATCCCCCCGCTACCAGCACCAACCAACTCCCCACCAGCAGGTCCAGGAAGGTGCGTCCGATTGCGGCCGCGTTCACGCCCACTTTCTGCCAGATGAAGGGGTCTTGGGCCAGTGCCAGTAGTTGGGGCAGGCTGATGGGTTTGCGTACCAGATAGTAACTGCCCAGGCTAAAAAATAGCCAGAATAAAAACAGCGCCACAGCAAGCCATTGCCAGATTGGGGATTGTTTGGATGTCGTTTGCATGGGTCTTTTCTAATTTTGCAGAAGCGTTTTTTGTGTTGACCATGGGTGATGATACAGGCATCTTGGTAATTACCCCTTAATCAGGGCATACGAAAAGGCAAATCATAGAGATAAATCTCAATACCGCCGATGTTTTGCCGCTCCAACAACGGGTAGTTCTGCGCAAAATAATCAGCCTGGGTTATTTGCCATTCTTCACTATGCTCCAGAGCCACAATGAGCCACAGCCGTTCACCGGCTGTTATGGCTTCTCGGGGCCATACTTTGCCACCAAATGCTTCATACACCGCCGCCGCCTTACGGGGATCAGGATCACCAGCCAACAAACCATGATCCGGCCATTCTGTATAATACAAGGCGGGCAAATAAGAGCCATCACTCGTGTGAAGGATCACATCATCCGGTTGGCTGTGGGCAGTTACATAGGTCATGACTTCACGGTATGGGGGTTTTTGGGCCGGACCAAGCAGGTAGATGAGTGTACCTACGACCATTAACGCGGCCGCACCCCCCACCAAATAAGGCAAAGGGCTACCCCAACGGCTCAGCCCCCAGGCCAGGAGTAGGAGCAGAAAGGGTGCGGCCGCGGCCAGGGTGCGTTCTGGTAAAAAGAAAGGGCGAACCAGGTAAACGGCAAGCGGAATACCCATTGTCAGAAACACAATTAATGCCGGGAGCAATAACCCTGAACCAGATCCTTGACGCCACGCTTTACGTCCCTCTAATAATAAGACGACCAACAAGGCGAGGGTTAAAAACAGCGCCAGGCCGCTGTAAATGAGCGTACGAGAAAGGCCAAAAAGCAAAAAAGTGGGGGCCGTGAGGGGCAGAATAGGATTATAAGTGAAACTCTGTAATAGCGGCCGCAAACCCCCTACGGCTTGTGTTTGTCCACGAAACAGTACCAGAAGCCAGGGAATATACAACAAAATAATGCCAAAACCCGCCCCTATGGTGCGCCACAAAGCCGCCCGCGCCTGTTGGTGCACCAAGGCATACAACCCTATGGCCAGAAAGGTCATCGCCGCAAACAGGTGGGTATACATCGCGGCCGCACCCAGCAAACAAAACAGTACCCACCAACCATAACCCGTTTGCGGCCGCGCCCGACCATACGCCCATACAGTCAGTGTCACCAACAGCATCAACAGGGTATACATACGCAGTTCATGGCTGTATAAAATCTGAAATGGTGATACCACCACCATAAACGCGGCCGCCAGCGCTTCCCGGTGGGAACGATTCCATTGCCGCGCCAGGGCATATAGCGCCGGTACCAGCGCCACATTGAGCAAAGCACCCAACAGGCGCAACGCCCCGTCTGTACGCGGCACCACGCCGCGCCAAATATGTAACAAGGCATAATAAAGTGGGGGATGGGAACTCTCGGCGGTGTTGTCGAATAAAGCAGACACAGGCAACGCGGCCGCGTGGTAACTCAGAGCCTCATCATACCACAGGCTTTCCCGGCCAAGCGCCACCAGTCGTAACACCAATGCCAACAAGATGAACCAAACAAGGGGATGAAGTTTAGATAATGGTCCCATTTTCATAAACCGTATCTTCTCAATATTCCGGGGCAAACCTTCGGAAGGTTTCGTCTATAGCCTGGCTCGTGGGTAAGCGTTAGTTAGGTTACATCAACGGATTAAGAATTTGAGTTTAGAGTTCAGAGCGAGAGCGAGAGGGTTTTCCAGAGTAATTCCCTCTCGCTCTCTCCTCTCGCTCTCTCCTCTCGCTCTCGCTCTATCCTCTCGCTCTCGCTCTCTCCTCTCGCTCTAAACTCCAGTTCTAAATCCGCTGAAGTAATCCCAAACGGCCTAAAATCGTCTCCGAACTGAACGATTATGCTCGTGGTTCAAACCTTCCGAAGGTTCCGCACTTTATTGAGATGTTACATCTGAAGAAATAAAAAAGAGCCAGCACCCTCCGGGTACTGACTCTCTACTTTAACGCACAATGGTCTTTTTCGCCTAACCGCCCCAGTTTTCCGAATATCTCCCATTTACTTGTCTCCCGGGTGTAGCAGGTAGATCCGTAAACAAGTTCAGGCTACCAGGGTACTGGCCTACGCCCCCAAAGGAACGTAACCCTCTAAAAATTCCCACAGAAACAATTTAAGCCGTTTTTCATGGGGGTGCGCCCACGAAAAACGGCCTTAGTAATCGTTCGGAAGTAAGATAGGTGGCTCGGTCAGGAGACCGGCCACAGCAAATCGCTAAGTTAAAAACGAACGAGTACTTAGGGTCGTAAAAATATAACTTCCCAGTTTAGACCTGACAGGTTTTCGGCAACCTGTCAGGTCTTGACGGAACTTAATCTTTTACAGGCCCTTAGTAACGCAAAATTGCACCAATACGCCCAACCTTATCCAAAGCCGGATTATCACTGATGACTTCAACGCGGCCGCCTGTAGCCATGGTGTAAATAACAGCGGCATCTACCACATCATCTACCGTCTGTAGTTCATTCTCAGCGTAAGGGCTGGTTGCCAGGTTAGAAGTAACGAATTGGGTGCCATCATGTTTGTAACCGGACTGACGATACCCATCACCCACGACCAGATATTGCACCCGGCCATCAGATACAGCATGGAGGGTATCTTCTAAGCCGACAACGGCGTTGCCCATTTTAGCCGCCGTTGTGATCATAGTTTGTACCAGTTGTTGCTCTCGTTCGACGTTGGCTTCACGCAGGAGTTCAAGAGCACGATCCCCTACTTCCGCTTCGCCAGCGTCTACCTCAATGACGAAGGTCCCGGCTACGAAACTTTGTAACTGTTTGGAAAGGTATTCGCGGAATTGCGCCACATTTTCCTGGGTGCCCCCTAAGAAAAGGCGTCGGGCTTTGGTTTGGCGGAAGAAGGAGTCCGCGGCCGCGGCCGCTTCACGCAAATTCCGTAAGATAGTTTCCTCTTCCTGGCGGCCCCCACCTTGCCCCCCACGCATACCGGTGGCCGATGAACCGCGGCCGCGTTTCACCCCGCGCACATCATCCCCCTCATGCCCTCCAATACCCTGCAATTCACCCAGGTGAAAATCAAAAAACCGCGCTCCCACCCTATCCACCAAAATCACGCCATAATGAGCATAATGCTCCAGGAAGTGAGCCAGCGGTTTTACATACGGCTTCGTGCCCACACGCACCCGACTGCGGAAAGCGACAGCCACCGGATACGAGCGGAAAAATCCCCTTGTCGCGCAACAAAAGAGTGCCACCCCCGGCTGTTTCCAGCCATAATTCAGGTCAAAAAAGGTTTCTATCTGCTCCACATCTTGCGGTAGATCATTGCGCACATCACGCAACAGACTTTTTATCTGTCGCTTAATGGTTTCCAGTGTGTTGTGACGCAGGTCCGTATCCACATAAACAGTGAGGACATGATCCCCATTGGCTGAGAAATCCACCAATTCTTGTAATTGCTGTTCGGCAAACATGAAGACCTCCTTCGTGGCCAAAGACAATGAACATTAACGGCAATAGCGCCTGAAAAGGAAGCGGCCGCGGGTTCTTACCTGGGGCTTACGGAATCGCTCAAGCCGGTATCCTGACCCTGCCCCACACGGGGCAGGCACAAGGCCAGCCCCTACATCTGGTGTCACCCCCCCTGAATTCCCAAAGAACCAAAATAACTTACGGGTCTAGACCTCACCGGTTTCCGACAACCAGTCAGATCTGGGTGGAGCTTATTTTGGAATGCTTTCTTAACCACACAGAAGGTAAGCATAAAAGGCGACCATCTGGTTTGACATGGATTAGGGTCTGGCCCCTAATGTCAGAGGCAAGGTAAGATATTCCCCATTGCGCCAGACGTACAACTCAATCGTCTGACCAACTTCCGTTTCAAACACCAGGTAAGAGATCAATTCATCAAAGTTTTGCACCTCCCGGCCATCTACAGCCAGAATCAGATCACCACCGGTAAAATTATTTTCGACCTCGCCCGCCTGAAGGCCAGCCTGAGCGGCTGGACCTTCCTCAACAACGCTGGTCACATAAACACCATAAGGTTGAGGTAAACCCAATTGCTCTTGGGCGTCCAGGTTCAGTGTCGGCAAACTAACGCCAATACCCATATAAGGGTAGACATACTGACCCGCCTGGATCAGTGACGGCACAATCCGTTTGACGGCATTTACGGGAATGGAGAAGCCTACCCCAGAGTTAAAACCGGTATCAGTGCGAATGGCACTATTAACACCAATCACCTGCCCACTCAAATTAACCAGGGGGCCACCAGAATTACCGGGATTAATGGGGGCATCGGTCTGGATTACCTGGGGTAAGGAGTAAGAGCCACCCCCATCGGCCGCACGTTGCGATTGCAGGGTACGCCCTACCCCGCTGATGATTCCCAATGACATAGAACTTTCTTGACCAAAAGGATTACCAATGGCAATGACAAATTCGCCCACCTGCACCGCATTAGAATCGCCTAAGGTGACGGGTTGCAGATTCTCAGGGACATCATTAACCCGAATAACGGCCAGATCACTATCAACATCCGTTCCGGCAATTTCCGCATAGGAACGGAAGCCATCAGCGAAAACGACTTCCAGGTTCTCGTTACCATCTACCACATGGTTATTGGTAACGACATATCCCTGGCTGTCGTAAACAAACCCGGTGCCCGTGCCCAACAAGCCGATAATGTGAACAACGGACGGGTTAACGGAGTTGTATAGAGTGACAAGCTGGTTTTGCAGGTCTACGCTAACGCCAGGAGCACCGGCAACTATGGGGGTGTCAGGGGCGGTTACATTTACGGGGGCGGGTTGCGCCTGAAGGGTAGCCACCGCGGCCGCGATCACTGCCTCTTCATTTGTTTCACTGCCACCTGAGGCGGGAGAAAGGGTACAAGCCAACCCACTCAACCATAATAACACGCCCAACAATAACAAATATGATGTCTTTCGCTTCATTTGCTTTTCCTTAGAAATGGCTCGACTCTGGCGCGATGGCTTTACCTCTCGTTCTCTGCGTTATTTTTACACAGGCAAATGATGCATTTAGCCAACCTGGGACACCAATGTCAAAGCGGTTAAATATTCAGCTTCTGAGTCGGGCCAGCTCTTCATACAACTGGCGTTCTGGCTCCGTAAGTTGGGTGGGGGTTGGCACTTTGATCATGACCCGCACCAGCAAATCGTCATGTTCGTCTGGGTTCTGCAAATGGGGCATACCCCGACCGGCCAGGCGAATGGTGCGGCCGCTTGATGTACCCGGCGGAATGGTGAGATTGACGGTACCAGCCAGGGTCGCAACAGGTACTTTCCCCCCCAATACGGCGGTTGGCACATCTACTTCCAGGTCTAAGGAAAGTGTGTCTCCCTCACGCTTAAAGCGAGGATGGGGGTTAACCTTCACTACCAGGAAAAGATCCCCGGCTTCAGCTCCCTGACCCGCCTGTCCCTTACCGCGCAAACGAACTTTCGTGCCCGTTTTAGCTCCCTGCGGGATTTTAGCTGTAAACGTCTCGCCTCGTTCCTGGCTGAGGGTACGGGTTGTGCCGTGGTATGCTTCTTCTAGCGTAATTTCGATAGTGTGTTCCATGTCGCGGCCGCGTCTGCCTGACCGTTGTTGTCCCATACGTTCACCAAAAATTGCCTGGAAAAAGTCGGAAAACTGGCCCCCCTCCCCACCAAACAAATCATCCAGATTTACTGACGTTTGGTATCCACCGCGTGATTGATTCGCCGCAAACCATTGGGAAAAATCAAATCCACCCGGCTGATCCCCTGTCTGACGCCATTGTTGATAATTTTGGCCCAGTTGATCATAACGAGTACGATTTTCGGCATCACCCAAGACTTCATAAGCCTCGTTGATTTCCTTAAATTTTTCTTCAGATGCTTTGTTATTGGGATTTTTATCCGGGTGATATTGTTGGGCCAACTTGCGATAAGCCCGTTTTACGGTTTTTTGGTCGGCGGTTTTGTCAACGCCTAATATTTTGTAGTAATCCTTAAATTCCATTTTTGCAACCATGCCTTGTCAAAGTGGAAGATAAGGTGTATCCACACCACATCACTCCCCAAAGATATCTGTATTTTAGGAGTCGGTTACAAATACTGTCAAGGGGGAACAGACGTTCTTACATAACGCTAACGGTTGCTCAACCGCGAAACAGTTTTACCGAATATTGGCAAAAATCAGGCAAGGCATCAGATATTCAAGTTGTACCGTAAGCGTTCCGTTACCCCGCCAGACGGTTTGACCGCCGGACTAAACAGACGAAGCCCTGCGGGCTAAAAGCCCAGGCCAGCGGCCTTTGTAATCATAACCCGGTCGTTTTGTTGATTAAATGATTAATCGGGTAATGAGTTGATTCACCCATCCCCCGGCGATTTACGGCGGGAAGGGGGGAAACACCAGGAGTAGCGGTTGTCCCCCCTCCCTTTGAGAATCGTAGGGGGATGGGTCGTCAGCCCAGGCTTGCCCCAGCATGGCCGCAAACAAAATGTCACTTTATGACTATGGACGATTTATAAAATCATCCTACAGATTTGTAAAGCTAACTTGAACCATGCCCAAAATGGAATAAGAAAAATAACCATCCACAGGGTTCTGCAAAGGCGTTGACCCGTGGCACGAACCTTGGTCAGGCTGAATAGTTACGTGAAGGTTAGCCCGGTGACAATCGTTTCCAAAAATCGGCCATTTGCGCCAACTCGGCCACCGTGAAATGGGTTAGAAAATGCTCGCGTACCAATGCAATGTGTGACTGTGCGGCCGCGCTAAAACGCTCCTTCCCAGCTTCGGTCAACACCGCATAAGCCCCCCGCCGATCCTCACTGGCTTCCTCACGTTTGACAAGCCCAGCCTTTTCCAACCGTTCCACCACCCGGCTGACCCCGCTCCGGGTGAGAATACTCTGCGCGGCTAGGTCTTGAATCCGCATCCGGTCACTCTCCACCCACGACAGGCGCAGAAGCACCTCAAATTCGGCGTGGGTAATACGGGTATTTTCCTGTAAATCCTCTTCGATCAGGCGGTTGAGGCGGGAGTAGGTGCTGAGAAAACCGCCCCAGGCTTCCTGCTCAATAGGTGCAAACATTTTACGCTCTCCTTTTTATGCCAGGTTTTTCTCCTTGACAATTGCGTGAACACGCACATATAATACGATCTATGTGATTGCTCACGCATATATTTTAGCATAAAGTTAAGGAGTATGGAATATGTTTAGCTTCCTTCAAAATATCTGGCTGGATTTACACCCGATTATTGTCCATTTTGCGATTGGGGCTTTATTTTTGAGCTTTGCGCTCACCCTGCTGGCACGGTTTCGCCCTAATGCCGCTCTCAACGAAACCTCATGGATTCTGCTCATCGTAGGCGTCGCGGCCGCGGTTCCAGCCACCATCACCGGGCTGATTGCCCATTTTCCCTACGAAAAAACCGCACTGGCCGCGTCCATCGAACCACACCAATTTTTGGGCTTGCTGGGAACCCTCGCCACCCTGGGGTTGTTGGGATGGCGGTTTAACGCCCGCCGCCAGGGACAAGACCTCGACACCCATCCCGTGTACGTAGGATTGATCATGTTGGGACTCATCTGGGTAGTGCTGTTGGGGGGCACGGGTGGCAATCTCGTGTACGAGTTGGGCATCAACGTGCGCGGCGTGAATCCGCTCTTGCCATAGGGAGAATCTCTTGAAAAATAAAACCATTCTCATCACCGGTGCCACCAGTGGTATCGGCTACCAGACCGCCCTGGCCCTGGCCCAAATGGGCGCACATGTCGTCCTCACCGGGCGCAATGCCAAAACAGCGGCAGAAGCTGTGTCCAGCCTGAAAAGTGCCAGTGGCAACCCCCGCGTGGATTTCCTGCTGGCGGATTTCACCCAACAAGCAGAGATTCACGCCCTGGCGGAGACGTTCAAACAGAAATATCCATGTCTCGATGTGCTGATCAACAACGCGGGCCTGGCGGCTCCCGAACGGCAATTAACCCCCGATGGGATCGAGGCCAACTTTGCCGTGAATGTGGTGGCCCCGTTTTTGTTGGCCCATTTGTTGATGGATGCCTTGAAATCTGCCCCGGCCCCGCGTGTCATCACCCTGATGGGTGGCGATGTCCCCGCCCAACTGGACCTGGACAATTTGCAGGCCGAACGCTCTTTCGATGGGTTGAATTCCTATTCACAGTCCAAACTGGCGATGATGGTGGTAATGTACGAATTTGCCCGGCGCGAAAAAGGCGTAACCTTCAACGTCTGTTATCCGGGGCAGGCCAGCACCAACATGACACGTAGCGTAACCGCCAACATGCTCCCTGGCTTCATGCGTTTTATCTTCCCACTTTTCCGGTTAATGGTACGTCCAGACAACGGCAAATCAGCGGCGAAGGCGGCCCGTTCATCCATCTATCTGGCCTCATCCCCCGATGTGGCCGGGATAAGCGGAAAATATTACAACACAAAAAGCCAGTCGGTAGAGTGGCCTTCTGCCGTACTCGACGCCCCCACCCGCCAAAAACTTTGGAAGATGGTTGTAGGGCTGACGCATGTGAAAGAAGGTAGCTGAACGGCCAAAAAGGCATGGTTCAGGTCGCTTTACAAATTGGGCCGATTTTTGAACCACGTCGCCAAAAACAAAATTCAACAAAGAGTACGCACCATGAATTACCAAATTATCGCTTCAGGAAAAGGCCAGGATTATGACTGGGCCAACGATCATATTTTTGTCAAAACTACCCTGGATTTAACCGGTGGGCGCGTGACCTTCGTCGAAGACACCCTCAAACCCGGCTTCCATCTGCCCCGCCATTATCACAAAGAGATGATCGAGATCTTCTACATTCTGGAAGGCGAAATAGAATTCAAATTTGACGACGCCACCGTCATCGCCGTCCCTGGGATGACGATCAATATACCCCCCCACAACTGGCACGAAGTCACCTGCCCCCAGGGAGGCAAGTTACTCACCCTCTTCAGCCCCGGCGGGTTCGATCAATATCTGGCTGAACTGGCCACCATGACCGAGGCGCAGTTTGCCGATGCGGCATTCATGACCGCCCTCGGCGAAAAGTACGATACCTGGATGCGGTAGACTCGTTTTTGCCCCAAGCTTTTTTGATATACGCATCATGGTTATCAAGTGACATTTGTTTAGAGACTGGCAGGCTGTCGGAAAAGTTCAACTTTTATACAGATATTCAGAAAATGAGGGTCTTTGGGATTTCAAGGGATTGACACTATCTGAAGGGGCAACCCTTGTGGTTGCCCTCGGCGGGGCAGGCACAAGGCCAGCCCGTACATTTGGTGTCAACCCCCTGAATTCCCAAAGAACCTCTTTTTTTGAAAGCTATAGGACGAGATTCTCTTTCCCCGTGCATTTTTCTTGACAAGATAATATATGTATATATAATAAGTGCATATACAATAAATCAAGGAGCATGATCATGTGGACCGCAGAATACACCATCATCACCGATGCCTCCCGTGAGGCCATTTGGGAAACCTGGGCCGATGTCGAAAACTGGCCGAAATGGGACAAAGGCGTCGAATGGTGCCGGATGTCCGGCGAATTTAAGACTGGAAACACCTACACCCTCAAACCGTTCGGGGCGGGTGAAGTGCAGGCGATAATCACCGATTGCCAGCCCCTCAAACGGTTCGCCGACGTGAGTACCCTCCCCTTCGCCAAACTGGAATTTGTCCACGAACTCCACGAACACCCGGACGGCCTGCATGTCACCCACCGGATCAACATTTCGGGCGTATTGAGCTTTCTCTTCGCGCAGGTGATCGGCAAAAGCACACAAAAAGAATTTCCCACCACACTCAACAACCTCGTCCAGTGTGCGAAAGGATTAACATGAACCCCACACGGTACTGGATCATCGTGGCCTCCCGCGATCACGTCTGGCACGGGACCCAGGCCGGGATTGCCCAGGCGTGCCACGGCAAGGCCGCACCGCTCAAACGGATGCGGGTGGGGGATGGCGTGCTTTACTATTCGCCCAAACAAACCTTTGGCGGACAGGAAAAATGTCAGGCATTTACTGCGATTGGCCGGGTGGTGGGTGATACAGTTTACCCCTTCGACATGGGCGGCGGCTTTGTCCCGCATCGCCGCGATGTGGCATACTTCCCTTGTGTGGAAACACCCATCCAGCCCCTGATCCCCGCGCTGTCCTTCATCGAAGACAAATCACGCTGGGGCTACCTCTTCCGGTTTGGCTTTTTTGAAATTCCCCAGGCCGATTTTGACCTGATTGCCCGGGGGATGCTCCCCGAAAACTTTACCAGTCCGCCGCCCGTGCCCCATTGGCAACAACGGCCCATGTTCACGGGATAGGAATCCCCCATGCCTGACAATCCTTCCATTTTTCAAGTAACCACCCCGGACGAGAGTCCGGGTTTTTCCCTTTGGCAGGTGTCCAGTCTCTGGCAACGGCAGATCAATGCGGGGTTGCGCCCGTTTGGCCTCACGCACGCCCAATTCGTCCTCCTCGCGTCCCTGGCCTGGTTTGCGGGCGATAAACACCCGATCACCCAGGTTGAACTGGCTTCCCACGCCAAAATGGATGTGATGATGGCCTCCAATGTTCTCCGCACCCTCGAAGAAAAAGGGCTGATTCTGCGGAATCCGCATCCGACCGATACCCGCGCCAAAGCCCTCACCATCACCGAACAGGGCCGCACCCTCGCCGCACAAACCGTTCTCCTCATCGAAACCATTGACAGGGAATTTTTCAACGCCCTCGGTGTGGACGTTCCCGCCTTCAATCAACACCTGCTCCGGCTCATCGCCGCCAATCAAGGGTAATGCGCCCGCCGGGCCACATTCCCTGAACACACCAATAACCAATTATTACTCTGCTTTTATAATTACCTCGCTCCCGTTCCGTTGATCCAGCCAGCGGAATAACAACGACCAGAGGAATCCTCCCAATGTTTTAGCCAGGAATTGGCCCACGATAACGGGCCAGAGGAGTTGGCCGAAGGCCAGGGTGGGGAACACCAGGGAGTCAACAGCCGCACTGGGGAGGTTACTGCCATTGATCCGCAACCAACGTGGGTATTTGCCCAATAACTGGTACACAAACGCATCTACGGTCGCGGCCGCGGCGAAGGCCACAAATGAAGCCAGCGCAATCGGCCCGGCATTCCGGTTTAAGAACCAGGAGAGCAGGGACCCGGCGGTGATGAGAACTACCATTTTGGGCAACAGGTTGCGGCCGCGCCATGCCTCATGTAGC
Source organism: Chloroflexota bacterium (assembly GCA_018004935.1). Lineage (GTDB taxonomy): Bacteria > Chloroflexota > Anaerolineae > Promineifilales > Promineifilaceae > Trichofilum. Next base: position 21,315 of record JAGNBF010000078.1, on the reverse strand, counting down.
TGATCTCGTGCCGTCAAATCCAGGCCGATAAACAAAAAGGCGTTGACAATGGTTATACTGGGACCAAATTGGGCCACACTCAGATTCGCCAGGATAATGGCGATTAAGTACAAAATTACATAAATCATTATTTTTCTCCGCAGATGTTTTACCAGTTTGTTGTGGGAAACCCCCACCCCTAACCCCGCCCCCAGGGGCGGGGAACTTTTCCGGCGCGGTTTTTCGGGGCTTCGCCCCGAAAAACCGCGCCTCTAAGGGTTTGCCCGCAAGTGACTTTGGTCTTGGGGATTTCGTGGGGTACGGGCAACCCCCTGAATTCCCAAAGAACCATGACTTTTGAGTTTACGCTTGATATAGCAATGGGTCAGTCAGACCCAGGTTTGTAAAGGCTTGTAATCGTTCGGCACAGGTGGGACAGCGGCCGCAGGCCAATTCCTGCCCTTCATAACAGGACCAGGTTTGTGCATAATCCACTCCTAGTTCAAGCCCCAGGCGCAAAATGTCTGTTTTGCTATGATGCACCAGCGGGGCATGAATCTGAATGGGAGTTTTGCGATTGAGGCGGTACACCTGATTTAGTTGTGTCAGAAATTCAGGTGTTGTATCCCAGTAACCGTACATGTCGTGACTCTGTGCTCCGTAGAAGATGTCATTGACATTATTAGTTTCGGCGTACGCGGCCGCGAGGGCCAAAAAAATCATATTGCGGTTGGGTACATAGGTGGCCGGTTGGGGATCTCCCGTTACGGTGGCGATGTCAGGGACAGCCATATTGACAGAAACCAGGGCAGAATGGGCAAAGAGCGGCCGCAATAACGACAAATCCAGCACCAGATGTGTCGTACAAGACAACAAACCCGCTTGCATCCGGGCATAGGCAATCTCCTTATCGTGCTTTTGCCCATACACAAAGGTCAACACCGCCGGTTGCCGTTTTTCCGTTTTTACCAGATGGTGCAGTAAGGTAACACTATCCATTCCCCCACTGACAATGGCAACACAATCTATCATGCCTCGGCTCCTTCTCGTTTGACCTCAGCCACAGCCGTCATCTGCAAGCCCCCGCGAATCCCCTGCGTCAGGGTCACTTTACAGCGGAATGGCTGAAGGGCATTGAACATATCCTGGGCAATCGTGCTGGCCAGACCCTCCCCAAAAATCGGCTCATCGCGGAAAGTCCACAGATACAATTTCAGGCTTTTGCTCTCCACACACAGTTGATCGGGCACATATTCAATTTCCACCTTATTAAAATCAGGCTGATGGGTAACAGGGCAGAAGCAGGTCAACTCATCACTGGTAAAACGCACAACCGTCACATAAGGTGGAGCAGGGAAGGTATCTAACTCTTTGCTGGGCGCGTTCATTGGTTTACCTAACGCCCGAAAATTCGTCGTCATGCAGGTTCTCCTCCAGGGCAACAAAAGCCAACGAACTGGCATTGTCCACCACTGGTTCATGGGTATAAAGGAAGTTGTTACAAGAATGCGGGGCTAAAAAACCTCGCAGTTTTGGTAAGCCGGGTGGGAGCGGGTGCTCTTTTCTGCTACCGGCGAGGCGAAAGTATAGCGGAATTATAACCTGGTTGGCAATGGCAATCGCCCCAACACAATCATTCTCAATTTGGTTTGCTTCTGGCGTTTGCCGTTTTTTTGAGAGAGCGAACAGCCTGATTGTTGTTTAAAAAAATAGTCAGGTAATAGGGTTTCCCCACCCCTAACCTCGCCCCCAGGGGCGGGGAATTTTCTCATGTGTGGGTTATCGAGCGCGGCCGCGCTCGATAACCCACACGCCTGATGTTTCCCCCTTCCCGCCGGAAAGCGCCGGGGGATGGAATGGCTGGCCTGAGTGTGTATACCCTGAAGGGTTACAGAATACCAGCCATAGGGATAGTTTCCCCCTCCAGGGTGAGATAGCTTTGGCGCAGGTTGGCTGTAAGGCACGAGTGTACGGGCAGTACCAGAAGAATATCGCCAATGTGTACTTGCTCAATGAAGGCGGGATCGGCCTGGACGATGCCGTGTTCCTGGCTTAAGCGGTTGACATAGGCTCTGGGAACCGGCTCACTCCAGCCAGCCGAGGTGGGCAGGGCGATGGCGCCATAATGTTTGTGCCCGTTGGGCAGGTCCAGGTACTCTTTGGAGAGGTGAATAGCGCCGCCATAAAGAACAATCTCTTGCCGTTCGGGATGGCGGGCGACGACAGGGCAGGCCAGAGCAATGGCGACATCATCTGGGGAGCAGACACCGTGCTGAACTTGCATGTAGTCGTAAAAAACAAAATTGCCAGGACGTATTTCGTCTATGCCGCTAAGGTCTTCTACCAGAGTGCAGGTGGGGGTATCGCCGATAGACAGGCGTAAATCGGGCTGGTGAAGGGCGGAACGGAGGGTCTGTAGGCGGGTTACGGTTTCCTGGAACAGGGCGGTGGCTTGGGCTGGGGTAGTGGGGCCATAGGCGTGGCCTGTGTGGGTGAGCAAACCTGTCAGAGTGAGATGGGACGCGGCCGCGATGCTTTCCGCTACCCTTATCACCTGCTCCTTCTCCGTCCAGTGGATTCCTGTCCGACCATAACCGGTATCTACCTTCAGCCAGACCGAAACTGGCTGGGTAAGGTTTTGGCTCAAAAAGTGGCCTGTCTCTCTTGATTCCACCAGGAGATTGAGACGAATGGTAGCGGCCAGTTGATTTATTTTGCCGATTTCACGCCAGTTGACAGGAAAGGCCAGGGTGATGTCATCCCACCCATGGTGGGCAAAATAGGCGGCCATATCTACGGACGAAACGGTAATATCGTTGATGCCCTGGGCCTGGAACCAGGAACCAATGGTCGCCGATTGATGGGTTTTGAAATGCGGCCGCAAGCGCACCCCTGCCCTATTCGCCTTTTCTACCATACGGCTGATATTGCGCCAGACTTTTTGTTTATCTAACAAGAGCGTTGGTTTTTCGATAAGGGACAGAGGCGGAAGGTAAGAGTTTGACATGGGCAAATGATCACTATCTACAGAGATGCGCTACGATGAGGAAGCTCATTTTACTACTCTCGGGGCCTACTCGCTTCACGGAGCAATCCGCCGCTGATCGCCCTGGAGGCTGGCGACTGTGAGTAAGGCAATGATTACCAGGGCAATAATGCCCAGCCGATAGAGGGATGTGAGTTGCATATCTAGCAGTTCCATCCCCACACCTACAATGATGCCGCCAATCAGCCCCATAATGCCGCCGACAAAAGCGCCATTAGCCATGGCTCCCGGTTCGGCCCAGAGGAGACCAATGGCACCCCCTAAACCGGCAAAAATGAGGATGCGTTGTATAAAAATCTGCAAAGCATCAGGGGTAAGGCCAAAGCTTAAGGTTCCCCCTTCAGCGGCGACGGAGGTCTGCATGGCTTCCCACACTCGAATCACCTGTGTCAGGTTAAAGAGGCACCCTACGATGAAGCCAATGGTAAGCCCTAATACGAATTGGGCCATGGCGGTAAAGGCATCGGAACCTCTCATGGTATATACAAGCGCACCGAGAACGATACCTAATAAAATACCTTGGGGAATAGCGGCCGCGGCCGCACGTACAATCTCGTCCATTTTTATTAGTTCCTCTGTATCTTCTCAAAATTTCGGGGCTACCGAGGCCTGCGACAGGTTCAGATTACGTTTCCCCCGCCATATTGAGAAGATATATGCCTATGGTGGGTAAGCGTTCAGTTATCCCGCTGGCGGATGAATTTATATGACTGAACGCTTACCTATGGTGGGAAGAATCGTTACATCAGGTTCTTCTTACCAGACAATAATTTACGCGCCAATACAATAAAGGGTCGTGACTATACGGCCCCTCACCCAAACCCTCTCCCCAGGGGAGAGGGAACTGACGCCCCTCTCCCGAAGCGGGAGAGCGGCGGGGGGTGAGGGCCTTCTCATTCCACACTCGGCGTCGGGTAGGACGCCGAGCGTCCCAGAGGGAATTCCCACGCCGAGCGTGGGAATAAGTTGTGACACCTGAATAGTTACAAAGGGTCATTATAATCATCCTTGTGTCAGGAACAATCGGCCTGGGGCAGAATCTCATTTGGCTCTTTGGGTTCGCTCAAAATTAAGTTGGGTGGCGCAGTCAGGAGACCGGCCACAGCAAACGCAAAAATTATTTGCGCGAACCCTAAGTAATCGTCCAAGAATAAGTTCCGCGCAGACCTGACAGGTTTCCGAAAACCTGTCAGGTCTAAACCGGGAAGTTATTTTTAGATGTTCACTAAGTAACTGGAGTTTAGAGCGAGAGGAGAAAGCAAGAGGAAATTACTCTGGAAAACCCTCTAGCTCTGGCTCTGAACTCTAAACTCAAGTAAGTAAGGGCAACGCTGTGGTTGCCCTGGTCTGGGCAGGCACAAGATCATCTCCCACCATACCGCTCGTGCCGCGAAATCCCCAAAAAAACCTCTCCTTTTTCGATCATCCATGGGGAGTGGGGGGCAGGGTTAAAACAACCCGGGTATAGGTCTGGGGTACACTTTCTAGAGCCAGGGAACCACCGATAACGGCCATAAGGGTGCTATGCAAGGCCAGCCCCTGCCCACTGCCGCCGTTAGGCGTCGCGGCCGCGTTCAGGCCTACGCCATCATCTTCAATTGTCAGATGTAGGGAAGGGGATGGGGCGGCTGTCAGGGTGAGGGTAAGGGGGTTTCCATTATCACGAGAGCGGGCATGGTGGGCGGCGTTACGAATGGCTTCACGAGCCGCATAAAACAGCACTTCGGTGGTGAGGGGTGGCAACCGGCGCAACGCGGTTTCGGTCTCAGCCGTCACTTCCCAGTTCACCTGGTCGAAGGCAGTGTTGAATTCTTGTTCTACCACCCGCTGTAAGGCTTTGATAAACCCTAACCGGGCCACTTCAGGGGCGGCCCCGGTGGGCATTTCCCGGAGCAGGTTGGCAATTTGCCGGTGCGCGGCCGCGAGCGTAGCCGACGCTTCCTGCACTGCTTCATGCGGAGGAACACGGCTGAGAACCAGCAGGGCGGTGTGCAATTGGGGCAAAACCTCATCATGCAAGGTGCGCCGTGTTCGCCGATCTACCACCTGGCTTTCTGCCAGTCGTTGCCGCTGTAACCCCATCAGCCGGTGCGCCATTTCCGCACTGGCTTTCATATCTATGAGGCGCTCACCACTGGTGCGGGCGACTTCCATCTCTTCCTGCGTGTACAACCCACCGCTCAGCTTTTCCCCCAACAGCAATACACCTACCAATCCCCGTTCGCTCCACAAAGGGATGGCCCAAATGGCCCCGGCAAACTTTTCCGGTTCGATGGAGAGCCAGATGCTTTGGGGGGTGCGGAACTGGGCGGTTAATTCGGGTAACAAGGGTAGGGGTGGAGAAAGGGGCTGGGGATAGGCCAGCGGTGGCCCCACCAGCGGAGCCAGCGGCCCAACAGAGACCAGATAGGCAACCCGCGCATCTAACAAATCGCGGCACAAGGCGTGAAAAGGGGTGCGAATATCCATCTCTAACACGTCGGTTGGGGTTTCGGTGAGGAGTTGGGGGTAGAGGGGTTGGCCAGTGATGAAGGGGCGCAAACTGGCGATGAAATATTCTCGTTCGGCGTAACTACGCCAGCTAAAGAGAGCGTAGAAGAAGGTCATGAGCATGGCGGTGAGGAGCAGGCTGTACAGCGGCCGCAGACTGATCGCCAGACTGCCGCCTATGACAACGCCATACCCGGCCGCCAGAATAATGGCTCGTCGCCAATGGCGATGCAGGCCGCGCCGGGGCAAGGTTTTACCGGTGAATAGTTCGTAGGCCACGATGGCCTGGCCCAGGAGCAAAATAACTCCAGAGATGAGGGTGGCGATGAGTAAATCCCACCAGGCAATGCCTTCGCGATGGGCAAAGTAGATGCTGACGAGGGTGGCGAAGCGGGATTGTTGCACCAGCCATTGCACCACTCCAGCAACCATGAGGCTGACGACAAGGAGAATGAGGGACGCGGCCGCGAACCAGGGTTGTGCTCTCTGCCGGGCCAATGTGCCCATCACCCGTTGTGATGGCCCCGGATGGCGCAGAGCATCCCAGGAGAGCAGAATACACAGCACCACATAACCAGAATAGGCCAGCGACAAAAGGGGTATACCAAAAAACGACCAACGGATGAACAACCGCACCTGGCCGAAAAAATCATCCGAGGTGCGGAACCCTTCGGCTAATAGAAAAATGCCCACAGCCATGGTCAGCAACCCCACTTGCATCACCAACGTGGTGAGGGAAAACCAGAAACCATGCCGTCGCTGAAAAAGCCCTACCTGCTCTTGCCAAAAACCACTATACCAGAGGGTGATGACGTACCAACCATACGGCATCAGAATGGCAGGAACCAGCCCCACCGTCCACCAGAACACCATTCCCAGGCTAAGGGTAACGGGACTTAAGCTGAGGATGGCCGAATGACTGACGAAGAACATGCCCCCCATGAGCAACCCAGCCGAAGCCAGCCAGATACCCCAGGCCCGCCGGTCGGCGTTGAGCAACACCGTTAATCCTAGCCAGAGGAGCAGGATGGCGTTGAAGAGGGAGACGGCCATAGCGGCCCAGTTGAGGAGAAAGCTGTTACTCATTTCGATTTACGATTGTAGATTTACGATTGTAGATTTACGATTGACGCGCTCGACCCCTAATCGTCAATCGTCAATCGTCAATCGTCAATTCAAGGGTTCCCAGTCGCCTCGTTCATTCTGCACCAACGGCAGGCCGTTTTCATCCCAGCGGATGAGGCGGCGGGTGTTGTAGATGATGGCGGCGCGGGTGCGAGCCACTTTTTCGTCGGTGGTGGTGTCGTTGAGGCCCCAGGCGGTGTAAATCTGGCCGTTGATGCGGCTGATGGTGCGTTTGTCGCGGAAGCCCATTTTGCTGGCGATCTGCTCATTGCTCATGCCCTGGGCTAACATTTTGGCGACGGCCAATTCGCTGGGTTCGAGCAAGGCCAGGGGTGATTGTTCGTCTTTGTGGCGGACCTCTTGCACGCGGGCTTCAATGTCGGGGTCAATGAAACTGCGGCCGCGGACTGCATCTTCAATCAAGGGCACAATCAGCTGGGGGAGCAGGTAGTTGGATTTACGCACATACGCATAATGGCTGAGAATGCCGGACCGGCGAAAATCCCGATAGTAATTTTCGTCATCCTGGATGGAGTAGAACACGACGGGCAGGCGCGGCAGTTCACGGCGGATGGCGATGGCCGCCTCAATGCCATTCATCACCCCGGCCAGTTGCACATCCATGAGGATGATGTGGGGCGGGGCTTGCAGGCAGTAATCCAGGGCGGCTTCGCCGGTAGCGCAGGCATAAACGACCTGCACCTGACCGGTGTTTTCCAGTCCCGCTTGCATGGCGGGGCGGAGTTTGGGGTTGTCTTCGACGAGAAGTAAGTGGAGCATAGGGAGACTGAGAGATTAGTATAGCTTTACACGGCCTGGCGGTTTGATCCCCGGGTGGGGTAACTGAATAGGGCGATTGCATACTCGGAGTTCCCCAACCCCAACCCCGCCCCAGGGGCGGGGAATTTTTTAAGGCGGGCAAAATCGGGGCGAAGCCCCCGATTTTGCCCGCCGAATGAGTTTATTCTGGTGAGTAGGCAATCACTCTGGGTAACTGAACGCTTACCGGGGCAAAACCTCTTTACTTCTGCCTGATTCAGATTAACGATTGGGATCTTCAGGCCGATCTTGTGGAGCAGGTTGCGCCAAAATCCGGGCAATACTGCGTAACTCCATCCACCATTGTTTCTTAGGGCGGGCGGCTTCCATATTCATCATACGGGGAATGTCACGGAGTTCGGTGAAACGCATATGCCCTTCCACCAAACCAATGCAGGCACTGAGTGGTTCCGTTTGTCCCACTTGCTCTTCCAAAAAATCTATACAGTCACTGGCAAAGCGACAAGCCTGGATGCGGTCAAAGGGAGAAGGGCTACCCCCTTGTTGCAAATGTCCCAAAATAGCCTGCCGCACATCAAACAGGTCTCCCCCTTCTTCCTCAAAGAGGGCGCTGATAAATTGTGTGGTGTAAATGGTGTTGGCCATTTCATTACGAATCATCAACCCAACTCGTTTGCCCTGGGCAAATCCATCACGTAATTGTTGCACATCCTTGACCAGATCCACCAGGGCAATACCTTCCTCATGCAGATAGACTCGTTCGGCTCCGGTAGCCAGGGCGCTCATCAAGGCCAGGTACCCGCAATAACGCCCCATAACTTCCACCACAAAGGTACGGCGTGAGGCAACGGCGGATTGTTTAATTTTGTCTACGGCTTCAATGATACTGTTGAGAGCGGTATCGGCACCAACGCTGAATTCTGCCCCCGGCAACCCGTTGTTAATAGAGGCTGGCAGGCAAATCATGGGAATGTTAAAAGCGGGGAAGGAGTCGCGCCGGTTATACAACTCCAAAATGCTTTGATAACCATCCCAGCCCCCAATCATCAACAGGCCATCTATCTTATGCTCTTCCAGATTGCGGGCAATGGTGTAAAAATCGCTGGCCTGGGGTATGTACCGGTTACTTCCCAGTTCTGAGCCACCACGAATGGCCCAGCCGTTGACGCTTTTCCAATTCATGTCGTGAATGTCCCCTTTGATCAGCCCTTTGAAGCCATGATAGACACCTAACATGATGTGCCCTTTATCCAGCCCGATACGGACGGCGGCCCGCACGGTGGTGTTGACTCCTGGGGCGGGGGAGCCAGCATTGACGATGGCCAGACGCAGACGGCGTTGGCCGGGCACGGGATCATGGGGCAGGGCACGTACTAATGTCCGGGTGGTACGGAAGGATTGCTGAAAGCTGTTACCACGTAGTTCCATCGCTTTCTTAAAATCCCGCTGGCGCACGGCTTCGTTAATTTCGTTGGTGATGCGGAGGCATTCACGCAGGGGGGTTTGGGTGATGCGGTTGTTACGCATACCCATGACATAGGGGGTGGTGTGGTAACGGGGGGATAGAAGGGTTTCGACCGCGGCCGCGCCCAAAAGTGTGCTCAGGTTCCGGTCAAAAGCGGTAGGTGCACCACCCCGTTGCACATGCCCTAACACGGTAATGCGGGTATCTTCACCGATTTTCTTTTCTAATACTTCCTTCACATATTTACTGCTGATGGGGTTGCCGTAACGATCCTGCGCCCCTTCGGCCACAATGACGATGCTGTCGCGCCGCCCCACCTGACGACCAAGATGTAAAACTTCGGCCATTTTGTCTTCCCAATTGTCTAGATCGGGCGGGCTTTCGGGAATGAGTACCCAGTCAGCGCCGCAGGCCAGGGCACTCATCAGGGCCAAATAACCACAACGACGCCCCATCACTTCTACGACAAAAGAGCGCTGATGGCTGGCGGCTGTGCTGGAGATGGCGTCTACTGCATCCATGATACGACGCAGGGCAGTATCGGCACCAATGGTGATATCGGAGCCGTACATGTCGTTGTCAATGGAACCGATAAGGCCAATGATGGGGAGACGGGGATGATTCGCGGCCGCGTTAGGGCTGATTTGTCCTGTTTCTACCAGTTCGCGCACCAGATCGGGCCATTCATCAAATAAGATTTGGGCTCCGGTCAGGCTCCCATCTCCCCCAATAACAATTAACCCCTCTATCCCCTGTTCGATCAAATGCATGACTGCCTGGAGCCGCCCGGCACGTTCCCGGAAGGCGGCGCAACGGGCCGAACCAATAATCGTGCCCCCCTGTTGCAAAATACCGCCCACTTCATTCCAGCCCATAGGGCGAATACGTTCACCCCCGTCTACCATACCCTGATAGCCTTCATAAATTGCTAACACCTGCACATTTTTATCCAGGGCTGTCCGCACAACAGCGCGGACAGCCGCATTCATCCCTGGGGCATCACCCCCACTGGTCAACACACCAATTCGTTTCATCATGTTCAACTATCCTTCATGAGCGTCCGAAACTAACTCCCTCATTGGCCGATGGCGACAGTTAAAAAGATGTAACGATACACGTCATTGAGGGCTGAGCTTGTCAAAGCCCGGCTCCGCCTTCGACAAGCTCAGGCAGAGCCATCCCCCCCCTGTATAGATACAAAAAGATGATCGTCATCTCCGGGTAATATATTCGGACTGTTATTTAATTGTAACTATATAGCCTCGCTGGAAAAACCGGGTTTTGCTTAGGCCAACTCATGTCCTGCAAGAGAAAAACCCGGTTTCTGACGGGTATAGCTATATTTAATTTTGCGATTTGCTGTGGCCGGTCTTCTGACCGTGCCACTCTTGAGAACAAGTTATTGGGTCTTCAGGATTTCGTGGGGTACGGGCAACCCTTGTGATTGCCCCACACGGGCAGGCACAAGGCCAGCCCGTACATCTGGTGTCTACCCCCTGAATTCCCAAAGAACCAATACCCATTCCTAAAGAGCCAAAAGAGTCATAGCCTTAACCCAGGCGGGACCAATCTCCAGAGGTAATAACCGGGTATCGGGAGGTTACGGCAGAATTGCCCACATAGACCCACGCCTGGGTTTTGCGGCCGCATGCCAGCTCTACTTCCCGTTCTACCCGTTGATATAAACTTCGTTCGGGATCGTCAGGGCGATAATTTTCTAGATAATCCAGGTCTTCCAGGCATTCTTCATAAACGGCAGGAGCGATTTCTACCAGGTAGCCCTGGACAGAGGAGTCACCCCCTTCGCTGAGCATAGGAAACCCACCCAGGTGATGGATGCGGCCGCGAGGAAAGGTGGCTGGCTCTGTGCGTAGAACGTATTGCGCCCAAATGTAATAGTTGGGCTGACCAGGCATCAGGGTGCCATAAGCAAAAATGGGTAAAAATTTGACGTTCTGCATCCTTCACCACTAAAAAACAGCCTTGCCTTTGTGACAGGCCATAATGTGCCCCTTAAATAAGCCAATGGCTATCACCGCCCTTGTTTGCCACGTGCGAGCGGGTAGAACCTGAAAAGCTAATCCTCTGGTTTAACTCAGGGCAACAAAAAAAACAAGCCCTTTACCAAACCTGCAGTAATTCTCAATTTGGCCTGAGCCTCAACAAATGCAGAGGCCGCCCGGCCGTAAAACGGGCCGAGCTATACTTACGAAGGCCGTTGGCCTGGTACTGATAGCCCGGCGGTCAAACCGCCGGGCGGATTAAGGGAATGCTTACCCTTCAAATTGAGAATGGCTACCAAACCTGGATAAGAAGCCGTAATATCGCTATAATTCTAACAACTTTCCGCCCTCGTAGCTCAATAGGACAGAGCAGCGCACTCCTAACGCGCAGGTTGATGGTTCAAGTCCGTCCGGGGGTATTTTTTGCGGCAACAGCAGGTTTGCCGGTTTCGAGTACGCCCCAATGCCGAGTCATTCATTTAGGACGGTTCTTTGGGGTTTTGTGGGGTACAGGCAACCCTTGTGGTTGGCCCCACACGGGGCAGACATAAGGCCCGCCCCTACATCTGGTGTCAAGCCCCTGAATTCCCAAAGAACCTTTAGGACTTACGGGGTTGCTGGAGCCGCTCTCCTGGCCGTACTCGGTGTGGCGCGATGGGGCACGGGCCACAGCGTGTAAGTCTTATAATTATTCAACTGTTGCTCAGAAACCTGTCAGGTCTAAAATCGGGAAGTTATTTTTAGATGCTCACTAAGGAGCTGTCTAAGAATAACTTCCCTTTTTGCTGTGACCAGTCTCCTGACCGAGCCAGTTATTTTTAGATACTCCCTACACCTGCCCAGTATAGGTTGGAGTGAGAGGAAAGAGCACGAGGGGGAAAGTCGCATACCAAATCCAAAATTGGCACACAAAAAAATATTTTCTTGCGTTTATCATAGCAGAGAACAAAATTAGTAACCGTGCAGTTGAGTTGCAACAACGGATTAAGAAATAAACGGATTTTCTAGAGGTCGCCTTTGATCCGTCCTTTCAAAATCTGTTGATGTCATTCAAAATGGCCCAATATAGTCTCTGGACTGAACGGTTACCAAAGTTAAGGGTTCACGCAAAATTACTTCAGGTAAACGTAAGCGTTCAGTCATATAAATTCATCCGCCAGACCCGCCCGGATGTAAAACGACCGGGCTATGGTTACAAAGGCCGCTGGCCTGGGGTTTTAGCCCACAAAGCTCCGTATGTTTAGCCCGGTGGTTTGACCACCGGGCGGGATAACTGAACGCTTACAGGTAAACGAATGAAAAGACAACAACACGTGACAAAAACACAACAGATTCTGACAGGGTTATTTCTGTGGCTACTCGTTGCCTGTGCCACACCAGAACCGGAAACCATCCCCTCAATTGCTCCTTCACACCTATCACCCGCGGCCGCAACCATTCAACCTTCATCTGCGGCCGCGACGCCGTCCCTTTTACCGGCACAAACAGTAGAATCAGGCGCGAGTAATCCGGCTACACCCATCACAACCCGACTCTGGTTACCTTACTTACCACGTCTAAATGAGCCAGTAGAGATGGTATTGACTTTTGACTCCATTCTCGATGCCCCCGGAACCACAGCCACCATCATTCTTCCACAAGGCACCACCCTCACCGCCGGTTCTCTAGAATGGCAAGGAGATCTGGCGGCCAACGTCTCTCAAATTTTAACGGCAACAATCGTGTTTACCACAATCGGGGATAAGGTCCTGGAAGGAAAAGCATTGCGGCCGCTGGAAAATGGTGATGTATGGGGCGATGCGGCCTATATTTACCTGCATGTAAACGAAACCTTCAGTCAGCTCGGTTTTGGCTCCTCATCCACTCCCCTCACAAACGACGCTGACCCATCCCCTCCCCCCGTTAACCCCAGCCCTTAGTCATCGTTCAGAAATAAGTGAGGTTCTTTGGGGTTTCGTGGGGTACGGGCAACCCTTGTGGTTGCCCTACACGGGGCAGGCACAAGGCCAACCCCTACATCTGGTGTCAACCCCTTTAATTCCCCAAGAACCATAAGTGGTTCGGTCAGGCGACCTGCCACAACAAATCGTCAAATTAAAAACGCACGAATACTTAGTAATCGTCCAAAAATAAGTTCCGCACAGACCTGACAGGTTTTCGGAAACCTGTCAGGTCTAAATCGGGAAGTTATTTTTAGATGTTCACTTAGTATTTGTCCGTTTTTCAGTACGGTTTTCTTTTTGGGTGCCATCCCAAGATTGCCCCCATCCTCATGGACTGGTTCCGAACAACAACTAAAGCTGTGACTCAACCATTTGGTTTGCTTATCGTTATATATCACGGAGGTTTCCCATGTATCTGTTCATGTCTGCATCGCGAAACAGAGCGCTACAGTTCTGGTTATACCTGGTTTTGCTCTTCATTATCAGTATAAGCCTGGTCAATACCGCTCAGGCGGAGCCAGAAGACAGGCGTTCCGTGCCCCCAGCTACCCCCATTACGGCAACGCTGGTCATTGATCACTACCCGAAACTGGGCGCGGCCGCGACCCTGACCTGCAATGTTATAAGCATCCTGGACGCCCCCAATACTCTCATCACCCTGGAACTGCCGCCAGAAGCCCACCTATTGAGCGGCGATCTCTCCTGGCAGGGCGACCTAATGGCCTACCAGCCCCAGGCGCTGGTGGCTTCCATAGTTTTTAACGGTAAAGGGAATATGCCCCTGTTTTGTCGGGCCTTTAGGACCGTCACCAGCGAAGAACAGTGGGGTGATATGGCCGGATTGTATTTGTCGGTGGGGCAGACTGAGGGGCAGGCTGGCTACGCCCCTATCTTGGAAACAGAACGCATTCAGGCCGGTGAACTGCTCGCTCTGGGCGATGGTCAAATCATAGAAGGGAGCAACACAGCCGGTGCTCCGCCTGTAGATGTTGAAGGGGATGTAACCCTGGGGATTATACCTGCGGAAACAGACAGCGCGGCCGCTATCCAACCTCCTGAACTGGGCCAACTCACCGTTACGGGTCGTTGGGGATATTATGACCGTGCCGATAACTATACCCCCGCTTTAGAATTTATTGTGCGGCTGGTACGCGGCGATAACGGCGGTCATCTGGCCTGGTGTTACACCACCGTCAACGGCTATTACTCCTGCGGCCCTGTCACCAATCCAGGGGCGGCCGGTGTTCGCACCCTTCTGTACTCTTATACTAATTACAATCCTTATGGCGATGTGCTGGCGACAGTCAATCCTGATTGGGGAACCAGTAACAGCGTGAATAACACCTTCGGAACACAGACCCCCGTCACCGTTTTCAGTGATGGCACTCATGACATTGGCTCCTGGGTAAGTAGCAATGGCAGTACCTACGAACGTGCCTATTGGATCCAGCGTGACCTGAATGACACCTGGCGTTTTATCTGGTTTGAAACTGGCTCAACCCAAAACCCCGTCGAGACAGCAGGCCCCACGACAGTGCAGTGGAAAATTGATAGTACGGATGGTACGTATTATGCACATGGCGGTAATATCCATCTGACTGGCTCAGATCCCCTTTCTGATACGGTGGTGGGTCATGAGTATGGTCATAACATTATGTATACGATTTACGGCTATACCCTACCCTCAATCCCCAACTGTAACCCGCATTATATTCAGCTCTCTAGCAGTCAGGGATGCGCCTGGGTAGAAGGCTGGGCTGAATATCTGCCCATGGCGGTAAACAATGACCCCTATTATCGCTGGGATAATGGGGCCTCTTTGAACCTCGAAAATCCCACCTGGGGCACCTCAGGGTGGAATAATGGCGATGATGTGGAAGGGCGCGTGGCTGGAGCCTTATGGGATATGTGGGATAGCAACAATGAGGGTGATGATCAATATACGGAGAGTGCGGGCGTCATCAACATCTGGGATACCATCTATCACCAAAATGATAACACCTTCAACCAATATTGGTCTGCCTGGCTCGCTCGTGGTCATAACAACAGCAGTGCCGGTCCAATTATGGCCCTATACCAAAATACAATTTCATACCGTACAGGGCCAGCAAATGACGACTTTACAGGTGCGGTTACTGTAGTTTCCACCCCCTTTTCAATTGTCAATCTGAATACAACAGCCGCAACAACTCAAGGCAATGATCCGGCTTCTCCCTGCGGCTCCATTGGTGTACCCAAACAATCCCGCAGTGTCTGGTATCGTTTTACCCCCACAGTAACCAGAAATTACCATATCACCACGGATGGGAGCAGTTATGATACCGTCCTGGCAGTGTGGACGGGTTCGTTTGGTTCACTTGTCAACCAGGGCTGTGATGATGACGGTGGGGTTGGCCTCAACTCATGGCTAAATATGACCCTCTTCGCCGGGACAACCTACCGTATTGAGGCGATGCAATATGATTCAGGGGTGGGAGGTCTGTTAGACCTGAGTATCACCCAAGATAATACTTTACCCACAGGTACCATTATTGTGAATGGCGATGATGCCTATACGACATCTCCGGTTGTTAATTTAGCCCTATCCGCTACTGGGTCTGGCAATGGTGTGGCCGATATGCGCTTCCGCAATAATGATGGCAATTGGAGTACCTGGGAGAGTTATTCGACGAGCAAAGTGTGGACGTTAAGCGCGGTGAATGGCCTGAAAACGGTGGAAACGGAGTATCGGGACTTTGCCGGAAACATCTCATCCACTTATAGTGACGCCATCATTCTGGATGATACGCCCCCGGAATCAACTGCTTCATCACCGATCAGTTCCACAGATCTTTTTTTCACCGTGACATGGGCAGGCAATGATAATGAGGTTGGTATTGCTTATTATGATGTGCAATATCGGATAGGCGCGACAGGAACCTGGACAACCTGGTTAGTGACAACCACAGACACATCAGCCGTTTTTGGACCAACCATTCCTGTGTCCGTACAACGAGGGGAAATGTATTATTTCCAGGTGCGGGCTACTGACTTGTTGGGCAATGTGGAAACATATATTGACGGGGATGGGGACACAGGGACGTTGGTTGATTTTCTGAAGGTTTTTCTGCCGCTCACGGCTAATTAAGCACAGGTAAAGGCCCTGTTTTGAGGCGATAGACAGGAGAAAAAAGTGCGGCCGCGCTATTAGAGGCGCGGCCGCACTCATAAACACATATTTACGCAATACGCGCATTATAAGCGAACTCAGGCGTTACCGGCATTTCGTCATAGGTGCGGCCATCGCGTTCGCGGCCGCGCTTCTTCTTACGCACTCCTCCGTTGCCATGGAAACCCATACACATCGTGAGATTCTCCCGTTTTTAGCCCCATCTACCAATTCATTTTCGATGACAGCCCAAACTTAAAAAAGATTAGGTGAAAACATAGAGCAGGGAACCGGACAAATTTTGCCTTTGGTTTGTTATTATGGTGGTTCGTTGAGGTTTCGTGGGGTACGGGCAACCCTTGTGGTTGCCCCACACGGGGCAGGCACAAGGCCAGCCCTTACATCTGGTGTCAACCCCCTGACTTCCCAAAGAACCAGGATTCGCTCGTTTTTAATCGGGCAAGATTGGTTCAATCTTGCGCCGCTAGCCCAAGTTCGCGGAAGTTCGTCGTATGTAAAAGTGTGGTAAGTGCCTGGCACTGGATAACCTACGATGGATTTCTGCTCAGATGCACTAGTGGTATGGGAGTGGTACAGATCAATACCAGATAAAGAAAGGTTCTTTTGTTATGCTCCTGATGCTATGACGTGAGCCAGGCTCACAAGCGGTGATGAAAGTAGCGAGTGGCGAGTAGGCGAGTGGCGAGTGGCGAGTAGGCGAGTAGCGAGTAGCGAGTAGCGAGTAGCGAGTAGGCGAGTGGGCGAGTCGGTGGGTAGGCATTTACTCAGCACTCGGCACTCGGCACTCGGCACTCGGCACTCGGCACTCAGTACTCAGTACTCAGCACTATTTTTCTAGGAGCATTGCACCATGAAGAGAACTTTTTTACAGCGATTTTTTCTGCGCTATCTTAGTTTTATCGTGCTTTTTACCCTCATCGGTTGCCAGAGCCAGACTGCACCTGACGAAGCGATTGCTTTAATACCCACACTGACACAAACGGCCAAGGCACTGCCTACACCAACCCCAATCCCCGCCACCAGCACACCGACGCCTTTGCCCACAGCGACAGTCATCCCCACTGCTACGCCCACAGCTACGGCTACCCCTGATCCCTTGGCTCCGGTCATTGTCACCATTGAAGCGGTGGATCGGGTTATAGCGACGGGCACGTTTTATCCCGGGATGGGTGAGGCTCCCTGGCCGGGTGTCATTCTGTTACACATGGCGGGCGGGGATCGGCAGGTATGGGAGAGTAATGGCTTTGCCCAGCAGTTGGTTGAGCATGGGTACGCCGTGCTGGCAGTGGATATTCGCAATCATGGTAAAAGTGGGGGTGATGATAGTTGGGAGAAAGCGGCCGCGGACCTGCGTCGTTGGTGGACTTATTTTTCGCAGCGGGAAGATATTGATGCGACCCGCACGGCTTTGGTTGGGGGAAGCATTGGGGCTAATCTTGCGCTGTTTACCGGGGCGGATAAGCCAGAGGTACGGACGGTCGTTTTGCTGTCGGCAGGGCTTAATTACAACAGTGCGGCAGTAGATGAGGCAGTGGTGCGTTATGGTTCGCGGCCGCTGTTCCTCATTGCCAGTGAGGATGATCTGTTCCCGGCGGCTGAGGACGCCCAAATCATGGCTTCATTAGCAACGGGAGAAGTAGAACTTCTCATTTATGAGGATGCCGGACATGGGACAGAGATGTTGGAGACGAAACCGGAACTGGCGGGGTTGATTGTGGATTGGTTGGAGCAGTATTTACAGTAACTAGTTCTTGTACTTGATTTCAAAGAGGCCCAGATGGGCCTCTTTTTGTTTTCATACCACCCAGGAGAAATAAGGCATTTCGTCATAGGTGCGGCCATCGAGTTCGCGGCCGCGTTTGTTAGTTGATCTATAACAAACGGGCAATTACCTCCTGTAATTCAGCCACTTCTCGTTCAAGTTCTCGAATTCTAATTTGCAGACGATGACGAGTTATTTCCCCTTGCTCAACGATTGCCAGTAATGTTGCTTCTTTCTGCTGTGTCAAACGCCAACTTATCAATTGTGGGCGATTCAGATGTAGCCACTGGATATGAAACCAACCACGCGGCGTCAAGCCTACAAAATGCCCATCATTTACTAAAGTCAAATGGTTACTCATTTCGTCTTCGGCTGGATGCAACAAATAAAAACTATCAGGATCATCCTCTTCAGGCCAATAATCGGCTTTGAACCGGTTACAGGCCGAGCAAGCATAGATCAGGTTGTCCAAATCGTTTGTACCACCATGTGTCAAAGGGCGAAAATGATCAACCTCTAGCTCACTACCTACATGAATCTCCGCAACGCCACAGTAACCACAGCAGTATCCAAATGCTTCGCGTATCGCTTTTCTGGTTTCTGTTGGAATGCTCATACAGGTGTTAATCTTTCTCCAGTCAAGCGCGTATAAGTTTGTTGAATACGTAAATGCCGTGCTTCAAAATCAGCTAACCAACGGCGTGCCTCGGCTGCCAGTTGTTCCTGTTGATTTAACAATTTCGCCAGGGCTTCGTTATCTGCATGGAGCTTTTGCAGACGCTCCTCCAGGATGGCCTGCTCCGCTCGCATTTTTTCGATGGCCGGGGCTAAATAACGGGCTTCTTCCTGTTCAATTTTGGCCATTACAACCGCTAACTCTTCTTTTTCTGCCTCAGTCAAACGCCCGGCTAATTCACGTCGCCGCAACTCAGTCAGACGGGCTTGTTGTGTTTTGTTCCAGTCCATGGCCAACCTCTTTCTGTAGTACAAACCTTACACAGTACAAGCATTATAACCGAACTGAGGAGATATAGGCATTTCATCATAGGTGCGGCCATCAAGTTCGCGGCCGCGACCCCATCCCTCTTACATTTGCTCCAAACAATACACATGACCATCCTGACACCCAACGACAAGCCGCCCGTTTGCATATGCAGGACTACTATAGACCATATCCCGTGTTGGATGATGCCAAAATGGGAAGGGCCTGTTTGATCCAGGATTTCTATCAAAGCTCAAGATAGTACTACGAAGGCCCCCTCCGATATGAAGGTAATTGCCAATGACAATAGGAGCTGATCTATCGGCAAAAAATGGAGCTTTGGGTTCATTCACCCATAATACCTCTCCATTTTCAGTTGCCAGGGCATAGATTTGTTTGTAAGAAGCCACATATATAGTTCCTTCACAGACACAAACGGGTGCCAAGGCCGCGATTGCCTGCTGCCATAATAGCTCACCGGTTGTCAATTTGAGAGCAAATACACCTTCTTTCGTTGGTACAAATAAGCGTCCTGCATCTATCGCTGTGGTATAGGCTGGAGAATGGGCACCGACAATCGGCCACTTCCATAAGAGTTCACCACTTGAAACATCCAGCGCATAAACGGTTCCCTCGTCGGCGCAACAAACGATACCCTCATCAGAACAAGGGGTGAGTTTCATCCCCCGTTCCATCGGGTATCGCCACTTATATACACCCGTATGAGCGTTAGCCGCGTTCAGGCCAAATCTATCGGGCCAAAATACTATTTCATCACAAACACAAGGAGAAGTGCTTACCATTCCTTTGTCAAGGCGTTTCTCAATATCACCGGTAACGGGGTTAACAAAATACAAATATTCATAGCCGCACACATACAATGTTTCGTAACCAAGTGTTGCAGATGTGAGATCAATGGCGTCAACTTTATCATTTTGCCACTGTAGCTTACCGGTCTCTAAGTCTAACGCATAAAGGCGGTAGTCATGGGGAATATAGACTAAACCATTCCCAATAATGGGGCTTGATGAAACATAGTCACCCAGCTTAGACGACCAGGCTAGTTTATACGGTGGCTCAAAATCAATCTGTGTAATTGCCCCAGTTCGTTGGGGGTTGTTCATATAGGTGGGCCAATCCAGTCCTGAATTCATAAACCTAACGTGTGTTTCAACGCACTATCAACTTCTGTCATGGATAGTGTGCCAATACGTCGCTCAATTGCGGAGACAGCCACCGTTGCCAGATTGTCTGTCATGACGATGGAATCAGTTAACAAACCGGACTTCTTGCCCTTTGCGTCTCTATACAGCACTTTTACACGACTGGGGTGGTTAGCACGGGCTAGGTTACTGGTGATCATGGCTACCACATATTGCGATAAGCCTGTTTGTAGATTATCGGCCTGTACGATAAGGGCTGGACGGCGTTTGGCCGTGTCAAGGTCAGAATTGGGAAATAAAACAAGAATCACATCACCCCGTCTGAATACGGTCTTTATAATGGTCGTAGTCATCGTATACATCCATTTCTGGGTTATCCCAATCTTCAGCAAAGGTTGTTAAACGAGCGCGTAAATCAGCGGCTTGTTCCCGACTAATGCCGCGTTCGCGCAAATTAACCATTGTCACCGGTAAAAATGTAACCAGTACCAACGTTTCTTCTTGAATATCATCTGGTAGTTCAATTAACTCGATGTGTCCGTTGCGGTATGTGCCACGAATGGTTGTGAGCATCACTTTTTACCTCTGGAACTGGTAGCCGTTAAGCTAAACAGGTCATTTTTGGTGCAGAATTCAGGCCAATTATAGCGTACTCACCGGATCAATATCTACCACCCAGGGGGTGGGAATGGGGAAATCTTCCAGCAGGCGGATGGGATCGGGGGAGCGGATGATGATTTGCCAGCGATAGCGACCCTCAATCCGGCTGAAGAAGGGGGGCGTGGGGCCGAGGATTTCTGTGCCACCCAACGCTTTGTCGCGGATGTGCAGGCGCAGGCCGTGGGCTAACTCGTCGGCCTGGCGCTTGGCCCGTTGGTCTACCGGGTCGGCAATGATGAGGCGGGCCAGGCGGCGGAAGGGGGGCAGGCTATGCTGGGTGCGGAAGCGGATTTCTTCGAGGTAGAACTGGGTGTAGTCGTGGCTCGCGGCCGCGATAATGGCATAATGCTCCGGTTGGTACGTCTGCACAATCACCCGGCCCCCTAGTAGACCGCGCCCCGCCCGTCCCGCCACCTGCGTTAAAATCTGGAAGGTACGTTCCCCCGTCCTGTAATCCGGCAATCCCAACGACACATCCGCCGAAATAACCCCCACCAGCGTCACCAGCGGCAAATCCAGCCCTTTGGCGATCATCTGCGTGCCCACCAAAATATCCGACTCCTGGTTGATGAAGCTGGCGAGTAGCTGTTCGTGGCTGTCGCGCCCGGCGGTGGTGTCTCGATCCCAACGCACCAGCCGCGCTTCCGGCCATCGTTGCTGTACCTGCTCCTCAAGTTCCTCTGTGCCCAGGCCAAAGTAACGAATCCGTTTGGAGCCACATTGCGGGCAATCGTCGGGTTGGGGTTCT
>JAGNBF010000179.1 GCA_018004935.1 Chloroflexota bacterium | reverse complement strand
GAGACGGCGACAGGGCGAAAAAATGTCAGATTATGCCCTTTGACAGTATAACAGTTTGGCAAAACCGAGTAAACGGTCGGGATTTCCGGCCCTGAATCGTTTGAGTGGCGAGAAAGTACCTCTATTCTGGATGATGCGGTAAGACCAAGAAGTATTACATTGAGCCAAGAAGATTTTAGTTCGCATAGTACGACATCGGTGTAATTTCCCCCGTGACACATATCCCGCTTTTTTGTCAGACAAACAGGTTACTGGTAGGGATGTGTTTGCGGCCGCGGTCTCTACTATTACTAAATGAAACACACCCTTTACCAAAGGGTATGTTTCATTTTAGTTGAGAGAAAGAAAATAATTAATCGGTGAATTCATGAATTGTTGAATAATTAACGAGAGAAGCGTCTATGCTTCATTAACAGTTCAACCATTCAACAGTTCAATAATTAATGATTCGTATCTATACAGCCCCTCACCCTAACCCTCTCCCCAGGGAGAGGGAACTAACTCCCCTCTCCCAAAGCGGGAGAGGGGTCGGGGGTGAGGGTCAGCGGTTTCACCTTCTCAGTCCACGCTCGGCGTCGTGTAGGACGCAGAGCGTCCCAGAGGGAATTCCTACGCCGAGCGTGGGAATAAGTTGTGACACCTGAATAGTTACAATTATTCAACTCATTTGAAACACACCCTTTACCAAATCGCCCTACAAACTGTTAAGCACTGTTTGCCAACTTTTGCGCCATGCCGCAAATCGCTTAATTAATGGCGAACGATAACTACATACCAACTGTGCGATAAGCAGTCGCAGAAGAAAAGGGGGTAGGGTAGGGCATTGTTGGATATGAAGCATCTAACAGCCCCATTACCCAGTCTGATCCTGAATCGCCCTTGCTTTACCCATTAGAACTTACGGGATTGCTCGAGATGGTCTCCTGACCGTGCTCGGTGTGGCTCGGTGGGGACACCGCCACAGCGCATAAGTCTTATCCATAATGTTGCGATATCACAACACTAACTTGACATTTATCTGGATTTTCTGTACCATAATTGCGTTTAGCATAATTAAGATTATGCTAGAAGTGGCCCGCAGAAAAACAAGTTACCGCAATTTGTTGTCTGGTGACAATCAGCAGACATTTTAGAGAGTGGGTTAAAAAGTAAAAAACAAAATAATGCATTGTGATTTTTTTCACAATACCCATTATTGCATAAAAAGGATTATGATAAAATCAATTATACTAATTCAGTTTTTGTCCATTTACAGAGGAAATTGACGCTACAGCTAAACAATCAAACCTTTGTCAAAGTGACGATAAGAGCGAACAAATGATCCAAAACGTCTTGACACCAGGAATAATATAAGTTAGTATAATCGAGATTATCATAATTGGGATTATGCAATTGAGGAATCCATGGAAACCGCCTTTATCGGTCGCAAAAATGAACTGAAGTTGATCACTCATACCTGGGATATGGGTAAACCGTCTCTCATTACCCTCTATGGTCGCCGCCGGGTAGGGAAAACGCGCTTACTGACCCATTGGATGAGACATCATTCAGCCGATGGTATGTACTGGATGGCCGATGCGACCTCTAATTTTGCTCAATTACGCTCCTTTTCACGTGCTTTGGTTGATTTTGAAGACCCCGAAGTTGAGGTGCCGCTTGATTTGACCTTTCCTAATTGGGAGTATGCGTTTCGTCGTGTCTCGCAAATAGCGAAAGATCGTCGCATTGCCCTCTTCATTGATGAGGTAACTTACCTCATGGATGTGGATGTCTCCATCGTTGGGGTTATCCAGAAAGCCTGGGATCAGTGGCTCAGCAAATCCAATATTATGTTAGCTTTATGTGGTTCCAAAATGGGGCTTATGCAACGCCACATGCTTTCATACGATGCCCCCCTCTATGGGCGGGCCACGGCCCAAATCCAGTTAGAGCCACTTCGTTTTGGTGCTACTAGCCAGTTCTTCCCTGATTATTCCCCGTTAGATCGAGTCATGGTTTATACAATATTGGGTGGGATTCCCGCCTATTGGGAACGTATGGACCCATCTGTATCGGCTCTAGAAAACTTGCGCCTTTTTTTGCTTCCCGCCAATAACTGGATGATGGATGAGGCCCGGCTTTTATTACAGGATTTTGTCTCCGATCCTTACAATTACTCATCCATTATGGAAGCGATCGCCAATGGGGCCCATACATACAGCGACATCGAAAAACGGACGGGGCTTTCACGGGGACATAGCTCTCAATATTTGAGCCTGTTACGGGATACGGGATTTGTGCAACGGCAAACACCGATTAGCGATTCCACTCCTCACACATCCCGTCGCGGCCGCTACTATGTCATTGACCCATATTTGCGTTTCTATTACCGCTACCTCACAACGTACCAATCTAAAATAGCTTTGGGCAAACACGAACAAACTTCAAACCTCATTGAAGCCGATTTGCCTACCTTCATTCAGGAATATACCTGGCCAGAGTTGTGCCGCGAATGGTTAGACAGTGCAAGCGCCGCCGGAGAATTGCCCTTTACTTTAAATCAAGTAGGGAGTGATTGGAAACGAACGACGACTTTTAACGTCGCTGGCATTAATGAAGAAAAGAAGATGGTGGCGGTGGCAGTGTGTATATGGAACCGTGAACCTGTAGATGCCACTACTCTGCGTGAAATGGTCAGTCGCACCAAATCTGTGCTTACAGAGCCTGTTCAGGACTGGCAGGTATATTATTTGGGCTTTGCGGCGGGAGGTTGGAGTGAGTCTGCACAAGCGGAAGCCAAACGCCTGCTCCATTCTGGGCCAGGCCGAGGCGGCTGGCAGGTTGTTGGTCATCGTTTGTTAGATTTGAAAGAGGTTGACCGAGATTTAGTTCGTTGGACTTTGTAACAGAATGAAGACAGTTAGGGGACATAAAAAAAGCCAGGTGTGATGGCACCTGACTTTTGTCCAAACGATAACGCTGGCTCCACACAGTTAATGGAAATTCCCTCTTTTTGCCAAGAGGTCTTTTTTTGTTGCCTGTTACTGTTTGGTCAATCAACAGGGTAACACAGCCACGGTGGCCTGTCAAGTTTGGCACGGTGTTTTGACTTTCGGATAGTGGGGGTCAATCGAATTGGCCCTCACTCTCGGACAGTCAAGATCTCAGGGTCTTTGGCGCCAAAACAAAAGAGCAAGTGTGACGCCACTTGCTCTTTATCAAAATGATTACCGGAACAGGCCATTTTCTGAATTAGAACCACTGGTCGTTGGTTGATTCAGCCCCTTTATTGGGGAAGGGGGTTTTTTGTCCCTTTTGGCCTTAGTTCATATAGGAGGATAGCACAGGCTATCCCTTGTGTCAATGTCCTATATTCTCGTATAGCCATTCGACAGAAGGGTGGTTTGTGTTCCACCATGGGCAATTTAGTTGCCATACCTTCGTTAGCTTTGCTAGAGGCTAACAGGCAACTTTATGAGCGGCGGGTGACAGCGCAACGGGAACGCCAGATAAATGGCGGTGTAGATAACCCGGCGGCTGAATATTCTCTCCAGCAAACCCCACTGGCAACAGAAGCAGTAAACGCGGCCGCATCTTTTCTCCCGCCTCATCTGGGTTGGGGAAGCACACCGCTCACCGCCCATTTACGTCGTCGCCTTCACCCCCTGGCCACGATCACGACATCCCCCAACCACGCAGATGATAATCAGCCTGCACCCCAGACGACAGAACAAGCGCAAGAAGAGGTAAATAGTATATCCTACACGAAATTCTTATCTACCCAGCTATCGGGTAAGGGGTGGATTAAGTTGTACCCAGACATTGGCCTGGGAATGTTACGGCAGGAAATGACGGCACCGGGCCGATTGTGGCTGATGTTGCAGGCATTAGATGAGACGGGCAGAGGGTGTATCTCGATATCCACAGCCAAAGAGCTTCTGGTGGGGGAAAAGGCGATCTGGCCGTTATGCGGCCAACGTCAATGGCGCAATTTACTCCATTTGGGAGAGCATGTTTTCTGGACACGGGATAAGGAATTTATCTGGTTGCGCTCTACAGCCAGGGTAGCGCTGGCTCTGGGTGTTCAGCACCTCAGGGGGCGGCCGGTGGCAGTACCTCTAACAGCTATGTTAGGCGGCATCGGGCCATTTCGGGCACACCTGTATGCGGCATTTCATAGCGGCCGCAGTAAAGAGACATCACGGGGCCGCCAGGTGATGCCCATTGCCCGGGTGACACTGGCTAATCTGTGTGGGGTGGGGGTATCTAGTCAGCGGGCTTATGAAAAAGAGACGAAGATTCAAGTGCAGGCGAATTTTGCCGTAGGGGCAGTCGTCACGGAAGAGATGCGGGAGACGCGTGCCTGGGAACAGGGAGCGGCTCTTTTTGAATTAAACGATTATCTGGGCCGACAAGGGGCAAAGGGCCAAAGGTATCTGGCCTGGCAGTTGCCTAACAGCTATTTAGGGCAACATCAGCACCGACCGAAGGGGCGTCAGAAGCGGATCAATCGGAAACTCAAAGACCTGGTTATGCAAGGGATGCCGGGGAACATTGAGGAAGCGAGGGAACCGCAGAAGCCAGAAAAACGGTATTATGCCCATGGTAAGCA
Organism: Chloroflexota bacterium; assembly: GCA_018004935.1. Taxonomy (GTDB): domain Bacteria; phylum Chloroflexota; class Anaerolineae; order Promineifilales; family Promineifilaceae; genus Trichofilum. The sequence continues at coordinate 4,968 of JAGNBF010000179.1, read as the reverse complement.
GGTGGTGCAGGATTGCGGCCGCGCTATGCCGCCTGATGTCTATTGGCCAAAACAACAGACGCGGCATCGTCATTTCCAGATATGGCAACAGATGGATACGACTCAAAGCTGAGCGGCAAAAAGTTACACCCATTTTAGGGATAAATAAAGCTCTTTGTTTTGAACGCGTGTTCTGGCTTTGGCTCAAATAATATTAACCCTGCTGTTTTTGCCTGATTTTGCGTAACCATTTCGTTAAAGCCTGACAATTATCACCATCAGCCATGATTTCTGTCACTAGGCATTTACAAAACGGGGACTTACTCTCTAATTGAGATTTAATAAATTAATACCGGTATAGAGCTTCCCCCACACCTGAACCCTGCTGGGATCGCATTTCGTAGTACCCTCTCTGCCTGTATTATTGCAGAAAAATTCAAACAGAGGGTGTCATTTAAAATTTGCCCTTAAGTTACTGGATGACTGAGAAGAAGGTTTTGTTGATAAACAATCTTTTTGCTCTTGCCATACTGGATAAATTTCTACTTTACGCTCCCTTACACCAATTATCCGCCCTGGTAGACAGGCAAGCGTTACGGGAAATTCAGCAGTGGCAAAAAAACGAGTCCGAAACTTGCCCCCGTAAGGCGGTTTTCTCCTTTCTCCAACAATCAGTGACCTATCCCACCGATATACCATCCATTCGTGTGGGTCCTGTAAAAAAACCTCTTTTCCTTGGTTTAATCCCCACTCGGGGTTGCAATATGGCGTGCCGTTATTGTGACTTTGCCGCCCCTAAAAATAGTAGCCCGGTAATGTCTTTATCATTGGCACGAGCGGCGGTTATGGCTTATTTCCATTTATTGGGAGAAACAGGTGAAACGCAGGCGGCAATTCATTTTTTTGGGGGGGAACCGTTTTGGGCCGATGAGGTGATTCATTTTGTGGTACCTTTCGCGGCCGCAACCGCCGCTTCTCATGGCATAACCGTTCATTTTGAAGCCACCTCCAATGGGTTGTACAACGAAAACCGCTGTCGTTGGATTGCCGACCATTTCCACACCCTGGTTCTCTCCTTAGATGGGCCAGCAGATGTCCAAAATTACCAGCGTCCCGCCCTCAATGGTCGGCAAGTAGACGAGATTATCACTCGCAATGCTCGTATTCTGTCCCAAGGGAATGTGAACTTAATTGTGCGAGTGTGTGTTACTGCGGCCACGGTGACTCGCCTGCCCGAAATTGCTCATTGGCTCAGCCAGGAATTTCAGCCGAGTGCGGTATGTTGGGAAACCCTGATTGCTTCACCGCTGGCTTTAGCCGCCGGGTTGGTGCCACCGGATCCATGGCAATTTGCCTTACAGTTTAACGCGGCCGCAACCATCCTCGAATCCCAGGGGATTCAAACGATTCTGTCCACCGCCGATATTAGCGCCAATCGCCTTACTTTTTGCCCAGTCGGGCAGGATGCCCTTATTGTTACCCCGGAAGGGCAGATAAATGCCTGTTATCTGTTGGAACGGGATTGGCAACGGCAAGACCTGGATTTACGGCTGGGTTATCTGGATGAACAACAAAACCGCTTTGTTTTGGATCCGCAGGCTGTGAGGCATGCCCGACAACTGAATGTGACGCAGAAACCATTCTGTACTAACTGCTTATGCCGCTTTCATTGTGCGGGAGGTTGTCATGTCAACCATACTCCTGGCGGCCCCCATGATCCTTTGTGTATTCAGACCCGGCTTATTACCATCGCCAGTTTATTGAGACAACTAAATCAACCGGAGCTGGCTGTGGCGTGGTTATCAGCACAAGCGGCTGACCATGCGACCACCTGGCAGATGTCTGATTATCTGGTTGATCAACAAGGGTTATGATGATTCCCGGCTCTTTAACGGTGTACCGCTGTCCGGCATCTGTTTTGTGGGTGCAGGATGCGGCCGCATTGATTGTGGTGAATGAAACGACCCAGATGACTTACCGTCTGGAGGGGTTCGCGGCCGCGCTCTGGAATTGGCTGGCCCTGGGGTATGCTTATCCCCGACTAATGGCCTTTGTTATGGCCTGGTATGCCCTGCCTGCTTCCCAGGCCCGAGACCTGTTGCAGAAACAGTTAGATCTCTGGCAAGAGGCTGGCCTTTTGATCAATGAAACGTGATGTGCAACTTAACCATATCCACCCTCTGCAATTTGCACTGCCCTTATTGTTTTGCCGTCATGTATATGGACCAGGCCACTTGTTCGGCCACCACGCCGTTTATTTCTCTGGACACCTTTGCCCACCAGTTAGCTTTTCTGGAACGTTCAGGGATGGATCAGGCACGACTTATTGGTGGTGAGCCAACTTTGCACCCACAGTTTCCTGCTTTGGTAGCAATGGCCAGGGCGCGAGGGTTGCGTGTGCTCATCTTTTCTAATGGCCTGATGCCTGCCCGTTCTCTGGCCTGCCTGGAAACCCTGGCCCCAGAGGAGTGTCTGGTGTTGTTGAACATGAATACGGCACATCGGACGCGGCCGCTGAGTGAGACTGAACAAAAGCAACGTCAGGCCACGATGATGCGCCTGGGACCACGTGTCCTGCTGGGGTTCAATATTTATCAGATTCCTTTTGATCTTGAGGCGCTTTTACCGGTGATTCAGCAGGCCCATTGCCAACCCGCCATTCGGTTAGGATTGGCTCACCCCATTCTGGGCGGAACGAATGCCTATTTGTCACCCCAGCAGTACCGATTGGCAGGTGAAAAAATTGTTGCTTTTGCCCAGCACGCGGCCGCGTATGGTGTCACATTGGAGTTTGATTGTGGCTTTGTACGTTGTATGTTTTCTCCGGCTGAGTTGGCGTTGTTACAGGCAACGGGGGCTAACATCGGCTGGCATTGTAACCCTATTTTGGATGTGGGCCTGGATGGGCAGGTAATTCATTGTTTCCCTCTGACCGGGCATATTCAAACGAATATGGCGGCAGGCAACGCGGCCGCGGATTTGCGGCAGATATTGACAGCAAAAACCCAGATTTACCGACAGGTCGGTATCTATCCTGAATGTTCAAGTTGCCTTGCCAAACAGCAGGGCAATTGCACCGGGGGGTGTCTGGCCCATACCTGGCGACGTTTCCGCCAGCGACCCATTCGCCTGGTCTGGCCCAGCTCCGCGGCCGTGAAAGAATGACCTTGTCAGAGCAAAACACTGATAAGAATCAGGGATTAGGCTCTTTGATAATTCAGGGGGTTGACACCATATATACGGGCTGGCCTTGTGCCTGTCCGTGTGGGGCAACCACAAGGGTTGCCCGTACCCTGGCAAAATCCCGAAGAGTAGTCTCCTGACCGAGCCATCAGTATGTGACCGTGATGGGTATATCTCAATGTCCTCTTCCTAATTTATCGTACTCGACTCTGGAAAAATTGGTTTGATCAGAGGTAATAGGTGACTCCACTGAAAAAAGGTTAAAGCAGTTAAAAGCCCGGTTTCTTTCTCTCTGGAAGCGACGGTTAGATTAATCAGAAACCGGGCTTTTTGCCGTAGACTCATAGGTAAGCGTTCAGTTTCCTGAGAGAATGTTACGGTAATAGGCAATGTACCAATACACTAATAACCACAGGTCAGATTAAAAACGCCAATATCGAGTATCGTAACCGTTTTCTCTTTTATTTCTGGCTTGTCCAGGGTAGGTAAATATGATGAACAATACGGAAGATTCCCTTCAGGACGAGAGCGCGGCAGAACCCCAGGTTTTTGCCGTCAGTCGAAAGAACAACCAGGTTAAATTAAGTCGGCGGCATTTCATGGAGTTAGCGGCCGCATCTGCTGTTGTGGCGTCGGTAGCGGGTTGTCAGTCCGGTGAGGCGGGTACGGAGCCAAACACGGTGACAACCCCCGTTGCGGCCGCGACTCGTACGCCTGTACCTACCAGAGTCGTTACCGAACCGCCAGCCGCGACGGCTGTAACTGTGAAAACGCCCACTAAAACACCTGCCCCTACTGCCACCAAAACACCAACCCGCACCCGTACCCCTACCGCTCCCCCTTTACCTGAAGTAAGGGTGTCACTTTCTAGTGTTAATTTGCGCGGTGGCCCCGGCACAAATTACCCAATCATTGGCACTGCCCGGCTTAATGACACCTTTCCCGTCATTGGTCGCAGTGGCGATGGTTCCTGGTTCCAAATTCGTATGAGCGTGAATGAGATCGGCTGGATTGGGGCCGCAGTGGTTACGTTTGATTTTGACATTAGCCTTATTCCCACGCCAGAGACATTTCCTACGCTCGCGGCCGCGCAGGGCACCCCCAACGCCACCATCCCCCCTGGTGAGACGGGAATTGAATACACGATTGAGGGGGTGACATATACCCTACCCTGTGGATCGCCTATTCCACCGGGGGCTGTGTGTATCTGTAATTGTGTGACTGCGCCGACTATTTGCACCTGTGACACCGTTTGCACTTGTGACACGGTATGTGGTTGTGTGGGGGATGTTTGCAGTTGTGACACCGTTTGCACTTGTGACACGGTATGTACCTGTCAGGAGCATGGGCATTACTGGTACCCCAATTAAACCATTTAGCTCGGCGGTTATTGAACTTTTTCCAAATCATACAGATATAGAATGGCTACCACGAAAGATCCATCCCCCTTCCCAGCGAGAAGGGGGAAACCCCATTTGTGTCATTTTTAGTGGGCGTCTGCCCGCTAAAAATGACACGAGAAAAAGTTCCCCGCCCCTGGGGCGAAGCTCTATACCGGTATTCATTTGCTAAAGGGTGTGTTTCATTTCAGTTGAGAGGAAGAAAATAATGAATCGGTGAATTCGTGAATTGTTGAATGATTAACCAGGGGAACGGCTACCAGGGCGATTGCCTACTCACCAGAATGACCCCATCCCCCCTGCCGATTCCCTTGGGAAGGGGGGGAATTCCAATGGGGCATTTTTCGGGGCATTCGCCCCGGAAAAATGCCCCTTAGAAAAGCTCCCCGCCCCCGGGGGTTGGGGT
>JAGNBF010000077.1:21282-37159 GCA_018004935.1 Chloroflexota bacterium | reverse complement strand
CCCCCGGTGGACCCTGATCCCCACCCCCCTATTACCACCACGCCAATTACGGGGCCACAACCCCCTGTTCCAACAACACCAACGCCCATCACACCCCCACATCCGGTAATGACACCCCCCTCACCTCCTGTCGTCACACCTGCCCCTCCTGGTGACAGTCAGCTCAAATTTTTGGCCGATGTCACCATTCCCGATTACACCCACATAAAACCCGGTCAGAACTTTGTTAAAACCTGGCGCTTACAAAATACGGGCCAAACAACCTGGGGACCCGGCTTTACCCTGGTATTTTTACCCAACCCTGCCAAAGGAGGACAACCGATGAGTGAACAACTCAGCTTTCCTCTGGCAGAGGTGGCTTCCCAGGCTACAGTTGCCCCCGGTGAAACGGTGGAAATTTCGTTGACCCTGACGGCACCAAATCCTGGTCGCCCCCAATTTGATTTTAGTGATTGGAAATTGCACGATGCCCGCGGCCGCGCCTTTGGCGACATCCTCTTTACTATTATTGTCGTAGACCCCAACGCCTGAAGCACATTCCTCGGGTTTCCCTACCCCTAACCCCACCTCAGGGGCGGGGAACTTTCTCCTGTGCCGGATATTGAGCGCGGCCGCGCTCAATATCCGGCACTTCTGGTGTTTCCCCCTTCCCGCTGAAAAGCGCCGGGGGATGGGCGAATCAACTCATTCCCCGATTAATTATTTAATCAACAACTGGGAAGGGGGAAACCCACCCCTGGGGGCGGGGTTAGCCTCGGATATAGCCAACGCGGCGACACGGCGAAAAAGGCCAGATTATGTATTCCAGCAGTATCTATACAGGTGGAATATGGCTCTGCCTGAGCTTGTCGAAGGCGGAGCCGGGCTTCGACAAACCTAGCCCTCGAGGGCGTGTATAGTCACTTCCCGCAATTCTCAATTTGAATGTCGCACGGAGTTTGCCAACGGTTAAATGGACAATTGTTGTGTGTATTCAATTTAACTTGACAAAATTTTAGGCATGACTAAAATATTATTACGTTGTACATAATTTTAGGAGTGAAGCTATGAACCACCCCTTACTAACACTTGATCAATTACCACACAACCAGACAGCCATTGTCACTAATTTGACCTGTGAAGGGCCAGAACGGCGGCGATTGCTGGACTTAGGCTTAACCCCCGGGACCCAAGTCGTCATCGAAATGGGCAACCCCCTGGGTGATCCCATCGCCTATCTGATCCGTGGCTCAGTCATTGCCCTACGCCGTGACCAGGCCCAACACATTCAAATTACCGTCAGTTAATGAGCATTTCAGCAGGTCAGCTTCTTGGCTGACAAGCTAATAAGCTGAAATTGCTGACAAGCTGACAAGCTATCTCAGGAGTACCAACTATGAGTCTGGCCCTTAACCCTAACCAACCACCTCTGGAAGCCTGTAACACCTGCCCCCTCTACAACAACGCCCAACTCGTCAAACTGGGCATTAACATGGACAAATGGGATTATCTCGTGGCTCTGGCCGGTAATCCCAACACCGGCAAAAGCACCGTCTTTAATGCCCTGACCGGTTTACGGCAACACACCGGCAACTGGCCGGGCAAAACCGTTACCCGCGCCGAAGGTGGCTTTGTCTACGCCGACAAACGGTTTAAGGTGGTAGACCTACCGGGAACTTATTCCCTGCTTTCTACCAGTGTAGATGAAGAAGTCGCCCGCGACTTTATTCTGTTCGGCCAACCCACGGTGACGGTGGTTGTCACTGATGCGACGCGGCTGGAACGTAACCTGAACCTGGCCCTGCAAGTGCTGGAAATTACCGACCGGGTCGTCGTAGCTCTGAATCTGATGGACGAGGCCAAACGGCATGGCCTGACGATTGATGAACGCTCCTTGAGCCGGGATTTGGGCGTGCCGGTGATTCCGCTGGTGGCCCGGCGGGGTGAAGGGATGCCGCAACTGCTCCAGGCGATGGCGCAGGTAGCCAGTGGGGAGTATGTGACGCGGCCGCATCGCCTCAAACAGCGTGATCCCCAGTTAGAAAAAGCTCTGCAACAACTCACCCATCAAATCGAAACCCTCTTCCCCAGCCTGCCCAACGCCCGCTGGGTGGCCCTGCGCCTGCTCGACGGCGACGAAACCATTCTGCGTTCGGTGCGCGAAGGCAGTTTGGGTGATTTACAACAGGCCAAACGTCCTGAAACTTTAACGCTGGAAATGGTGCCCGCATGACCTCATCAACCCCTATTGATTCCTTATTACAAACGGCTACAAACCTGCGGCAAAACATCGGCCAGGAGTACCACGACCGGCTAATGGAATCCCTTTACACCGATGCCAGCACCATCGCCGACCGGGCCGTGAGCCGGGAAGGGCAAAAAGCCCGTCTGAACTTCGACCGGACATTGGATCGCATCCTCACCAGCCGCATCTGGGGTTTCCCCATGATGGGGCTGATGCTAATGACCGTCTTCTGGCTGACCATTGCCGGGGCCAATGTGCCTTCCCGGATGTTAGCCGACTTTCTCCTGGGCACGGTTTACACCGGCCTGCACAATCTGTTCGCCACACTGGGCGCTCCCTGGTGGCTTTCTGGCTTTCTGATTGATGGCGTTTACATGGCGACAGCCTGGGTGGTGGCCGTCATGTTGCCGCCCATGGCGATTTTCTTCCCCCTGTTCACCTTGCTGGAAGATTTCGGCTATCTGCCTCGTGTAGCGTTTAACCTGGATCGCCTGTTCCACAAAGCGGGGGCGCATGGCAAACAATCCCTCTCCATGATGATGGGGTTTGGTTGTAACGCCGCCGGAGTGGTAGCGACACGGATCATTGACAGCCCTCGTGAACGGCTCATCGCCATCATCACCAATAATTTCAGCATTTGTAATGGCCGTTGGCCCACGCTGATTCTGATGGGGACGATCTTCATCGGTGCGGCCGCGCCCCCCGCCTTAGCCAGCCTCGTCGCCGCCGGGAGTGTGGTCACAGTCGCTGTCCTGGGCATTCTGTTCACCTTGCTCGTCTCCGCCTTCCTCTCCCGCACCTGGCTCAAGGGGGAAGCCTCAACCTTCAGCCTGGAACTGCCCCCCTACCGCCCGCCCCAGGTGTTGCAGACGCTTTACACCTCGATTATTGACCGCACCTTGATTGTGCTGTGGCGTGCCCTGGTCATGGCCGCCCCCGCCGGAGCCGCCATCTGGCTGGCCAGCAACATCATCATCGGCGACAACAGCCTGGCAGGGCACATCGTCGGTCTGCTCAACCCGGTGGGGCTGTTCTTTGGTCTGAATGGGGTCATCCTGTTCGCCTACATCGTCGCCATTCCCGCCAACGAAATTATCATCCCCACCATCCTCATGCTCACCCTGACGTTGGGTAAAAACATTGCCGGGGCGCAAGCCGGGGTGATGATGGAGCTAGAAACGGGTCAGGTTTACACCGTTCTCACTCAAGTGGGTGGCTGGACTCTGCTGACAGCGGTCAACCTGATGCTGTTCAGCCTGTTGCACAATCCGTGTAGCACTACCATCATGACCATCTGGAATGAGACGAAGAACCGCAAATGGACAATTGTGGCTGTCCTCATCCCGTTGGTGCTGGGTTTCACCGTTACCTTCATCACCGCCACTATTGCTCGTTTGTTGGGATAAGGGGAACTCGTAGGAACTCAACCCCCATTCCTATCCATGGGTGAAAGCAGAAAAACCCGCCCGGAAGGCTGAACCTTCCGGGCGGGTTTATTTTGGTATGGGGGGGTTCATGATCGTCCAAAAATAACCTGGGTGGCTTGGTCAGGAGACTGGCCACAGCGCGTAAGTCCTAAGATGACACCCACAATCAGGTTCGCACGAAGATTCAAACCAATGTTTGACAAAATCCTGCCCCTACTTTTATACTCCGACCATGTTGCGTCCTCTGCCAGATTTCATCACCCAAAACACCGTTTTACCCCTGATCGCCGCCCCCATGTTCCTGGTTTCCGGGCCAGATTTGGTACTGGCCTCGTGCCAGGCCGGGGTCATCGGCAGTTTCCCCGCCCCCAACGCCCGCACCATTGAAATTTTGGATGAATGGCTGGCCCGCATCACCACATCCCTCGCCCCCTCGCCCCATCCCCCCGTCGCCGCGTCGCCCCCTCGCCGTGTCGCTCCCTGGGCCATCAACCTGGTCGTTCATCGCACCTACCAGCGGCAACAGGCCGAATTGGAACTGGTGCTGAAATACCAACCGCCGCTGGTGATTACCGCTTTGGGTAGCCCCCGCGCCGTGGTGGACGCGATTCACAGCTATGGCGGCCTGGTTTTTGCCGATGTGAACTCGGTGACGTATGCCCGCAAAGCCGCCGAAGCGGGGGTAGATGGGCTGATTTTGGTGTGTGCCGGAGCCGGGGGGCATACCGGGCAGGTGTCCCCGTTTGCTTTTATCGAAGCAGTGCGCCGGTTTTGGGATGGCTATGTGGTGCTGGCGGGGGCGATTTCTCGCGGCCGCGCTATTCGGGCCGTACAAACCCTCGGGGCTGACCTGGCCTACATGGGAACCCGCTTCATTGCCACCCAGGAGAGCCTCGCCAGCCATGACTACCGCCAGATGTTGGTCGAAGCCAATGTCGAGGACATCGTTCTCTCTGCCGCCATCACCGGCATTCCGGCTAACTTCCTTAAACCCAGCCTGCGCCGTGCCGGTTACGACCCCGAGCAAATGGCCCACGGAGCCACCGTCAACTTCGACAACCCCCACGGCGAGGCCAAAGCCTGGCGCGATATCTGGTCGGCGGGGCAGGGGGTTGGTTCGGTGCAACAGGTGCAAACTGTGGCCGAACTGGTAGCCGAGCTACAGGCAGAGTATGGCGAAGCGGTGCGCCAGGAAATGCAGGCCGACAGTTGGGCCAGGCAGTATCGTCAGACAACCCCTACAGTGAGCAAGAAGAAAGTTACACAGAGGGCACAGAGATGACACAGAGGTTCACAGAGAAGAAGTCGGAATCACTCATAAAACTCTGTGTATCTCTGTGTTTCCTCTGCGACTCTCGGCATTCCTTCTTTTTAGTTTTGGTTTGCTAGAGTGCCGTGCGTTTTATTCGTGTCAGTTCGTATTTTGTTCTAAAAGGAGCAGAGCCATGACCATGCGGAATGATGTCGCTAATTTTGCTATGGAAGCGGAAGCCAATCCGTACCTGATGGGCAATTATCTGCCGGTAGATACGGAGATTACGGCGGAAAATTTGACCGTCATCGGAGAAATCCCTCGTGATTTGAACGGGATGTATGTGCGTAATGGCCCCAATGCCCAATACGCGCCCAAGGGACGTTACCATTGGTTTGATGGTGATGGGATGCTCCATGCCATTCACATCCGTGATGGGCAGGTCTCCTACCGGAATCGTTGGGTACGCACGGAAGGGTTTGAACGGGAAGCCCATGCCGGGGGGGTGGTCTGGACGGGGGTGATTGAGCCATTAACCAATAATCCCCGCCACATGCCCCTGAAAGATACGGCTAACACCGACATTAAATATCACAATCAAAAACTGTTGGCCCTGTGGTATCTCTCGGGTGATCCGTATGCCATTGATCCATTCACCCTGGAAACCATTGGTAAAGAGAATTTTGGCGGGGCGTTGCGCGGGCACGTCTCGGCGCATGTGAAGATTGATGAACATACAGACGAGATGATGTTTTTTGATTATGGCTTGCGGCCGCCTTATATGACCTATGGTGTGGTAGGTGCGGATGGCTCTTTGCGCCATTTTGTGCCCATTGATCTGCCGGGTCCCCGCCTGCCCCACGACATGGCCATTACCCAAAACTATTCCATTCTGCTCGATTTGCCCCTCATCAACGACCCCGAAGCGATGAAGCAGGGACGACACAAAATTGTCTTCCGCCGGGATATGCCCAGCCGTTTTGGCATTATTCCCCGTTATGGCGCGGCGGAGTCCATTCGCTGGTTTGAAGCCAAACCGTGTTACATGTACCACACGATTAACGCCTGGGAAGATGGGGATGAAATTGTGTTGGATACCTGCCGCGTCTCCAGACCGGCCCCGCCGGATACGGCTGTTGGGCGGTTAGAGAAAATGTTGGCTTATTTGCGCCTGGATGCCCGTTTGTATCGTTACCGGTTCAACCTGCGTACCGGTGAGACGAAAGAAGGGGCTTTGGATGATCGTAATACCGAATTTCCTACGATCAACACCCATGCACTGGGACGGCCATCCCGTTACGCCTACAACGTCCACCTGACGACAGACAAAACTTTGTTATTTGATGGCATCATCAAGTATGATATGCAGACAGATTCATCTCAGTCACTCTCGTTTGGGCCAGGGCGGTACGGTAGCGAAGCCCCATTTGCCCCTCGCCCCCATGCCACCAGTGAAGACGATGGTTATTTGCTCTCCTTTATTTATGATGAAGGGGAAAACCGCTCCGAACTGGTTATTTTAGACGCCAAAGATATTACTGCCGGGCCAGTTGCCCGCGTCTTAATTCCACAACGCATTCCTCATGGATTCCATGCTTGTTGGGTTCCGGGGGAGAAGTTGCCCAAATATAGTGAACAGTAAACAGTAAACAGTGAACAGTAAACAGTGAACAGTGAACAGTGAACAGTGAACAGTGGAAAGTGAGGATGGGGTTATGTCGGAACTGCCACATGTGGGGAATTTTCGTGAGTTGATCGCTTATCGAAAAGCTAAGTTGCTGGCACAAGATATTTTCGATTTGACAATGACGTTCCCCAAAGAAGAAGTCTACTCATTAACATCCCAAATCCGTCGTTCATCACGCTCTGTAGGGGCGCAAATTGCTGAAGCATGGGGCAAAAGACGTTATGAAGCTCATTTTCTGAGCAAACTCACCGATGCCGATGGTGAGCAATATGAAACCCAACATTGGTTGGAAACAGCTTTTGATTGCCATTACCTGTCATCGAACCAATTATTGTCCTTGCGTGAACGTTGTGAGGAAGTGGGACGTTTGCTCAACGGGATGATGGCTAAGTCAACTCTTTTTTGTGCTTCATCAACACCAAAAACCATGCGTGAAACCACAGCCGAATATTTTATAACTCAAAGTACCGATGAGTTGTAATTGTCACTGTCTACTTTTCACTGTTAACTGTTTACTTTTTCCAGGAGGCGAAAACTATGATCCTACATTCCCCGGAGCGTATTGAGGAGTATGTGGCGAATGGGTGGTGGGGGACGACCACTCTGGACACGTTGTTTAGTGAGTTGGTGCGACAGAAGCCAGACGCGGCCGCGCTCTCTGACCCCCTCAACCGACCTGATTTTACCGATGGGGCCGTGCGCCGTTACAGCTTTGCCGAACTGGATACGGCGGTGAACCGGCTCGCGGCCGCGTTTTTGGCTTATGGCCTGGGCAAAGATGACCGCATTGCTGTACAACTACCCAATATCAGCGAACTGGTTATTTTTTATCTGGCTTGCGGCCGCATTGGGGCCATCGCCGTCCCTTTCCCCGTGCAGTACCGTGAATATGAACTAGAAAATCTGAGCAACTTCGCCGAAATTCGGGCTTTTGTTACCGTAACCCGCCTCGGCGACCGCCATAATGCGGCGGTTATTACTGATCTGCGGGACAAAATTGCCAGTCTGGAAACAGTCATGGCCTTTGGCGCAAATGTGCCCGAAGGAGTTGTCGCCTTAGATGAAGCCTTGAGTAGTGAGAGCGAGGCCGATTGGCTCGTCCATTACATCAACAATCTGCGCCTTACGGCCAATGATGTTTTCACCATCTGTTGGACATCCGGCACCGAAAGCCAACCTAAAGGCGTGCCGCGCACCCACAACGACTGGATCGCCATCGCCTACGCCACCGTGGATGGAGCCGAACTTACCGGCGACGATGTGTTGCTCAACCCGTTCCCCCTGGTCAACATGGCGGGCATCGGCGGCATGTTGGTTCCCTGGTTACTCACCGGAGCCAAATTGGTCATGCATCACCCGTTTGACCTCATGACCTTCTTCAAACAGATTGCCATCGAACGGATCAGTTACACCGTCGCCCCACCCGCTTTGCTCAATATGCTCCTCATGCGTGAAGATATGTTGGCTAAAGCCGATCTCTCTTCTCTACGGGTGATTGGCTCTGGCTCTGCCCCCCTTTCTCCCTGGATGGTCAAAAGCTGGCACGACAAATTTGGCATTCACGTCACCAACTTCTTTGGTGCCAACGAAGGGACAGCCCTCATCGGCGGCCCAAAGGATATTCCCGATCCCGAGAAACGGGCGCAATATTTCCCCCGGTTTGGCGTTGTTGGTTATGAATGGTCGGGACGTGTCCCCCAGGGAATTCAAACCCGCCTGGTAGATCTGGCAACCGATGAAGAGATTACCAACCCCCGGCATCCAGGGGAATTGCGGCTCAAAGGGCCAACGATTTTTGCCGGTTATTGGCGTGGAGATGAAGTGGGTTTACAGCCGTTTGATGAACAAGGGTATTTTCGTACTGGTGATATGTTTGAGATTGCCGGGGAAGGGGATGATGCCCGTTATTACCGTTTTGTTGACCGGGCTAAAGACATCATCATTCGTGGGGGGGTAAACATCGCGGCCGCGGAAATTGAAGCGCTTATTCTGGGCCACCCTAAAGTGGCCGATGTGGCTGTTGTGGGTTTTTCTGATGCGATACTAGGCGAAAAAGCCTGTGCTTTTATCGTAACCAAACCCGAACAAACCCTGACGCTGGATGAACTGGTCGAATTCCTCAAAGAGAAAAAAATCGCCTCCTACAAACTTCCCGAACGGTTAGAAGTTGTGCCTGGTTTGCCGCGTAACCCGGTGGGTAAGGTTCTGAAACGAGACCTACGCCAAAAACTGTAATGGGTCTTCGCGGGGATTTCGTGGGGTACGGGCAACCCTTGTGGTTGCCCACCCGGGGCAGGCACAAGGCCAGCCCATACATCTTGGTGAGCACCCCCATCATGGGGAACTCCTGAGAAAATAGCCACGGATAATGGAAACACGGATAGGAAAAAACACGGATAGGAATGAAAAATGGTGGCGTTATTTTCATTCATCTTGGTGTGCCGTAGGCTCATGGGGAACTCCTACGAAAATGTAGGGCGATTTTGTAAATCGCCCGGTGGACGATTTACAAAATCGTCCTACAGATTTTCATCCCTCTTGGTGTGCCAAAGGCACATGGGGAACTTCTGCGATAACCGGCACATGAGAAAATTCCCCGCCCCTGGGGGCGCGGTTAGGGGCGGGGTAGCCTCGGATATGCCCGACGTGGCGACAGGGCAAAAAAACCGCAGATTATGCCCGTTGCCAATATCGTCTACGGGCGAGATTTGGATGATGTCTATCCCCTGAATCTCTAAAGACCCTTAATTTTGAGGACTAAAATCTGACACTACCACTGGTAGCTGTACCGCTGTTCCTTCCAGGGGTCGGCTTCGTTATTGTAGCCGTTGCGCTCCCAAAAACCGGGTTTATCCACGGTGCTGAACTCCAGACCGCGTAACCATTTGCCCCCTTTCCAGAAATATTGGCTGGTTTTCTCCGTGCGGTTCGCAAATGTGCCCACAACCACCCGCAAAGGATAACCATGATCTACCTCAATCGGTTCGCCGTTGAAATGGGTTGCCAGCAACACATTGTCGCGGAGCATATAATCGAGCGGGGCGTTGGTGGTGTAGCTGTATTCGCAATGCTGGATCAGGAATTTAGCGGTGGGTTTTGGTTTGATGAACCCCTCGTCAATTAACGTCTTGAGCGAAACCCCTTCCCACAAGGTATCAAATTTCGACCAGCGAGTGACACAGTGAATATCCATAACCACTTTGTAGCGGGGAAGCTGGTTAAACTGTTCCCAGGTCCAGCGCACTTCCTGTTCCACTTCGCCGAAAACGCGCAAATCCCATTGGGATAAATCTTTGTACTGAGGGGTTGGCCCGTAATGCAAAACGGGGAATTTTTGGGTAAGCGATTGACCGGGGGGGAGCCGGTTCATCTCGCGGACTTCTTTCTCTTGTTCACGACGACCAAATAAGTTACTGAGCATGATAAGCTCCTTTTCCGATAAGGATGAAAGGTAACGATACAGTTTCACTGGAGAAACCGGGTTTTTGCCTGGTTCAACCTATGCTCTACAAGAGAAAAACCCGGTTTCTGCTGTGTATAGTTACGATGTAAGCGTTCAGTCATAACTATTCATCCGCCAGGCCCGCCCGGTCGTATTGTTCGTTAAATATTTAATCGGGTAACGCATTCATTGACCCCATCCCCCCTTCCCTCGGGAAGGAGGGAATTCCCATGGGGCATTTTTCGGGGCGAATGCCCCGAAAAATACCCCTTAGAAAAGTTCCCCGCCCCTGGGGGCGGGGTTAGGGGTGGGGGGGGATTCCATTACCTGATTAATTTTTTAAACTATAGAGCTTAAGATAATGATTTTGGGTACGGGCTGGCCTTGTGCCTGTCCTGCACGAGAGGGCAACCACAAGGGTTGCCCGTACAGCCAAAATCTTTTTCTTGAAAACTATACAATGACCCCCGGGCGGGATAACTGAACCCTTACGTTACGATAAAAGATGAATGACGATTATGGAGGTTGAACGAGTCTGTTCGCCCGATTTCGGAGTTTAGATGACAATCATTGTCTAACTCTTACAAACGGGTTGTGTGGGACTTAAGAGAGTGAACAGTGAACAGTGAACAGTACAAGCCACTGTTCACTGTTCACTGTTCACTGTTTACTTCTTCGATTATAGCAGGTACAGATGATACTGATTCGCCAGGATAGTTACTTACGCGAGCGGGCTTTTATCGCGGCCGCAACCGCCCATTTTTTCGTGGATGTTCTCAACAACAGCCGCACCGTCCTCATGCCACTGCTGGCCCTCAGCCTGGGGCTGAACAACAAAACCTACGGCCTGATGGCCTTATTGTACGGCATTGGTAACTCCCTTACCCAACCCATCTTTGGCCTGATGGCGGATCGTGTGGGGCCGCGCTGGCTCATTGCCGGGGGGCTGGGCTGGATGATCGCCTTTTATACCATTGCCGCGGCCGCACCGGACAATATTGCGCTCATTGCTATCACTCTGGCGAGCTTAGGCTCCGGGGCGTTCCATCCCACGGGAACCTCGGTGGCGGCGCAGGCGCGGAACGGGCAAAAGGCCCAAGCCACGGCCACCTTTTTCACTGTAGGGCAGATGGGCCTCTTCCTGGGGCCAATTATGGCCGGACAATTGTTGGAAGGGTGGGGGCGAGGGAGTTATCTGGTGTTGACCGCGGCCGCGTTCCTGCCTTTTCTCCTCAGTTGGCAATGGCTCGAATCCCGCCCCTGGACGCTCCCCGCTCAGTCCTCACTCCTCAAATCTCACGCCTCAAGTGTGAAAGTGCCGGGTCGCGGCCGCGTTCTTGCCGTCCTCTTCATCCTTATCCTCACCCTTTCCACCGTCTCCAACGCCACCGCCGAATTCGCCCCCAAACTGTTCACCGAGATGGGATTCAGCCCCAGTTATGTCGGTTGGCTCAGTGGCATCCGTATGTTAGCCTCAGCCATTGGTATTCTGGTGGGTGGCATCCTGGCTGACCGGCTGGGGGATCGCTGGCCCATCTTTCTCAGCGGCGCGATTGGCCTATTGCCCTACATCTTCTACATCCCTGCCCCCGAACCCTGGCGTTCTATCCTGTTGGCGTTAGCCGGATTTACCTCTGGCCTGCCCCACAGCATTCTGATTGTCCGTTCCCAGGCTTTACTCCCCAACCGGCAGGCGTTAGCCTCTGGCTTATCGCTGGGGCTGATGTTCTTTTGTGGCGCGGTAGGGGCCTGGGTTATGGGCATTCTGGCTGACCAACTGGGCCTGGTGTTGGTGTTGCAGGGGATGGCAGGGATGTTGGGGGTCGCGGCCGCGGTCAGCTACTTCCTACCCACCCGAAGTAGTGACAAATAACCAGTAACCAATCATCAGTAACGTAACCTGCCAATACCTTGTACCATTTGTCACAATTCCGGCACTAATGGTGTTAAACTTGTGTTCGTTACAACTGGAGTTTAGAGCGAGAGGAAATTACTCTGGCAAACCCTCTAGCTCTGGCTCTGAACTCTGAACTCAAGTTACAATGGAGATTCACCATTAACTGGCGCATCATCTGATTATTATGTCCCAACCCATCATAACCGTTGACAACATCTACAAATCCTACCTCATGGGTAAAGAAGCCGTACCCGCTCTGCGCGGCGTCTCTATGACGATTGAGAAGGGTGAGTTCGTCTGCCTCATGGGGCCAAGTGGCTCCGGCAAAACCACCCTGCTCAACATTGTGGGTGGCCTGGACGAACCCAGTCGCGGCCATCTCATCGTTGAAGGAGCCAATCTGGTTTCTCTGACAGAAAACGAATTGGCTCGCCTGCGCCTGGAGAAAATGGGGTTTGTCTTCCAGAACTACAACCTGTTGGGCAACTTCACGGCCCAGGAGAATGTGGAAGCCCCCATGGTTTTGGCGGGTATGGGGCGCAAAGAGCGCAAACAACGATCTCAGGCGTTGCTGGAAAAGGTTGGTCTGGGCGACCGGGCACACCATTATCCCAGCGAACTCTCTGGCGGTCAGCAACAGCGGGTGGCTATCGCCCGCGCCCTGGCCAATAACCCCCCCATCCTCATTGCCGACGAAATGACTGGTGACCTGGACAGCGAAACCGGTTTTGCCATCATGGAACTGGCCTCACAACTCAACCGGGACGGCATGACCATCGTCTTTGTCACCCATGACCCCCGCATGGCAAAATTCGCTACCCGCGTGGTTGAACTGCGCGACGGGCAAATTTTGATAGAGGGACAGAGAGGGGAGGAACACAGAGGGCACGGAGAAGACACAGAGATACACAGACGACAAGAGGGAAAGTGAGATGGTGCGGAAGGATGAACTCAATCAACTGACGGAGAAGATTATTGGGGCGGCGATAGAAGTTCATCGGCATCTTGGGCCAGGTTTGTTGGAATCAACCTATGAAAGTTGCCTGGTTTATGAACTTGAACAGCTTGGCCTAATCATTGAGAAACAGAAACCATTGCCAGTTGTTTACAAAGGATTGCACATTGAACAGGGTTATCGGCTTGATTTGTTAGTCAATGAGGTCGCCATTGTGGAATTAAAGGCGGTAGAAGTTATCACTCCTGTCCACGAGGCCCAGATACTTTCCTATCTAAAACTCTCTGGTTGTCCTGTTGGACTACTCCTGAATTTCAACGTCAAGCTCCTGAAAAACGGCATCAAACGCTATCTGACCATCAAGTAACTTTTAGAAAATCTCTGTGAATCTCTGTGTCGCCTCTGTGAATCTCTGTGTAAATTCTTATGATTCTGAAATACGTCTGGAAGAACTTTAGTCGGCGTAAGGTCCGTACCGCCTTGATGATTTTGTCCCTGCTGGTGAGTATGGGGCTGATCATCACCATGAGTGCCACCGTGGAAACGGTGCGCCAATCCAATGTAGACCTGATTGCCAGTGAAGTAGGTCGGTATGATCTGTCCGTTGCCAAGACGGACATCAGCACCAATCCGTTTGTGGACGCGGCCGCGACCATCCCCCTCATCCTCTCTGCCAACAACCTCATCACCGGGGTCCACCCCCGCTTCGAGGCCGCCATCGAAATGACCATCGGCCCGGAACTGGCCAACGGAACCTTGTTAGCCCTCGATCCGGCGGTGGACAATATTGGTTTCATTGAAGTGGTCGAAGGAACCTACACCCTGGGCGACGGGCAAGTGGCCGTTCTCGCCGATACGGCCAATGTGTATGGGCTGGAAGTGGGAGATACCCTGGATGTGGCCTACAGCTACCCACTCCCCCGCGAAAAAGGGGAAGCGGACCCCGCCGGGAGCAGTCAGCGGCGCACCGTCGAGCGGTTCACCGTCAGCAGTATTGTGCGGCAGGATGGGGTAACTAATGCCGGTGTACGTGAAGGGATCATCATGCACCTGGCCGATGCCCAAAGCTGGCTCCAATTGCCGGGGCAGGCTCAACGGCTTGTCATCACCGTTGACCCCAACCTGTATGAGACCAGCAACGCCGAAGTGGCCGCTCTGCGTATGCGCGATGTGGCCCGGTCAGTACAAGCGGCGTTGGGCGACGAATACACCTACAGCATGGACAAAGCCTCAGCCCTCGATGGTTCGGCGCAAGGGTTTTTGGCGATTCAGGCGTTGCTCAGCGTGTATGGCCTGACAGCCTTGGGCATTGTGGGCCTGCTGGTGCATACCCTGGTGATGACCAACGTGCAAGAACAGCGGCGTGACATGGCGATTTTGCGTATTCTGGGTAGTCGCCGCAACTACTTGTTTAACCTGGTCATCGCCGAAATCATGGTGATTGGCACGATAGGCATTGGCTTTGGCGTGGTATTGGGCCAGTTGATTACCACCTACATCGTTGTGCCCATCATCCAAAACCAGTTCGCCCAATTTGGGCTGACCTCCCAACTGCGGCCGCAAGTCACCCCCAGCGCCATCTTACCCGCCGTCATCGCCGCCTACCTCGTCCTCATCCTCAGCACCCTCAAACCAGCCCAAGACGCCTCGCGCACGAAGGTCATGTACGCCATCAACCCCAGCGTCGCCGACAACATCCAGATTGAAGATTTGGCTAAACTGCGGGTACGCCGCCCGGATGGCAAACTATTTATCATCGGCCTGATTTTGCTGGCGATATTTGGGGTGATTGCCGGTTTTCAGGTCATAGACGCCTTTGGTAACCCGGCGTTGCAGGTGCTATTTATTCTCCTGGCATTGGGTGTCCTGGTGCTAGGGGTTGGTCTCGTTTTCTTTATCACCACCGTGCCCTTTGAGCGGTTGGTTCTGCTGGTGATGGGTATCATCGCCAGTCGCCTGACCTATTTCGCCAGCCGCAATGTGGGGCGGGGGCAAACGCGTAACACCCTCATCTCCCTGTTGGTGCTGTTCAGCGGGGTTTTGCCCAGCTTCCTGGCGACGCAGGTGGCCCTGGATCGGGTCAACCTGGAAGGCTCGGTGCGGCAGAGATGGGGTTCGCCACTGAGCATCGAAACGTTTGGTTGGTGGTTGCCGGAAGAGGAAGCGGTGAACTACCGGATTGCCCCCAGCTTTTTGCCTGATGAGTTACAGACGATACCGGGAATAGGCAACGCGGCCGCGACCTCTCACCCCTATGAGACATCCGTGGCCGATACCATCGGCCTGCGCTCCGCTCCCCTGTCTGTTCGGGGGGTCTCTGGCCCATTGGGCGAGGTGCTCTATCCGGAACTGATTGAATTTTCCGCCGGGGATGTGAGCAGTCTGGAACAGATCCAAACAGATCCCACCGCCATCATCATTAGCGAGGGCCTGTCCCAGCATCTGTCCGTAGTTTTGGGCGACCGTATCCGCGTGCCTGGCGCCGGACGGGATCATGAGGTGACCTTCCGTATAGTCGCCATTGCCCGCCGTTTGCCTGGGTTTGACAACATCGGTCAAAGCCGGACCCAGGCCCGGAACGGCAGTCTGGCCCTCATCGGCCTGGACGCCTTCCGCAGTCTCAAAACGGAACTGGGATTGGCACTCCCTCCGGCCGATGATCCCATTTTGATCAACGTCTATGCCACATTGGCCCCTGGCGCACGGGCGGTAGATGTGCAAGATGAATTGAATCTGCGTTATTCCCGGAGGGCTAATTTTTGGGTACGTTTGACCGAGACTGATCTGGAAGAGAGTGAACGAGCGCAGGTGGCTCAACAGATTTTTCTGCTGGTGTTGACCGTGATCTCCTTCACTACGGCGGTTTTTGGCGTCTTTGCCGTCATTTATGTCACCATTTACGCCCGGCGCATTGAGATCGGTATGTTGAAGGCGATGGGGATGCGGCGACGGGATTTGACGGGGATGCTGGTGGTGGAATCTATCACCATGAC
>JAGNBF010000077.1:0-21182 GCA_018004935.1 Chloroflexota bacterium | reverse complement strand
TTGGCGTCTTTGCCGTCATTTATGTCACCATTTACGCCCGGCGCATTGAGATCGGTATGTTGAAGGCGATGGGGATGCGGCGACGGGATTTGACGGGGATGCTGGTGGTGGAATCTATCACCATGACCTTAGGTGCGGCGTTGGCCGGTATTGCCGCCGGGGCCACGATGGGGTATGTAACCACATTAGGCAATTATGCCCTGCAACAACGGCCCATGATCATGGCGGTGGACACGACCGTGATGCCTTTTATCGTCATCATGGTGGTGTTAGCCAGCGTGATTGGTGCCACCTTCTCGTCCTGGCGCATCGTCACGAAGCGGGCAATCGAAATTTTACGTATGTAGAGAGAGGAACACAGAGGGCACGGAGAAGACGCAGAGGAGCACAGAGGGTTTAGAAAAAATTGAACCGCTAAGACGCCAAGAGCGCAAAGAGTCTGTTAGAAAAATAAAGGCTCGAACGGTTTGTGGAGAATAAGTCCCATATTTCTTACCTGGTTATTCCTTGTTGGACTGGTTGTTTGTCCTAAAAATTCTCTGTGTATCTCTGTGTCTTCTCTGCGTATCTCTGTGTCCCAAAAAAACTATGAAAAAAATTGCTTTGTTTTTCTTAATTTTGACATTGGTCGCCTGTCAGCAGGGGCCGAATGAGGTGACGCCGGAAGCGGCCGCGGCCGCAACCCCCACCGCCTCTCCCACCCGTGAAGTCACCACCGGGGTCACTATCCTGGCCGAAGGTCAATTGGTGGCCGTGAATCCCATCTTGCCGTTGGGTTTTGAGGTCAGCGGCCGCGTGCTGACCCTCAACGTCAAAGTAGGTGATACCGTCTCTGCCGGGGATGTCATCGCCACTCTGGATGACGTGGGGTTGCAGGATGCCGTCACCACCGCCGAGTTGCAGGTGGCCCAGGCGGAACTGACGTTGGCCCAGGCCCAGGCCACTCTGGATGGGTTGTTGGCCTGGGAGCCGGATGCGTATGCCATTGCTGTGGCTGAAGCCAACCTCGCGGCCGCGAACGCCAGCTACGAAGCGGCACAAAATCAGGATGCGGCCGCGGGTAACAGCCTCACCTCAGCCGCCGTCAGCGTAGACCAGGCCGAGCGCAATCTGGTGGATGCCCAAGAAGCCTATGCCACCGCTCATGACTCGGCCCGCGACTGGGAACTGAATGATCCCTGGCGTGCCGATGCCCTCAAAGCGGAGCGCGAAGGAACAACCCGCAACCTGGAATTCGCGCAAGAAAATCTCACCGTCGCTCGTTCCCAATATTACCTGGCGGTGGCCGGACTCAATAATGACACGGCCCTAAATGCTCAGGTGTCGGTTGTTCAGGCTGAACAGGCACTCGATCAGGCCCAACGTGGCCCCACCGAAGCGGAAATCGCCTCAGCCGAACTTCAGGTAGACCAGGCGCAAATTGGGTTAGAGCAGAGTCAATTCAGTTTGACCCAGGCGCAAAACAATCTGGCCAAAGTTACCCTGAGTGCGCCCTGGTCAGGCACGATTCTGACGGTGGATGTGACAGTGGGCACAGTGATTGGTACAGGTACACCGGTTATCACTTTGCTGGACTCGGCTAATATCCAGTTCCACACTACAAACCTGAGTGAGCGTGATTTGGCGCAGGTGGAGCCAGGTCAGACAGTTGAAATTACCCTGAAGAGTTATCCGGCTACCCCGCTGGCTGGTACGGTTGTGGGTATAGCCCCCCAATCGTCCGGGGTGGTGGGGGACGCGGCTGTGTTTACGGTGATGATTGATCTGGCGGAAACGGATCTAGTGCTACGACCGGGGATGAGCGGCCGCGCCCAGATTACCGATGAGTCATAGGGTAGGTGGGCTGTAAACAGTGGGCCATGGAGTCCAACAGTTTTTGAGCTTTTCCCCAATAATACAGGGGGTTTTGGGGATTTCACGGGGTACGGGCCATCCTTGTGGTTGCCCCACAATTCGTGTCATTTTTCGCAGGCGTCCGCCCGCGAAAAATGACACGAAAAAAGTTCCCCGCCCCCAACCTGACTTAATCTGGAGCGAACCCTTAGCGATTTGGGGAATTGTCAGGGAGATGGGTTCATTTTGGCGAGTAGACAATCGCCCTGGTTGTTACCCTAAAAGACTGCGAAGGCAGTCTTTTTCATTTGGGGAACTTTACAACCATTTTGGACGTTATAGGGGGGAAGGCTTGTGAGAGTTTCGCAAGCTCATTAACGATAAAGGAGTTAGAGATGTCACAAACACAAACAAACAAACAATCCTTCGGGATAATGCTGGTTATGCTTCTGGTGCTGTTATTACTGGCGGCCTGTGGCTCAGGTAGTAATGAACCCTCAGCAGGGCAGGAAGGCAATGCCCCTGCTCCGACCAGCGACGCCTCATCTGGTGATGAGGGTGTTCTAGAAGCGGAAAAAATCACACTGTATGTGGGTCCCGAAACGGTCTCCTGTGAAGGGGAAGCTAATCAGACCTGTCTTCAGGTGAAATTCGCTCTCGACGAGGAGTGGCAACTGTTCTACGATACCATCGCTGGTTTCAATTATGTACCAGGGTTTGAGTATGAACTGCTTGTCAATAAAACCACCATCGCCAACCCACCCGCTGATGCTTCGGCTATTCAATATGCCCTGGTAGAAGTCGTTGAGGAAACAGCCGTCTCTATGGATGATAGTATGAGCAACGAACTGATAGGAACCCAATGGGTTGTGGTTTCGTATAATGACCAGGCCCCGATAAATGGCACAGACCTTACACTGAACTTCGAGGCGGATGGTTTAAATGGATCGTCGGGTTGTAATAACTATTTTGGCAGTTACACAATTGAAGAGACAAAGCTGACCATCAGTGAAGTAGGGAGTACGCTTATGGCTTGTATGGACGGGGCGTTGATGACTCAAGAAAGTGATTTTCTTGGCCTGTTGCAGGCGGCGGAAGCCTACACGTTGGCCGCCGGTCAGTTGACAATTCACACCACTGGAGGCGATCTGGTGTTCCAGCCCACACAGAATCAAATGTTAGAAGGGCCAACCTGGGTATTGGGAAGCATCATACAAAATGAGGTGGTTGTCTCCAGTGCTGTGGATAGCCAGATTACGGCTATCTTTGCTGATGGGCAGGTGGCGGGTTTGGCTGGTTGTAATCAATATTCCGCCAGCTATACCATGACGGATACGGCTTTGACGCTGGGGCCGATTGCCGCTACCAAAATGGCTTGTGAGGATGAAAGGGGCCAGCGGGAACAAGAATTCCTGACAGCCTTCGCGGCCGCGGTCAGTTACGCCATTGAAGGTGAGTCGTTGACGCTTCTGGATGCGAATGGCAATGAATTGCTTATCTTCCAGGCACAAAAAGCCGGTTAATCCCTCACCGAAATTCTCCTTTTGAACGTAAACGTTCCCCCAATCCGCCCGGCGGTTTTTGTTCATTAAATTTTTAAGCGGTAACGCATTCATTGACCCCATCCCCCCTGCCGATTCCCACGGGAAGGGGGGAATTCCAATGGGGCATTTTTCGGGGCATTCGCCCCGAAAAATGCCCTTAGAAAAGTTCCCCGCCCCCGGGGGCGGGTTAGGGGTGGGGGGATTTCATTACCTGATTAATTTTTTAAACTACAATAACCGCCGGGCGGATTGGGGGACTGAAACGGCAGGCCAACAACCTTCGTCGCTGTAGCCGATTCGGGCGGCCTCTA
This sequence comes from Chloroflexota bacterium, assembly GCA_018004935.1. Lineage (GTDB taxonomy): Bacteria > Chloroflexota > Anaerolineae > Promineifilales > Promineifilaceae > Trichofilum. Next base: position 17,494 of record JAGNBF010000077.1, on the reverse strand, counting down.
CATTCCCTGAGTTGCAAATCAAATTGAGAATTGCTGTTTTTCTTTCACTCTCTGCTTGATGTAGAATCTCGCTATGTCGCAGATTCAAACTTTCGCCCAACAAGTTCAAGAAAATATAGAGAAAGTAATTATCGGCAAGCGCGAGATCATCGAATTGCTTCTGGTGGCTTTATTGTGTGAGGGCCATGTTTTGTTAGAAGATGTGCCTGGTGTAGGCAAGACGATGCTGGCGCGGGCATTGGCTGTTTCGTTAGGGACGCAGTTTAAACGTCTGCAATGTACCCCAGATCTGCTTCCTAATGATGTTACTGGTGTATCGGTATTTGATCAGAAATCGGGTACTTTTAATTTCATTCCTGGGCCTGCGTTTACCAACATTCTTCTGGCCGATGAGATAAACCGGGCGACGCCCCGTACTCAATCAGCCTTGTTGGAAGCCATGGGGGAACGGCAGGTCACGGTGGATGGTTTAACGCGGCCGCTACCTCATCCCTTCCTGGTGATGGCGACGCAAAACCCCATCGAATACGAAGGCACTTTCCCTTTACCTGAAGCCCAACTGGATCGTTTTTTCCTCAAAACAGGGTTGGGTTATCTCGATGAAGCTACCGAAAGTCAGATGTTACTCAATCTAGAAAGACAACACCCCATTGAAACCCTTCAGCCAGTGGTGGAGGGGAATGTGGTGGCGGAACTGGCACAACAGGTATGGCAGGTGCATGTAGATGAAACGGTGCGGCAATATGTAGTCCGTCTGACTGCGGCCACGCGCCAGCACAAGGATCTACTCCTGGGATCTAGCCCACGTGGGAGCCTGGCCCTTTACCGAGGCGGACAGGCGTATGCGGCTTTGCAGGGGCGCGATTATGTTTTGCCTGATGACATTAAGCGGCTGAGTGTGCCCATTCTGGCCCATCGGTGTCTGGTTCACCCGGAAAGTAGTTTGCGCGGTGTCCGGAGCCAACAAATTATTACCCAACTGTTGGCGGCGACCCCATTGGAAATTGGCCAACTGAAGGCTGACTAGCTGACCGGCTATTTTTAGAGGAGTTCCCATGACTGAAAAAAAAGATCCTTCTTTGCTTTCCGAAGCGGAATATCAGATGCGGCAGTTCCGGGAGCGTGTTTCTTCTTTGTTGGCGGGGTTGATTGTGGTGGTGGCGGTGATTGTGTTGTTGGTTGCGGTGGCAACGGCTTTGCGTACCTCGGAAGAGGGTCAGGCATTTACCAATATTAAAGATGTCTTGGGCTTTTTGAATCCGTTGTTGGGGGTAATTTTAGGGTACTATTTTAACAAGGTGAGCAGTGAAAACCGGGCGGAAACCGCAGAAAAGACAGCCCGATCCGCGGCCGCGGCCGCGCAACAATCAGAGTCTGAACGTCTGCAAATGTGGCAGGAGTACCAGCAAATCCGCCAACAAATGGGGCTGATGCGGGAATTTATGACTGAGCTAACCCAGGCGGCTCAATCGGTATTAGACGAACCACCCGCCGTCACTTTCGCCGTTGATGAGCCAGCACCCGCTCCCCAGGTCTCACCAGAGGCAGTGCGCGAATTATGGCGTGCCGTCGAAAATGCTCGCCAGTGGGGACTTCAAGAAGAAGTGGGAAGCCAACAATAAAAGTAAGGTTCTTTCGGAACTCGTGGGGTGTGGCTAGTACGCGTTCAGTTATCCCGCCCGGTGGTCATTGTTCATTAAATTTTTAATCGGGTAACGTATTCATTGACCCCATCCCCCCTGCCGATTCCCACGGGAAGGGGGGAATTCCAATGGGGCATTCTTCGAGGCATTCGCCCCGAAAAATGCCCCTTAGAAAAGTTCCCCGCCCCTGGGGGCGGGGTTAGGGGTGGGGGGGATTCCATTACCTGATTAATTTTTTAAACGACAAAAACCACTGGGCTAAATGTACCAAGCCAACGGCCTTTGTAAGGAATGTTTGGTCGTTTTACGGCCGGGCGGGTTTGGCGGATGAATTTATATGACTGAACGGTTACGTGTGGCTACATGTGGGGGCTGGCCTTGTATAGTGCCTGACCCGTCGGGGGCAACCACAAAGGTTGCCCTTCCAAATGGTGTCAACTTGCAATTCGACCCCCTCCGCGAGTGTGTAGTGCGATGGCAACCACAAGGGTTGCCCTTACAGATGGTGTCAACCCCCTGAATTCCCAAAGAGCCTGTTATTTTCATCATTGACCATTGCCTGGGTTCCCTGAATTACCCACCCTGGTTGCGTAGGGCGATTTTTTGCCAGACCGTGCGCAGTAAAATCTTCACATCCAGCAATAATGACCAATTCTCTGTGTACCAAATATCATAACGCGTGCGCTCCTCAATGGAGGTATCACCGCGCAGGCCGTTGACCTGGGCCCACCCCGTCATACCCGCCTTCTCGCGATGACGTTCCATGTAGCGAGGAACTTTCTGGCGGAATTGATCTACATAGTAGGGTTGCTCTGGGCGGGGGCCTACCAGACTCATTTCCCCTAGAAAAACATTAATCAGTTGAGGCATCTCGTCAATATCTACCCGACGCATAAAGCTCCCCAGGCGGGTGCGGCGGGGATCATCTTTCACCGTCCAACCAGGTCCCCGGGTTTCTGCATCGGTACGCATAGAGCGGAATTTGATCATGGGGAATACCAGCCCATCTAGTCCCATCCGTTCCTGGACAAAGAAGACGGGTCCTGGAGATTCGAGTTTGATGGCGATGGCGGTGAGGAGCATGAGGGGGGAGAAAACGATGAGGCCAAAGGCCGACACGGCCATATCCAGGACGCGTTTGAGCATAAGACCATAGCCGCGCATGGAGTAATCCCGCACGGTGAGCAGGGGTAGTCCGCCCAGGTCGTCAATGGTGGCTTCGGAGGTAACAAACTCAAACACATCAGGGAAGACTTTAATGGAAACGCGGCCGCGTTGACACAGTGAGATCACCCTTACCACTTCCCGGTGGCCCTTTTCGGGCATGGCAATAATCACTTCATCAATACGGTACTGCTCAATCAGTCCGGTTAGATCTTCAGACTGACCAATTACAGGAACCCCGTTGATATCCGGCAGGCCATTGGAGCCATTGGTTGTTACTACCCCAATCAAAATATACCCCAGTTGGGGTTGCCACTGGATCCGTTGCATAATAATTTGTGCGGTTTCACCTGTGCCCACAATGAGCAGACGATCCTGGCCCAACCCATAGCGCCGTAAAGACGAGCGGAGTAACTGGTGCAAAACACGCATTATCATCACCAGGATAATGGAAAGGAGCCAGGCATACGCCAACATGATGCGGGGGAAATCTAGTTCAAACAGGCTTCCGGGGGTGTTTTTGAACAGAAGGGCAGACACCCCCACGGAAACGAGGGTGCCAATAGAGATCGCGGCCGCAATGGAGTACAGTTGATCTACCCGTGAAGGCGCTCTGGTAATGTAATATTGCTGGTAAAGAAACAACGACACTGTGGTACAGCCAATCCAGGCACCCAACAAACCCAGGTAACGCACAAAAGGAATAAGGACAGCTAACTCATTGGGGAAAGCAATGCGGCCGCGTAACTCATAAGCCAGATAAAACGCCAGTACCAGTACCAGCATATCTAATATCAACAACGTAAGGGAAAAAATGGGTCGTAATTTCTGAGTCGTCATAGAACAATTCAAGCCAACAGTAGGCAACCCGTTATAATCTACTAAAACGATCACATTCTACCATACCCCAAAACCTCTTCAACAATAGGAGCAAGAGATGCGTGAACGAATAATTGTTGGTTGCACGGCGATTATTTTTGGACTGATCTGTTTTACAACAGGTTACACTCTGGGCCAATCCCGTTTGGCCCCCATTCGCATTTTTAGTGGGTTTAATGCCCAACCCAGTGAAACCAATGATCTGTTTGCCCCCTTTTGGGAGGTGTGGGATATGCTTCACACCAGTTATTTTGACCAACCCCTCAATGACATTGCCCTCATGGAAGGAGCTATTGATGGAATGCTGGCCGTTTTAGGTGATCAACATACCCGTTATCTCCCCCCGGAACAACAAGCCCATGAACAAGAATCCATGAATGGAGAATTCCAGGGTATTGGCGCGTATGTAGAAGAAGTAGAAGGCAGTATTGTTATTGTTTCGCCCATCGAAGGCTCGCCAGCAGAAGCGGCGGGTTTGCAACCTGGTGACATCTTGCGCCAGGCAGATGGGATAGACCTGACCGGTATGTCTGCCGATGAGGCCGCCAGTCTGGTACGTGGGCCTGCCGGAACCACCGTCATCCTTGTCGTAGAACGAGATGGAACAATACTAACGCTAGAAATTATGCGTGATCTTGTTCAGGTTGCCAGTGTGCGGGGTGAGATGCTCGATAATGGCATTGCCTATGTGCGTCTGAGCCGTTTTGGCGGCCGCACCACGCAGGAACTCGAAGAAATGCTCAATGATCTCATGGCCCAGGAACCTACTGGACTCATCTTAGACCTGCGCCGTAACCCTGGCGGTGGCCTGACAACGGTCGTGGATGTAGCCGATGAATTTCTGGATGAAGGGGTTGTTCTGGTGGAGCGGTTTGGTAATGGGGAAGAAACGATTTATGACTCGGATGATGGTGGTCTGGCCACAACGGTTCCGATGGTGATATTGGTAGATGAAGGCAGTGCCAGTGCGTCAGAAGTATTGGCCGGAGCGTTGCGAGATCGCGGCCGCGCCATTCTCATCGGCCAAACCACTTTTGGTAAAGGAACCGTGCAAACCTGGCGTGAACTCAGCAACGAGGGAGGTATCCGCCTGACCATTGCCCGCTGGTTAACCCCCAACGGCATCTGGGTCAATGAAACCCCTCTGCAACCCGACTATTTCATCACCCTGCCTGAAGCCACAAATATTGCCGCCGAGGGAGATAGTCAACTTCAAGCGGCGGTTGATTACTTGCTGGGCAAAGAAGTCCAGAGCGAACCACCCCCGGTTGTCGAACCAACCGGTGAGGGCTAAGTGTCGTTCGTATACAACGTATGAATCTGGGTTCTTTCGGAATTCGCGGGGTGTGGCTACATGTAGGGGCTGGCCTTGTGCCTGCCCTGCCGAGGGCAACCACAAGGGTTGCCCCTACAGATGGTGTCAACCCCCTGAAACCCCAAAGACCCTGAATTTGTTGTGGCCGGTTTCCTAACCGCGCCACCCAACTTAACTTTAAGCCACCTCCAACGTTTCACACCAGGACGATTGCCTACTCCCAAAACAAACCCAACCCCCTACGATTCCCGACGGGAAGGGCGGAAATACCAGGTGTGCCGGTTTTGGAGCGCGGCCGCGCTCCAAAACCGGCACACGAGAAAGTTCCCGCCCCTGGGGCGGGGAAAACTCGACGATAAAATCGCCCTACGTTTCACGCTTCTTTGTTTGTGAATCTGTAATAAGCATCGTAATATTACCTCAGTACTATTACTAAAAATTGGGTAACTATACACCTCAGGAACCGGGTTTTCCCTTGTAGGGCCTGAGTTGGCCTAAGCAAAAAACCGGTCTCTCCAGCAAGGCTGTATAGTTACAAAATTGGTATCTATACAGGGATGAGACGGTGATGCCTGAGCTTGCCGAAGGCGGAGCCGGGATTCGACAAGCTCAGCCCAAGGACGTGTATAGTTACAAAAATTATTCATTTAAGGTGCATCCATGCCCGGTGAATTACCAACCAAAATTGACCGCTACGAGATTAAAGGTTTTATCGGCCAGGGAGGAATGGCGACTGTTTATCGGGGTTATGATCCCCGTTTTGAACGAGAGGTGGCTATCAAAGTGATGCCTAGAGCATTTCTTTATGAGCCAGACTTTCGGACGCGATTTATCCGTGAAGCCAAAACCATTGCTTCTTTGGAACACCCTACCATTGTTCCTGTATATGATTTTGGTGAAGATCACGGCCAACCCTACCTGGTTATGCGGCTGATGAATGGGGGATCTTTGTCTGATCGGCTGGAAAAGTCAGCCATGAAAATGAATGATGTGATCAACATTATTGATCGTATCGGCTCCGCCCTAGATGAAGCCCATCGCCGTGGCATCATTCACCGAGATCTAAAACCGGCTAACATTCTGTTTGATCAATATGGCAATTCCTTTTTGGCTGATTTTGGGATTGCCCATTTGGCTGGAGGTGGTGGCACATCGCTGACAGGTACGGGGACGATTGGCACACCCGGTTACATGAGTCCGGAACAAATTCAGGGACAAACGCTGGATGGGCGCACTGATATTTACGCTTTGGGCGTTATTATCTTTGAAATGCTCACCGGAGAGCGGCCATATAAAGCCGATTCGGCGCCGATGATGATTGTTAAACAGATGACGGAGGCCGTTCCACGGCTACAAACGTTGAACCCGGATCTTCCACACTCTTATGATGCGGTTGTGGAAAGGGCCACGGCGAAAAATCGGGATGCGCGGCCGCGGAGTGCCAAAGAATTAGTGACAATGCTCACCGCCGCCATGGAAGATCCTAATTACCTGCCCCCCCCGGCGTATATTCCCCCAGTGGGCGGCACCACCAAATTACCCCCGCCCCCCTCCGCTAAATTACGTCCTGGGTCTGCCACGGCTAACAATGCCACTGAGGTGATGAGTCAGCCAATCAAGAAGGGGGCGGTGACCTCGCCACCACCCGCTACCGGCTCTTCCCGTCGTTGGCTCTATAGTCTAGCGGCTTTACTTTTAATAATCCTTATTGGTGCGGCCGCATTTTTCCTTTGGCCGAAACCTCAAGACCCAGAAACCCTGATTGTGGTCGTTACGGGCACCCCTGAGGCGACGGCTACCCCAGACGCGGCCGCGACAGCTACCGCGCTCTTTCTCCTCAATCAACCCACCGATAACCCTACCAGCACCCCAGTACCCACGATTCCCTCCACATTTACCCCAGAACCCACGGCTATAGTGTCTGCAACGGTTGCGGTGACGCCTACTATCGTTATTACGGCAACACAATCGGCCACCCTTTTCACCAATCCAGAAAATGGAGCATCAGAAATGTGCCTTTTCGTCACGATTGGTGAATCGGTTGAGGCAGTTCTGGGTCGTTCTGCCAATAGTAGTTGGCTCCTTGTGCGTGTCGAGGGCACCGATGGCTGGGTGACAACCCGCTTCTTCACCGTTGTGGGCAATCTCGCTGATGTGCCTGTTTCTAATTATGTCGCTTTTGTCCCTTCTGGGTGTGATGACGCTGGTACAAACCCCACATCCGTTCTCGCTACAACCTCAACCGCCACAGAAAATGCGTTTTTCAATATAAGTGGTGCGGCCGCTACCGGTACAGGCAATGGTACCTGGAAAATAGATTTTACGGTGCGGGTGCCTACAGGTGGCATTTACCTGTTTCGGGTGGGTCAATTATCAGTAGTGGCATTGCTCCAGGAGAGCAATGGGGATGTTGATTCCTATGTCCTCTCCGTTTCGGGCATGAGTTGCAATGGGCCTCTGGTATCTGAACTGGTTGTTTTGCGCGACGGTCAAGGTTTGACCGTTGTTAATGAGTCCAATGGGCAGGCCCAGGCCCTGTTTATTCAGCCCCCTGCCAATTGTTAAACCCATTTAACCCATACCTGTACAGCCTTGCTGGAGAAACCGGGTTTTTGCTTAGGCCAACACATGTCCTATAAGAGAAAAACCGGGTTTCTGACGTGTTTAGTTACTTTACCCCGCCATAAGACCCAACAATTAAGAATAGGTTTATTACTGGGCATCATACTGCGCCATCTCTTTTTTTATGATTTCGCTGGGAAAATCCAGGCCGTGTGCCGGGTAGACCTGTTTGACCTGGCCGATGATTTGGCGCCAACTGGCAATCACCTGGTTAATGTCATCGGCTAACACGGGAAGTCCCGGGGTCAGACGCAAAAACCAGGCATTCATCGCCATATCCCCCACAAACGCTTCCCCAGAATCTAGCACAATGCTGACATGCCCCGGTGAATGGCCGGGGGTGTAAATAACTCGTCCCGGAATGCCATATTCCGCCAGTGACATGCCCTCATCACCCAACACAATGTCTGCTTTGACCGGTGGTAGGTGTGGACGGATGAGTCGTTCCGAGAGCCAGATCATCCCTTTGCCGTAGCCGGTGACGCCACGCGGGAATTCGGGGCGGCCTGTCTCTACCCAGCGTTGATCCCGGTAATGGACGGCGACTTTGGCCCCGGTGGCCTGCTGGATGGGGTGCAGTGAGCCGATGTGATCCCAATGCCCATGCGTCAGGATGATGAGGGCAATTTCTTGTGGTAAGACGCCGAGTCGGTTCAGTCCTCGTTGAAACGCTTTGAAGTTGCCCTGCGCTCCCCCGTCAATAAGGACAGTGCGCTCACCCCGAAGCAGAAAACAGTTGTCAATGCCTACCGGCAGGCGATGAAAGGAGAAGGTCATGGCGATTCCTGGGATTTATGATTTACGATTTACGATTTACGATTTACGATTTACGATTTACGATTTATGCTCACTGTCCACTGTTCACTGTCCACTGTCCACCGTCCACTGTTCACTGTCCACTGTTCACTGTTCACTGTCCACTATCCCTACCGCCGGGAGAGGCGCATGTTCAGGCCCCGCGGCCGCAAGGTGATCAACGGTTCCATTCCCACTTCCTGACCGGCAGGCAGGTCCAGCCGCACTTGCTGGCACACCGTCGCCAGGGTGAGGGCCGCTTCGGTGAGGGCAAAACTGTTGCCGATACACTGACGTGGCCCACCCCCAAAAGGAATGTAGGCATAACGCGGCCGCGATTGTTCCATTCCTGGCGCAAAGCGTTCCGGATCAAATTTTAGCGGCTCAGGCCAAAACTCTTCCAGCCGGTGGGTCAGGTACGGGCTAAGTGTCAATACAGCATTGGCGGGAACATTATATGCACCAATCGTGTCTGGCTCCTGCCCCCAACGAGAAATGACATAAGCAGGCGGGTAAATTCGCATCGTTTCATCAATGATCTGATGGGTGTAAGGCAGTTGAGCCAGGTCATCAATGGTAGGAACGCGGCCGCTTAATACCCGCGCCAATTCCTCTTCCAGTTTCTCCCTGACCTCGGGATACTGCGAGAGGAAATAAAACACCCAACTCAGCGTGACTGCTGTTGTCTCATGACCGGCAATAAGCATCGTGGCAACCTCATCACGCAATTGTTTGTCGGTCATCATTTCGCCTGTCTCTTCGTCTCGCGCTTCCATAAACATCCCCAACAAATCCTCGTGGTTTTCGCCAGGGTTCTGCCGTCGCTCATGAATGATCCGGTTTACCACCCCATCCAAAACCGACACATGCTGATTAATTCGGCGCGTGCTGGGAACAAGGGGCATTTGAATAGTCCACGCCCCAAAGGCGGAACTGGTCAACTTGACGATTTCATGGCTGACTGCGGTAAACGCTTGACCCACTGTTGTGGCTTCACGGGTTAAATCGCGACTGAAGAGCGTTTTCCCGGCTACTTCCAGCGTCATTCTACTTATCTCCCGATCCAGGTCGAGGGTAGGGGAGGTGATGGTCTCATTCAACCAGCGATCTACCATGCCTTGCGCCGCCTGGGACATGATCGTACCAAAGTTGTTGATCCGTTTACGGTGGAAAGCGGGCTGAGCCAGCCGCCGTTGCCGCCGCCAGAATTCGCCATCACTGGTGAGCAGACCATTACCTGCCAGCGGCCGCAAAATCACAAATGTGGGGTGCGGCATCTTGGTGTAATTTTTGTTGTTGTCTTGCAAGATATGCCGGTTGTGCTCCGGGTGGACAAAAATGTAACCGTGAAAATGGGCAAAGAAGCGAAAACGCACCGCCGGTCCAAATTCTTTGACCAATTGCTCCAGATAACCAAGCGGGTTTTTCTGGAAACGGGCCACCGTGCCAAATAACCAATTGACTTCCGGCCCCGGTGGGTGATGTCTGGGAGTAGTTGAATGCTTCACGACAATGGATGACATAATAACTCCTTGAGTACCAAGTAACTGCCAAACTGAAATGCTGACAAGCTCTCTCTTGTGATTGATTTCACAAGAGCGCGATGTAGTCTAACAGAGGGGAAAATCGGCTGTCAATGGGAATACGCGGCCGCAAAATCTCCACAACTTGCTCCTGCCCTTCATGGGGCAATTGCCTACCCCCCTGACACTGATTCCCCCTGAGAAGGAGAAAAAATCAATTGGGGTTGTTTTTCGCGGGCGTCTGCCCGCGAAAAACAACCCCTAAAAGGTTCCCCGCCCCTGGGGGCGGGGTCAGGAGTGGGGAAACCCGATTATACACCCCATTGCCCTTCATTTAATCCAATAGAACATCCGTCAGAGTGGGGTATAATTAAACCCAGCAAGTCAGGAATTTAAGGGTTCACTCGATATGAAGTAAGGTGGCATAGTCAAAAGATTGGCCACAACAAACGCAAAAAACCCTAAAAGCTTAATAACTATACAGGTGATATACGGTAATGCCTGAGCTTGCCGAAGACGGAACCGGGCTTCGACAAGCTCAGCCCCCGAAGACATATATCGTTACAAAAATTAAGCAAGAGAAAGCCTAAGACGAAGAACCTTCCCGTTTCTTTGTCCCCTTTTAAACCCATGAGTGTCACCGACGACATCAAAAGCCGTTTAGATATTGTGGATGTGATTTCCGAGTATGTGCAATTGCGGAAATCAGGTCATTCCTATTCTGGCTTTTGCCCCTTTCACAGCAACAGCCGCACCCCTGCCTTTGTTGTCTTTCCAGACAGCCAGACATGGCGTTGTTTTGGGGCATGTGCTGAGGGTGGGGATGTCTTTGGGTTCCTGATGAAGAAGGAAGGGTTAGAGTTTAAAGAAGCGCTTCACCTGTTAGCTGAACGAGCCGGGGTCACACTCGAAGCTATAACGCCGGAGCGAACGGAAAAAACCGCGGCCGCAGACCGATTAACTAATTTGCTCGCGGCCGCGACTGATTACTTTCATCACCTTTTCCTGTATGCCCCCGAGGCCGAACTTCCCCGCCGCTACATGACCAATCGGGGCATTACCCAGAAAACATTAGAAACCTTCCAAATAGGCTTCTCCCTCAACCGCTGGGACGCCTGCCGCACCCATTTTCAAGAGCAAGGTTACACTCATCAAGAGCTTCTCGAGGTGGGATTACTCACCATCAACGAGGAAAAAGGCACAACCTACGACCGTTTCCGTAACCGGCTCATGTTTCCCATTAAAGATGTCAGCGGCCGCGTCGTCGGTTTTGGCGCCCGCACCTTAGAAAAAGACGGCCTGCCCAAATACCTGAACTCCCCCCAAACCGCTCTGTTTAACAAAAGCCATCTGCTTTTTGGTCTCGATCTGGCCAAACGACAGATCCGCGAAGCCCGGCAGGCCGTTATCGTCGAAGGGTACATGGACATGATCCAGGCATGGCAGGCCGGTTACAACAACGTAATTGCCCAGATGGGCACCGCCCTGACGCCGGATCAATTGAATCTACTCAAACGGTTCACCAAACGGTTCATCCTGGCCCTGGACTCAGATGCCGCCGGGGACAAAGCCACCCTGCGCGGCCTGGAAGTGGCCCGTGAAACGCTGGATCACGAGACAGAAATCCGCTTTGATAGTCGCGGCTTGCTCCATCACGAAGGCCGTCTGCAAGCCGACATCCGTGTGGTGACATTGCCGGAAGGGGATGACCCGGATTCGTTCATTCGCCGGGAACCCCAATCCTGGCCTGCGCTCATCGAGAAGGCGGATCCGGTGGTGGCCTATGTCATCCGGGTGGTTGCCAAGAATACCAACTTGAATGATGCCAAGGAGAAGGTCGCGGCCGCAAACCGGATTTTGCCCCTTATTCAAGAAATACCCAACCCGGTAGAACGGGATCATTACCGCCAACTCCTGGCCCGTACCCTCAAAGTAGACGAACGGAGCCTGCAACAGTTAGTGGCTACGGGGGTCGGGCGACCGGTGGTAGAGGCCAAACCCCGGTCTCAGGCAAAAAATGGAGGAAAAGTGGGGGGAACGCGGCCGCAACATCCCAATAACCGCATTATCCGTCTGGAAACCAACTATCTCACCCAATGCCTACGCCAACCTCAGGTTATTTTGTCCGTCAACCAAAAACTGCTCGGCGTGACTCAATCAGCCGTCACCGCCGATGACTTTAGCCATGCCGAAGATCGGCAGATTGTGATTTCTCTCTGGCCCAAAATATTATCTCTCCCTGTTGCCTCGATAGATGAACTGTGGGATAGTCTAGAGGATTGGCTCCGTGACCGTGTTCAATCCCACCTTAATTCGGTTGAAACCACCAATAATGACCTGACCAGACTCCCTGAAACATTAACCCTCTCCGTCTTAGAGTGGCGGGCCAAAAAACTGGAACAGTTAGTGGCCAAAGTTCAAGGTTTATGTGACGAGGCTTCAAAACAGAACGAAGCCACCCTAAACAGAGCCTACCTCGATCAAGTTGTCAAATTAATGCAACAAGAAAAAAATATCCACCAAGCGATGCACGCCTTATCGGCTTTTAGTCGCCGTAAAACAGAGTAAGAAGTAGTTGTGGTTTATGTTGTATTCCGTACAGCGTATTTACGCCCTACGTAATACACCCTACACAAGGTACAAGGAATGCCCCTGGACGACGACGAACTAATCGAAAACGAAGAATTTGATACCCCTGAGGAAGAAAAAACGGTAGACGTTGAAGCTATCCTCAAGCGGGCCACGAAAGCAGGCAAAATTGACGATACCAGTATGCAAACCCTGCTGGCTGTTGTAGACGATGCCGACGCGCTTTATGAACGGTTAGAAAAACTTAAGATCCGCTACGAAACAGAAGAAGATGAACTTCTCGAAGATGAAGAAGAGTTAGAACTAGATCTGGAAGCGGATTGGGATAGCGATGAGAGTGATTTGCCCGTAGGCCGTGGTTACTACGATGCCGACAGCGAAAATGATCCGGTCCAAACATACCTGCGCGAGATTGGGCGCGTGCCCCTGCTCACTGCCGAGCAAGAAGTCTGGCTTTCTACACAACTCTCGGCGGTGGCCATCCTCGGTGAACGCCGCGTAGAAGCGGAAATGCTGGGCGGTGAAGCTGATTTACCTCACCGTACCATGATGGTCAATTTTGAGCACCTGCGTCATCACTGGGAACAAATCCAGGAATTTGCTCAGGCCATTCATTTAGACCCCCCAGAATTCGGCCGAATTCTAAATGAAACACAACAACTACATCAAGGCTGGCAATATAACTCCCCTTCTTATGTGCGCAGTTATTTGAACAATGGCGAATGGGGACAAGCCCGTGAATGGAGCCGCCTGGCCGGGTCGTTGTTCGTTACTTTTACCGCTTGTTATCTTTTCCCTGACGAAGTTTTGCGCATCCTGGCGAAATATTACAGCCAAAATCAGGCCTTGCCCGATGAACCTACATTCCGCAACTGGCTCCCCGATCCACAACGCCTGGAAGAGAACGAAAGCGTCATCTTTTCCCAGGCTGAAGATGCCAAAGTGAACCTGACCCGCGCCAATTTGCGCCTGGTAGTGAGTGTGGCTAAACGGTACATGGGGCGGGGGATTCAATTCCTGGATTTGGTACAAGAAGGGAATGTGGGTCTGCTTCGGGCTGTTGAGAAATTCGATCACACCAAAGGGTTTAAGTTTAGCACCTATGCTACCTGGTGGATTCGTCAAGCAGTCAGCCGGGCGATTGCCGATCAAGCTCGTACCATTCGCATCCCCGTTCATATGGTGGAAACGATCAACAAAATCATGCGCCGACAGCGAGAGATGGTGCAATCGTTGGGGCGGGAACCTTCGGCTGAAGAACTGGCGCTGGAATTGGATTACATGGAGCCAGATGAAGTATTGGAGATTCGGGCCGCTCAGGCAGAAGATCGGCGCGTAGAGCCAATTTTGTACCGGAAATGGCGGCAAGCGGCCGCGAGAATACGTGATATTCTCAAAATTTCCCAAGACCCCATGTCTCTAGAGCGCCCCGTCGGCGCAGATGATGATGCCACCCAACTGGGTGACTTTATCGAAGACAAAAGCGTCGTGGAACCTGTAGACGCCGCCTCCAAAGAACTTCTCCGTGAACAGGTGCGCAGTGTTCTCTCTTTCCTCAACGAACGAGAGCGGTCTGTGTTGGAAATGCGCTTCGGCCTCAACGACGGCAAAGATCACACCCTGGAAGAAGTGGGCAAACAGTTTGGTGTCACCCGTGAGCGCATCCGCCAGATCGAAGCCAAAGCCTTACGCAAACTCCGCCACCCCAGCCGCAGTAAATCTCTCCGTGATTACTTGAGCTAAGCAAAAACGTCAGAGGTGCTTACCACCTCTGACGTTTTTTATTTCTTTTGCCCACGATTTTTGCTTGTGATAAAATGCACATGATCGTTGAGCCTGGATTTCCCACATTTTGGTCAACAGCGAGCATGAACCAATTCATTGGGGTTTTGTCTCATAGACAAACCTGATAATTGGTGACTGCAAACTGTCTTTAACTGGTGAGATATGGATAACGACTTTCTACGTGAATACATCCCGATAGCGGTTTTGTTAGGCTGGGCGTTCTTCTTTGCCTGCCTGTTGCCGTTTCTCTCCCTCATCCTCGGCCCCAAGAAACCAACTGCCCGCAAAAACCAACCGTATGAATCGGGTATGGCTCCCATTGGACCGGCCCAACGTCGTATGCCGGTTAAGTTCTACCGCATCGCTGTGTTATTCATTTTGTTTGATATAGACATCATTTTGCTGGTACCCTGGGCATTGGCCTTGCGGCCGCTCGGATTCTTTGGTCTCGGAGCCATGATCATTTTCCTGATCATCTTTGTCCTCGGTGACATTTGGGTCTGGAAGAAAGGGGTTCTCGAATGGGAATAGAACAAAAACTAGGCAATATGGGTGTTGTCACCCATCGCCTTGAGGATTTAGTCAACTGGGGCCGTACCAATGCCATGTGGCCCATGTTGTTTGGGTTAGCTTGTTGTGCCATTGAAATGATGGATATGCAGGCGGCGACGCATGATGGGTCCCGTTTTGGCATGGAACTGATGCGCCCATCTCCCCGGCAGGCAGACCTGATGATTGTGGCCGGGCGGGTTTCGCGTAAGATGGCCCCGGTTCTGCGCCGCCTGTATGATCAGATGCCCGACCCAAAATGGGTGATTGCCATGGGTGATTGTGCTTCCTGTGGGGGTATTTTTAATAATTATGCCATTGTGCAAGGGGTAGACGAAATCGTGCCGGTAGATGTGTATATCGCTGGTTGCCCACCCCGCCCGGAAGCATTGATTGATGGCATTATGACCCTACATGAGAAAATTCGTGGGGAGAAGCTGACGGATTGGCAATAGAGAGGTGTATTAGTCTATTAGTTTATTGGCAAATAGTTGACCCAATATACTAATACACCAATATACCAATACACCAAATTATGGATCGTAACGAACTCGTAAAAAACAAGGTCGCGGCCGCGTTCCCCTCTGCCATTCTCAACGTGGTAGATTTTCGTGGGGACCGTACCCTCGTCATCAACCTTAAACAAATCAAACAGGTCGCTCGTTTTCTCCGTGATGACGCCGACCTGCGCTACAACTTCATCAGCGATATCTGCGCTGATGATATGTTGCCCGAACTGGGTAACGGTGAAGTAGAAGACCGGTTCGCCGTCAACTACCACCTGCTCTCCATGAGCCACAAACATCGCCTGCGCCTCCGTGTCCTTATCGAAGACCCCGACAATGGCCCCGAAACCCTCACCGAACTTTGGCCCGTCGCCGAATGGTTAGAGATGGAAGTGTGGGATCTGATGGGTATTCGTTTCAAGGGCAACGACGATCTACGCCGCCTCTTCCTGCCCGAAGATTGGCAAGGCCACCCCTTACGCAAAGATTACCCCTTAGGCTACGAATCGGTGCAATTCTCCTTCAACTTTGAAGCCATTGACGCCAAAAAACCTTACGCCCAAGATTAACTTCCACCCTGAAACCTGGAACTTGAAACTTGGAACTCGAAACTAGGGACCACCTATGACCCTGATGACCCAATCCGACACGATTCAGGAACTCACCGTCGAAGAGATTCGCGCCAAAGTGGGCACGAAAATGCCCATCGAAGACGCCGAAGAGCACATGCTTCTCAGCATGGGGCCACAACATCCCAGTACCCATGGGGTGTTGCGCCTTCTGCTAGAACTCGATGGTGAACGCATTGTTAATCTGGCCAACGACATTGGCTTTCTCCATACGGGCATCGAAAAAAACATGGAGTCCAAAACCTACACCAAAGCCCTGGTGATGACGGACCGCATGGATTATCTGGCCCCCATGTCCAACAACCTGGGGTATATCCTGGCGGTGGAAAAACTCCTCGGTGTCGAAGCCACCCCTCGCGCCCAGACCATCCGCGTCATTCTCGCGGAACTGGCCCGTATCAGTAGCCACCTGGTCTGGCTGGCGACCCACGCTCTGGACATCGCCGCCATGTCCGTCTTCCTCTACTGCTTCCGTGAACGGGAGTACATTCTCGACCTGTTCGAGATGGTGGGGGGGCAACGGATGATGACCAGTTATTTCCGCCCTGGTGGGCTGTGGCGCGATTTGCCCGAAGAGTTCGTGCCTGCCGTGCGTAAATTCCTCGACTTTATGCCCTCGCGCATTGCCGACTACGAAGCCTTGCTCAAAAACAACCCTATCTGGCTGGCCCGGACAAAAGGGGTAGGCATTATGACGGCTGATGAAGCCATCGCCTGGGGTTTGAGCGGCGCCAGCCTGCGGGGTTCGGGCGTGGATTGGGACATTCGTAAAGGGATGCCGTACTCCAGCTATGAAACCTACGATTTCGAGGTTCCCCTGGGGACAGAGGGGGATGTGTATGCCCGTTACCGTTGCCGGATGCAAGAGATGACGGAGAGCCTGAAGATTATCCGGCAGGCCCTGGATAAACTACCCAAGGGGCCAATCAATATTGATGACCGCAAAATTGTGCCCCCGCCCCGTGCCGAATTAGGGCGGAGCATGGAAGCGGTTATTCACCATTTCAAATTGTGGACGGAAGGTTTTTCTGCCCCTGCTGGTTATGTCTATCACGCTATTGAATCGCCTCGTGGCGAATTGGGCTGTTACCTGCGCGGCAACGGTGGCCCCAAACCGGCCCGTGTCCATTTCCGCACCCCGTCGTATGTCAATCTGGCCTGCCTGCCCAAGTTGTCCAAAGGGGTTTTCGTCGCCGACCTGGTGGCGATTATTGGTTCAATTGACATCGTGTTAGGGGAAATTGATCGTTAATTAGAGGGACTGGAGACTAGAGACTGGCGACTTCAAGAATGTTTCCAGCCTTTAGTCTCCAGTCTCTAGTCGCTACATTATGATTCGTGAAAAATACGCCGACGTAATTGAAGAATTGTTCCGCCGTTACCCGGAGAAAAAATCCGCTATTTTGCCTTTGATGCACATGGCCCAACATGAGTATGGGTATATGAGCGAAGAGGCGATGATAGAGGTAGCGGATATTTTGGGTATTAACCCCAC
>JAGNBF010000076.1 GCA_018004935.1 Chloroflexota bacterium | reverse complement strand
GGGCTAGGGGTGGGGGTAGGGCGATTGCATACTCACCAGAATGAACCCATCCCCCTACCCCCCTTCCCGATTTCGGGAAGGGGGGTAGGGGGATGGGTTCATTCTGGTGAGTATGCAATCGCCCTACCCCCACCCCTAGCCCCCCGCCCCCAGGGGCGGGGAATGTTATAATGTGTCGTTTTTTGCGGGCGCATGCCCGCAAAAAACGACACAACTGGTTCCCCCCTTCCCGACGGCTTCGACAGGCTCAGCCCTCGAGAGGGTTAGTCGTTACAGAGAACCTGGAAAATCCTGATCCTTTACCCGGGGCAAAAATCTCATCTACAGGAAGAGAAACAATGAACACATCCGATATTCTTCATTTGCTTTTATACGGCAATCAACTAAAACGTACCGCCCGCACCGGCTGGGTTCAGCGGGGTGTGACCAATGCCGAAAATGTGGCCGCACACAGTTATGGTGTTGTTTTTGTAGCCTGCACATTGGCAGAGCTGGCAGAACAACCTGTTGATCTATTAAAGGTGTTAAAGATGGCCATGCTCCATGATTTGCCCGAAGCGTTGACGACGGATATTCCTACGCCAGCCTGGCATTACCTGCCCGCAGGTATCAAGACAGAGGTGGAACGGCAAGCATTGTCTACCATTTTAGGAGATATGCCTTTTGCCGCTCAATGGTCGGTTTTATGGGAAGAATTGCACCAGAAAAAAACCCTGGAAGCCCAATTGGTAGATGATGCGGATAAATTAGAGATGTTCGTTCAGGCAGTTATGTATGAAGAACAGACGGGCAACCGGCAATTAGGCGAATTTTGGCAAAAAGTGCATACCTTTTATCTGCCCCAGACTCAGTCCCTTTATGAAGCCTTACGCCAACGACGTGATAGGTTGGCATAGTGCATGTGGGCGTAGACCTCACAGGTTTCCCAAACCTGCCCGGTCTCTCATAAGTCGTGGTTATACTTGCTAAAATAAAAGCGGTTCTTTCGTCCCCTTCCCCGGGGAAGGGGGAAACCCAACGGCGCGGTTTAGCGGGCAGACGCCCGCTAAACTGCGCCGAGAAAAGTTCCCGCCCCTGAGCGGGGTTAGGCGTGGATGTGGCATCGAATATACCCGACGCGGCGATAAAGCAACACGACGAAAAATGTCAGATTATGTCCGTTGACAGTGTAGTATTTCCCCACTGAAACCCTTGCCAGACTTTGTTGCCGAGAATTGAGATTAAAGAAACCATTACTTTTTTTGATCCTTCAACGACTTGTAGGTAAGCGCAATCAGGTACTGTTTGTAGGGAATGATACCCACACAGAGCATAACCAAGAGAATGGTAATTTAGATGGTTTAACAATCACTTGTCGGATAACAACGGGTGGCACGGTCGGGAGACTGTCCACAGCTATTCGCCAAAAAATATTTGCCGAACTACAGCAATTCTCATTTTGAACGATAAACATTCCGTTGATCTGCCCGACGGTCAACTGGGTGTAGCACAGCCTTTCCAGGCGGTGCCGGGCTTCGGCAAGCTCAGCCCTCGAGGACGTGTAGGGCGAACAGCCTAAAAGGCCGTTCTACGGGTTGGGCCATTTTTCGAGCGTGCTCTTGGAGTCCAACGGTTATTGTCGTTTAAAAAATTAATCAGGTAATGGAATCCCCCCACCCCCAGGGGCGGGGAGCTTTTCTAAGGGGCATTTTTCGGGGCGAATGCCCCGAAAAATGCCCCATCCCCCCATCCCCCCTGCCCGAGGGAAGGGGGGATGGGGGGATGGGGTCAATGAATGCGTTACCCGATTAAAAATTTAATGAACAAAAACCGTTGGCTAAATTGAGAACTACTGGTTGAACTACTAGATTATTCAGGATTAGCGCCTAATTTGGGTATACTACGTGAACAATCCTTAAGGATTGACGAAGGCATAATGTAGACAAAACCTGTTGGTTTGGAAACAAGCAGTTGGCTTTGAGCTCGTGCCGGGTGAAAAATCGTCAATTCTAAATAAGAACCATAGGAGTGATAGTTCACGTTGCGTAACGAATCGGTGCTTCTGGCACGTGCCCACGAACTGGATGAAGGGGCTTTGGCGGAGATTCATACGGCTTATTATGGGCCGATCTTCCGCTTTATCGCTTTTCGGGTGGCGGATCGACATGCCGCAGAAGATTTGACGAGTGAAGTATTTATACGTTTATTGACGGCTCTTAATGGTGGTAACGCCCCGCAGACAACCTTGAAGGGGTGGTTGTATGGAGTGGCGGCAAATGTGGTGGGGGATTATCACCGTCAGCAGTACCGGCGGCCGCAAACGGAACTTCCGGAAACGTTGGCCAGCTCTTTTGGTGACCCCACCGATGCCGTGGACCGCACTTTACAGCAGGGCCGTTTGCGTCAGGCTATGAACGAGCTAACCGCCGAGCAACAAGATGTTTTGGCGTTGCGTTTTGGTTATGACATGCCGATTCGGGAAGTCGCAGAAACAATGGGGAAGAGTGAAGGGGCAATTAAACAGCTTCAGGCACGCGCCGTAATGATGTTGTCTAAGAAGTTGGCCCAATGGCGAGGCGTTTAGATGGATAGTGCTTTGGAAACGAAGCTCATTGAGTGTTTGGATGCATTGGAGCGTGGTGAAACCCTGGAAGGGGTTCTGCGGCGTTATCCACAGGACGCGGCCGCGCTCCGGCCATTGCTAGAGACAACTCAACAACTCACTCAATTGCCGGTAGGGTATTCTGCGGCCGCGCAACGGGCTTCTCGTCAGGCTTTTTTGCAACAGGCAAGCCGCTTGCGAGAAAAACGCCCGCGCCTGCCCTTTCTCGATTGGTTAACCCAGAGCCTGCGGCCGCGATGGTCCCCTTCTCTGGCCGCGGCCGCACTTGTCTTCTTACTCCTTAGCGCCACTATCTTTGCCTTCCTAAACAATCCCCAGAGGAACGATACCCTTTCACCCGGCCCTACCTCAATCCCCGCCCTTGTCACCCCCAGTTCTACCCCCACACCCGAAACCGCCGCACCAACGATAACACCCACAATTGGCGCACCGGAGCCATCAGACAGCCCTACGCCAGAACCTGACCCCACAGAGGAGAACGCGTTGGACAGTTCACCGACGGCTACCTCTACCCCGTTGCCGAGCCGCACCTCTGCACCGACAATATCCCCTACCCCCCAGGCCACCTATACCCCGGTGGGGGGGCCGACGGTTGAGCCAACCGTCACCTCTCAGCCTTCCGCCACGACAAGCCTCCCGGCCACAGCTACCCCAGACGATGGTGGGGATGACAACGATAACGAAGACGACAACGACAACGAGGATGACCCCGATAACGAGGATGGCAACGATGGTTCTGGGAATGATAATGAGGATGACGACTCTGGGAATATCAACGACGGGAATGACGGCAACGATTAAACCCGCTATACTACCGGGTTGTGACCACCTTCAAACGAATTTATCTACCGGCCCGCGGCCGCGTTCTTATCTCTCGCGCCTCTTGGTGTGACTCCTTCCTCAGCAAATTACGTGGTTTTACTTTCCGCCGTTCCCTGACCCCCCAGGATGGTCTGGTGCTGGTTAATGCCAAAGATGACCGCCTGAATAGTGCCATTCACATGTTTTTCGTCTTTTTTGACCTGGCGGTTATCTGGGTGAATGATCAGGGAGTGGTGGTAGATAAAGTATTAGCCAAACCGTGGCGACCTCATTATGGCGCCCAAACGCCAGCCCGTTACGTCATCGAGGGCCACCCGGTCATCCTGGATCAGGTTCAAATCGGTGACACCCTTCAATTCCTCGATAATGCCTGAAAACGTGCCGCGTAGACCCCTTTGCCGGATCTCACGCCCCACGTTTTATGTCTGTTATGCGTCGTTTACCACTTCTCTTCTTTCTTCTGTTGTTTCTGTTTTTGCCGGTGTTCGTTCAAGCGCAAGATGGCGAAGAGGCCACCCCTACGCCCACCCCCACCGATACGATTCCCATCCCCAAAGTGCATGTCGTGCAGGCCGGTGAAACGTTATCTAGCATCGCCACGTTGTATAACCTTACGGTGGATGATCTGATCCTGGTGAACAGCCTGACAAACCCAGAGTTTTTGTTTGAAGGGCAAGAATTGCTCATTCCGGGGCAGATAGGGGATGTTGCAACGGCCGTATATATGGTACAAATTGGTGATACGTTGGCGAGTATCGCGGCCGCGTTCAATACCACCCCCGAGGCTATCGGCCAACAAAACGGCCTGCTCAACCCCCAACTGCTTTATGGGGGACAACAATTGGTCCTGGTAAGCCGCACCGGCTCGGCCGAACCGCGCCCCGTAACAGGGCGTTTTCATCTGGTGGCGGCCGGGGAAACGCTGACCCTATTGGCGCTACGCTATAACCTGGAGCCGAACGGGCTTGCGGCCGCGAACAATCTACCCTACCCCACCGTTCTATTTCCTGGACAGCGACTCTACATCCCCGGTGAGACACCTTACCAGGATTTGCCAGACGAATGGATAACCGTGAATGTCCATCCCGCCCGCCCCGTCCAGGGACAATCTCTGGCCATTTACGTCGAAAACTTGCAAGAAGGTACTCCAGATGGCACTTTCGCCGGGCAATCACTCCATTTTTCCCCTTATGAAAACGGCTACCTGGCACTCGTGGGTCTACCCGTAGATGCTCCCTCTGGCCCCCAACCTTTGGAGATTACCGGTTCCGGACAACGCCCCTGGCGACCCTTCCATCAACCCTTACTCGTGGTAGCCAACACATTTGGCCGCCTGGACCTCACCCTGGCGGCGGAATTGACTCCCTTACTAGACCCCAATGTGCGTATCCAGGATGATGCCCTGCTAGACACCTACTTCAGCCAGTTCACGCCCACCCCGTTATGGGAAGGGTTATTTCAATACCCCCTCACCAACACCCTCGTTACCTCAAATTTTGGTGAATTCCGCACCTACAATGGCAGTCCCTTAATTCTACACACAGGAGTAGACTTTTTTGCCGCCACTGGCACACCCATTCTGGCACCGGCGGGGGGCACCGTCATTTTTAACGAACCCACCCCCTTACGTGGTAATGTCATCATTTTAGATCATGGCCTGGGCCTCACAAGTGGCTATTTTCACCTGACTGAAACATTGGTTACATTGGGACAAACAGTGACGGCGGGGCAGTTAATTGGCAAAGTCGGCACAACAGGGCTTTCGACGGGTGCCCACCTGCATTGGGATGTGCGGGTGCACAACGTACCGGTCAGTGGTCAGCAATGGGTAGAAGAGCTGTTCCCCTAAAGGTCGCCCGGCCCGTTTTACGGCCGGGCGGTCTCTGCCTTTGTTGAGGCCCAGACCAAATTGAGAATTGCTGTTTTGTGGTACCTCGACTTGACACTCCCCAACCTTTCCTTCATAATTTCTCCACTTCGCTACATGTAACACGTTGACTGGGACGAGTAATCCTTATCCCTGTGCCAGAGAGTGATGGGCCAATAGGCTGGAAGCCCGCACCATCAGGACAGGATGAAAACCCCCCAGGAGTGATTTTCAGAAAGTGAACAGTCAACCGTGACCCATTAACAGTTGACACACCAGTAAGAAAATCCGGGTTGCTCCGTTATCAGCCGCACTAAGAGTACAGCCAGTTAGCAGACTTCAGTGATTTTTACTGTTTACTGCCTACTGTCCACTGTTTACTGAATTTTGGGTGGAACCGCGACGCCATCGCCCCAATGTGGGTGGTGGCGTTTTTTTGTGGCAACAACAAAAACTTGCTAAGGCCAAGTAGCTGACAAGCTGAAATGCTGAAATGCTGACAAGCTAAAGGAGAATTTTATGAACCAAAAACGTATTCCAGTCGCTGTTTTGGGCGCGACGGGCACAGTTGGGCAACGGTTTGTGCAGTTATTGGAGAACCATCCCTGGTTTGAAGTGAAAGTCGTCACCGGGTCAGACCGCACGGTGGGACGGGCGTATGGGGAGGGAGTGAATTGGAAGTTGCTAGGAGATGCCCCGGCTTCGGTGCGGGATCTGGTTGTGCAACCGACGGCCCCTAACCTGGATGTGCCGGTGGTGTTCTCGGCCCTGCCCACAACGGAAGCGAAGGAATATGAACCCCAGTTCGCGGCCGCGGGTTATGCCGTCATCACCAACACCTCTGTCTACCGTCTGGCCCCCGATGTCCCCCTGCTCATCCCTGAACTCAACCCTGATCACACCAACCTGATCGCCACCCAAAAGGCCAACAACGGCTGGTCTGGTTTTATCGTCGCCAGCCCCAACTGTTCCACCACCAGTGCCATCCTGCCCATGAAAATCTGGCACGACGCTTTCGACCTCACATCCATCATCATGGTGACGATGCAGGCCATCTCCGGGGCTGGTTATCCCGGTGTCTCCTCAATGGACATTCTGGATAATGTGGTTCCCTACATCGGCGGTGAGGATTACAAACTGGAAAATGAACCGAAAAAACTGTTGGGCCAGGTGATAGCCGGGCAAATGGAACTGGCGAATCTGAAAATCAGTGCCCAGGCCAACCGGGTTCCCGTGTTCGACGGCCACCTCGCCAGTGTTTCGGTGGGCATGCGCCATAAGCCTTCGGTAGATGAAGCCATCGCGACGTTGAAAACGTGGTGTCCCCCGGCCATCTGCCAGGAGTTGCCTTCGTCACCACAACGCCTGCTGGTTTATCGGAACGAACCGGATCGTCCCCAGCCGCGCCTGGATCGGGATACTGGTGATGGGCTGGCCTGGACGGTAGGCAAGGTGCGTGAATGTGAGGTGCTAGATTTACGTTACCTGGCCCTGACCCATAACACCCTACGCGGCGCGGCCAGTGGGGCGGTGCTCAACGGGGAACTGCTCTACGTGCAGGGGTATCTGGGTTAATATCAGCAATTCTCAATTTGAACGATAAACGTTCCGTAATCCGCCCGGCGGTCAACTGGGGTAGCACAGCCTTTCCAGGCTGTGCACTCTCTATACAGTTTGTTTTCACGAGAGGGCGAACAACCTGAAAGGCTGTTCTACGGTTTGGGTCATTTTTCGAGCGTGCGCCTGGAGTCCAATGGGTTTGACCGTTGGCTAAATTGAGAATTGCTGGGTTAATATACTTGGCGCGGCGAAAAGGCGAGAAGGCAGGTTTTGGGTCAGAACCTGCCTTCTTTTCGTTTCTATAGCTTTTAAGAAAAACGGCATGGTTTAGGCCAGCTTTACAAATATGTAGGACGATTTTGCAAATCGTCCACTGGGCGATTTACAAAATCGCCCTACAAAATGTTAAGCACCGTTTGTCAACTTTTGAACCATG
This sequence comes from Chloroflexota bacterium, assembly GCA_018004935.1. Lineage (GTDB taxonomy): Bacteria > Chloroflexota > Anaerolineae > Promineifilales > Promineifilaceae > Trichofilum. The sequence goes on along the minus strand of JAGNBF010000076.1, from coordinate 30,118 downwards.
CCAGAAAAACATTTTGGCTGTATGGGCAACCCTCGTGGTTGCCCTCTTTTGGTAGGGCAGGCACAAGGCCAGCCCCTACCCAAAATCATCATCTTAAAGTCTATACGACCTGATTGACAAAACTATTAACCGGGTTTATACTTTTTCATAAATTAGTAACTCGTAGACTATTTATGTCAGTACGCAATGCCCTGCTCGGTTTACTCGCCCAACGCCCTCGTCACGGTTACGAGTTGCATGCCGCTTTTGAGGCGTTGATCGGTGGAGAGAAGAACTGGGATGTGAAACCGGCGCAGATTTACACCACGCTCTCCCGGTTGGCTGAAAGTGGCCTGGTGGCCCAAGACACAGTGGAGCAGGATGGTGGGCCAGAGAAGCGCATTTATGCCATTACTCCGACAGGGCAGGCGGAATTAGAGGGATGGTTTACCGGTTACGTCGAGCCAGTTCACCAACGGGATGAGTTTTTCCTTAAGTTGATGCTGAGTATTGGCGATAGTACGGCGAATCCGCGCCAGGTGGTGCAACGGCAACGGGCGGCCCTGTACCGGGAGTTACACCAATTGACAGCGGATCGCGGCCGCGCCAATCCCCGCCGTGAATTAGCTCGCATCTTATTGTTCGATAAGGCCATCATGCACCTGGAAGCCGACTTACGCTGGCTCGATATGGTGGAAGCCCGCCTGGGAGAAGTAGAACGCCAACCACTCCCAGAGCCAGAAGTCAAACCCAGAGGCAGGCCGAGGAAAGTAGTGAGTAGTGAGGAGGGAGTAGGGAGTAGGGAACAGTAAGTCTACTGAACAAAGGAACCGCCAAGACGCTAAGAACGCCAAGAGCGGATGAAGTCCAGAGAAAATCTTTGCGACCTTGCGTCTTTGCGGTGAAAACCCCTCTTTCTTCAGTAATCTCAACAATGAACAGTGAACAGTGAACAGTCTCTAGTCTCTCAGTCTCTCAGTCTCTCAGTCTCTCAATCCCCTTATTTATCCACCCTGGAGTTGAAATCATGTCGCTTGTACAAACCGAAAATCTCACCAAAGTCTATGGCACGGGCCAGACGGCTGTAACCGCCCTCAATAATCTCAACCTGGGCATCAACCAGGGGGAGTTTGTGGCGGTAATGGGGCCGAGTGGCTGTGGCAAATCTACCCTGCTTCATCTCATCGGCGGGTTGGACACGCCCACCAAAGGGCATGTCACCATTGACGGACACAAGCTGTCTGGGTTGGATGACAACCATCTGACCGAGTTGCGCCGTCGTCACATTGGCTTTGTCTTCCAGTTCTTCAACCTCATCCCTGTCCTTACCGCCACCGAAAACGCCGCCCTACCCCTGGTTTTGGATGGCACGAAACCAGCGGAAGCCAATAGAAAAGCCAAAGCCTGGTTAGAACGGTTAGGGTTGGCAGATAAGCTGGACAAACGGCCCGATCAGCTTTCCGGGGGGCAACAACAGCGGGTGGCGATTGCCCGCGCCCTCACCGCCGAACCGTCGCTGGTGTTAGCGGACGAACCAACTGGCAACCTGGATTCACGGGCGGCTGACGAGATTGCCGCCCTTTTGCGCCAGATCGCTGATGAGTGGAAACGCTCGGTGCTGATGGTGACGCATGATCCACGCATTGCCGCGTATGCTGACCGGATCATTTTTCTGAAGGATGGCACGATTGTAGATGATACGCGCCTGAACAATAACGGCCATGAAGATAGTGAACTTCTACGGCAAAAGGTGGCGGCATTATGACCATGCAATTGACTTTAGCCATGCGTTACCTGTGGGGACGCAAAGTACGGACTTTACTTACCACCCTGGCGGTGATGTTTGGGGTGATGGTTATTTTTGGCCTGAATGGGGTTCTGCCTGCTTTTTCATTGGCTTTCCGACAGAACATGCTCGCGGCCGCAGACCAGGTTGATCTCGCCATTTCCAGCACCAGCCGGGGCACTTTTGCCGAAGAGTCTCTGGATAGCGTGACCGGAACCGGGGGCATTGCCCATGCTACCGGCATTCTCCGCCATAATGTCAGTTTGCCCGATGGGTCGGCGGTGTCTGCCGCCACCGTCGCCGGGATTGATCCGGCTACCGCCAACGATGTGCGGGCTTTTGACCTGGTGGATGGCCGTTTTCTCCGCAGTGATGATGGCAATACCATGCTCATCGGGGAAACATTGGCCCAACAATCGGGGCTGACGGTCGGTGATACGCTGGTTTTACCGGCGGCGCAGGGAACAACCGGGTTTGAGATTGTGGGTATTCTGACGGCGCGGGGTGTACCAGGAGTGGAAGAGGTGTATGTGCCGCTTGCGGCCGCGCAAACGCTCTTCAACGAACCGGACCGCCTCAACACCATTGAAGCCATCTTTGCCCCCAACGTAGATCAAGAGGCTGTGCGGGCCGACATTCAGGCGCGGTTGGGAGATACTTTCAAACTGGGTGAACTGGAAGTCGGCCAGGAACTCATGGCGAACCTGAGTGTGGGCCAGACGGCCATGAACTTCTTTGGCTTTATGTCCCTGGCCATGGGTGGATTCATCATCTTCAATACCTTCCGCACGGTTGTAGCCGAGCGGCGGCGGGACATTGGTCTGCTCCGGGCTATTGGGGCCTCCCGTCGCACCATCTTGAGCCTGATCCTGGTGGAAAGTGTTGTCCAGGGGGTGATCGGCACGGTGCTGGGGATGATCGCCGGTTATCTGTTTGTGTCGCTGATGTTGTTAGCGGTCAAACCAATTTTTGAAGAGTTTCTGCGCTTTTCGGTGGGTGGCCCTCAATATTCAGCCGGGGTGATCATCGGCTCGATCATTCTGGGTGTGGGGGTGACGGTAGCCAGTGGGTTGTTCCCGGCCCTTAGTGCCAGCCGGGTGACGCCCCTGGAAGCGTTGCGCCCAGCCGTGGCCGAAGTTCAGGCGCGACGCCTGGGGCGGGCCACGATTGTGGGGGTGGTGTTGATGCTCATCGCGGCCGCGGGGCTACTCTCTGGCAACGCCGGTCTGGCCCTTTTGGGGGCCGTCTTGTTCCTGATCGGGTTGATCCTGGTAGCTCCTGCCCTCATTCACCCCATCGCTCGCGTGTTTGGGGGGCTGTTCGCCCTCATCTTTGCCCGCGAGGGGCATCTGGCCCAGGGCAACCTGACCCGGCAACCAGGCCGCTCGGCTATTACCGCTTCAACGATGATGATTGGTCTGGCGATTCTTCTGGCGATGGTGGGCATGGTTTCCAGCATCTACACTGGTTTTATGGCTTACATTGACAAAAGCATGGGGGCTGATTTTTTGCTGATGCCCAATGCCATTATTTTATCTGGGGGGAACGTCGGGGCTGGCCCGGAACTCATCCAGGCTGTAAAGGATACGCCGGGTATCGAAAATGTGGCTTCATTGCGATTGGCCCCCTCGGTGGCGAATGGGTTTGATATTCAATTGATTGGTATTGACCCATTGGTGTATGGTCAGGTGGCGGGGTTGCAGTTTAGTCAGGGGGAGGACGCGGCCGCGTACTCGGCTTTGGCGGGTGGTCAGACTATCATCGTCAATGGCATCTTTGCCTCCCAAAACCAGGTGTCTGTGGGTGATGTGCTGACGATGAAGACACCGGAAGGCAATCGCCAATATGAGGTGGTGGGTATCGGGACGGATTATCTGAACGCCAAACTGGCAACGGGTTACATCTCTCAGACGGATCTGGCGACGGATTTTCACCAGACGAGTGACCTGCTCCTGATGGCGAACCTGACGGATGGGGCGGACGCGGCCGCGGTGGAAGCGGATCTCAACGCCCTGGTAGCTCAATATCCGGCCTTTGGTCTGTTTAGCTCGGCCGAATGGCGGGAAACACAGGAGACCACCTTCGCTTCCACGATGAGCTTCCTGTACATCCTGATGATCGCGCTGGCGTTCCCGTCCCTCATTGCCTTAATCAACACATTGGTCATCAATGTGTTGGAGCGCACCCGCGAGATCGGGATGCTCCGGGCGGTGGGGGGCACACAAAAGCAGGTGCGCCGCATGATTCTGGTGGAAAGCCTGCTTCTGGCGGCCACGGGCACGGCCTTTGGCATACTGGGGGGCATCTGGCTGGGGTACGGGCTGGTGGGGGCGATGAACTTTGCCGGATACATCATTCCTTATTCCTTCCCCTACAGCGGCATTCTGGTCGCTATTGCGGTGGGCTTGCTGTTTGGGGTAGTGGCGTCGGTATTGCCAGCCCGCCAGGCGGCGAAGTTGGATATTGTGACGGCCCTGCGGTATGAATAGGAACTCGTAGGAACTGAGGGGAGCTGGTAGGAACTGAGGCGCGGCCGCAACTGGAAACGGGTTGCGGCCGCGTTTTTTTTATGCTTCATAGAACGGAGTAAACTTATGCCTATGAAACCCTTAATACCGAAAGTTTTAGTCGTATTGCTGGTTGGTTTGGGGCTTTGGGTTGGATGGATTGTTGTTTTTCGACCCCAAGAGCCAGACCTGGCGACCCTAAACTGCCAGGCCCAGGATTTGGGCGATTTGTACCACCCATCGGGTAGGCCAGCCCAGTTGACGCGGCCTTTTCTGGTGTTGGGAGAAACGGTGGTGGCCTCGCACACGGTTGAACTGGTTGACATGCAACTCACCTACACGGTTTTGGAATGCACGATTGTTCGGTATGAGAACGCGGCCGCGGCCCAACGCGCCTTTGCCCAGGTGTGTACGGAACAGTCAGAGCCAGCTCCGGTTGAGGTGGGTGCGGCCGCGTGCCAATTCACCGGTCCAGCCCCCCGCAATCTGGCCTTCCAACGGGATGCCTATGTGGTGATTATGAGTGGCGATGTCACCTATTTCCCGGCCCAAGAACTGGATAAACGATGGGTCTTCGGGATTTCAGGGGGTTGACACTATCTGTAGGGGCAACCCTTGTGGTTGCCCTCGACGGGGCAGGCACAAGGCCAGCCCCTATTTGAATTGTCTATAAGTTAAAAACGAACGATTACTTAACACCTGACGCAATCACGGAGAGATCCTATTGGACAAGTTACCTACTCTTAATGAAGCTGAACAGTTGCTCGCGGCCGCGTCCCAGCTAAACCCTGGCCCCTGGGCAGACCACTCACGCTATGTGGCAGGCGCGGCCGCGATCATCGCCCACCATCACCCCACCCTCGACCCCGACCGGGCCACCATTTTGGGCTTGCTCCACGACATTGGGCGGCGTGAAGGGGTGACGGGAATGCGCCACATTATTGACGGCTACCATTTTTTGCACCACCTGGGTTACGACGCGGCCGCGTGCATCAGCCTCACCCACTCCTTCCCCGCCCAAAACATCCACGAAGCCTACGGCAACTGGGATTGTCTGCCCGCCGAAAAACAGTTCGTGGCCGATTTCCTCACCCACCACCCGTTTGACGATTACGACCGCCTTTTCCAACTATGTGACGCCCTGGCTTTACCCACCGGCTACTGCATTTTGGAAAAACGGTTCGTGGATGTCACCTTGCGCTATGGCTGGAACGACTTTATCCTCGACAAATGGCGTGCCACCCTACACCTCAAAGACTATTTCGAGGCCGCCATCGGCCAGCCGGTTTACCCACTCTTGCCGGGGATTGTGAATACGACCTTTGGGTGTGTGATGCCGAGGGGAGATTGAGAGGCTGAAAGATTAAGAGACTGGAGACGCGGCCGCGCAAGCCCACGATCCGCTTGGCATCTCTTACGGCCAGATGATGGAAAATGCGGGTCGGGCTAACGCCCAGACCCTCATGGAACGGCTGTTGGTGCAGGGCAAGCGGGTGCTGGTTTTGATGGGCCGGGCAACAACGGGGGGACGGTCTGGTCTGCGGCCGCGCTCTGGCTCCGGCTGGAGCCGATGTCACCTTTTTTTCTGCTAACCGTACAAGAAATGAAGTTGTAAGTTGGTTTCCCCCACCTGTTGGGACAATACCCAACAATACAATTCAAATGAGTAACGATACTGAGAATTATATGTCAATACGTATGCCACGTTATTTACACGATGTATTTGGCGAATCTCAAACCATTGGTGAAATTCTAGCCATAGTGTTTTTCGGCGTAGGTTTCACCACAGTGTTATTTTTCGTATTTCCAGAGATGACCCATAACCTACCGCTTTGGCGAAGTGTCCTTGCTTATCTACTCATCGCAGACATATCTGCTGGTTGTATTGCCAATTTCACACGCTCTACCAACAACTATTATGCTACTCGGGACAAACAACGATTGGTATTTATCGCCATTCATGTTCACATATTAATCGTAGCATGGTTACTAGGGACTGGGTTTGGGAACTCTGTTATTGTCTGGGGATATACAATCGCTGGTGCATTTGTGGTGAACATGCTGAAGGGCAATCAGTTTCAAATATTGGTAGCGGGAATATTATTAACCCTGGGCATATCAATCATCGTCATAGGAGTGGAGGCTCCAAAATATTTCTTGCTTATCTCTTTGCTTTTTATGGTAAAAGTGTTATTCGCTTTTGCGGTTGACCATTACGGTAGTCAAGCAGGAAAGTTCATAAATAACTCTTCGTGAGCGTCTAAAAACAACTTGGTAGCGCGGTCAGGAGACCGGCCACAGCAAGACCGGCCATAGCAAATCGCTCAGTTAAGGGTGAACGGTTACGTAGTAGAGGGAGTGACCGCCTAGCCTCGTTCCAATCCATCAACCAGATCTTTGGCCTCTTTTAACCCCACACCGGTCAGTTCGCGTACCCGTTTAATGGCGTTAATTTTTAAACCTCTGGCGAGTAATTCGTGTACTTCCGGGTCGTTTGTGGCCTGTTCTGGGGTCATGGGAAAGGTGGGGTTGGTAGGGGGTAATGGGGTCAGGGGGCGGTTGATCTCAATTTGACCCCGTTCTATGGCCTCAACCAGATCTTTGGCTTCTTTCAGGCCAATGCCGGTCAGTTCTCGCACCCGTTTGATAGCCATAATTTTTTGCCCCTGGGTCAGGAAATCGAGAACCTGGAAATCGTGCGCGGCCGCGTCCAGACTCATCATGGGTCGGGGTGTTTCCACACTACCGGGCTGACGTCCACCCCCTTGCATCTGATAACTCAGCCAATCCACATATGCCTTCGCTTCCTTCAGACCGGCCCCTGTCATTTCACGTACATGTTTAACCGCATCCAGGCGTTGTTTCTGGCTGATAAACTGGCGCAACACCATATCCCCTTCCAGATTGATGCCGGGCGGCGGAGCCGGGGGTGGTTCAGACTTCCCCCCCTGGTAACGGAGCCATAACCAGCCAATTCCCATCAGTACCAGAGCAACAGTAGACTGATGCAAGATCCGTGCGCCTATCACCCCCATTGTCCGACTCCACTCTGTTTCAACCGCTCCTTCGCAACTGGCACGCGAAGAAAGAGAGATACCATTACCGAAAAAACGACGTATTTGTTCGGATGCGGGGGTCGTGCCTTCAGGGCAGGTCAGTTCAAGAAAGGGGGTAACTGTGGCCGGAAAGAAAACGCGACACATCCCCCCGCCCAGCAGGTAAAAGAAAACGAAGGTAATAGCCAACAAGGTGAACTTTTCTTTATTCATAGACGCCTAAGCCGAATGCACCACAACGAAAAGACGCATAGGTTATTGGGTTTTGGAGATTTTGCAGGGTGATCGGTACGGTAAGGTCCCCTACTCAAATGCAGGGCAGGCACAAGGCCAGCCCCTACTCAAAATCATTATCTTAAGGTCTATAACTATTCAGGTGTCACAACTTATTCCCACACTCAGCGTGGGAATTCCCTCTGGGACGCTCGGCGTCCTACACGACGCAGAGCATCGCCAGGAATATTCCACGCCGGGCGCGGAAGGAGAAGGTGAAACCGCTGTCCCTCACCCCCGACCCCTCTCCCGAAGCGGAAGAGGGGAGTTAGTTCTCTCTCCTCAGGGGAGAGGGTTAGGGTGAGGGGCTGTATAGTCACTTATGAACGATTACTAAGGTGTTACCGTCAGAGGGTTCACATAAGCTAATGACATCATTTGGAACCAGCTATTGCCGATTTGCAGGGGGAGCGGGTTGCCGCTGGCATCGGTGAAGGTGAGCATGTCACTGCGGTTGGTGCGGGTCCAGGTTCCTTCGTACATTTGCCCATCGCGAAAAATGACTACGCGGCCGCTATTCCAAATCTGCGCCTGTAACGACAACCAGGTACAAACCCCATTGGTGATTTGCTCACAGATGGTGGCATCTTCCTGGTGGTTGGCAAAAACAACGACGACATTTTCGGCGTGGACCTGTTCGTTGGTGTTGCCATCCAGGTGGGGCGCACCGGCCGACCAGCGCAAATAATGGCCCGCGGCCGCGTCGTATTGCCAGCTCACCGTCTCCCATTGGTAATCCAGGGTAATGCTTGTCGCGGCTGTGCCCCCGGCAGGCGGGGTTGAGCTGAAGGCCATGAAACTGGTGAAAACGGGCGGGGTGTTTAGCCCTTTGTTGGTTAACCCTTCCCAGAACTGCACCGGGTTGCCATAAAGCGTATGTTCATACGGTTTGTTTGTGTCCCCGGTGCGGTAGTAACCAGGTTCGTTGGAGCGCATCACCCGGTCGGCAAAGTCTGAGGAGAAGAGCCGCTGGTTGACGCCGGTACTGGCCCCGGAAAAGAAGAGGGCGGCATCGTACATAGCCGGGATTTCCAGGTCAATGAGGCGGGCACTGCGAATGGGGCCAATGGTGGCGGGGGTGTGTCCATAAAAAATGGCCGTGAAACGGGTGATGCTGGCTTCGGCGATGTGTTCGTACACAATGTCAGCATCGTTGAGGCCGGATTGCGGCCGCACATAACTCGGTGGCGCATTAGAAATTTTTACGGCAATGGGGCGGCGCAACAACACCGACGGGTCGGGCATTTGTTCACCCGTGAGCGGATTACGATCCGTGCCAAAATCGGCGGCGGTGAGCAGAAAAACGCCTTCGGGCAAGGGCGTGGGAGCAATCGTAGGTAGGAGCGTAGCCGTAGCCGGGGGAGCCAATGTTGGTGGGGGCACCAACGTGGCTGTGGCCGCGATTGCCGCTGGAGTTGGTGTATTAACCACCACCACCTCAGTGGTAGGAACAGCTATGGTAGCTTGAACAGTAGGAGTTTCGTCGCCCCCGCAGGCGGTGAGGATGAGGATGAGTAAGAGGAGAAGGGGGATGATACGTGATACGTGTTGCGTGTTGCGTGATGGAGCAGAAGTTTTCATAAGCGTCCTATAAAACTTGAGTTTAGAGTTCAGAGCGAGAGCGAGAGGTTTTTCCAGTGTAATTACCTCTTGCTCTCCCCCCTAGCTCTAAACTCCAGATAAAAGAGTCGGACACGGATTTCACGGATGTCACGGATCAAAAGAAAATCCGGCATGGTTCAGGTCAACTTTACAAATTTGTAGGACGATTTGGTAAATCGTCTCGTGGGCGATTTACCAAATCGCCCTACAAGGTGTTAAGCACCGTTTGCCGACTTTTGAACCACGCCGAAAATCCGCGTTTATCCGTGTTAATCCGTGTCCTGATAATTGCGTTCCCAGAGTTCCCAGGAGTTCTTATGTGTTACGCTTCGTCGAGGGCGGCCACGCCGGGTAGCTCTTTGCCTTCGAGCAGTTCCAGACTGGCCCCGCCCCCGGTGCTGACATGGGTCATTTTCTCGGTGAGACCGGCTTTGGCCACCGCGGCCGCGGAGTCTCCCCCACCGATAATCACCTTCGTGCCCTTGTCGGCTAACCCGGCCAGCAGTTGGGCCATGGCGTTTGTGCCCACGGCAAAGCGGTCAAATTCAAACACCCCCATCGGCCCATTCCAGACCACCAGTTTGGCCCCTTCGAGCTGTTGGTTGAAATATTGTACCGTCACCAGGCCAATATCCAGAGCCATTTTGTCGGCGGGGATTTCCGCCACGGGGACATCTGTCCCTTCCGCATCGGCGGCAAATTTGGCGGCCACGACAACATCTACCGGCAGGATGAGTCGCTCCGAGGCGGTCTCCAATAGACGTTTGGCTTCGGGGAGAGCTTCATTTTCGACCAGTGATGTGCCGATTTCCAGCCCTTTGGCTTTGAGGAAGGTGTTGGCCATGCCACCACCGATGAGCACTTTGTCGGCTTTGTGGAGCAGGTTTTCGATGAGCAGGATTTTGTCCGAGATTTTGGCCCCGCCCATGATGGCGATATAGGGGTGAGGTGGGTTGGTAACGGCCAGACCCAACGCTTTGATTTCGGCATCCATGAGGAAACCGGCGCCACATTCGCCCCCTTTGGCCCGCATAGGGTGAACCACGCCTTCGGTGCTGGCATGGGCGCGATGGGCGGAGCCGAAGGCGTCATTGACGTAGGCATCGGCCAGATCGGCCAGTTGGGCGGAGAGTTCGGGGTTGTTTTTGGTTTCGCCGGGGTGGAAGCGGGTGTTTTCCAGGATGAGGATTTCACCGGGCTGGAGCGCGGCCGCGGCCGCTTTCGCCTGTTCTCCCACAAATTCATCTACCTTCTGCACCGGTCGGCCCAGGAGTTCACCCAGGCGCACCGCTACCGGGTCCATGCGGAAATGGGCCTCTTGGGCTTTGGGTCGCCCCAGGTGGGAGCAGAGGATGAGGGCGGCGTTTTGTTCTAGCAGGTAGTTGATGGTGGGCAAGGCGGCCCGGATGCGGTTATCGTCGGTGACGGTGATGGGGGCTTCTTTGCCACTGAGCGGCACATTAAAGTCCACCCGTACCAGCACTTTTTTGCCCTGGAGATTCATTTGGGTAACTGATTTTTTGTTCATGGTTTCCTCGTGATGGGTAACAACTTGAGTTTAGAGTTCAGAGCAAGAGCGAGAGGGTTTTCCAGAGTAATTTTCTCTTGCTCTCTCCTCTAGTTCTAAACTCCAGTAACGAGTCTCTGCATCTCTCAGTCTCTCGGTCTCCTGGCAAATAAGAGACTGAGTGATGGAGAGATTGGGAGACCAGGAATGTGTTGTAAGCGTCAACAGACGCCAGTGTATTTTAGCATAGGGGGGAGGGGATGAAACGTGCTGAAAAGCACGGAATTGGGGTGATGATGGGGTTGTTAAGGCAACTGATTTATGGCTGAGGCTGACTGTTTACGACTAACGTTTCACTGGGCACAGCCATCTTTTCCCTAATCTTTCCCCGCTCCAGGTGGAGAACCCGGTGGCACAGGGGCAGGCCCCGATAAATGTCATGGGTGATGAGGAGAATGGTGCGGCCGCGATCCTTTTCGCGCATTAACCATTCATCCAACAAGTCTGAACCCTGTGTATCCAGGCCAGTGTATGGTTCATCTAGCAGGAGAATATCCGGTTCGTGCAGGGTGGCGCGGGCCAGGGCTAAACGTTGCCCCATTCCTCGGGAGAAGGTGCGAAGCAGATCGTCGCGCCGGGTGTAAAGACCAACCTGCTTTAGGGCTGAGGTAATGCGGTCATCGGCATTGGGTAGGCCGTAGAGCCGGGCATAGAAGCGCAAATTTTCGGCGGCGGTGAGGTCCGGGTAGAGGAGCAAATCGTGGGAGACATAACCAAGATGCGGCCGCACCCGGTCGGCATGATCCGGTAACATCCACCCCCCTATCTTGAGCAACCCTTCCGTTGGTTTAAGCAAGGCGGCAATAATCTTGAGTAGGGTAGATTTACCGGCTCCATTTGCTCCGACCAACCCTACAAACTCTCCAGCCAGCACGTGTAAATCAATCCCTTTTAGTACAGGGTTCAGGCCATATGTCTTGATTAAACCTTCAATACGAATCATGTGTCGTTTATCTTAGGAACTGTCTAAGAATAACTTCCCTTTTTGCTGTGGCCGGTCTCCTGACGGCGACGCCACCCAAGTTATTTTTAGACGCTCACTGAGTGTATCTTTAACAAAGAGCTTGTGATAAACCTGACAGGTTTCTGAAAACCTGTCAGGTTTGTAAGCATAACAACCTTGTGAAGAGAGCATTAGTGTTCCCACAAATCAAGTAAAAGGAGTTTAAGGCGTTGCCTTTCGGCGCGATATTCTCCTTCACTCATCTCGCCAGTGGCATATTCATCGTCTAAATCGGCAATGGCCTGGAGCAATTCTTCTTTGTTCCATACGGGTTCATCGGCTGAGGTAATGGCTGAAGCCTGACGGGTGCGATAGATGTAAAAGGCCCCCCCCCCCACGATGAGCAGGGCAACCACACCAATAAATAGTTCATTGCTCTCGTTACGAACGACGGATTCGGCTCCCTCGGCACCGGGAATGACCAGAACTGGCTCACCACTCAGTTGGATAGTAATGGTATCGTCAGGATTTGCGGCCGCGTGTTCATATGTCACAAAACTTCCCTGTCCGCTCAAACTTTGGGCGTCACCCCCTACCCAACCATTGGCCGTATCCACGGTGATTCCTTCTGGCACCACAATCGAAACCGATTCAACAGGATAAAAGGTGGGGCGTTCCAGAGTAAGTTCATTGTCATAAGGTAGACTGTATTGGGCCAGGATAATCATCCCCCCTGCTCCCGGATAGAGGGGCAAGGTATCTACCCATTCATCCCCATTTTGGAAGATCTCATTGGCGGGCAAGAATGATTCAGCTCCCCCAAAACCGCGCCGGAATGTAGGCGATTCAATCGAAGTGGGGATAGGTAGACGCAACGTTCCCCCGTTAGCATCTCCCGTTTCGCCTACATAAACCTCGTTGCCCTGGTTGGCAAACACGAAAACCTCACCGATATTCAAACTGTTATCACTAACATCTACCACAATATGCCACTGTTGCACCACTATATCGGTAGCTTCAGTGGTGGCATCAAAAACGGTGATCGTTGTTTCTTGCTCTGGGGATTGGGCGGCAAATTGGAAGACATCCCCGGTGAAATTAATATCCTGGTAGGTAACACTTGTAATAAAGGCCCAGGTAGGAGAAACATTTTTCAGATCAAAGAGGAAATTGCCCTCAGCGTCCAGAGTTGTACTGACATTAACCGTTTGGGTGAAATCTTGTGTAAAAGCCGCCAGTTCAATTGTGAGATTGCCGGTGACCGGTTCCCCCGTTGTGCCATTGACAAGGCTTCCTCGCACTGTGACTTCAGGCAAAGGGGCATTGAGCTTGGGCAGATCGTAGAGAGCGGCAAAAATATTGGTGATGTCTTCATCACTCAGGGGATCTGTGGTTCCCGGGCCAAAGGGGGGCATACCCCGTTCAATGTTGCCATTGAGAACTGTTTCCCGCATTTTAACCAGATCTGCGGTAACCAGATAGTCAGATGTACCGATGGGTAAGGGGGGCTGGATGGATTGTGCGGCCAGTTCTCCATCTCCTAACCCGCTGGGGCCGTGGCAGGAGGCACAACGGTTCTGGAATAGGATCATTCCGGCACCGGCATCGGCTGTGCTGAGTTCGGCGGGTAAAGGGGGAACGGAGGGTGCACTCCCTGTGTCTTCTTGGGCAAAAACAGCAACGGTCAGGGTGAGTAATAAACCGAGGAGAAGGGTAATGAGCAAAGAGCGTTGAAGAGAAGTCATGGGCGGTAACTGGGTTTGGCGTTCAGAGAAAGAGCTAGAGGGAATGCCTTGATTCTGCCTCTAGCTCTTTCTCTTACGCACCACTTGAGAAATAAGGGTTTTGTATAGGGTTCACGAGAATTTGCGGCCGCAAAAAGCGCAAAATTGATCGCCTGGATCGTGGGGTTTGCCACAGCCAGGGCAAAATCGCCCCAATGCCGGGGCCGCATTTGCGGTAGCGCCAACCGTTGCTCCAGCAGGCTGGCGACGTGCGACGGGTTGAGCCGTGCGGCGGCGAGCAATGGCGGCTTCAATGGGGTCATCATCCACTGGGGAAGGGGCATCGAGCCGTTCCGGGCTGGTAGTAGCCGCTTGATTACCCCGGAAACGGGCGATGGCAGTTTCAATGGCATCATCCGTCTGTGGATCGGTCAGAGTTTCCAGTTCTTTGAGGATAAGGGCGGCCTGTTCAATCAGGCGCGGCCGCGATCGTTCATACACTTCGGGGTCAATTTTGCCCGTTTCCTGGTCAAAATCTATCTGCTGAAGTTGCTCCAGCAAGACTTCCTTTTGCAAGAGGAGTTGTTGGCGGCGGGTAAGAAGGGTATTGGGTTGCGGCCGCGGGCCGGAAAAATACGGTTGTGCCACAAAGAAAACCACACCCACGAATATAGCAAGGCCAAAAAGGATAGCACCAGTCGTCATGTTTCAGTAACCAGCCAGCGGCAACAGTCAACCATATCCCCATCAACTAGAGGATACAACCAACAGTTATGACTGACTGTTTATTCTCCAACAAGTTGATTAAGTTGATTATAAAGTGTGGGAGCGTCAATTGGCCCAATCTGAACATAGGCGATTTCACCCTGCTGGTCAATGATAAACGTCTCCGGTACACCGGTAATTTCATAAGCCCCAGAAACCAAAGAGCGAAGATCTGGGGCGTTGGGATAGGTGACATTGAACTCAGTCAGGTATTCACGAGACTTTGGCTCAACATCTACATAAGCTACGCCCAGGAAAACCACATCGGAATCACGGTAAGCCCGCCACGCCTGCTCCAACAAATCTGCCTCATAGCGGCATTCCACACACCACGAAGCCCAAAAATTCAACACGACCACCTTACCCTTGAAGTCATTAAGAGCAGACGTTGCTTTCGCATCCCACTCATAACCTTTGTAGTAAGTAACACTGAAATCTGGGGCAACATTGCCCTCAATAGGGCGGGTGCGGTTGGTATTTACCAGCCCCCAACCAAGCAAAGCCAGTAAAGCCAACACCAGAACAACGGCCAGGAGGCCTAAGAGGCCAATTTTGCCCTTTTCCGGTTTATCCGTTGATGGGGTCGAAAGGGTATTATTTGTTGCCGTCATAGATAATTTCTCCCCTAACCCTTATTTTGTAATTCGCGTTCAATCTGTTCGCGATAAGGGTCCATGGCTGTTGGTACTGAAGTAGGTGTGACGGAAGTGGGGGAACTGACCGCGGCCGCGGTTCCCGCTTTTTTCAATTGGTACAAATACAAAGAGAAGAAAATTCCCCCGGCCGCAATCAACAAAACCGGCACCCACCACACCGCCAGGTTAAACCCCTTTTGTGAGGGTTCCTCAAGCACCTGTGGCCCAAAATTAGTCTCAAAATAAGCCCAAATCTCTTCCTTACTCTTGCCTTCTTCTAACTGCTGACGAATCAATTCGCGCCAATCCTGGCAAGTTTGGGTTGGACAGACATCCAGTGGGGTACTTTCACACGTCGGACAAAACAACCCACGGGCGACCTCATTCACTTCATCCTGCGTAACCGTGCCATCCTGAGCCAATACTTTTCCTGATGCCAGCACCAGGGTAAGAACCACTAAACTAAGCGCAATACGCCATACGTACTTCACCTTATCACCTCTTCATCTTGTCAGACTATCAATCACCAATCGCGGGTTGTAAGGCAGGCAATTTGGCGGCTTCCTTCACTTTTTCATCCACCGGATCAGGCCAGGCCGCAATGAAAGTGCCGATGATGAAGATAATACCCCCCGCCCACACCCAATTTACCAGCGGATTGAGATAAGCCCGGAACGTGGCCGCATTCGCGGATAATCCTTCCCAATTGACAATCAGAACATAAAAATCTTCGCCAATAGTTGCCCGCAGGTCCGGGATCGTCATCGGTTGGCGGGTGCGCGTATATATCTGATTGCGCGGCGTCAGCGTATCTACCAGTCGCCCATTTTCATAAAGCGACAAATTGGCCTCGGTATTCACCAAATCATCCGCTCCGGCATACTCTCTCATCCCATTAAACGTGAGGGTATAACGACCCAAACTCAAGGATTCGCCAGAGGCCAGGCGTACCTGCGTCTGTTGCTGGTAAAATTCCGTGCCAATCACCCCAAAACCCATCACCAACACCCCCAGGTGAATCCAGTAACCGCCATAACGCCGCCGATTACGTGCCATGAGGTTACTAAACGCTAACCAGGGAGTTTCTCCTTTGCTACGCATACGGGCATGGGTGCCCTTCCAAAATTCCAACAACGTCAGAATGGTAGAGAAGGTGACAATCCACAACCCAAGTGGTGATCCCCAACCCTGTAAGGGAAGTGCAAAATAGAGAATGGCAATGATGATGGTAGTCACTAAAGCTGGCCAACGGAGGGACATCTGCAACCGCCCGGCGCTGGTACGGAACCACATGGTCATAGGGGCGACACCCATCAACAGAAGCAAGGCGGCAAACAAGGGGCCATTTACTTTTTCATAATACGTCTCACCCACGTTCATCTTTTCACCAGTCACTAACTCAGACAGGATGGGGAAAGTTGTGCCGATGAAGGTGGCAACCAGAATGCCCAAAATAAGATAATTATTGAGCAGGAAGGCGGCCTCGCGGGAAAGGAAAGAGCTGATTTGATGCTCAGCCTTGAATTGATCAAGACGCATAAGGATGAGCAGAATCGAACCGATGAAAACGATGGCCAGAAAACCGAAGAAAAAAGGACCAATAGGGGACTGCGCAAAGGAGTGAACGGAAGTGATGACACCACTACGAACGATGAAAGTGCCATAGATCATCAAGCAGAAGGTGGCAATAATCAGACCCATATTCCAGAGGCGGAACATGCTTCGTTTTTCCTGAATCATGACTGAGTGTAAGAAGGCTGTAGCCGCCAGCCAGGGCATAAAAGAAGCATTTTCAACCGGGTCCCAGGCCCAGTAACCACCCCAACCCAACACATCGTAGGCCCAACGGCCTCCAAGAATCAGTCCCAGGCTCAGAAACAACCAGCCAACTAGCGTCCAGCGGCGGGTAATGCGAATCCAGCCATCATCCTTGTCCCCTTTGATGAGCGCCGCCAAAGCAAAAGCGTAGGGGATGGTGAGGCTGACAAATCCCAGGTAAAGCATAGGCGGATGGATGATCATGCCGGGGTGGCGGAGTAGGGGATTTAACCCTTGACCATCGGCAGGAATCATCGCCAAACGATTAAAGGGGTTTTCCAGAAAGTTGGTGATCAGAAGAAAGAACCCCTGTGTAATGGCCAGAACGAATATGACCAGGGGGATGAGATGTTCTTCTCCTTTCCATTTGCGGAGCATGGCGGCGAAGAGGAAGGCGGCGAGGAGGAAGTTCCAAAAAAGGATGGAACCAGCCTGCCCACCCCATAAGGCGGTAACTTTAAGGTAGGTGGGCATACCGCGACTGGAGACGCTCGCCACATAATCCAGGGAGAAGTCACCAATGACAAGGGCGTAGATGATGGCCGCGGCCGCAATGCTAATTAACGGAAAAATAGCCATAATGGCATTCCGGGCACTGGCAACAATAGCGGTACGGCCTTGCTGTACCCCCACCACCGAAGCGATGGCGGCATATACGGCCGCACCAAAAGCAATTAACAGCGATAATCGTCCAATATCTGGAATCATAGGGCAAAGGGGTAATCGCCAGTAACCAGATTCAGGGAACTGTCTAAGAATAACTTCCTGATTTACAGTGGGCAATCTCCTGACCGCACCACCCACATTATTCTTAAGACACTCACCACGGTTTCTGGTTACTGACTATTGTTTACGATTGATTGACTATTGTTGGCTAAGCCGTTCCGGATTGGCTTCTTCGTAGCGGGTGGGGCACTTCAGGAGTAGACCACCAGGGTTGACCAGAAAACTACCGTCAGCCTGGACATGGCCTTCAATGAGAGCGGTGGCTTCATGTTGGAGCAAATCAGGTTTGGGTTCATTCATCACGACAACGTGCATGGTGTATTGAGGATTTTCATAACTATCCACCACATCAAACTCCAGTCGTGAGGTTGTTGCATCCAGTTGCGTGTATTGGATGGAGTCGCCAACAACTAAAGCGCCCATCCGTAGATCGCGGCCCATAAGGCGGTTTTGTTGTTGATAAAACTCCTCAACAGTGACATAAAGCTGGGTGCTACCACTAGCCGCATTCACAATGAGAAAAATGATCGCGGCCGCGATCAGCACCCCCCCCACAATAAACTTCAGTTTACTCGAGCCACTTTTGGGGGCGTCCCCTTCAATTGCTGTCCAAGATGTACCTGCCATATTTTCCCTCCAACGGATGTATTGAATGTAGACAATGTTTCTTAGAGGCAGATGAAGTAAATCCTCATCATTGCCCCTTTGTCAAAACAGTGGCTACTCTTCCTCATCTAACGTGATAGCTAAAATCTCGCGGGCTTGTTCGGCCAGTTTTTCTGGTACACTCACATAACCCGTTCCTAACAAACCCACAGTAAGTCCTATGGCAACACCGGCACTTTCGGCCCAGGCGCGGGCAGGAAGGCCCTCAGCCTGCAAACGGCCCGCTTTTATCTGTGCCTCTAACAAACCCTGCGTCCGGGCCACAATTTCCCAGACTTGTTCATGCTCCCCACCCCCGGTTGTTTCCTGAAGGGGTTGGGACATTTCTTCCTGGTCGTTATCCCAGGTGGAAGCAGAGTTAATCGTAGTTATCATAGGTTGACCTTTACTTCACACTAATTATGTCGCTGATTATACCCTATTTGTCACGTGCCGTTTATCATGTATCGGCTTATGAGGGATCGGGAAACAAATATGACAATTGGCAGGGCAGATCAACCCCCTGAATTTCCTAGGGTTCGCCCGCAAATAACTTTTGAGTTTGCTGTGGCTGACCTCCTGACCACACCACCTGACTTAATTTTGAGCGAACCCTGATGAGACAATCATCTCAATCTCCAACTCTCAGCAATTCTCAATTTGAAGGGTAAGCATTTCCTTAATCCGCCCGGCGGTCATTGTTCATTAAATTTTTAATCGGGTAACGCCTTCATTGACCCCATCCCCCTGCCGATTCCCGAGGGAAGGGGGGAATGCCCCTAGAAAAGTTCCCCGCCCCTGGGGGCCGGGTTAGGGGTGGGGGGGATTCCATTACCTGATTAATTCTTTAAATGACAAACGGGCTAAGACCCCAGGCCAACAGCCTTCGTAAATATAGCCTGGCCCGTTTTACGGCCGGGCGGCCTCTGCCTTTGTTGAGGCCCAGGCCAAATTGAGAATTGCTGCCAACTCTTGCCTCATTTTGCCACCCCTCTGTGGATTGTGTTAAAATGCACAGGCTCTTGACTTAAGAAACAACCCTAGACTCATTTTTTTTGACCACTTCTGTGGCCGTTGGTGTCAATGCTGAGGTATCCACGATGAAAGACAAATTGCAAATGTATGGCTTGATTGGTGCCCTTCTTTTGGTAGCTCTATTGTCTCCAGTGATTATTTCTGTGGTGAACAATATGGTGTCCCGTAGCGGCCGCGAACGCCCCGAAGTGGAAGCCCCCAACGAAACAGAAATGATCACCATTCAGATTGATAAACTACTCCTGGGCGAAGAACTCATCAAAATCCCCGCTCTAGCTGACTTAAACGCCAACCCTATTCAAGTATCAGCGCCTGTGCTGATGCTGGTCTTGGCTGGCATTTTCTTGGGCGGCATTGCGGTTGTCGGTGGAGGGTTAGGTTTCACCTATAAATTCCTAGACCGCTTTGTTCTGGGAACGAAAGAGAGCCAAACTTTCCAAGAGACAACCCGTACCCTGGAAAAGAAGCAAAAAGACGCGCTAAAACTGATCAATAAAGCTCGTCCGGCAGATCCCATACCTTCTCACGAAGAACCTCGCTGGTCCGCGGCCGCGACTTCGATCATCGCCCTCTTATTTGCCTGGATCATGGGGCTGACCTTCGCCACTGTTTTCTTCCCTAATGGCGGAGTAGAAATTGGCGAACAACTTGTATCTGGAGCCGCCATCACATCCTGGACTTTCATCATCCTGACTGCCCTTCTCCTGATTTTTGTCTACCGCCCCCACGTGTTCATTCACCAGGTCGAAGCGAATGCTAATAAAGCCACCGATTGGGGCATTATTTGGGTGATTGTGGCCGGGGCACTCATCTTAGGATTAGGCACTGGCCTTATGATTGCCGTTCGTTCTGCCGGGGGTTAATGCACCCAGGGAATTCCCCATCATTGACAGCAAAAAGGGGTGTCTAGAGGCACCCCTTTTTTTGTTTCTATACGGCCAAAGGGCATAATCTGATATTCCCCCGCCGTGTCGCTTTATCATCGCGTCAGGTATATTCGAGGCTACCCCCACCCCGAGGGGCGGGGAATTTTTCTCGGCGCGGTTTGGGGGCGGACGCCCCCAAACCGCGCCGGTGGGTTTCTTCCCATCCCCGTTGTTGATTAAATGATGAATCGGGTAATCAGTTGATTCGCCCATCCCTACCCAGACTGTTGCCGCAAACAAGAGTCAGGTTCCTACACCTCTGGTTTCCCCTCTAATCCCTCTTCATTCTTACATCATGCCCCAATTGTGCAACCGCCAGGGATAATCTGGGGCGTAAGAGCTGAGGACACGCATATAATTGGCCCGTTCAAAGGCGGCAGGTTCGGCGCAGTTCATCTGGCTCAGGCTACCGCGCAATTGCGCCAATGACTCATATTCGCGTTCCGTGAGCCAGGCTTCCACACCCTGACGCAAAACCATAAGCCGGTTGATGCCATTCTTGAGCAGTTCAGAGGCCAACATGGTGATGGCCGCGCCCGCGGCTACTCCTTTTAGGACATCCGTAACGGTGTGAACGCCGGTTGTCAGAGCCATATCCGCTTTGATGCGTCCATAGAGAATGGCCAGCCAGCGTAAAGGCAGGCGTAATTCGCTAGAGCTACTGAGTTTCAGGTTAGGAACAACTTCCAAATTGTCTAAATCCAGATCAGGTTGGTAGAAGCGGTTGAACAGGACTAAGCCATTGGCTCCGGCTACATCTAGACGGTGTGCGATATTGGCCATGGAACTAAAGAAAGGGCTGAGTTTCATGGCAATGGGAATAGTCACAACGCTTTTGACATCGGTCAGGATATCCAGGTAGAGCCGTTCCACTTCGCCACTGGTCATATAGGGATCGGTGGGAAGGTAGTAGACATTTAGCTCCAGGGCGTCGGCACCAGCATCTTGAATATCACGGGCATAGCGGACCCACCCACCGGTGGAAACACCGTTGAGGCTGGCGATGATGGGAATTTCCAGGCTTTCTTTGGCCTTGCGGATATGTTCCAGATAAATTTCCGGGCCGGTTTGATAATCTATAGCTTCGGGGAAGTAGGAAAGGGCTTCGGCGTAGCTTTCAACACCCTGGGTTAGATAGGCGTCGAGGGTATGGCTTTCGTGGTTAATTTGTTCTTCAAAGAGAGAGTAGAGCACGACCGCGGCCGCGCCTACATCCTCCATCCGCTTCAAATTATCCAGATGCCGGGTCAAGGGGGAAGACGACGGAACCAGGGGGTTTTTTAGTTTCAAACCGAGATAGGTGGTGGATAAGTCCATGATTTGCTCCTGAGAGGGGAATTAGTGTATTGGTGTATTGATATATTGGGCTTTTGTCCCAGGCAACGTCTACACCAATATACCAATACACTTTTCGCTCTTATTTTTCAGTACCAGCAAGTTGCTCGTATGTTTGCCACCGCTTCTGTATGTCTTGTTTGGCTTGTTCAAGCAGGTGCGCGGCCGCATCCGGATGGCTCTGTGTCAACATCTGGTAGCGTCCTTCCCGGTACACATAATCGGTTAAGGGGATGCTTGCTGGTTTGGAATCCAGATGGAATGGGTTATCTCCATTGCCTAAACCTGGGTTATAACGATAGAGCGGCCAGTAACCAGAATTAACAGCCGATTGTTGTTGTTGCAGACCGTATTTCAGGTCATAACCGTGGGCAATGCAATGGCTATAGGCAATGATGAGGGACGGCCCATCATAGGCTTCGGCTTCCAGGAACGCTTTGATGGTTTGGTTATCATTGGCCCCAAAAGCGACTCGCGCCACGTAAACATTACCATAACTCATCGCCAGCATCCCCAGGTCTTTCTTAGGCAACGGTTTACCCGCGGCCGCGAACTTGGCTACCGCACCCCGTGGCGTTGACTTAGACATCTGTCCACCAGTATTGGAATACACTTCGGTATCCAAAACGAGAATATTGACGTTGCGGCCGCTGGCCAGCACATGGTCCAGACCACCATAACCAATATCATACGCCCAACCATCCCCCCCAATAATCCAGACCGTTTTCTTAACCAGAACTTCAGTCAAGTTCAAAAGGTTCTCGAGGGTAGCTTTTTGATCGCCACTGAGTGCATCCTCTCCCTGTAAATCACCCAGGCGGGTCTGGAGTTGGGCAACGCGGCCGCGTTGGTCACGAATACCTGCTTCCGTCGTTTGGTCAGCAGTGAGCAGAGCGTCTACCAGTTCGGCCCCAATAAGATCTCGCTGTTGGTGCAGAATGGTCGCGGCCGCTTGTTCCCGTTGATCGAGCGCCACGCGCATCCCCAGACCAAATTCAGCATTATCTTCAAAAAGCGAGTTCGCCCAGGCCGGACCCCGCCCTTCCTTGTTGTGCGACCAGGGGGTTGTGGGCAGGTTAGCACCATAAATTGAGGAGCAACCAGTGGCATTAGCCACCATCGCCCGTTCGCCAAAGAGACGCGTAAGCAAGCTTAAGTAAGGCGTTTCACCGCACCCGGAGCAAGCCCCAGAGAACTCAAACAGTGGCTCTAATAACTGATTGTATTTGATCTGATTAAGCGGCAACGTTGTCCGATCTATTTCCGGCAGGTTCAGGAAAAATTCCCAGTTAGCCCGTTCTGGTTCACGCAAGGGCAGTTGTGGGGCCATATTGATCGCCTTCAGTTTAGGTTGGCGTTTATCCTTTACCGGGCAAACCTCCACACACAAACTACAGCCGGTGCAATCTTCTGGGGCCACCTGGAGGGTGTAAGCCATTTCCTTATATTCCTTAAATCGGGCAGGAGCCGATTTAAACGTTTCTGGTGCATCGCTCAGAAGCTCGGTGTCATACACCTTCAGCCGAATGACCGAATGGGGGCAAACAAGGGCACATTTACCACATTGGATGCAAATGTCCGAGTTCCATACCGGGATTTCGTCGCTGATATTACGTTTTTCCCATTTGGTAGTGCCGCTGGGGTAAACCCCATCTACGGGCATGGCACTGACAGGCAATTCATCCCCCAGCCCTTCGATAATACGGGCAGTAACCGAACGGATAAATTCCGGCGCAAAATCGGGAACGATGGGTGGCCGCTCAAAGGTACTGGTTGCTTCCGGAGTCAGAGAAACCTGGTGCAAATTCTGGATGGACGCATCTACAGCCGCGTAGTTTTGATCCACTACCGCCTGTCCCCGTTTGCCGTAAGTTTTGGCAATGGCATATTTGATAGCTTCAATGGCCTTATCGCTGGGTAAGGTGGGCAGGTTCATCAGGGCGAAGAAACAGGTTTGCATGATGCTATTGATGCGCCGACCCATGCCGGTTTCTCTGGCGACGGCCAGAGCGTCAATAACGTAGAAGTGCAATTTCTTCTCGATGATGGTTTCTTGCATGGAGCGGGGCAGGTGATCCCACACTTCATCAACACTGTAAGGGCTATTGAGCAAGAAGGTAGCCCCAGGTGCGGCCAGGCGCAGAACATCGAAGCGTTCAACAAAGTTGAATTGGTGAACCGCGACAAAGTTGGCTGATTGAATCTGATAGGGGGCACGGATGGGGTTAGGCCCAAAGCGCAGATGAGAGACAGTGGTAGAGCCAGATTTTTTGGAGTCGTAGTAGAAAAATCCCTGGGCATAGTTGGGCGTATCTTCGCCAATAATTTTGATGGCGTTTTTGTTGGCCCCTACGGTTCCATCGGCTCCTAGACCATAAAAGACAGCCCGCACCACATCATCCGCTTCGATGCTGAAATCATGATCCCAGACCAGGCTGGTATGGGTCACATCATCATGGATGCCGATGGTAAAATGATTTTTAGGTTTGCAAAGCAAGGGCAGGGAGCCAACAGCTTTGTTAAGTTCGTCTAAGACGGCTTTGACCATGCCGGGGGTAAACTCTTTGGAAGAGAGGCCGTAGCGGCCACCGATAACTCGGGGCAAAAGGGTGGTGTGCCGGTCATTCCAGGATTCGGCCAGGGCGGTTATGACATCTTGATAGAGAGGTTCACCTGTGGCGCCGGGTTCTTTGGTGCGGTCAAGAACGGCAATGGCCTGGGTGGTAGCGGGCAGGGCGGCAACGAACGCGGCCGCATCAAAGGGCCGATAGAGGCGTACTTTTACCACGCCTACTTTTTCACCCTGTTGGATCAGGTATTTAGCTGTTTCGTCGGCGGTTTCTCCACCAGAACCCATAATCACAATTACTCGTTCGGCATCTGGGGCACCGACATAATCAAACAGGTGGTATTGCCGCCCGGTATGTTGGGCAAATTCATTCATCGCTTCTTGCACGATGATGGGGGTTTCCAGGTAATAGGGATTGGCGCTTTCACGGGCCTGGAAGAAGACATCAGGGTTTTGTGCCGTACCACGAATGGTGGGTTTTTCAGGGGTAAGAGCGCGGCCGCGATGAGCCATCACCAGGTTATCATTGACCATCGCCCGGATAATTTCGTCGTTAAGCAGTTCAATTTTGTTGACTTCGTGCGAGGTGCGGAAACCATCAAAGAAATGAAGGAACGGGATGCGTGCTTTGAGCGTCGCGGCCGCGGCAATGAGGGCAAAGTCATTTACCTCTTGTACAGAACCAGAGGAGAGCATAGCCCAGCCGGTACTGCGTACAGCCATCACATCACTGTGATCGCCGTAAATTGAGAGGGCCTGTGCGGCCACGGCGCGGGCGGCAATGTGAAAAACCGCGGGTGTCAGTTCCCCAGCGATTTTGTACATATTAGGGATCATCAACAAGAGACCTTGTGAAGCGGTAAACGTGGTGGTCATAGCGCCACTTTGTAAGGCCCCATGAACAGCCCCCGCCGCTCCACCTTCTGATTGCATTTCTACAACTTGTGGTACCACCCCCCAGAGGTTCGTTTTACCTTCTGATGCCCATTGGTCAGCCCATTCACCCATCGCAGAAGAAGGCGTAATGGGATAAATAGCGATCACATCACTGATTTTGTAGGCCACTTTGGCGGCCACTTCGTTGCCGTCAATCGTGATCATGTCTGTATTCATGGAACGTTCTCCTCAAAACGTGATACGTAGTGCGTATGGCGTGTTGTGTGTTATGTGAATTGCAGGTTTCGAGAGTACCCACGCGTTAGCGCAGGTTGGCCCAACCACATTGCGTTACATTGTAGGGTGGGGTGGTCTGAGCAGACAGTGACAGATCACACGTTGACCGGTGACGAAGATCACGAAGGGGAGTATCTCGTGGGATTAGGGGTTGGGGGCAAAGCAGGTATTCACCAAAAGAAGATTTCCCACCGTTAAGAGGCAAAGGGCGCAAACATTTTCTCTGGACGTCTTCTGTTATTAGCGTTTTCAGCGTCTTGGCGGTTCCTTTTTTCAGTAGACTTGCAGTTGAATGGTTACGGAATGGGAACGCGGCCGCGATAGCCCCTCTCTCCTTTTCACCAACACCGCTCATTTTCATATTTCATTAATATTGTATTTAAGGTGGTGAGCGGGCGAAGTGATACGCTTTATTTTGCTATCATCCGAAAATTAAATTACAATCAAGATCCAATACGGTCAAAATTCCTTCGTTGGGAGTCTATGATTTGCTCCCATTTCACTCAAACTAGCCCGCACCAGGGCCATTGCACACCCAGGGTTCCCTCGGCCTCGCCTTACCCTACATAACATAGTTCGCATCTGGACCCTCTAACCGTACCCGTTAAAACTATGGATCTCAAGATAATGATTTGAAGGATGGGCTGGCCTTATACCCGCCCTATTGAATTTTTCCAAAATAATACAGGCATAGCGAAAGCTTCATCCCTCTGCGATCCCACTGGGAAGGGGCAGGGGAAACCCCATTCATCTCATTTTTCGCAGGCGGACGCTTGCAAAAAATGACCTGAGAAAAAGTTCCCCGCCCCTGGGAGCGGGGTTAGGGGTGGGGAAAACTCGATACCGGTATTAATTCATTAAATCTCAATAGGGGAGGGCAATTATGAGAGTTGCCCCTATCACTCAAAATCATTTTCTTAAGCGCTATAACAGGAACGTTTTTCATGGCAAATAAAAGCAGTTTGGTATTCCGCGCATTCGTGATAGTCGGGGCCTTCTTATGGCTCCAATGGTCGCTTCATTCTAGTTCCCTACAGGCGCAAAATTTCCCCCAACATCCGGGATTTCCTCGCTCTGAGCCGCACGGTACGATCGCGTTTGGCTCCCCCTCCGTCGTAGATATCAATGGCGATGGGTATCTTGATATTCTGGTGCCCGATGGGAATGGTTGTGTCTGGGCCTGGGATCGCCAGGGTAACATTTTAGCGAACTATCCCCTGATGACAGGGGGAAGTTGCCAGGGCACACCCCGTATCAACGGCCCCTTGGCGATTGGTGATATTGATGGGGATGGCGACCCGGAAATTGCCGCAGGCACACGGGGTAGAGGCACTGGGGTAGGACAACGCGGCCGCGTCTTCGTCTGGCACGCCAATGGTGCTATCGTCAACGGCTGGCCCAAAGAGATGGCCTGGAATGTACAATTTGGCAGTGGTTTGCCCGAAGTCAATACCGTCGCCATGGCCAACATGGTGGGTAATGGTGGCTTAGAAATCGTCACTGGAACCAGTAACAATTCATCGAACGGGGGTACACCTGATGACGCCACCCATAATCTTTATGCCTATCAGGCCAACGGCTTAGTCCTTACCGGATTTCCCACCCAATACCGACGTGCCGGTATCTGGGGCTTTGTGGGTTTAGCCGACACCACCGGTAGCGGCTATGCTCAGATTTTCACCGGGCGTGATCATTCCTTCCTGCACGCTTACAACGCCCAAGGCAGTCCGTTCCAAAAGTGGCCTGCTCCCGCTTACGTCTACAACAGTCAACCCCGTGGCCTGTTTATGGAATTTACCCGTGATGCCCCCTCCATCGGCGATATTGATAATGACGGCACATTTGAAATCGTGATCGCTGGCAAAGTACGTGATCCCAACCAAAATCGCGCTGTCATTGGTAGTGCCGTTTGGGTTTTGCAGGCTAACGGCCAGCGTGAACCAGGTTGGTACAATGCCAAGTTAGGTGGCCCCCCGGTTCTTAATATCAGTGATTTTCCCCCCACTCAATCCCCCGCCCTGGCAGATCTGAACGGTGATGGCGACCTGGAAATTATCGTGGGCTTGTTAGATGGCACCATACGGGCCTACCATCCTGATGGTAACTTGATGTGGAAATACGATTTTGCTCAAGGGCAAACATTATCTGCCAGTGAACCGGTTATTGGTGATGTGACAGGTGATGGCAATCTGGATATCATTTTTGGCACTTACAGCCCTGATAACAGTGATAATAACCTGGCTCGTCTCATCGGTCTCAATGCATTGGGTCAGCCCCTGGCCGGTTTCCCCCTGATATTGAACGCTGAGGGCACATCGGTTAAACAAGGACTGCGGGCCGCGCCCACCCTGGCCGACCTGGATGGGGATTGTCTGGTAGAGATTATCGCCGGAAGTCAGGCCGGGGTGGTGTACGTCTGGGATTTACCCGCCGCCTATGCCCCCGACTTAATGCCCTGGCCAACAGCGCGGCATGATTTCCAGCGCACCGGTTTTGTGGAAACCGTAGACAATCCCATTTTTGTCCCCCCTTCTACCTGCAACTAAGGGCCTACAAAAGATCAGGTTCCGTCAAAACCTGACAGGTTTTCACAGCAATTCTCAATTTGGTTTGCTCCTGGCGTTTGCCGTTTTCTCGAGTGGGCGAACAGCCTGAATGGTTGTTCTACAGCCTGGGCCATTTTTCGGCTGTGCTTTTGGCGGCCAACGGCTTTTCCGTTTTTCCGTAACAACTAACCCTCTCCAGGGCTGAGCTTGTCGAAAAGCCCGTTTGCCTTCGACAAGCTCAGGCAACTGGCTTAGTCGTTCAGGAAGGGGGAAACCCTATTCGTGTCATTTTTTGCGGGCAGACGCCCGCAAAAAATGACACAAGAAAAGTTCCTCGCCCTTGGGGGCAGGGCGAGGGGTGGGGGAAGCTATTTTACCGCCAGGGGTTTAGGTTGACTGGTAGAGTGCAAAACAGGATGCGGCCGCTGATAAATGTACCAGTAAACCAACCCCACCATCACCGCCCCACCAACAATATTGCCGAGTGTGACGGGGATGAGGTTGTTGACGAGGAAATTACCCCAGGTGAGATTGGCAAACTGCTCGGTTGTGACACCGGCCGTTTCCCAAAAGGACGCGGCCGCGCCCCCCTTGATAAACAACCCCACCGGAATAAAGTACATGTTGGCAATGCTGTGTTCAAACCCGGCCGCCACAAAAGCGGTAATGGGGAAAATGATGGCCGCAATTTTGTCCAACGTCGTCCGCGCACTCAAGCTAAGCCAGACCGCCAGACAAACCAACGCATTACACAAAATTCCCAACACAAACGCCTGTCCAAATTCCAAACCCGCTTTGGTATTGGCAATGGCTAAGGCATTCGCGCCAATAGCCCCACCACCAAAAGTATACTGTTTACTCAGGTACATCAGATAAGCTGTCAAAATGGAGCCAACAAAGTTTCCGGCGTACACAATGGCCCAGTTACGCAGGAGTTTTCGGGTGGTTACTTTGTTGCTGGCCCAGGCCATAACAATCAGATTGTTGCCAGTGAACAGTTCCGCCCCGGCGACAACCACCAGAATAAGTCCTAAACAAAAGACCAATCCCCCGAGCAGGCGACTGACGCCGTAGGACAAAATGCCACTGGCTCCGGCTGTTACCGTCGTGGCAAAAATCGCCCCCATGGCGATGAAGGCCCCAGCCAGCACCGCCAGAAAAAACATGGTCATAAAGGCCAGGTTGGCCTTCGCCACCCCCACGTCTTCCGCCTTATGCGCCATCGCTGGGGGTAGGAGCGATTCAAAAGAAATATTGTTGTTATTGTTGTTATTGTTGTTCGGTTGTTTGCTGTCCATAAGACAAATCCTTCCTGGTGTGACCTTCTGCTCACTGCTCACTGCTTACTGCTCACTGGTCACTGTTCACTGTTCACTTTCTCCACTCTCACCGCACACACCTTGTACTCCGGTATCTTGGCCGTAGGGTCTACGGCGTCAATGGTGAGCAGGTTGGTGGCGGCTTCGGCGTAGTGGAAGGTCATGAAGATGGTTCCGACGGGGGAGCGACGGGTCAGCTTCGCGGCCGCAACCAGTTCCCCCCGCCGTGAATTAACTTTTACGAAATCACCGGTGCGGATGTGGGCCGCGGCCGCGTCAGCCGGGTGAATCTCCACCTCCGCACACGGCGCAATCGCATCCAACCCTGGCGAACGGCGCGACATCGTGCCCCCATGCCAGTGGAACAAAATCCGCCCCGTCGAAAGAATGAGCGGGTATTGCTCATCCGGCAGTTCCGCCGGTTCCCGGTACGGAATGGCGCAGAACAACCCCTTGCCCCGTGTAAACACCTTCGTATGCAAAATCGGCGTACCGGGATGCTCCGGGGTGGGGCACGGCCATTGCAGACCGTCCTTTTCTAGCCGGGCATGGCTCATCCCGGCATATTGTGGCGTCACCGCGGCCATCTCCGTAAAGATGTCCGCCGGGCCGTCATATTGCCAGTCAGCCCCCAGCCTCTGCGCCAGTTCCAGGGTAATTTGCCAGTCGGGGCGAGCCTCACCGGGAGCCGGTAACGCCGGACGAATCATCTGTACGCGCCGCTCGGTGCTGGTAAAGGTGCCCGTTTTCTCGGCAAAACTGACCGCTGGCAAAATCACATGAGCAAATTGGGCCGTCTCGTGGGCGAAGATGTCCTGCACGACGAGGAACTCCACCTCGCGCAATGCTTCTTCGACATGGCTCAGGTTGGGGTCGGAGAGCATGGGGTTTTCGCCCATGATAAACACCGCTTTGATATGCCCCGCCCCGATACCGTGCATGATTTCGGTGATGGTCAGGCCAGGGGTGGGGCTGAGTTGCTCGTAAGGGATGTGCCACGCGGCCGCGAACTTGCGCCGCACCTCTTCACTCGTCACCGGTTGGTAGCCGGGGAATACATTAGGCAGGCCACCCACATCACACGCCCCCTGCACATTGTTCTGCCCCCGCAGGGGATTCAGACCCGTGCCCGGTCGGCCAATCTGCCCGGTCAGCAAAGCCAGGTTCGACAACACTTTCACATTGTCCG
>JAGNBF010000178.1 GCA_018004935.1 Chloroflexota bacterium | reverse complement strand
TTGTGACATTCACTTTGGTTTTGGTACACTTTCTTTGGGGCATATTGACGCATCCTTGGCGAAGGTTTGCAGTCAATATTGCCCCAATCTATCCCTTACCACAAAATCCATCAGAATTAGAAAAATTTAACGAACAATTGGGAAGGGGATAAACCGCACCAGAAATAGTTCCCCGTAGGGGTGGGGGTCGCCTCGGATAAACGGATCATGAGACCAGGCACAAATACATGACCCCATTCTTACCCTGATGATCGAGCGTGTGGCGATGATTGAATGACCTAAACCGCCACTCTCTAGGAAAATGTCAGATTATGCTCTTTGGCCGTATATACAGGTGTCAAAACTTATTTCTATTCTCTGCATCCTACGCGACGCAGAGCGTCGCCGGGAGCATTCCTTGCGGAGCGTGGAATGAGTACCTGTATTAATACCTTATTTGGACGTGGTTCAAAAGTCGGCAAACGATGCTTAACATTTTGTAGGGCGATTTTGTAAATTGCCCACTGGACGATTTACAAAATCGTCCTACAAATTTGTAAAGCTGACCTGAACCATGCCCTTATTTGTAACGACTAAGTAATCGTCCAAAAATTACCTGGGTGGCACGGTCAGGGGACCGGCCACAGCAAATATGGAAGTGGTTTTTTCGGAATTCGTGGGGTGTGGCTACATGTAGGGGCTGGCCTTGTGCCTGCCCCGTCGAGGGCAACCACAAGGGTTGCCCTTACAGATGGTGTCAACCCCCTGAAATCCTGAAGGCCCATCGGGAAGTTATTCTTGGACAATCACTAAGACTCTCGAGGGTTGAGCTTGCCGAAGCCGCGTGTTGCCTTCGACAAGCTCAGGCAATGGCTTAGTCGTTACCCTTATTTTGCGTTTCTCAGCTTCCTCATCCAGAACTATGACTAAAATGGTTAAAGGGCCTAAATCGCCCCATTCTGCTCGTCAAGTGAAGAAAAAATCCCGTCGTTCTAAATCACCCGAATTGTCGGGTGGAATCGCGGCCGCGTCCCCCCAACCTGATGCTGTCGCCACCTTCACTCATCCCATCCATAACCCGCAACTCCCGCCCCAACAGCGGCAAACCCTGGCCTTGCGTTTAGGCCAGACGCAAGGGAATCGGTATTTACAGCGGCTTCTTCACAGTGAGGCCCAGCCAGAGCTGAAAATGGGGCTGTCGCCACACGCGGCCGCGCCAACTATCCAACGGGGTGGTGGCGACGAAGAAACCACCGGGCCAACGGTTAAAATGGGCGATTATGAGATCACCACCCGGGGCGGGGGGTCGGCCGCCGGGGGTTATTTTGCGCTTGTGTTAGAAGAAGCCATTAAGGACATGCCCGAAGGTGCATACCCCTTAGAAGCCGCCAAACTGGTTATTGAAGAGGGGCGTGGCTGGCGCGATATGTTAAAAGGTCGTTCTGATGATCCCCTTGATCAGGCCACAGCTGATAATTTGAAGGAGTGGTACAGGGAGTATGAAGCGGCCGCGAAAACTGTTTACAGCTACCAACGACGTGAGGTGGCGGAGAAATTTGAAGCGGCTCAGGAAGACCTGGAAGCGCAAAAAGAAAAACTCGATGAGGTACAACCCGATCTGGATGAGTTGTTACGAGCGGCTTTTTTGTCTGAAGATGATGCCCTACTAAAAAAAGTCGGCGATACAGCCGCCACCTACTTAGATACCGGATTAAATCTGCATACGTTGGCTAAACAGTTTGCCAAAGAAGCCCGAACGATTCGGGGTGGGACTGGTCCCTTGCCTGAAGTGTCCAAATATACCCACCTGTTGGATAAGTTGAACAAAATATATGCCGCCTACACCTATGTTCAGTTTATTCTTAGTGGCGAAAGTGTCACAGAATTGGCTACAGCTTTGAAGACGGTTGGGAGTATCGGCACGCTTGCCAGTGCGGGTAGCACGTTGTTAGGCTTGTCCGCCCACTTTGGCCTGTATGCCGGATTGTACCTGGCACCGATGGCGTCCGCGGCCGCGTCTGCCGCCAGCAAATTGATCCATGCTCACAACCACGAACTGAATATGTTTAGCCTGCAAACCGGAAGCAGTGCCATAGATTGGAGTGTTGAACCCGGTGGTGAGCCGATGTACCGTTTTATGACCACCGTCATGCAAGCCGGAGATTCCAGTGGGGTTCCTGACCCTATCCCGGAAACGATTATCGAATATTTTGATGATCACCAGGATAAATTAGAGATGGGGACGCAAAAAACCATGCCCACTGAGGGCTGGATTTTTAAAGACATAGACCCCATCAAAGTCCGCCGTTGGGTTTATAGCAATCGGCGTACTTTGTGGAGCATGTTCTACGGTAAACTACCACCCCCCTGATGATGCGCCCTGGCGTTATCCCGCCCGGTGGTCAAACCACCGGGCTAAATTTACGTATAACGGCATGGTTCAAAAGTCGGCAAACGGTGCTTAACAGTTTGTAGGGCGATTTGGTAAAGAGTGTATTTCAAATGAGTTGAATAACAGCTATGCTCAATTGTCACAATGGGTAGGGGTGGGACAGGTGGGGTTGGCCTCATCTTTTCACCCTGGCTCACCCTGGTAGCAGACAAAGCCTTGGTGGGGCAGGTGGGCGAGGCAACCGGGAGAACACGTTGGGGTGATCAGTCAATATTTCCCCCGGTTGCCCCGCCCCTACGACTCAACCGCAATGAAACACACCCTTTACCAAATCGTCCTACAAATTTGTAAAGTTGACCTGAACCATGCCGTTATTCACCTGTTTTTTGGGGGTTGACGCGGCCGCAAAAGGTGTGATAGACTGCCTTGCGCTGGTGAAATTGAACAAGCCAGCCATTTGTTTGGAGATAAGTGTACGATGGTGAAGTTAATGTCCAACATCCACAACATCGGTTTTGCCCGTCCCCGTGGCGGGGCAACCGTTGTGTGCCTGGTGCATTAGCAACACGTCTACCCTAAAAGCGTGTTCTCAAGCCACAGGCACACCCGCCTGTGGCTTTTTTGTTTCCTTTGCGGCACGGTGAGAACACCCTCATCATCCCTTCTGTGAAACGGCCACAGGCGACCCCGCCTGTGGCTTTTTTTGTTTTTGCCAACAGCCAACAGCCAATAGCCAACGGCCAGCGGCCCAATTCCAGGAGGTCTAAGATGAATAAACCCAATATCACCCGTCAGCGTAAACCCATGCCCGTCGGTCAGACCCGAGGGCCAATCTATATTCCCCCGCAGGCCATGAATCTACCGAATCTGGATCCATTAGACCCGCGGCCGCCGAAAAGCAAAAAACATAAGCGTAGATGAGATGCGAGTAGCGAGTAGCGAGTAGCGAGTAAAAGCGCAAACTCGCAGACTCGCATTCTCGCAAACTCGCTTACTCTCCCCCTGGTGCAATTATGAATTTACCCATACGCCAATATTTTCGACTTCTTTCGACCTATCTGCGGCCGCAACGCGGCAAAGTTTTTCTCTTAACCGTTTTCCTCTTCACCGGAATTGGCCTACAACTCGTGGCCCCCCAGGTGGTGCGGGATTTTATTGATCTGGCACAACAAGGGGGCAACGCGGCCGCGCTCCGGCACATCGCTTTCCTCTTTTTAGGCGTCACCGTCATTAGCCAGGCGGTACGCATTTTTTCCACCTACCTGACCGAAGATGTGAAGTGGCGGGCCACCAACTTACTGCGCGATGACCTGGCCGACCATACCTTACACCTGGATATGGCCTTCCACAACGAGAACACCCCCGGCACGATGATCGAACGGATTGACGGCGACATCACCGAACTGTCCAACTTCTTCTCCCAGTTCATCCTCAAAATCGTGGGCAATGCTTTACTCATGGTCGGGGTGCTGGTTTTACTTTACCAGGAAGATTGGCGCGTGGGGGTGGCCTTCACCGTGTTTGCCGTGGTGATGATGCTGGCGCTGAGTGTGACCGCCGGTTTGGGGGTGCGCTTCTGGGAAGGGCAACGGGAAGCCATCTCGGTGCAATTCGGTTTTATCGAGGAAGTGTTGGGCGGCACGGAAGACATCCGCGCCAATGGGGGCGTGCCTTATGTAATGGATCAGATGCGGCGGCACATTTATGCCGTTTACCAGGCCACCCGCAAAGCGTTTTTGGTCGGCAACCTCACCTGGGGTTCGACCAATGTGTTTTTTGGTATCAGTGGGGCGCTGGCGTTGGGGCTGGGTATCTACCTGTACAGCCGGGGTGAAGCGACGTTGGGAACGGTGTATCTGCTGTTGCATTACAGCAACACCTTACAACGGCCGCTGGAGCAGTTGGCCCGGCAGTTGCAGGATTTACAGTCGGCTACGGCCAGTATCAACCGGATTCAGCAGTTGTTTGCCATAAAGCCGAAAGTGCAAGAGTACGCGGCCGCGATTGATCTGCCCGGTGGAGCGCAAAGCGTTATCTTCGCTGGTGTTACCTTCGGTTATGAACCCGGCGACCCGATTTTGCGTGATGTCTCTTTTCACCTGCCTGCGGGCAAGGTGATGGGTTTGTTGGGGCGTACCGGCAGTGGCAAAACGACTATCACTCGCCTGCTGTTCCGCTTCCATGACCCGGATGGTGGCGCAGTTTGCCTGAGCGAACAGGATTTGCGCCAGGTGAAGTTGGGAGATGTGCGGCGCAGTGTGGGCATGGTGACACAAGAGGTGCAACTGTTCCAGGCGTCGGTGCGTGACAACCTCACCTTCTTCGACCCCTCTATCCCCGATGACAAAATCATCGCGGCCATCGAAATGCTGGGGCTGGGTGACTGGTTCAAATCCATGCCCAAAGGGTTGGATACGAAGTTGGCGGCAGGCGGCCGCGGACTTTCGGCCGGTGAAGCGCAGTTGCTGGCTTTTACCCGGGTATTCCTCAAAGACCCCGGCCTCATCATCATGGATGAAGCCTCGTCCCGGCTGGACCCGGTGACGGAGCAACTGATCGAGCGGGCCATTGACCGTCTGCTCCACAACCGCACCGCCATTATCGTGGCCCATCGTCTGGCCACGGTACAACGGGCCGATGATATCCTCATCTTGCAGGATGGGGCGGTGCTGGAACATGGCAACCGTGTAGCCCTGCTGGCCGACCCGGATACCCGCTTCAGTGAGTTGATGCGGACGGGGATGGAGCAGGTGTTGGTGTAGGGAGAGACTGGAGACTGGAGACTGGAGACTGAGAGACTGAGAGACTGGATAATCTCTTAGTCTCTTAGTCTCTTAATCTCTCCATCTCCCCAAGGATTTAGTTATGAATACTAGCAAAGCTTCTATTGCCTTTATCCGCCAGCGACCGGGGCTGTTTGCCTTGAACTCCTTCCTGTGGATGGTGATTCATACGGCGATGTTGTGGCCGGGGCTGGTGACGAAAGCGATTTTTGACCGTATTACGGACAACGCGGCCGCGTCCCTGACCATCTGGGCACTCGTGGCCTTGTTGGTGGGGATTGGCGTGGGTAAGTTTGTCTCCCTGTACATGGGCATCCTCACCTACGTCCCGTTCCGTATGCACGTTTATGGCTCGCTCCAGTTGAACATGATGAAATACATCCTGCGGCAACCGGGCGCGGCCGCGTTGCCTGGTTCGCCGGGTGAAGCGGTTAGCCGGTTCCGGGGGGATGTGGAACGGCTGATGTTCTTCATCACCGATTGGCTGGTTGACCTGATGGGGTTCGGTCTGGGCGCAGTGGTGGGGCTGATCGTGCTGTTCCGCGTCAACAGCCGCATCACCCTGGGTGTCCTGGTTCCGCTCATCGTCGTCATCATCCTTTCCAATCTGATGCGGAAAAAGTTGGAAGAGTACCGCCTGCAAAGCCGGAAAACACATGGCCGCGTCACCGGTTTCATCGCCGAACTGTTTGGTTCGGTGCAGGCGATCAAGGTGGCCCATGGGTACAAAGGGGTCCTACGCCGTTTTGCCGAACTGAACGAAAACCGGCGTGCGGCCGCGCTCAAAGATACCCTCTTCATGGAACTGCTCAACACCTCCTTCGCCAGCACCATCGAAATCAGCACGGGGGTCATCCTTCTGCTGGCCGGGCAGGCGATCAGCAACGACAGCTTCACTATCGGCGACTTCGCCCTGTTTGTGGCCTACTTGTGGCCGGTGACGGATGGGTTGATGCACATAGGGCAACTGTTGGCGGTGCAGAAACAGACCAATGTCTCGGTGGAGCGGATGCAATATGTGTTGCAGAACGCGCCGCAGACGGCCATCGTTGAGCAGATTCATGTGCCGTTGGATGGGACATTCCCGGCGGCTGAACCGTTGGCCTGGACACCGGCGGATCGTCTGCGCCATCTGGAACTGCAAAACCTGACCTATCGTTACCCCTCCACAGGCAAAGGGATCGAAGGCATCAACCTGAGTATTCCGCGTGGCTCGTTCACGGTGGTGACGGGGCGCATCGGCTCCGGCAAGACGACGTTGTTGCGGGTGTTGCTGGGCCTGCTCCCGGTGAGTGAAGGGCAGGTGTTGTGGAATGGGCAGGATGTGACGGCGGAACGGGACAACTTCTTCACCCCGCCGCGTGCCGCTTACACCGGGCAGGTTCCCCGGCTGTTCAGCGACACCTTGCAAAACAACCTGCTGATGGGTCTGCCGGAGAAGTCGGTGGATGTGACGGGGGCGTTGTACAGTGCGGTGATGGATCGGGATGTGCCCCATCTGGACGATGGGTTGGATACGAAGGTTGGCCCCCGTGGGGTGAAGTTATCGGGTGGGCAGATACAGCGGAGCGCGGCCGCGCGTATGTTCGCCCGCTCCCCCGAACTATACGTTTTCGACGACCTCTCCAGCGCCCTCGACGTAGAAACAGAGCGCACTCTCTGGGAGCGCATGTTTGAGCAAGAGTCAAGTGAAACGCTTGATGACGACGGTCTGGACTCGCTCACTCGCTCACTCGCTTACTCACCTACTTGCCTCGTCGTTTCCCACCGCCGGGCCGCCCTGCGCCGCGCCGACCACATCATCGTGCTGAAAAGCGGCCGCATCGAAGCCGAAGGCACCCTGGAAACCCTACTCGCCACTTCCCCCGAAATGCGCCAACTCTGGCACGGCGACGCGGCGTAAAGAGGGTTATTGGTTATTGGTGTATTGGTGATAGGGGTGCCCGTTTGACTGGGTTGTAGAACGGCCTTTCAGGCTGTTCGTCTGCTGAGAAAGACAAAAACTGCCACTACTCCATTCGTCATTCACAAAAAAGGGGGCTGACTCATACCGAGTCAGCCCCCCTTTTCTGTTTTCAGTTCTATTGAATCCACCGGGATAGAGGAGTGAGCATCTTCAGATGCGAACGGATTGCCCCAGAACGGTGTCCTTCGGCAGGCTCAGGACAAATTCTGAGGAAGCTTTACTCCGGTTCCTTCACGGTTAACCAATCGCATTTTGTTTCATACAACAAATTCAAGCTTTTCGACCACAGCCAAATCGAAATGTTGGCGCATTTGCTAGAGGTCGTAGCTGTTTTGCAGGGCCAGCCAGCTTTCAGGAGAGCGTCCCAATGTTTTGGCGAGGCGTAAGGCCATCTCCGGGGTGACACTGCTTTTGCCGTTGAGGATGCGGGATAAGGTAGAGGGTGAGACTTTGATCGCGGCCGCGACCCTACGCGCACTCACGGCCAAAGTTTCTAAATAGACTTCACGAATAAATTCTCCCGGATGGGGCGGATCAGCCATGTGCATGAGTGATAATCCTCGTACATTAACGGATCAGGCGGTACTGCCCCGACCGAGATTTTCTGCCAGCATGGTAGTCACCAGCAAATTCATACTGACCCCCTCTTGCCTGGCTCGTGCCGCCAGTCGAGCATGTAAACTCTTGGGCACGCGCTGAATGAACTTGCCGCTGAAACTACCCCCGCTATTGGGTTCAGGCACGGGAAGATTCATGCTTTCTAGAGCGGCAATGGTTTCTTCTAAAGCGTCCCGCCCATTGTGAATCGCCTCTTCAACCGTTTCTCCATCCGAAATACATTCGGAAAAGTCGGGAAAAGAGATAAGAAACCCCCCACCTTCTTCTTCTGACAAGGGGCGAACTTCAAAAGGATAAAGGTTCAGATCTCTCATGGTTCAATCTCTCACAAAGTCAATAAATTTCTTGATGTAAATTGGTTTGATAGGGCGATGTGCTGGGACAGGCAACGTCTGCCCATCCGGTCGAACAAAGACGACATGGCTCGTGCCGCGTTGTCGCCACTCAATGTTGTGAGCCGTGGCTACTGTTTTCAGGCTCTCAATCCGCCAGTCGCGGGGATTGTTTTGCATCTGTTCGAGGATTTTATCAACTTTACTCACGGAATTATGATACTAAATGTAATAGCACAATTCAAGACACGTTTGTGTACCCACCACTCTTTACCCCAATCGCTTCTTCATAAAAACCGCCACCTCACCGCCGGGGTAGTCCTGGTTGGTATAGTAGGCGATGTCTACCCCTTCGGGGCGAAAACCGAGGCGGCGGTAGGCGTGGATCGCCGGGGCGTTGGTGTTTTGAGTCTCGCAGACGAGGGCGCGAAAGCCGTTCTGGCTGGCCTGGGCGGACACGACGGCCATCAGTTGCGCCCCAATCCCCTGCTGACGGTAGCCCTCGGCCACATGAAACTCATGCACCCAGATGGTGTGGTTCCAAAAATGGGGTTCGGCCACGAGTAACCCGATGAGCAGGTCACCATCATACGCGCCGTAGGCGTAACCCTCGGTGAGTATCTGGTTGTACCGTTGCAGAGTGGCCTCGTCGGTGGGTTCAAACTGTTTGACGTAGGGTTGGGGCAGGGGGGTCTGGCGTAGGGTGAAGGCGGTGTACTCCGGGGTGTCGCTGTAGGTGACGGTGAAGGTCTCGTGTGACGTGTAGCCGGTGATGATGCGGTTGACCGCGGCCGCGTCCAGGCTTGTCAAAAGGTGTATCTCAATCATGGTGTAAGGGGAGAATATGGAACCGCCAAGACGCCAAGACCGCCAAGAGGGGAAAAGTCCAGAGAAAATCTTCGCGCCCTTCGCGTCTTAGCGGTGAAAACTCTTCTTCTTTACTTCAACAAATGTTTTACTCGGGACGGTACGCGGCCGCACTCATATCCCCTACAAATTGGGGCAACTCTTTGTGGCCGAGCAATTGGCGCACGGCGTGGGCCTCACCGGTGTGGAACCAGTAATGATGGACATTCCGCCACAATAGCGTGCCGACGCTCTCCCACACCGGTTTGCCGTCGCGCAGGAAGAAGGTCTGCATGATGTCAGGGGTGAGGGTGAGGAGATAGGTGTCCGCGGCCGCGGTCACTTCGCGCCATATCCCCCACATTTCATCCAGCGGCGGAGTGCTGGCCGGTTGACCAAACCCTACCAGGTGGTTCAACTCCGGGAACAGGGCCTTATCCTGCCCCATTCGCACCCAATACCGGTTCTCCTGATCCGCCAGATGGCCCACCATCCAACTGATGCTGTTCATCTGCCCCAGCCGCTGTTGCGCCTCTTCGGGCGTGATGCCCGCCAGACAACGCACAAACTCTGAACGTGAAAAATGAAGGTGCTCAACTAGTGGGTGCATAATAAGTTTCTCCTTTGGGGATAGCCTTTTAGCAGTCAGCATTTCAGCCAACGGCTGAAATGCTGACAAGCTGACTATACTTACCACGGTCATAAAGTGACATTTTGTTAGCGGCAACAGATTGGTAGGTTTGGACTGAAGACCC
Source organism: Chloroflexota bacterium (assembly GCA_018004935.1). Taxonomy (GTDB): domain Bacteria; phylum Chloroflexota; class Anaerolineae; order Promineifilales; family Promineifilaceae; genus Trichofilum. The sequence goes on along the minus strand of JAGNBF010000178.1, from coordinate 164 downwards.
ATCCCCCTTCGATCCCAGAGGGAAGGGGGGAAACCCCACGGCGCGGTTTGGCGAGCGGACGCTCGCCAAACCGCGCCGAAAATAGTTCTCCGCCCCTGGGGGCGGGGTTAGGGGTGGGGGTGGCCTTGGATAAACCCAACACGACGATAAAGGGAGACGGCGAC
>JAGNBF010000075.1 GCA_018004935.1 Chloroflexota bacterium | reverse complement strand
GGGGGATGTTACCCGGCATAAATCAGGGAAGGAAGCGTTTATGGCTAGGGGTACAGGATTGGGTTTGCCGATAGTGAAGGGGATTATGGAAGCTCACAACGGTCAGATATGGGTAGAGAGTGAGTTTGGGCACGGTTCGACGTTTCATGTGCGTCTGCCGTTCGCGGCCGCGACCAGCACCCCCCCTACCAACCAGACCGACATCTTCAAAGCCACGGCTTTTGTTTCCAACAACGGTAAACCCACAATTCCCGCGCAAAAAAGGCCTCGTGTTTTGCTCATTGATGATGAAGAGGATGCGATTTCCCTCACCCGGCACATTTTGAGCGATGATTATGACATCCTCAGTGCGACTACCAGCGGCACCGGGCTAAAAGCGGCCATGACCGAACAGCCTGACCTGATTTTGTTGGATGCCTGGATGCCCGGAATTTCCGGTTATGATATTTGCAAAACGCTGAAAGGGAATACGCACACCAGCCACATACCGATCATCATGGTGACTGCGGCCGCGCAACAAGCTGATGAAGCACGGGCCAAAACCGTGGGGGCCAATGCGTTTATCACCAAACCGTTCCAAAAAGTTGACTTACTCTACCTGATTGAAGGATTTCGTGCGGGAGCATCATGAGTCAGCCACAGAAGCTGGTGCGTAATGTCCGTTCACAATACCCCATTTGAGGGTAAGCGTTCAGTTACCCCGCCCGGCGGTTTGACCGCCGGGCTAAATAGACGAAGCCCTACAGGCTAAAACGCCAGACCAACAGCCTTTGTTACGATAGCCCGGTCGTAAAACCACCGGGCGAGCTGGCAGATGAATTACCCCAACTGAACGGTTACGTTTGAGGCAATAAACGATGACTAAGAAAACCAAAATTCTTGTTGTAGATGATGAAGAGATAGCCCGCGAATATGTCAAAATGGCTCTGGATAAAAACACCTACGAAGTCATCGCGGCCGCGTCTGGGGTAGACGCCCTGGTAATTCTAGAAGAGCACCCAGACATAGACGTGATCCTCCTGGATGTCATGATGCCCGGCCTGAATGGCTTTGAGGTCCTAAACGTCATCAAAACCAATCCCACCCTGGCAGGCATAAAAGTCATTATCATGACCGCCATGGCTCAGACAAAAGACAAAATAATGGCTTTCAGCCGTGGGGCCAGCGACTACGTCGTAAAACCATTTGATAGGTTTGAAATGTTAGCCCGGATCGAAATCCAGATGCGCCTTAAACGGACGGAAGAAGATTTACGTTCCTACCAGGATAAACTGGAACAAAAAGTAGAAGCCCGCACGACGGAATTACGGCAGGAAATTGACCGGCGTACCCGTAGTGAAGCCGCCTTGCGCCAATCTGAAGAAAGATTTGCCAAAGCCTTTCGCGCTACCCCCGACTCCATCATCCTGAGTTCCCTGGCCGACGGTCGTTATCTAGAAATCAATGACAGCTTCATACGCAATACCGGTTATAGCCGTGAAGAAATCATTGGGCACACATCCACAGAACTGGGCATATGGGCCGACCCCTCTGATCGGGAACGTTTTGTTCAGCTTATCTATAAATATGGCTTTGTCCGTAATTTTGAAGCCCGCCACCAAACCAAATCTGGGGGCATTGGCGTCTCCCTTATTTCTGCCGAAATTATTGAATTTGATGGCCAATCCTGCCTGTTAAGCGTCTCCCGAGACATTACCGACCGCAAGAGAGCCGAAGAAATATTACAAATGGCCTATGAAACATTAGAGGAACGCGTAGAAGAAAGAACAGCCGCGCTCAAAGCGGCCAATGCCCAACTACAGCAAGAAATGGCTGAGCGCCAGCGCACTGAACAAAAATTACAGCAACTGGCAATGGCTATTGAATCTAGTGCCGATGCTATTTTTATTACCAATGCAGAGGCCATTATTGAATACGTGAACCCGGCCTTTACCCAGATTACGGGCTGGCCTGCCGCCGAAGCCATCGGGCAACCTATCAGCATTCTGCGGAGTGGTCATATGAGTGCCGACTTCTTTGCCAATATATGGGATACATTGAAGCGGGGAGAGGTGTGGCGCGGCCGCATCCTCAACCAGCGCAAACAAACCCTTAGCTTGCCCGTGATGGGGCAACCCGCCCCCACACCAGACCTGTTTTGGACCCAATCCACAAACACATCCATTCGCGATGCCGAAGGTAAAATGCTCGGCTATGTGGCTATCCAACGTGATATTACCAACCTGGTAGAACAGGAACAGCGTCAGGCCTTTGAACGAGAATCAGCTCTGGCCAAAGCGATTATCGCCCGCATATTACAGGAACAACGACCCTTAGCCGAACGGTTTGAGGATGTATTGGCCTATTTGATGATGATGCGAGGGCTTCAGGTAGAGCCAAAGTCCGGCGTTTTCTTGCGGCCGCAACACGCCAATCACCTGGAAATGTTCTCACTTCAGGGGCAGTTTTCCTACCCATTGGCCTGCCAGGAAAACCCACTCCTACTGGGCACATGCCTGTGTGGCTACGCGGCCGCGAGCGGCGAACTCCTCATCTCCGATGATTGTTTTACCGATCACCGCCACACCCATCATTACGAAGGAATGACCCAGCACGGCCATTACATTGTGCCCCTGGTTCATGCCACCGAAATTCGTGGCGTTCTTTTCCTGTACACAGAGCCATATCCCTCACGGGAACCTGTGCGGCTAGAGATGTTACGCCAGGTAGGCGAACTCATGGGGCTGGCCCTGGCCAACGAACAAGTTAAACAAGAATTGGAGCATGCCCGTGAAGTAGCAGAAGCGGCCGCGCAGGCCAAAAGCTCCTTCCTGGCCAACATGAGCCATGAAATCCGTACCCCCCTCAACGCCATCATCGGTATGACCAACCTGTTATTGGATACCCCCCTTAACCTGGAACAGGCTGACTTTGTAGATACCGTCCGTAGCAGTGGCGATGCCCTCCTCACCGTCATCAACGATATCCTCGACTTTTCTAAAATTGAAGCAGGCCATTTAGAGATGGAAGAACACCCCTTCGATCTGCGTACCTGCATCGAAGAGGCTTTAGACCTGTCCGCCCCTAAGGTTCTAGACAAACAACTAGATCTGATGTACATCATAGCCAATGATGTGCCACCCACCCTCGTTGGTGATGATGCCCGTTTACGCCAGGTATTAGTCAACCTCATCAGCAACGCCGTAAAATTTACCCCCCAGGGTGAAGTCGTTGTCACCGTAAAAAACGAACCAGCCCCTCCCAACACAAACACCGGGCATATCTGCCGTCTACATTTTGCCGTGCGTGACACCGGTATCGGCATTCCCCAAGACAGACTCAACCGCCTTTTTCTGGCGTTTAGTCAGGTAGATGCTTCAACCACCCGCCAATATGGCGGTACAGGGTTAGGTCTGGCTATTAGCAAAAACCTGGTAGAACTGATGGGCGGTACAATCTGGGTGGAAAGCGAAGCAGGCCGTGGCTCCACCTTCCACTTTACTATCCATGTTCAGATTCACCCGCACCAATTACCCACCGCCGTCGCCGAACCCACCGAATACCTGACCGGTAAACGCGTATTGTTAGTAGATGATAACCAGACAAACCGTCTTATTTTGACCCTTCAAGCGGAAGCATGGGGCATGTTAGTAGAATCCGTTGCTGATGGACGTGCCGCTCTGGCCCGGTTACAGCAAGAACCAGCCTTTGATCTGGCAATATTGGATATGCAAATGCCAGAAATGGATGGCCTGACCCTGGCTCAAAAAATCCATGAATCTATTGGTGAACGTGCCTTTCCCCTGGTTTTGCTTTCCTCTTTGGGGTACCGCCTGCCAGAAGCCGAAAAGTGGGGCATTTTGGCCCAGTTAGCAAAACCGCTTAAACCACATCAGCTATACCTGGCCTTAAATAACCTGTTCGCTACCACACCAGCCACATCCTCCATGCTTCATCGTCTCCATCGTCCTTCACCGATGGCATACCGAGAGATGGCGCAAGAACATCCTTTACGTATTCTGCTGGCGGAAGATAATATGACGAATCAGAAAGTGGCGTTGCGTTTGCTGGAACGGTTTGGCTACCGGGCCGATGTGGCCGCTAATGGGGAAGAAGTGCTGACGGCTTTACAGCGCCAGGTATATGATGTGGTGTTGATGGATGTGCAGATGCCGGAAATGGATGGGCCAACCACAACCCGGCGGATTCAGGCCGAATGGTCAAAGGAAGCGCGGCCGCGTATTATCGCCTTAACCGCTAATGCCCTTTCCGGTCACCGAGAAGAATACCTGGCCGTAGGAATGGATGATTACCTGAGCAAACCGGTACAAATCGAGGCCCTGGCCCAGGCCTTGCGGAAATGCACACCCATCACGCGGCCGCGGCCAGCCACTGGCCCCCTCCGCCTCCCCCCCCTAGACATAGCCATCCTCAAATCCTTATACGGTGACGAATACATGGGGCTGATCATTGACCTGAAAGAACAATTTGAAACCGACGTAAAAGAATTGATCCGGGAAATTACCACAGCGAATCAACAACAACACAACATTGCCTTAAGCAAAGCCGCGCACCAACTTAAAGGTTGTAGCAGTTTTATGGGCGCAAGTGAAATGCAGGCCCTCAGTCTGGCCCTGGAGAAATTGTGTATAAAAGGGGACTGGGCTGAAGTCGAAACTTTGGTAACTGAACTCTGGCCCGCCTATCATCGTTACGAACGAGCCATGCGTACCCTAAAACAAAATCAATAGCCGTCCTCATCCAAAACACCAATCGCCTTCATCGCCTCATGGGTGCTCATATGAATGCGGCCGCGGCCAATATGATCCACAAAACCAATCAATTCTAACCGATCCATCACCGGCCCTTTAATCGCCGCCAGATGAAACGCCACACCTGCGTCTTTTAACTGGCGCTGTAAGGCTTCCAAAGTTTCCAGGGCACTGGCATCTATGAAGTTAATGGCTGAACCAATCAAAACGAAATGTTCGACCTCAGGTTGCTCGACAATCAACCCTAAAACGGTCTCTTCCAAAAATTTGGTATTGGCGAAATAAAGGCTTTCATCAATACGCACAGCGACCACCTGAGGCCAGCATTGCACCTCATGGCGCAACACATTACGGTAAATCTCGCTCTCCCCCACCCGCCCCACAACCGCCACATGAGGTGTACTGGTGCGATATACAAAAAACAAGATGGCCGTCACGACGCCAATCAATATACCTATTTCCACATCAAACAAAAGTACGGCCAGAAAAGTGACCCCATAAGAGATGGCATCGGCCCGATTGTAGCGCCAGATATGCCGAAACGTGCCCAGGTCAATGAGTCCCGCTACGGCCACAATAACAATGGCCGCCAAAACCGCCTGCGGCAAGAAGTAAAAGAGCGGGGTCAGAAAAATCACCGTCAGCGCAATCAAACCAGCCGTTATCATCGAAGCCAGGCCTGTATTGGCCCCAGCATCAAAATTAACTACCGACCGGCTAAAACCACCGGTTACTGGATAACCACCACTAAATGTGGCCCCCAGATTAGCAATCCCCAGAGCAATCAGTTCTTGATTGGCGACTACCTTTTGTCGCCGTTTGCTGGCTAAGGATTTAGCCACGGCGATACTCTCCATATAACCCACAAAACTTATCACCAGAGCCGTCGGTAACAACGCCTGCCAGACGCTTAGATCCAGTTGCGGAAAAGTGATCTGGGGTAAACCGGCGGGCACACTGCCCACAATTTTGACCCCGGCGACTTCATCCAAATGCAAAGCCCACACGAGAATGGTTCCCAGCAAGACAATAACCAAAGGGGCACTTTTGCTGAGAGGCAGGGCCAGGTTTGCCCGCAAACCAAATCGTTGTAGATGGGTTCCCAGGCCATAACGAAAATAAAGCAAAACAAGAATGCCACTACCACCGAGAGCAAAGGTGATGAGATTTGTCTCGCTCAAGTGGCTGAGGGCATACCAGACCAGGGGGAAGAAATCCAGATTGGGTATGCTGAGGCCGAGCAGGTGTTTGAGTTGACTAAAGCCGATAACCAGCGCGGCCGCGCTGGTAAAACCAGATAATACCGGGTGGCTCATAAAGTTGACCAGAAAGCCCAGCCGCACCAACCCCATGCCCACCTGGATAAGCGCCACCAGAAAGGCCAGCGTCAGCACCAATTGCCCATACTGAACGCTCCCCGGCTCGGCCAATGGACTGACACCAGAAACCACAAGCAAGGAAACAATCGCCACCGGCCCCACAGCCAACGCCCGACTCGTTCCCAATAACCCATATAAGACCAGAGGCAAAATACTGGCATACAGCCCCACCTGGGGGGGTAACCCCGCCAACAGAGCATAGGCCATACTCTGGGGAACCAGCATCACCGTGACGATGAGACCAGCCATTACATCCCCCACCAGGTCACCCCGTTTGTAGGTACGTGCCCAACCCCAAACAGGGAGAACATCCCGCAACTGAAATCGTTTTGTTTTACCGGGCAAGACAGGGGCTGATGAGGTCATCTGGTACACTCCTTACTTAACAGGGAAACCGGCACGCCGCCAGGCCAACATTCCCCCAGACATATTGCTTACATTAGTGAAGCCTTGTTGGCGCAATGATTCACAGGCTACCTGGCTCCGTGACCCAGAACGGCACACGCAGACAATAGGTACATCACGGGGCAGTTCATTACTGCGTGCCGCTACCACCGGTAATGGCATAAGGCGTGCGCCAGCAATGTGTCCTTCACGGGCATACTCTTCCGGACTACGCACATCCAACGTCACAACCGGGTCTTTCGCCTTAATAAGACCCTGTAACTCGGCGGGCGCCATTTGTTTAACGGTAGATTTATGTGATTGGAATAAAGCTTTGAACATAATGCTCCTCGTTCTGACTCACCCCTTCCCTTTTACTTGATGTGGGTGGGGCTTAGCAAATAGACAATTGTGAATTATCTCACAAGTACGGAATTGTAGCGGTGAGGAGTAAATGTTAGACGAAGATTGGGTAAGAATTATGTAAGGGCAAAAACAATGCCTGAATATGTCACATCTGCGGCCGCGTTACATCTAAGTAGTTAGCAATCGTTCGCAATTAACTTAGCGATTTGCTGTGGCCGGTTTCCTGACCGTGCTACTCCTAGCGAACAAGTTATTTAGGGTCTTTGGGATTTCAGGGGATTGACCCCATCTGTAGGGACAACCCTTGTGGTTGCCCTCGGCGGGGTAGGCACAAGGCCCACCCCTACATCTAGCCGCACCCCACGAATTCCGAAAGATCCGTTATTTATCCTTAGCATTAAACCCAGCGTAATCATTCCGCCCCTTCCCCAGTACAGTTCCCTCCCAGAGAGAACGGCGCTGATTCCCTCGCCCTGGTGGGCAAGGTTAGGGTCCATAAAAGATTAAGTTCCCTCAAGACCTGACAGGTTTTCGGAAAACCTGTCAGGTCTGAACGGGGAAGTTATATTTTTACGAACCCTTAGGATAAGGAGCGGTAGCGCGACAAACCAGAGATGTTAAATACAAGGAGTTCACTATGAATCCATCCCTCCTTAACCGCTCCCGCCAACAACGAACACGACGCCGCAACGGCATGCATCCCCATACCTTCTTGTGGATTGGTGTGGTTCTTGTCATTTCCGGTATCGGGTTATGGTTAGGGTTAAGTTTATCTGCCAGTGATAGTGAAGGATCCGGGCTTGCGGCCATAGGCTCCCCGGCTCCCGATTTCCAGCTTCAAACCCTCAAGGGCAATGACGTGTCATTGGCTGATTACGCGGGTAATGTGGTTGTCATCAACTTTTGGGCCACCTGGTGTCCCCCCTGCCGGGCCGAAATGCCGGGCATCCAGGCCGTTTATGAGGCCCACAAAGCCGAAGGATTGGTTGTGCTGGCTGTCAATGCTCAGGAAGATCACGACACAATCAACGCTTTCATTACGGAATCCGGTTTTACGTTCCCCGTGATTCCTGATCTTTACGGACAGGCCATTCGAGCGTATGGGGTACGTAGTTTTCCCTCCACCTTTGTTCTGGACCGGAATGGCAATATTGATACCATCCACCAAGGGCAAATTACACCGGAAGATTTGGAAACGATTGTGAGACCATTATTATGAAACGCGTCATCATTGTAGGAGCTGGGCCAGGGGGCATTGCGGCCGCGAACCGTCTCCAGACCCGGGCCGCCACACAAATCGAAATTATCCTTGTAGAACGGGGGGGAGTAGCCGAATTCCTACCCGGCACGCTATCCACCGCTTTAGGGCAACAACCACTCCACCATTGGCAACAGCCGTTAGTAAAACCAGGTATCCAGGTGCAGGCAGGTGAAGCCCACTCTGTCTCTGGTATGGGTGTAGTTGTAGAGGGGGTGTCTATCGCCGCCGATGCGGTCATTGCCGCACCGGGTCTGACTCTGGACGCCATCCCCACCGCCGCTAACCGCTTTGCCTTTTGGAGTCCCACCACCGCCGCGGCCGCGATGCCTGCCATCACCTCCCTGACTCAAGGCACCGTCGTGGTCGCTATTTCCGGTTTACCTTATCGCTGTCCACCTGCACCGTTCAGCCTGGCGATGCAGTTAGCCGACTATTACCGGAGCCACAGTCGGCCCGTCCAGGTAATCCTGACCACCCCAGAAGAAAAACCATTAGCCGTAATTGGGCAGGGTGTACCGGAGTTTTTACTAACGGCATCTGCGGCCGCCGGTGTCACCGTTCATACCAGCTTTGTTCCCCAATGGAGTGAAGCAGACGCGACTCAATGGGTGGCGCAAGATGGCAAAAGGGTGGCACATGATCTGGCGTTAATCGTTCCGCCTCATATACGCTCACCCTTATTGCGCCATTTACCAGGTGAAGGAGTATTCGTGCCAGTGGGGGCAGGGTACGAAACGGATGAACCGGGTTTGTTTGTGATTGGAGATGCGGCAAAGACCCCTTACCCACGAGCGGCGGGCGCGGCCGCGGCCCAGGGCCAAACAGCCGCCGATGCGATTCTCGTGCGTTTGGGTCTGGCCGATTCGTTCACCGTCCACCTGCCCGCCCCGGAATGTTACATTGGACATGGCGCGGGCGTGTTCAGCCGAATCACCATGCGCTACCCTCATGGTCTACCCCCTGCCGGTAAACCAGAAGTCATCCTGGATGCCCCCACCCCCGACCTGGCAACCAGTTTCGCCCAGGCATTTGCCACCTGGCAAGAACTGCGCCGTTAAGTCAACGATTTAAAAAACAAAACACTTAAAAAATTAGAAATTGACGGCCAAATCCATCCCCTCATACAAATAAGCGACCTGCTCCTCATACCCGTTAAAGAGCATTGTTTTGCGGCGACTGAGTTCGCCAATGCGCCGTTCCGTGGCCTGTGACCAGCGCGGATGGGGTACTTGCGGATTCACGTTGGCATAGTAGCCATATTCTTCAGACGAAGCCGACATCCACAGAGAAGTAGGCTGATAATCTACCAGTTCAATTTTGACAACAGACTTGATGCTTTTGAACCCATATTTCCAGGGAACAACCAGACGAAGAGGCGCACCATTTTGCGGCAATAACGCTTTGCCATAAAGACCTGTGGCCAGGAGTGTGAGATCGTTCATGGCTTCATCCAGGCGCAACCCTTCCACATACGGCCATTCGTACCAGTCACTTTGCTGACCAGACATGAGTTCAGGTTCATAGAGTGTTTCAAAGCGGACGTGTTTGGCCGTGGTCAGGGGTTCAACCTTCTCCAACAGTTTCTTCAAGGGAAAACCCAACCAGGGAATTACCATAGACCAACCTTCAACACAGCGCAGGCGGTAGATACGCTCTTCCTGGTCAAATTGAGTTTGTAGATCATCCACATTGTAGATACCAGGATGACGCACCAATCCCCCCACTTCCACTTCCCAGGGAGAAGTCCGAAAACCCTGGGCGGCCATAACAACAGCCTCTTTATCGGTAGAGAATTCATAGAAGTTGGTGTAGCCGGTTACATCTTCTTCCGGCGTGAGGACATCTTCAGGGGGGGCTGGGGTTGAGGGTGTACCCGACGGGGTGTCGTTGCGAGAACGACACGCGGCCGCAATCAAAGTAGTAACCGACAACGCGGCCGCGCCTTTCATAAACTGGCGCCGGTTCAAATAAACAGACTCCGGAGTTATCTCGGACGAAGGGATGGCAATGTCACTTTGTTTTTTGATAAACATAGCAGTTTTATTTACCCTCTCTGTAATCATTCAGTCAAGAAGTGTAAGCGTTCAGTCGGGCGAAAAGTTCAACTTCTCCAAAAGAACTGAACCCTCACCCCTCTCTTCTGCCAGTATATACTTACCACGGTCATAAAGTGCCATTTTGTTAGCGGCAACAGATTGGTAGATTTGGACTGAAGACCCATCCCCCTTTGATCCCAGAGGGAAGGGGGGAGAAACCTACCGGCGCGGTTTGGCGAGCGGACGCTCGCCAAACCGCGCCGAAAATAGTTCCCCGCCCCTGGGGGCGGGGTTAGGGGTGGGGGTGGCCTTGGATAAACCCAACACGACGATAAAGTGAGACGGCGACAGGGCGAAAAAATGTCAGAGTATGCCCTTTGACAGTATAAAAACGCCCATCCGAAGATGGGCGTTTTTATTACCAATGGCGTGATCCCCAGAAAACAGCATCATCATGGGGAAATTCATGTTCTGCTCTCTAGTCGTCGCCTTTTTCATTTACCACAAAAAGTACCCATTCATCGAATATTCCCACAGGATCACCCATACAGACCCAGGCCAGACATACTCAACCTGGGTCTGCGGTCATCCAATTGTTAATTGGTCGCTTCTGCCTCATACGGGCCAGGGGTGTCTGGACCGCTTTCTGGAAATTCGGGCACGGCGATGTAATCAACATCTACTTCACCGGTTAAAGCATTTAAGAAGGCCACAATATCCGTAACCTGAGCGTCAGTTAATTCCTTACCCAGTTGATGTTTTGCCATCAAAGTCACCATCTCTTCCAATGTAGTAATACTACCATTGTGGAGATAGGGACCAGTTTCGGCAATATTCCGCAGGCTGGGAACCTTAAAAGCAAATTTATCGGCTTCATCCCCGGTAACAACAAACCGGCCTTCGTCAGTCAGACCAGGATAGGGTTCAACTTGACCCAAGACGGCGTACTTCTCACCACCCACAGCCGGGCCGTAGTGGCAAGAGGGGCAACCGATATTCACAAACAAGGCAAAACCACGCGTTTCTTGCTCATTCAAAGCAGATTCGTCGCCAGCGACAAAGGCATCAAAACTGCCAGGGGTCACCAGGTAACGCTCAAAAGCACCAATGGCCCGACCCACATTGTCGTAATTGATGGGATCGGCTTCACCCGGGAAGGCGGCTTCGAACAACGGCAAATAGCCAGGAATGGTTTTCAGAACGGTGATCACATATTCGGGATCGGGCATACCCATTTCCCCAGAAGCGAGGATGGGACCCTGAGCCTGAGCTTCCACATCAGCGGCGCGACCATCCCAGAATTGCGCAACATGCAAAGCCGCATTGTAGACGGTCGGTGAATTCCGGCCAACCGGTTTACCATCATGCCCCAGGGAGAATTGCAGACCATCTACGCCATAGTTATCGAGCAGGTGACAACTGTTACAGGCAATTTCCTGGCTAATGGAAATACGCGTTTCATAAAACAACATACGACCCAATGTGATCATTTCATCATTAAGTTCATAGGCTGTTGGCTCGACAACTTCAGGCAGGGCCGCAAATGATGAGAGCATACTTGCATCGAACTCATCCAGGGCGACCGTTTCGGTTACTTCTTCCGCTGTGTTAGCGGTGTTATTGGCTGAATTGTTGGCTTCTGTACCCCCACAGGCCACCAAAAATGCCGTGATTGACAATAAAAGAAACAAAACTGCTAAACCTTTCTTCATGATGCTCCTCCAAAATGGTTTATTGACTCTTGGACTGGAATCTGGCTACAGAGTTATTCTGTATGAGGGAGGGGCTGATCTTCTCGGCACATGCAGAAAAGTCATCTGGAACCCTGGCTTCCAACTCCCTCACTCCCCAAGAGATAATGGATCAATGTACCGCAATCAGACAGCTGCTTGCACGGTGAACAAACAGTTAATGCTATTATTCAGGAGAAGGATGGAAGAAAAAAGCTACTAGTAATCTAACATACAAGGTTTGCCGCATAGCAATGGGTGGTGCGATTAGGGGACCGGTCACAGCTATTCGACAAAAAATGTTTATTAAACTACCAGGTTAAGCCAAAATAACAACACATCCCCCGAAGCAACGAAGGGTTCGTTCGCAAATGACCTTTGAGTTTGCTGTGGTTGGTCTTCTGACTATGCCACCCAACTTAATTTTGAGCGAACCCTAAGCAATCGGCCCTTTATTACAACGAACAAGACAACGTACCTGATAGCAGCTCCCTAAAACAGATCTCGAAAGGGTACTTTGTGATGAAGAAGAATTTAACTGGCACTGCTCAAAGCAAGTAGTGACAAAAATCACATTGTCCAGGAACGGAAATCACCCAAATTGAGTCAGGGAGCGAGATTCTTCGATCGAAGCCCTGTGTTGCCTTCGACAAGCTCAGGCAACAGGCTTAGCAGTTATATAATTTCCCCATTTGCTGTGGCCGGTTTCCTGACCACGCCACTCAACTTAATTTTGAGTGAACCCTAAGTGTGGCGGTTGGAATCAGGGTATGAGGGGCAAGGTGAAGGTGAAACGACTGCCCTGATCTGGGCCCTGACTCGCGGCCGCGATCTCTCCTCCCATCGCCCACACCAGATGCCGGGCAATGGTCAGGCCAATGCCACTCCCCCCACTCACCCGCGCCCGTGACTGATCCACCCGGTAAAACCGTTCAAATACATAAGGTAATGCCTCAGCAGGAATACCGATACCGGTATCCTGCACCACCACGCGCACAAAACGCTCTTCTGAAGCCAGGGTTATCGTAATCGCCCCCTTCTCCGGGGTGTAGCGGATGGCATTGCCAATGAGGTTGAACAAAACCTGGGCCGTGCGATCCGCATCGGCATGGACGTGGGCCAGGTGTGCCTCCAGGGTGAGGGTAAGTTCTTTGGCCTGGGCCTGCGGCCGCAGTTGGGCCACCACCCTGTTCACCACCCCCATCAAGTCAAACGGTTGGAAATCCAGATTAAACTGCCCCGCCTCAATACGTGACAGGTTTTGCAGATCATCTACCAACCGGCGTAACCGCTCCGTCTCCTGCGTCATCCAGGCAAAGGTCTCCTCATTGGCAGGAAATAGCCCATCCATCAACCCTTCCAGATACCCCTTCAAACTCGTCAGCGGCGTGCGTAGCTCGTGGGCAATATTGCCCAACAAGTTCACCCGCTGTTGTTCAATCTGCTCCAACGTAGCCGCCATCTGGTTAAAACTGACAACCAGTTGGGCCATCGCCTCGCCACTGTTCTCCGGCACAATGACCCGTTCCGCATAACGCCCATCCGCCACCCGGCGACTGCTATCGGCCATCTGGCGCAAAGGGGCAATGAGGGTACGCCAGAGCAGGTAACTGGAAAACACCCCAGCGGTAATCGCGGCCGCGGCCGCGGCCGCTACCGAGGCCAACACAGCATCCCGAAAGGCATAAATCAAATTTTCTTCGATTTGGGTTATCTGGGCCGGGTCTTCTAGCAGGGACATCAGTTGGGGCCGAATCACATCGGGCGCTGTGCCCAGAATAATGAGCCGGGTTGCCAGCATCATCATGCTAACCCCGACAAAAGCCACCAAAAATTGAGAGGCAATCAACCGCCAGCGTAATCGTTTGTACCAGGGCATGGGGAGACTCGTGGGAACTCAAAGAAATGGTTAATGGTTAATAGCCAATTATCAATGGTCACTTCTTACTGGAGTTTAGAGCGAGAGGGGAGAGCAAGAGGTCATTACTCTGGAAAACCCTCTAGCTCTTGCTCCGAACTCTAAACTCAAGTTCTTACTGTCACCAGTCTTTAAGGAACGCGGATTAAATAACCTACGGAACTGCTGTGGCCGGTCTCCTGACCGCGCCACCCAAGTTATTTTTAGACGTTCACTAAGTGCGTTTATCCACAAACTTATACCCTACTCCACGCACCGTTTCGATAAGGGTTTCGTGCGTGGCATCTTGCAGTTTGCGCCGCACCTGGCCCACATACACATCCACCACCCGGTCGTTGCCATAAAATGAACCACCCCACACCTGGTTGATGAGTTGATCACGGGTGAGAACACGCCCCACATTTTGCGCCAACTGCCACAACACCTGAAACTCCGTCACCGTCAACTCCAATGGTACACCATTGACTAGAGCCTCGTGGCTTTCCGGGTTGATGGTCAAATGAGCAAAAATGAGAGTGGCGGCCGGGGCTGGGCCACTCCGCCGTCGCCGCAAAATGGCTTCTACACGGGCCACCATTTCTCGCGGGCTGAATGGTTTAGCCAGGTAATCGTCCGCTCCCATACGCAAACCGGCAACGCGATCCATCTCTTCACTACGGGCGGTCAACATGAGAATATACACATCTGAGGTTTCACGCAGGCGGGCGGCTACTTCCATCCCATCCATACCTGGCAGGTTCAAATCCAGCACAATCAGGGCGGGTTGCCACTGTCGGGCTTCCACCAGGGCGTCGGGGCCGTTGGTAACGACTTTGACAATGTATCCGGCACTTTCCAGGTAGGTACGGATAATGGTCTGGATACTGATTTCGTCTTCAACGATAAGGATTTTGCTGTTCATGAAGACTATTCTAGCGGTGAAAGGGGCTGAACCGCAAAAGGGGTATGTAAAGAACGGGTAAGGGGTGGGCAAGGGTTTGGTAAAAGGGGGAATAATGGGTTGTACGCGGCCGCGACACCCGGCATAATCGTCTCACTCTGCCCGTTCCCACTTTCTCATCCGCTGGACTGAGGTGCTATGACCGATAAAAATTATGGTTTTGTCATTGACAACCGCAAATGTATTGGTTGTCATGCCTGTTCCACCGCCTGCAAAAGCGAAAACGAAGTCCCCCTCGGCGTCTACCGTACCTGGGTAAAATATGTCGAAACCGGGGCTTACCCCGACACCCGTCGCCATTTTCAGGTGACGCGCTGTAACCATTGCGCCAATCCCCCTTGTGTGCGCATCTGCCCCACCGAAGCCATGTACCAGCGGGATGATGGCATTGTGGAGTTTGACAACAGCTTCTGCATTGGCTGTAAGGCGTGTATGCAAGCCTGCCCCTACGACGCCATTCACATTGACCCCTCGACCAAAACGGCAGCCAAATGCCATTTTTGCGCCCACCGCACCGACATCGGGCTGGAACCGGCGTGCGTCGTCGTCTGCCCCGAACATGCCATCATCGCCGGAGACATGAACGACCCCAACAGTGAAATCAGCCACGTTTTGGCCCACCAAAACGTGACCGTCCGTAAACCGGAACAGGGCACATCCCCCAAACTGTTCTACATCGAAGGCAATGATGTCGTCATGCACCCCACCGCCACTGAGCGGACACCAGAGACGTTTATGTGGGCGGATGTGATTCCCTTGCATGAGCGAGCGAGTGGGCGAGGGAATGAGTCTGCGAGTGGGCGAGTGGGCGAGTGGGCGAGTAACGGCCAACATGGAAATTCGCACACACGCAAACCCGCAAACTCGCAGACTCACACCAACGGCACCGCCCTCCGCACGTCCCAACCGCAAGGCCAGCCCTGGAACGGCCCCATCCAGATTGGGGAGCGAGTGGCGGGGCAGATGATTCAGGTGAGTTACAACGCCCAGCATAAAGTGCCCTGGCATTGGCCGGTTCCGGCCTATCTGGTGACAAAGGGGATTGGGTCGGGGATTTTTATGTTGTTGGCCCTGGGTTGGGGGTTGAAGCTGTTCCCGTTTGATGGGCTGACGGCGTTGGTGGGTGGTTTTCTCTCCCTGTTGTTCATTGGCCTGACAACCGGCTTCCTAGTGCTAGACCTGGAGAAGCCGGAGCGGTTTTTGTACATTTTATTGCGGCCGCAATGGCGCAGTTGGCTCGCTCGTGGGGCGGTCATTTTGATTGGCCTGTCCACGATTACCGGGTTGTGGTGGCTATATGAGCTAGGGGCATATCTGTTCGATTATGATGTGCCACTGTTACGGGCGGTTTTCCTCTGGGTGGGGTTGCCCTTTGCCATCATGGCCGCTATTTACACGGCGTTCCTGTTTGCCCAGGCCGAAGGGCGGGATTTGTGGCAAAGCCCGCTGTTGCCGTTTCACCTGATTGTGCAGGCCCTGATGGCCGGGAGTGGAATGGTGTTGGTGATGGGGCTGTTTGGCACACCGGTGGAGATTGTGAAGGTAGCGGGGGTGGTGTTCGCGGCCGCGTTGCTCATTGACCTCTTCGTTACCTTGCTGGGCGAATTTGGCATTCCCCACGCCAGCGAAGTCGCCGCCCGCGCCGCCCATGACATCAGCCATGGCCATTACAAAAACCATTTCTGGTGGGGCAGTATCGTCTTGGGGCATGTTGTGCCGCTGGTGCTCATCCTTTCCGGTTTACCCATTCTTGGAGCCATCGCCGCCATCTGCACCATCGTTGGCCTTTACCTGTTCGAGTACGCTTTCGTCATGGCCCCTCAGGAAATACCGAACAGCTAGGACGCGGAGACACGGTGATGGGGCGACGCGGCGAAAAACGACTGGCGAGGAGTCAGTTATGGCGAACATTCGTAGTTACAAAGAGTTGAATGTTTATCAGACAGCGATGGAATGTGCGGTGCTTATCCATGAATTAAGCAAACAATTTCCGGCCGAGGAAAAATATTCTCTGGTAGACCAGATTCGGCGTTCTTCGCGCTCTGTCTGCTCCAATTTGGCCGAAGCCTGGCGTAAACGCCGTTATCCCAAATCATTTGTCAACAAACTAAACGATGCCGAAGGCGAAGCTGAAGAAACGCGAGTCTGGCTTGAGTTTTCACGTCGGTTTGGTTATTTACCCGAGTCGCAAGTCCACGAACTTGACGATCGTTACGACAAAATTCTGGGTCAGCTTGTCCGCATGGCCGCTAATCCAGACCAATGGACGATTCAATTGTAGCTAACGAATCGGCAGAGGGATGTTTCGCCGCGTCCCCGCGTCCCACCCTCGCCGCGTCCCAAAAGAGAATCCTATGAGCCAAAAGCCATCCGTTTTCAACCTGCTCTCTACTATGCTAAAAGTCGGTGCGCCGCCGGAAAGAACGCGGCCGCAACCCACCACCATCACCAATGTCGCCGGAACCGCCCTGCCCGACTTCGCCGATACCAACCCCGCCGATGTGCAGATGATCACCGTCGAGCATCCCGATGGGCGGATGAGCCAGTACCCGCCGCCAGAATATTGGGATGATTGGGTGGAATATAGTGGCAAGGATTGGCCGCGTAAAGTAGCCCATCGCTACATGCTTGTGCCTACGGCCTGCTTCAACTGCGAAAGTGCCTGTGGCCTGCTGGCCTACGTGGACAAAACCACCCTGGAAATTAAAAAATTTGAGGGCAATCCGGTGCATCCGGGCAGTCGCGGCCGCAACTGTGCCAAAGGCCCCGCCACCCACAACCAGGTCTACGACCCCGAACGTATCCTTTACCCGCTCAAGCGGGTGGGCAAACGGGGCGAAGGCAAGTGGAAACGGATCACCTGGGACGAGGCGTTAAATGAAATTTCGGCCAAGATGCGGGCCAGCCGGGAAAAACGGCGCGACGGCATCATGTACCACGTGGGGCGGCCCGGCGAAGATGGGTACACCAACCGCTGTATCACCGCCTGGGGGGTAGACGGCCACAACAGCCACACCAACGTCTGCTCGTCTGGGGCGCGGGCCGGGTACGCCTTCTGGTGCAACTGGGATCGCCCCAGCCCCGATCATGCCCACGCCCGGGTCATCCTGCTCATCTCCAGCCACCTGGAAACCGGGCATTATTTCAACCCCCACGCCCAACGCATCATCGAAGGCAAGATGAACGGGGCCAAAATCATCACCTTCGACCCCCGCCTCAGCAATACCGCCAGCATGAGCGACACCTGGCTCCCCACCTGGCCCGGCAGTGAGTCGGATGTTCTGCTGGCGATTGCCAACTACCTGATCCAGAATGATTTGTATGACAAGGCGTTTGTGGAGCGGTGGGTGAATTGGGCGGACACACTGGAAGCAGTGAGCAGTAAGCAGTTAGCAGTGAACAGTGCCAGTCTCCAGTCTCTAATCTCTCAGTCTCCCACGCCTCAGTTTGAACATTTCGACCTGGTGCTGAAGGATTTGTACAGCGAGTTTACGTTTGAACGTGCGGCCGCGACCGCTCAGGTTCCCGTGGATCGTCTCGAAGAAGCGGCCCGGACCATCGCTGATTGTGATGGGCGGCTGGCGGCCCATGTGTGGCGCAGTGCCAGCATCGGCAATCTGGGCGGCTGGCAGGTGGCCCGTTGCCTCATGTTCCTCAACGTGCTCACCGGCAGTGTGGGCACACGGGGCGGCACATCGGGCGGCGAATGGAACAAATTTGTGCCCAAGCCGTTCAAATCGCCGCCCGCCTTCAACGCCTGGAACGAACTCCAACTGCCCGACGAATGGCCCCTGGCCCATTTTGAGATGAGTTTCCTGCTCCCCCACTTCCTGGAAGAAGAGCGGGGCGACATAGACGTTTACTTCACCCGCGTCTACAACCCGATGTGGATCAACCCGGATGGCTTCATGTGGCTCAAAGCGTTGCAGGACGAGAGCAAAATGAAGTGCCACGTCGCCCTCACCCCCACCTGGAACGAATCGGCCTGGTTTGCCGATTATGTGTTGCCGATGGGTCACGCTGGGGAACGGCACGACCTGATGAGCCAGGAGACGCACGCCGGGCAATGGATCGCTTTCCGCCAGCCGGTGCGCCGGGTGGCGATGGAAAAGTTGGGCCAGAAGGTGCGTTTTACCTACGAAGCCAACCCCGGCGAGGTGTGGGAAGAGAACGAATGGTGGATTGAACTCTCCGCCCGGATGGACCTGGATGGCAGTTTGGGCATTCGGCAATGGTTTGAAAGCCCGTACCGGCCCGGCCAGATCATCACAGTAGACGAGTATTACCAGTGGATTTTTGAGAACAGCGTGCCGGGACTACCGGCCGCGGCCGCGGCCGAAGCCCTCACTCCACTCCAGTACATGCGTAAATACGGCGTCTTCGAGGTCAAACAAACCAATTACCAGCCGTTTGAGAAGGAGATTGAGAGACTAAGAGACTGGGACTTCGTTCACAATTCACCATTCACAATTCACAATTCACAATTTTCGGTTGATCCTTCTGCTCGTATCCTGGAGAATGGCAAAGCCATCGGCGTCGTCGTAGACGGCAAACCCCGCGAAGGTTTCGACACCCCCAGCCGCAAACTCGAATTTTTCAGCCCCACCGTCCACCAATGGGGCTGGACAGAGCGGGAATACACCATTCCCTGGACACTCAAGAGCCACGTCCACCCCGACAATATCAACCGGGAAAAAGGGGAGATGATTCTCCTGCCTAACTTCCGCCTGCCCACACTCATCCACACCCGCAGTGCCAACGCCAAATGGCTGTACGAAATCAGCCACAAAAACCCGGTCTGGATGCATCCCAGCGACGCGCAACGGCTCGGCGTGCAGACGGGCGATCTGGTGCGGGTGGAGACGGAAATCGGTTATTTCATTGACAAGGTATGGGTGACAGAAGGGATGAAGCCGGGCATTATCGCCATGAGCCACCACCTGGGGCGGTGGCGGTTGGAAGAAAACACCGGGGTCAATCAGGGGATGTCCAGCCTGGCGAAGCTGAGTGAAAACGGCTCCGAACACAAACTTAACATCCTGCACGGGGCACAACCCTGGTCAACCTTCGACCCGGATACCAGCCGCGTCTGGTGGAACGATGTGGGGGTTCACCAAAACCTGACCCATGCCGTCCACCCCGACCCCATCAGTGGGGCGCATTGCTGGTTGCAGAAGGCGGTGAATGTCCGCAAAGCGGCCGCGACCGAAGCCTACGGTGAAGTGTGGGTAGACACGGACAAATCTATGGCCGTGTACCGGGAGTGGGTGAACATGACCCGCCCCGCTTCCCAGGTCAGCCCGGATGGCAACCGGCGGCCGCTCTGGTTGCGGCGGCCGCTGAAGCCGGTGGCGGAAGCGTATAAGAGGAAGGGGTAAGAACTGGCGGAACCCAGGAATGGTCAATGGTTAGGGGGGGAAGGCAATTTTGAATGGTGAATGGTGAATGGTGAATTGTGAACGGTTGACTACTGATTACTGATTACTGATTACTGTTCACTGCTCACTGCTCACTTCCCAAGGAGGGGTATGGAAAACGGTCAAATGAATGGATTAGCAATGTTGGAACAGCGGGTGAATGAGCCGCAGACGGCGGCGATGTTGGGGCGGTTGTTGGATCGGCTGGAGCGGGTAGAGTCGGCGGTGAACCGGCTGGCCGATCTGGTGGAGCAGGCTCCGGGCATGGCGGCGATGGCTGGGGATGCGTTGGATGAGGCGGCCCGGCGCGCGGCCGCGAACGGCGTTGACATCGAGGAACGGCTCAAAGTTGCCCTCACCCTGGCGGAAAAATTCACCGACCCGGTGCTGGTTGCCAAGTTGGACCAGCTCATGGCGTTGGCGGATCAGGCCCCCGGTATGGTAGCAATGGCCGGGGATGCGGTAGATGAGATGATGGGACGTGCGGCCGCGCACGGCATAGATGTCGAGCAACGTCTCAAAGCCGCCCTGGCCCTGGCCGAAAAACTCACCGACCCGGAACGTATGGCCAAATTGGAACAACTCCTCGCCCTGGCCGATCAGGCTCCGGCAATGCTCGCCATGATGGGCGACGTAGCCGACGATGTCGCCACCCGCTTCGACATCCAGGGGCGCATCCAGGCCGGAGCCGGTCTGGTAGACAAAGCCACCCAACCCGCTACCGTAGAAAAACTGAGCGAAATGTTCGATGTCCTGCTCGAAGCCGAATCGGGGATGTTGAACCCGCAGGCGGTGCGGACATTGGGTAGAATGGCCCAGGCGATGGTTGCCAGCCAACAGACACCCCCGCCCCAGGTAGGACTTTTTGGCCTGCTCAAAGCCATCAACGACCCCGACCTGCAACGGGCGTTGGGGTTCCTCATGCAATTTGGTCGCCAGTTTGGGCGGCAGATGGCGTAGCTCAGGGGAACTCATAGGAACTCGTAGGAACTCGTTTCTAATCGTTCAGGGATAAGTTTACGGTCTGAAAGGAGACTGGGGACTAGAGACTAGAGATTGACCAGTCGCCAGTCTCTAGTCTCCAGTCTCTAATCTCAAAACCGCCCAACTCAAAACGAACGATTATCTGACAATCTATCTCGTGCCAATTCGTACACAAAAAAATATCAGGAGAGATGACATGAAAGACCATTACCAGGTGTTGATTATTGGTGGGGGGACGGCGGGTATTTCCATTGCCGCTCGATTGGCGGATCAAGCCAACCCGCCCGCGATGGGGCTAATTGAGCCATCCGACAAACATTTTTACCAGCCGCTCTGGACGCTTGTCGGGGGCGGGGTGTTCCCCAAAGAAGAGTCCATGCGTGACGAACGGGATTTTATTCCGCCGGGCGTAGATTGGATTCAAAACCGGGTCGCCAGCCTCGATCCGGACAGCAACAACGTCACCCTGGCCGATGGCAAAACGATTGGCTACGATTATCTGGTGGTGACGGCGGGTATTCAGATTGATTGGGAAGCCATTCCCGGCTTGAAAGAAAGTGTGGGTAAACCAGGAACCGGGGTATGCAGTAACTACTCCTACGACTCGGTAGAGGCGACCTGGCAAAACATCAAAGAGTTCAAGGGGGGAACGGCCATTTTCACCCAGCCCAGCACCGGGATCAAATGTGCTGGTGCGCCGCAAAAAATCGCTTACCTGGCCGATGATCATTTCCGCCGCGCTGGTGTTCGCAACAAGAGCAACATTGTCTTCGCCTCTGGGATGGGGGTTATTTTTGCCGTCAAGAAATATGCCGACACCCTGTACAAGGTGATTGAGCGGAAGGGGATCAAAACCCATTTCAACACCGAACTGGTGGCTCTGCGCCCCGACAAAAAGGAAGCGGTGTTTACACCCACTGGTGGCGGGGATGAAATTGTGATGAAGTATGACATGATTCACGTCACGCCACGCCAGAGTGCGCCCGATTTCATCAAGAAGAGCAAGCTGGCCGGGGCTGGGGGCTGGGTAGAGGTGAATCAGCACACCACCCAACACACCCGCTATGCTAATGTGTTCTCTTGTGGTGATTGCAGTAGTTTGCCTACCTCCAAAACGGGCGCGGCCATCCGCAAGCAAGTTCCGGTTTTGGTAGAGAATTTGCTGGCGCAAATGAGCGGTCAGGCCAACTCAGGACGGTATGACGGTTACACCTCGTGTCCGTTGGTGACGGGTTATGGCAAGCTGGTGTTGGCGGAGTTTGATTATGACAAAGCGCCGCAAGAGACGTTCCCGTTTGATCAATCGCAGGAGCGGTATAGCATGTATGCCATGAAGGCGTATGCCCTGCCACAAATGTACTGGCATGGGATTTTACGCGGCCGCGCCTAAAAAATAGTTATTGGTGTATTGGTATATTGGTCGTTTGGTGACAACGGACATCGGGCCAATAACCAATACACCTGTCCCCCCTTCCCCTTACCAATCCCTTACCGTTCCTTTATTCACCACTTGCAGAAAATTGGTACACTGTTCCTCTAACGGTAGCCGTTCAGAAGAAGCCAGTTTTTCTCTGGAAATCACATCACATTCTATCGAAATCCTGACTTTCCCGAGGGGAGTGAACGCTTACCCGCTGTTAACCCCAGACTAAATCCCAATTGAGGTGAGAAATCATGTTACTGAAATATTTCTATGACGATAAATTGGCTCATGCATCCTACATGGTAGGGTGCCAACGTACTGGCGAAGCGGTAATTGTGGATGCCGGACGTGATGTTCAACAATATTTGGACGCGGCCGCGGCCGAAGATATGCGTATCGTGGGCGCCGCCGACACCCACATCCACGCCGACTACGTTTCCGGGGCGCGGGAACTGGCCGAGCGGGTGGGAGCCAAACTGTTTGTCTCTGACGAAGGGGACGAAAACTGGAAATACGAATACGCCCACCAATATGATCACCAACTGTTGAAAGATGGTGATACCTTCACCGTCGGCAACATTAAATTTGAGGTGTTCTACAGCCCCGGTCATACCCCCGAACACATCGCCTTTATGATCACCGACATGGGCGGCGGGGCCGACAAACCCATGGGTATGTTTACCGGCGACTTCATCTTCGTGGGTTCCATTGGCCGCCCCGACTTGCTGGAAAAAGCCGCCGGTATCGCCAACACCGCCGTACCCGGCGCGTACAAACAATTTGAATCCATCCAACGGTTCAAACAACTACCCGATTATCTCCAGGTGTGGCCTGCTCATGGGGCCGGGAGTGCCTGCGGCAAAGGGTTGGGCGCGATTCCTTCCAGCACTATCGGTTATGAGAAGATGTTCAACCCGATGTTGCAGTATGACAATGCCAGCGAATTTGTCGAAGCTTTATTGGACGGACAGCCGGAAGCCCCCGGATATTTTGCGGTGATGAAATATGTCAACAAGGTGGGTCCGGTGATTATGGGCGACAAACCGTTACCGTCCAAACTGGACGTGGCCGGGTTGTCCGAACTGGTGGCCTCTGGGGCACAGGTGCTTGACACAAGTGCCGAGTCTGCTTTTGCCAATGGGCATGTTCCCGGCACAATGAACATTTCCATCAAAAATCTGGCTGTGTGGTCAGGCTGGTTGGTGAATTACAAACAACCGTTGTACCTGATTTCCAGCCCCAATGACCTGCCCGAAGCGGTGCGGGTTTTGGCGAAGGTGGGGATTGAGGATGTGGTGGGGTATTATGACGCCGATGAGGCCGCGGCCGCGGGGTTGATGACCCAATCGTACACCGTCAAACATGCCCAGGAAATCGCCGACCAGATTATCAACGGCGAAGTGACGGTGGTAGATGTGCGGGCCGAGAGTGAATGGGAAGAAAACCGCCTACCCAATGCCCAACACATCATGCTGGGCTACCTCGCCAAACGGGCCGATGAAGTCATCAACGGCAAACCGATTGTGGTGATGTGCCGCACCGGCAACCGTTCCGGCATCGCCGCCAGTTTGCTCCAGGCCCAGGGTGCCAAAGAGGTCATCAACCTGGCCGGTGGCATTGTGGAATGGAAACAGGCCGGATTACCCGTCGAAAAATAGTGAGCAATAGCCAATAACAAATAACCCATAACTCTACTGAAAAAAGGTCAATGCAGTTAAAAGCCCGGTTTCTTTCTCTCTGGAAGTGACGGTTAGATTAGTCAGAAACCGGGCTTTTTGCAGTAGCCTCACCAATAACCCGTTATTGGTTATTCGTTATTCCAAAGGATTCTCAATGCTTGAATGGATTCTTGAACCGTGGCCCTGGTATGTTTCTGGGCCGATGATTGGCTTGACCGTGCCGTTGTTGCTTCTGTTGACGGGACACAATTTAGGCATTTCGAGTAGTTTGCGCCACATCGCGGCCGCGTGCGCCCCTCGTCTCAATTGGGCCTACCTGAAACAAAATTACAACTGGCGCGACAACATCTGGAATCTCATTTTTGTGGCGGGCGTCCTGCTGGGTGCGTTTATCGGTAACTTCATCCTCTCCTCTGAACCTGTTACCTTTTTACCCCAGGAGTACATCAGTGGCGCAGGGGTAGTGACCCTATTCTTCGGGGGCATTCTCATCGGATTTGGCACTCGCTACGCTGATGGCTGTACATCTGGTCACACCATCATGGGCATCTCGGCCCTGAGTGGAGCCAGCCTGATCGCCACCATCTTCTTCTTCGTGGGCGGACTCCTCTCCACATGGCTGATTTTGCCCTGGTTATTGCCGTTGGTGGGGCTACAGTAGGGGTTAGTTATTAGTTATTAGGGCGTGGTTCAGGTTAGCTTTACAAATCTGTAGGACGATTTTGTAAATCGTCCACTGGGCGATTTACAAAATCGCCCTACAAATTACCATGCCGTTATTAGTTATTGGTGCGGTGAACCAATACACCAATAACCAATACACCAATAACCAATCCGCTTCTTGAGGTAAATGATGAAAAACAAACTGCTGACATTTCTGATGGGTCTGTATTTCGGAATTGTGTTGGTGAAGGCGCAGGTCGTTTCGTGGTTCCAGATTCGGGACATGTTCACCTTCAAAAGCCCGTACATGTATCTGGTTATCACGTCAGCCATTGCCGTGGGGGCGTTGTCCATTTTTTTGATTCGCCGTTTCCAGCCGCGCACCATTGATGGGCAGGTCATTGAAATTCGGCGCAAGAAGTTGCACAAAGGGGTGGTGATTGGCAGTACCCTATTTGGTATGGGCTGGGCGATTACGGGAACCTGCCCTGGCCCGATTTATGCCCAGGTGGGCACGGGCAGTTTTATTACCATCGTGACGTTTATCGGCGCAATGACGGGAATGTATTTGTATGCCTATCTCTACCCGCGATTACCCCACACCGGCTGGGGAACCTTTAGCAACCGAACATTTAGCCCTAGCCAGGAGCCATAGTTATGCCTTGCTGGGACGCCTTTTTTTGCAGGGGGTGACAGAGACGTTGTGGCCTTATGTGCAGGCATTGCCAGAACTGAAGGCCGCATACACCACCCCCTTCTCGCCGGATGCCGCGGCCGCAACCCATCATCACCTCTTCGCCTTCCACATTTTCCCCTACGAAAGTTTTTTTCGCACCGACACCGGGTTATCAGGCGGGCCAATTGCCGGAGAAGTAGCTCAACTTTACCAGCAGGCAGGATTCAACGCGGCCGCGGATGCCCCTGATCACCTCGGTCAGGAGATGGCTTTTATGGCCCACCTGACCCAGGCCGAAGCCAACGCCTGGGCCAGCCAGCAACCAGCCCTGGCACAACAATGGCGACAGGTGCAACACACCTTTCTGAACCAACACCTGCTCACCTGGCTCATCCCCTTTGTCATCGCCCTACCACCAGATGCCCCTTTTTATCAACAACTGGCCCATCTAACACTGGAACTTGTCGCTGATCAGTTCAACGATCTGTCTTTGGCGGCAGTGACGCCCCCGCCCCAGCCCATTTTTGCCGACATCCCTGCCCTGTCAGACAATCCGCGCCCGTGGGATTTTATCCATTTTTGGGTGACACCGGCTCACAGTGGTCTGTTTTTGAGCCGTGATGACATCAGCCGGGTGGCTCGCCAGATGGGAACGGTGCATGGTTTTGGTAAACGAGATGAAATGCTGAAGAATGTGCTAGACGCGGCCGCGGCCGCGTCAACGCTTCCCACTCTCTTCCAAACCCTGGCCCAGTTTAGTCAGCAATGGCAAACCGCTTACCACCAGATAGCCACATTATTCCCCGACCTATCCGCCTTCATTGCTCCCTGGCAGGCACGCGCACACCGGGCAGGAGAGTGGCGGATTAGCCGTGAGTCGTGAGCCGTTTCCTACCCAAACCCTTAACGCATTACGCACAACACATCCATGACTCCCCCCGCCAAAACAACCCCTGATACCCCCTTTGCCCAATGGCGCAAAGATGCGGGCCATTATTTTTATCGCCCGGTTGAGATTTTCCGAGGCTACAACAATACCCAATTACGCCCTGACCTGATGGCCGGACTGACGGTGGCGGTCGTGATGTTGCCCCAGGCCATCGCCTACGCCCTCATCGCCGAGTTACCGCCGCAGATGGGGTTATATGCCGCCATTGTGGCCTCGGTTGTAGGCGTTTTGTGGGGATCGTCGTCCCACCTGCACACTGGCCCCACTAATGCGGCCTCATTGTTGGTGCTATCTACCCTGACAGCCGTGGCGGTTTCAGGCACACCAGAATACATCGCGGCCGCGGGGCTACTCGCCATCATGGTAGGAGTAGCCCGCCTGGGCATGGGGCTGGCTCGCCTGGGCGTCCTGGTCAACTTCGTCGCTGATTCCGTCGTCATTGGTTTTACCGCCGGAGCCGGGGTACTCATCGGAGCCGGTCAGTTGCGCCATTGGTTACGCTTACCTGGGGGTAGTGCCGACGAATTCGTCTCAATTTTAGGCGCACTCCTCAGCCACCTGGCCGAAACCCATCTGCCAAGCTTGTTAATTGGCACCGGCGTCGTCGGGATCATTATCTTGCTCCGCCGCTTCAAACCAACCTGGCCTGGGCCATTGATAGCCATGGTGTTGGCTTCGCTCCTCGTTGCCTTTCTGGGTCTGGATGAACAAGGGGTTATTACCCTGGGCGAACTCCCTCGTGGCCTGCCCCCATTGGTAGATTTGACCCAACTCAATCTCCGCCTGATTGGGCCACTTTCGACCGGAGCCTTAGCCATTGCCCTGATTGGCCTGGTCGAGGCCATGTCTATTGCCAGAGCCATCGCCGCCCGTAGTGGTGAACATTTGGACAGCAACCAGGAATTTGTGGGGCAAGGTTTAGCCAACATCGCCGCCGGGTTATTCACCGGCTACACCTGTTCCGGCTCCTTCACCCGCTCCGCCGTGAACTACAGTTCGGGTGCCAAAACACCGCTGGCGGTCATCTTCTCTGGTTTGTTCGTCTTGCTGGCAGTGCTCCTCTTTGCTCCCTTCGCCGCGTTTCTGCCCCGTGCGGCTCTGGCTGGCACGATTATCGTTACCGCTTATACGATGGTGGATCGCAAAGAGATGAAACGGGTGTGGCGCACCTCCAAAGGGGATAGCGGCATCATGGTTGCCACCTTCTTGGCGACCTTGTTTTTGCCGCTGGAGTTTGCCGTATTGGCCGGGGTATTGGCCTCATTTGGCCGGTACATTGCCCGCACCTCCACCCCGCCCGTACATTCCGTCCTACCCGATGAAAAGTTCGCCCATTTTGTCCACAACCCGGCCAAACCAGTTTGCCCCCAATTGGCGGTGCTGACCATCGAAGGGTCGCTTTATTTTGGGGCTTGCCACCATGTTGAGGAAGAGATTCGGGCAAATATGGAGATCCATCCGGAGCAAAAGTTGCTATTGTTACGGATGCACCGGGTCAATTTGTGTGACATCAGCGGTCTGCACATGTTGGAGACGGTGGTGCGCCTGTATCGGCAACGGGGTGGTGATGTCTTCATGGTGGGGGTACGCCATGATGTGTGGGAGAAATTCAAGGCCAGTGGGTTTACCCGTTTCTTGGGGGTGGATCATTTTCCGTCTCAGGAGCGGGCGATTGAACATATTTTTTATCAGGTGATGGATCCGGGAGTGTGTATTTATCAGTGCCGGGTAAAAATCTGGAAGGAGTGCCAGAGTTTGCCCAAGAGTTATAACCCGAAAGGAGTGCCATCGGGAACTCTGGTTCCGGTGACGGCGAAGATTCCCCATGTGCAACCACACGCTTTGTGGCAACAAATGAGTGATGAGGGCACGCGGCCGCGAATCATTGACGTGCGTGAGCCAGAAGAATTTGTCACCGGGCACATCCCCAATGCCGAACTTATCCCCATGCCCAAAATCATGAGCCGCGAATTCAAACTTCCTCGTGATGAAGAGGTTGTGCTGGTCTGCCGCACCGGCCGCCGCACCACCCAAATCATCTACGCCCTGCAAAAAGAGGGATACCGCAACCTCTCTAACATGGATGGTGGTATGGTCGCCTGGGAAGGGGCCGGTCTACCCGCCGTGATTGAATGAGGCGTTCAAAGCGATAGAACATAAAGCGCAGGGGCAGACGTTGTCCTGTGCGCCCGATTGCTTCGCCTAGGGCCTGTACCCTCCTCTCCCCTGGGGAGAGGGAACTGACTCTCCTCCCCCGAAGTGGGAGAGGGGTGGGGGGTGAGGGTCAGTGGTTTCACCTTCTCATGCCACGCTCGGCGGCGTGTAAGAGGCAAAGCGTCCCAGAGGGAATTCCCACGCAGTTGTTTATTAAATTTTTGTAACTATTCAGGTGGCACTTTTGCCAGAGAGACCCTAAAGGTTTTGATTAACATAAGGCCAGAATCACCAGAGGTCAAAACCTTTAGGGTCTGAATAGTTACAAATTTTTAATGATGTGTAACTGTCTATAGGATGGGCAACAACAAGCGAAAATAGGTGGTCGCCGTGAGGTTGTCAACCTGACACCACACTTCCCCCCCATGCCGCTCGGCCACTTCTTCTAATGTGAGTGGCCGCTCCCCGGCATACACCATAAACCCTTCTCGTTGCCAGCTCCACAGGGAATCCATCTCCACCCCGTTTCCAGGCCACACAAAATCTAATGCCGCCAGACGCCCCATCTGCTTGAGGCGAATCAACACAGACAAGGTTTGTTCTTTCGCCCGGACTTGTTCAGCCAGATACGCCATCGCCTGGACAATGGCATAGCTGTCTGCTTTGAGCCATAGCTCCGCTTCGGGCTTTTCCGAACGCACGGTGATACCCATTTTCTCGCCCAAATATTGCTCAATTGTCCAGAGGAGATGGGCGGCGGGCATGGTGTCTAGATGCCAGTTGGCTTTTAGCACCGCCTCATGGTCTCGGGTGATCTGGTTAAGACGGGTGCTGAGGGTAAGGGCTTCTTCGTAGATGACGTGTCGCAGTTGGGCCAGTTTTTCGGCGTCCATGTCGGAAAACATTTCGATGGTTTCGATGGCCGCCCGGATGTTGGCCAGGGAAGCCCGCACCCCTTCGGTGAGCAGGCGGAGCAGTTCATCCCGTTGGCGGCTGGCCTGGTCTTGTTGGGTGATGTTGTTGAGGAGCAGGATGAAGCCGTTATCATGGGTGGGACCGTGTAAGGGGATGAGACGGGTTCTGAGGAGCTGTCCGTTCGCGGCCGCGGTAATAAACTGTGTTGCCGGGTTCGGTTCTGACTGTTCCCGCCGGTGAGCCAGGTTGTTCAGCCCGTGCCGCAGAACTTTCTCATCGAGCAGGGCAAACACGGAGAGTTCTGGCGGCGCAGGGGCCGAAAATTGTAAGAGTTGTTGCGCCAGAGGATTATGCAACAAAATGGTTCCGGCCTCATCACACACCAGCACACCTTCGCTCAGTTCGGCGATGAGGGTGGCGAGGCGGGTGCGCTCGGTGGCCAGGGTGGCCCCATTTTGCCGATAGCGACGAGACAGGTGGTAGAAAACGCGGCCGCAGACCAGCAACGCGGCCGCGGACACCACCATCAGCCATGTCCATTCCCCCCGGCCCAAAAACCAGCCCAGACAAAAGGCAATAATCAGTCCACCCCAAAACCAACGACTCATGCCTGCTCCAATAACTGTTTCACTTCCGCCATCAACTCTTTGGTCGAAAACGGCTTCACCACATACGCATTCGCGCCCAGGGCCAACCCTTTTGCGATCTCTACTTCACGCCCTTTGGCTGTCAACATCATAATTTTAACCGCCTGATACGCTGAATTTTGACGAATGCGGCGGCACACCTCAAACCCATTGATTTGCGGCATCATCACATCCAGCAAGACCAAATCAGGCCGAAATATCTCGACAAGGCTCAACACTTCCGCCCCATTGCGGGCGATCTGCAATTCATAACCAGCCTGTTTAAACAGAAACTCCAGCGAAATGACGATATTCTCTTCATCGTCGGCAATCAACACTTTTTTGCTCATGGTCTATTCGTGTTCCTTGCTATCCGTGACATCATCCGGCACATAAGGCAACGTAAATGAGAAGGTCGCCCCGTACCCCGGCTGGCTCTCTACCCACAACCGCCCCCCAAAATGGCTGATAATCTGCCGACAAATGGGCAATCCCAGCCCTGTGCCTTGTGGTTTGGCCGTCAGCATATCCCCCACCTGGTGAAACTTTTCAAATATCGCTTCTTGATCCTTCACAGCAATACCGGGGCCATTGTCACTAATATCTAGCCGTACCTGCCGCTTATCCACCCCCAAACAGATTTTCACCTGCCCCTGCTCCGGAGCACAAAACTTAATTGCATTCGCCAGCAAATTCAGCAACACCTGGATGATCCGATCCCGGTCAATCATAACCAGGGGCAAGGCGTGAGGCTCATTCACTTCCAGGTGAATCTTCTTCTCCCGGAACAGGGTTTCGGTGGTGCGTAGGGCTTCTTGTACCGCCCCATGCAAATCTACGGCTGTTATCTGCCAGGCCATTTTACCCGCTTCCATCTTGGCTAAATCCAACACGTTGTTGATGAGCCGAGTCAGCCGTTCACTTTCTTTGAGGATGATGTGGGTGAACTGTTGCCGTTGCTCTGCGGATAGGTCGGGATTGTCGGACAAAATCTCGGCAAAGGCCCGGATGGAGGTGAGGGGTGTGCGTAATTCGTGGGTGACGGTGGACATGAAATCATCTTTGAGCCGGTCTAACTCACGTAACCGCTCATTAGCGGCGCGTAACTCCGCCGTGGCCGCTTCTAGTTCGGCCGATTTTTCTTCCAGTTGGCGGCTATAAGCAATCGCCTGGGAGGTTTCATCGAGAATGTTCATGACCTCGGACATGCTCAAGGGTTCCTCGTTGACCACAGAAGCGACCATCACGCGGGCCGAGGCGGCACCAATGGCTCCGGATAGCTGTTTTTCGACGTAATTAACCAGACTGGCGTCGGCCTGGGGGCCGTGTCGTTGGCTGTAGTCGTGGAAGATGGTAGCGTAGGGGCCATCGCCCAGGAACCGGCCCAGCAGGGATTGGAGCGCAGAAACGGAAGCGCGGCCGCGCCAAAACCGCCCCCCTTCACTCCCCTCACCCGGCTTAAACGCATCCACAAACACAATCGCCTGGCTATGCTCCAGGGCCGTTGGTTGCCCCAACAGCGACACCCCCACATACCCGCCCACATTCACCAACATACTCCAAAACAAGGCATTCGTAATCGGATTCAGCCCGGTCAGCCCCAACAGTTCATAAGGTTTTAGCAAACTCAGGCCAAACAGCCCCTGGTCAATAAAAGCACGGGGTAATCCTGCCGCTTCCACCAACGACGGCAGGGGTAACGTGTACGCCCAGACGATAAACCCGGCGATGAGTCCCACAAATGCCCCCCGATTCGTTCCCCCTTTCCAATACATTCCCCCCAAAAAAGCCGGGGCAAACTGGGCGACGGCGGCAAAAGAGATCAGACCAATCGAAACCAGAGACAGGGTTTCCCCAGTAAAGCGAAAATAGAGATAGCCTAAAATAAGGATGACAATGATGGCTAACCGGCGCACCGTCAAAATGACGCCACTCAGATCACTCCGTTGCGCCAGACCAAAGCGGGGCCAGCGCAACAGGGCAGGGATGATCAAATCATTGGACACCATCGTCGTCAGGGCCACGGTATCCACAATGACCATGCTTGTCGCCGCCGACAGACCCCCGATAAACACTAACAGGGCCAGCCAATATTGCCCTTCGGCCAGCGGTACAGCCAGGACGAAAGTATCGGGGTCTACGTTGCCCTGGGGAAAGTGCAAAATGCCGCCAAAGGCGATGGGCAGAACGAACAGGTTAATTGCCAGCAGGTACAGGGGAAAAAGCCAGACCGCCTTGTTAAGATGTTCTTCGTCGCCATTTTCTACCACCGCCATCTGGAACTGGCGGGGTAAAAACAGGATGGCCATCATGGAGAGGGTGATGAGGCTAAACCAATCGGTGTAGCTCTCCTGCATGGTAAATAGGGTGCTGAGTTGGGGCACGGTTCGCGCCTGGGTAAAAACACCGCTGAAACCATGATAGAGGTTGTAGGTGATGAAGATGCCCACGGCCAAAAAGGCGATGAGTTTGACGACGGATTCGAAAGCAATGGCGACAACCAGCCCTTCGTGGTGTTCGGTGGTGTCAATGTGGCGGGTGCCAAAGAGAATGGCGAAGACAGCCAGGAGCAGGGCGATGTAAAAGGCGTTGTCGTTGAAGAGGGGGATAGTGTGGGATTGGTTCGCGGCCGCGATGTCCGGATATTTCCACAGCACATTAAAACTAATAGCCACCGCTTTCAGTTGCAGGGAGATGTAAGGGATAACCCCAAATACAGCGATCACCGTGACCAATCCGGCCAGGGGCGCACTTTTGCCATATCGTGAGCCAATAAAGTCGGCAATGGAGGTGAGCCGGTTCGTTTTACAGATGCGGATCACCTTGCGCAGAATTGTCCACCACAGAGCGGCCAGCAAGGTTGGCCCCAGATAAATAGGTAAAAAACCGATGCCGGTCTGGGCGGCCCGCCCCACACTGCCATAAAACGTCCAGGCGGTGCAATAAACGGCCAGGGAGAGGGCGTAAACATAGGGGTTGCGGATGAGACTGCGGCCGCGTTCCGCCTGCCTGTCCCCATAATAAGCAATGGCAAACAGCAGACCAATATACCCCAACGACACCAACAAAATCGCCCACCCGTCCAGCATCACCACCTCACCGTTCCTGCATTTACGATTTACGATTTACGATTGACACCCACTGCCACATCACTTCCCAATAACCAATACACTAATACACCAATACACCAATACACTTCCCTACTTCCGCCGCTCCACCACCCACACCATCAACCCAATCAGCCCCCCCCACACCCCCAACAGATACCAATACAACACCGGAACTCCCGCCAGCAACGTCTCCCGGCTAAACAGGGCCATAATCGGGAAGTTCAACAACAAAACACCCAACAAAAAAAGCACAATCAGCCGACGTTCTTTAGGAGTAGGTTGGTTCATAGGAAAAGGTTATTGGTATATGGTGTATTGGTGTGTGGGACTTATTTTTAGACCCTCACCTGGCCCAGAAAACAAAAATGAGTGGCACGATGTTGCGCCACTCATTTTACATCAGTTGTAACGATTCAGGTGCTATAGAGTTTAAGGGCATGGTTCAGGTCAGCTTTACAAATTTGTAGGACGATTTGGTAAATCGTCTCGTGGGCGATTTACCAAATCGCCCTACAAACTGTTAAGCACCGTTTGCCGACTTTTGAACCACGCCAGTTTAAGATAATGAGGTTCTTTCGGAATTCGCGGGGTGTGGCTACATGTAGGGGCTGGCCTTGTGCCCGTCGAGGGCAACCACAAGGGTTGCCCCTACAGATGGTGTCAACCCCTGAAATCCCAAAGACCCGATTATGATTTTGGGTACGGGCTGGCCTTGTGCCTGCCCTGCTACGAGAGGGCAACCATGAGGGTAGCCCGTACAGCCAAAATCTTTTTCTTGAAAACGATATTTCTGCCAGAGAGACTCCGGGGCAACTGCCAACGCAACTCTCCAGAGTTTCCCCCAGCGAGCCAGATGGGCTGTAATACCCCCAATCGTAAATCGTAAATCCTAAATCGTTAATCCCACCTTACTTCCCATTCTGTGGCCGAATCACCATCACCGGCACATGAGAATGCTTCACCACCCGGTCAGCAATGCTACCCATCAGCCAGCGACTCAGCCCGGAACGCCCATGTGTGGACATAGCAATCACATCCGCCTGAGTCTCCTCAGCGACAGCCAGGATGGTCTCAGCAATCGGCCCTTCCCGCATCATCGTAGAAGCCAAATAACCAGCCTCTTTCATTCTGGCGGCAATCCCAGCCATGTATGCCTTTGTTTCCTCTTCCATCTCTTGAATGATACCGGCGGCCAGGGCCGGATCAGCGAAGGCAAATTCGGCTCCGGGATCTACCGCCACGCGCAAAAGAACCAGTTCTGCTCCCTCCGATTGTGCCAGAGCCTGAGCGTGGGGGAGTACCGCTTCAGCCAACGGTGAGCCATCTAGCGGGACAAGAATTTTCTTGTACATGTTATTAACTCCTTACCTGTATCAAACAGGCCATTATTGGTTGCTATCAGCCGCAATATCTACCTGGTTGGTTTCTTTAACAAAAACCAATCCGACGATAAAACAGACAGCCGCTACGCCTATAGGATAATACAAACCAGCCAGATGGTTACCTGTCGTTTCAATCAATTTCAGGCCAATCAACGGCACTAAACCCCCAAACACCCCATTCCCCAGATGGTAGGGTAATGACATCGAGGTATAGCGAATCTTGGTGGGGAACAGTTCCACCAGGAAGGCGGCAATCGGCCCATAGACCATCGTCACATAAACTACCTGAATAAAGATCAGGATACCCAACATAAACGGACTATAGTTAGGGTTAGCATTTTCGGTGATAGCCCCAGCCGCGTCCCGTAAGAACGGGCTGTAATTACCCATAGCCGAATAAATCGGGATATAGGTCAGAACAGCCAGGAGCATACCCGTCAGCATAATGGGCTTACGGCCAATACGGTCAGACAAAGCGCCGGTGACGATAAAGAGTGGGGTAGCCAACAGGATGGCAATACCAACAATGAGGTTAGAGTGAACCAGGGATACTTTGTAAATCGCTTGCAGGTAATACAAAGCAAAGAATTGACCGGTATACCAGACCACACCCTGCCCCATTGTCGCCCCGAACAAGGCCAGAATAACCCAACGGCGGTTGTAAGGATTACCAAAACTTTCCTTCAGGGGATTTTTGGAGACGGCCCCTTTGGCTTTTAGCCGGTTGAACAAGGGGGATTCGGCCAGGGATGAGCGGATGTAGAGCGAAACGCCTACCAGCAAAATGGAGACAAGGAAGGGGATGCGCCAGCCCCAGAGTTTGAAGGCGTCTTCGCCGACGATTTGCCGGGTGAGCAG
The DNA here is from genome assembly GCA_018004935.1 of Chloroflexota bacterium. Classification (GTDB taxonomy): domain Bacteria; phylum Chloroflexota; class Anaerolineae; order Promineifilales; family Promineifilaceae; genus Trichofilum. The sequence continues at coordinate 2,809 of JAGNBF010000075.1, read as the reverse complement.
GATGACACCCAGAGACATGAACAGACCGGCGGTAGCGGTAATCTGGATGTAGCTGGTGTAGTAGCCTCGTTTGCCGTGCGGGGCATGTTCGGCGATGTAGGTAGCGGCTCCACCGTACTCCCCACCGAGGGCCAACCCCTGCAAAATACGCAAGATGATGAGGATAATCCCGGCCAGGGCGCCGATGGTCTCATAGGTGGGCAAGATGCCGACAATGAACGTACACACCCCCATGAGTGTCATTGTTACCAAAAAGGTGTATTTACGCCCAATAAGGTCGCCTACCCGGCCAAAAACCAGTGCCCCAAAAGGTCGGACGATAAACCCGACGGCAAAGGTTGCCAGAAAGACAATCACCGCCCCCAGAGGTGTGTCAGATTTGTAAAACAGTGGGGCGATAATGGAACCCAGACTGCCATAGATGTAAAAATCGTACCATTCAATCATTGTGCCCGCGGCCGCGGAAAAAATGATCTTCCCAATGCCAGAAACATCTTCCTGTCCCTTCGACGCTACTGCTGTTGCCATGTTCCTATCTCCTTTTTGTGACTGATAACGACGAACACACTGTTCCTCGCCCCTTCAACACACTGCTCACTGCTCCCTGCTCACTGCTCCCTTCCCCCTGCCCACAATCCCTCTCAATCCTGCACCATATGCCGGATATCCTCTACCACCTGCGGATTCGCCAACGTGGTGACATCTCCCACATCATTCCCGTTAGAGATAGCCGCCAGCACCCGGCGCATAATCTTGCCCGACCGCGTTTTGGGCATATCCGGCACGATATACACATGTTTTGGTTTGGCGATCTTGCCGATGTTTTCCACAATGGCGTCAATAACCTTCTTCTCCACATCACCATCCGCGTCAAAACCAGGCTTCAGCGCCACATAAATATCTGGCACTTTCCCCTTGATCTCATCGGCCACCGGCACCACCGCCGCTTCGGCAATTTCGTTCACCACCAGGCAGGCCGACTCCAACTCCTTCGTCCCCAGCCGGTGTCCAGCTACGTTGATCACATCATCCACCCGCCCCAAAATGCGGTAATACCCATCCTGCGCCTGCACCGAGGCATCCCCTGGGAAGTAAGGCCAATCTTGCCAGTCGGTGCTGTTGGGGTTCTTGCAATACCGGGCGTAATAGGTGGAAACATACCGTTTGCGGTCGCCCCAAATGGTCTGGAACTGCCCCGGCCAGGGGTTACGAATGCAAATGTTGCCCGCGATACCTGATCCGGTGGGGATTTCTTCGCCCATATCATCATAAATAATGGGGTGAATGCCGGGCATGGCGGGGCCAGCACTACCTGGTTTCATCGGTTGCAGGGCGGGCATGGTGGTACAGAGAAAACCACCAGTCTCTGTTTGCCACCAGGTATCCACGATAACTGCTTTGCCTTTGCCCACTTCCCGGTGATACCAGCGCCACACTTCCGGCTCAATCGGTTCGCCGACGGTGGTCATGTGCTTGAAGGTAAAGTTGTATTTGGCCGGTTCGTCGGGGCCAGCTTTGCGTAACATGCGGATGGTGGTGGGAGCGGTGTGGAAAATGTTGACGTTGAGTTGTTCGGCGATGCGCCAGGCCCGACCGGCGTCCGGGTAAGTGGGCACACCTTCAAACAGGACACTGGTGGCCGCCAGAGCCAACGGGCCATAGACGATGTAGGAGTGACCGGTAATCCAGCCGATGTCGGCCATGCACCAGTACACATCTTCGGGGTGGATGTCTTGCACCATTTTGGAGGTGGCGGCGACGTAGGCGAGATAACCGCCTGTGCCGTGTTGGCACCCTTTGGGGCGGCCGGTTGTACCACTGGTGTACATGAGGAAGAGGGGGTCTTCGGCGGGTACGGCGACGGGATCAACGCGCTGGCCCCGGTAAGTGGGGAGCAGGTCGTCCATGAAGTAGTCGCGCCCTTCGACCATGGGGTTGGCGGTGTGGTATTCACCGGGGTAACGCCGCCAGACGAGCACTTTTTCGAGCTGATGGCCTTCGGCCGCGGCCGCGTTCACCGCCTGATCCGCCTTCTCCCGATGATCCAACAAGGCCCCACTGCGATAATACGCATCCATCGTCACCAAAACCCGGCTACCGGAATCCGAAATCCGCTCCCCACACGCCTTGCCACTAAACCCGGCAAACACCACCGAATGAATCACCCCCAGCCGGGCACAGGCCAGCATCGTGATAGGCAACTCCGGCACCATCGGCATATGAATCGTCACCCGATCCCCCATTTTCAGCCCGGCAAAATCCCGCAAGAGAGCCGCCGTCTCGTTCACCCGCACATACAATTCCTGGTACGTGATGACCTGATGGGCTTCTTTTTCCGGCTCCGGCACAAAAATAAAAGCCGCCTTGTTGCGATGTTGTTTCAGGTGGCGATCCACACAGTTGTAAGACGCATTAACCTTGCCCCCCACAAACCATTTCCACGAAGGGGCGTCACTGGTATCCAGAATGGTGTGCCATTTCTCAAACCAATCGAGCAGATCGGCGTACTCTGTCCAGTAATTGGGGAAATTATCCAGACTAAACCGATCATAAATGGTGGCATCGGTCATATTGGCCTGGGCGATGAACTCTGGCGAAGGGTGAAAATACTCCTCTTCTTTCCAATGGACGGCGATTTGCGCTTCACTCGCATAAGCTTCAACGGGTTGAGACATACAGTTCCTCCTACGAAAATGTAGGGCGATTTGGCAAATCGCCCGGTGGACGATTTACCAAATCGTCCTACAGATTTTCATCCCTCTTGGTGCGCCGTAGGCCCATGGGGAACTCCTACGAAAATGTAGGGCGA
>JAGNBF010000177.1 GCA_018004935.1 Chloroflexota bacterium | reverse complement strand
ATTCTTTAATGCCAAAGACAGAATCCATTATAGCTCTCCCCTCAAGTAAACCACACCATCCTGACCCACCCCCCTTCCCTACCCTCTGTTCTCCGCTACAATCCCTGCCCATGGACAAATTCATGGTACTCCGCAAAATCCTCAAAGCCATTGGCCTCTCTGAAGAACGGATCAACGAACTTATCGCCACGATTGAGAGCTGGTTAAGCGACGACAAAGAAACCCCAACCAGTCCCCAGTTCCCATACCGTCTGCGCGACGATTTCCTCTCCCCTGCCGAACAAAGCTTCTTCCTGGTTCTGAAGGCCACCGTTTCGGACTGGGCCTTGATTTGCCCCAAAGTCTCTCTGGGCGACCTGTTTTACGCCCAAACCGGGGATAACGGCCGCAACCGGGCTTACCGCAACAAAATTGACCGCAAGCATGTGGATTTCCTGCTCTGCGACCCCCAAACAGCCCGGCCTTTGGTGGGCATCGAACTGGATGACAAGAGCCACCAGCGACCGGACCGGCAAGAGCGGGATCAATTTGTAGATGGGGTGTTCGCGGCCGCTTCACTCCCCCTCGTTCATGTCCCCATGCAAAGCCACTATCCCACCGCCAAACTCAATGCCTTCCTGCGCCAGAAAGCGGGTTTGACCACATCACCTCCTGCTCCTGCACCAACTGAACACGCGCCGGTGGTTGCGGCCGCGCCCCCACCCTGCCCCACCTGCGGCCAACCGATGGTGTTACGCACAGCCAAACGCGGCCGCGAGCAAGGCAACTCCTTCTGGGGCTGTGCCAACTTCCCTCACTGCCGGGGGATGCTCCCCATCACTTAACTCTCATACCGCAATGAGTACTCATGCACCATAAGGGTCCGTAAATTTATTACTTCCCGCACTTACTCAACTATCTGTAACCAGAGTGCGGGAACTTATTCTTTTATGGACCCTAAGCACCCAGAGGGCTACACCCCTCATTTCCCCCCTACTAAAGGGCAGGCAGGCCATCCCCACGACCATCCGCCGAAGGTGTCGTTATAACGACGACACCTTTGATTTCCTGGTTCATGGTTCAGAACGGGATCCCGTTGGACACGTCTCCGCTGGCCGTCCCAATTCAGCCCCAGGTAGTCGGTTACAGGGCGGAGAGGCACATATCAACGTCCGTATCGCTGAAGCCACCCTCGATGGCATCAGCGTCGGCGAATACGAAGCCAACAGTAGCGGGGCCAAAGCGTATCAGGCATTGGCCCAGGAGGTTATCCGTCGTGGCGCGTAAAAAAGATTTAGCCAGTAAACTCAGCACTCCCGCCACCGGCGAAGCCCGCCCCGGCTGGCGCGATACCATTACCTCCGGTCAACCCGTTGCCTTCGGCCTCACCGAGCCGGAGCCAGCCCAACCCGAATCGCTCCTGCGTCGCAAAACCTACTTACTCACTCCCGATCTGATTGAACAAATCGAAGCTCTGGCCGACCGGGAGCGGGTAGGGATCAATGAGTTGGTGCGGTATCTGTTGGGAATGGCGTTGGAGCAGGTGGACACGGGGCGGCTGAATGTGCCCACCAGCCCCGGCAAACGGCGTATTGTCCACTGAGGGATACAAAGGTGTACTGATGTACACTTTTACAAATCCATATTCACATATCTGGAAAAACCGGATAACTGCTTCTAGCACGTGCCACACAAAGCACAAAAACAGCCCATTTTGCCAGCGATTTTCCCTCTGGCATGTATTCACTCTGGGATGAGCAAAATCCTACCGGGCTGTCGGTGGCAGATCGCTGCCAAAAATTGACCCAGGTTCCGAAAGCAGAAAGCGCAGCTAGAGCTTCCCATATCACCGTTATCGTTGAATGGTCTTAATCCCTTACCCAATCACCCATGTTTGGTGCTTACTTACATGTGAATACATAGATTGACAATGCCCTACAATGTAACTACACTAGCATCATGAAACCGTTGCGCTTCACCTGGGATCCCAACAAAGCCGCCAGCAACTTACACAAACATGGTGTCTCATTCACAGAAGCGCAAACTGTTTTCTATGATGAAAACGCCCTGGAATTTTATGATGATGAACATGCTGAATGGGAGGACCGGTTTTTATTGCTGGGCCTCAGTACCACACTGCGCTTGCTGATTGTTTGCCACTGTTATCGAGAGAGTGATGGAGTGATTCGGATTATTTCCGCCCGCAAAGCAAATAATCAAGAGGCAAGTTATTACGACAGGTGATTATGATGGAAGAAAAACAAGAATGGGATTTGTCCAAAATGAAATCCCGCCCCAACCCGTATGCCAAACGGTTAAAGAAACAGCTTACACTCCGTGTCAACCCCGATGTCATCACCTATTTCAAAGCGATGGCTGAAGAAACAGGTATTCCCTACCAAAGCCTCATCAACCTCTACCTGGTGGATTGCGTCAACTCTCAACGCACATTACAGCTTACTTGGGAAGCATAGGTTGGGGTAGGGCCGTTCACCGCGGCCGCAATCGCCCAAAGGCCCCGCCGCCGGTATCGCTAAAACCCTGCAAAACCTCAGTACCGTTCCTCTTCACAATTAAATCGGTATAATCATGTCTCTCTGTCTACAATCTGGATAAGCCAGAACCAAAGAAGTTTTCGCCACGAATTAAACGAATTAGCACGAATAAGAAAACCAAAAATAACGAACATCACCTTCTATCTTTCCCAGAAGTGTCTCAGCATTCATGGACCTCACCAACTACCACGCCAAATACTTTGCCCACGAGCTAACGCGCCGTTATGCCTCTGATGAACTGGGCAAATTCGCGGCTACTGTCGCTGGGGCACAAGTAGACCTGAACCCCCATCAGGTAGATGCTGCTCTTTTTGCCTTTAACTCCCCCCTTTCCAAAGGGGCCGTTCTGGCCGATGAAGTCGGTCTGGGTAAAACCATTGAGGCAGGGCTGGTCATCTCCCAAAAATGGGCCGAGCGCCAGCGGCATATTTTGGTCATCACTCCCGCTAACTTGCGTAAACAGTGGCATCAGGAACTGACCGAGAAATTCTTCCTACCCTGTACCATTCTGGAATCTCGTTCTTACAACGCGGCCGCACGCCAAAACCCTCGCCACCCCTTTGCTGTCCGAGATGCAATCATCATTTGTTCCTACCAATTCGCCCGGAGTAAAGCTCCGGAAGTTCAGGCTATTCCCTGGGACCTGGTGGTTATTGATGAAGCCCACCGCCTCCGCAACGTCTACAAACCGTCCAACATCATCGCCAATACCCTCAAACAAACGCTAGGGGAACGGCACAAGCTCTTACTGACGGCCACACCCTTACAAAACTCCCTGCTTGAGTTATATGGCCTCATCAGCTTCATTGACGAACATGTTTTTGGGGATCTCAAAAGTTTCCGCGAACAATTTGCTAACCTGACTCAAGAACAGGTATTCCGCACCCTCAAGGAACGCCTCAAGCCAATCTGCCATCGTACCTTGCGCCGTCAAGTAACGGCTTATGTTCCCTTTACCAAAAGACTGCCTTTAGTCGAAGAATTTACCCCAGAAGAAAGCGAAGATCGCCTTTATCGGCTGGTTTCTGACTATCTACAACGGCCTAACCTCCAGGCTTTACCTGCCAGCCAACGCTCCTTGATTACCCTGGTTCTGCGTAAATTACTGGCTTCATCCACCTTCGCCATTGCCGGTGCTCTAACCACCATGTCTACCCGGCTCCAGGCGAAGCTACGCCAGCATACATCCATTAACCCTCTCACCGATGAACTTGACGAGGATTACGAGAGCCTCGATGAAACGGCCGAAGAATGGGACGAGGATCCCATTGTTGAACCCCTCTCCGCGGCCGACCGCACCGCCCTTGAAGCGGAGATTGCCGATCTCGATGCCTTTGCCGCCCTGGCCACATCCATTGACCATAATGCCAAAGGCAAAGCTTTACTGCGAGCCTTAAACATCGCTTTTGCCCAGGCCGCCCAATTAGGGGCCGCGCCCAAAGCCATTATTTTCACAGAGTCCCGACGCACCCAGGATTATTTACTCCGTCTCCTGGCCGATACTCCTTTTGCCGAAGGAATCGTCCTCTTCAACGGCAGTAACAATGATGCCCGTTCCAAAGAGATTTATACCGCCTGGCTGGCCCGACATACTGGCACCGATCGTGTCACCGGTTCCCGCACGGCGGATATGCGTTCCGCCCTGGTAGATTATTTCCGAGACGAGGGACGCCTGATGATCGCCACCGAAGCCGGAGCGGAAGGGATCAACCTACAGTTTTGTTCCCTGGTTATCAATTATGACCTGCCCTGGAATCCCCAACGCATCGAACAACGCATTGGCCGCTGTCACCGTTATGGGCAAAAACATGATGTGGTTGTGGTCAATTTCCTCAACCGCAAAAACGCCGCCGATAAGCGCGTTTATCAGCTCCTCTCGGAAAAGTTCAAACTATTTGCGGGAGTATTCGGGGCCAGTGATGAAGTGCTGGGGGCAATTGGTTCGGGGGTAGATTTTGAGAAACGGATCGCCGACATTTACCAGCGTTGCCGCCTGGCAGAGGAGATTCAAGCCGCCTTTGATGAACTCCAACAAGAACTGAGTCTGGAAATTAACGAAGCCATGACCCGTACCCGCCAACAACTGTTAGAAAACTTTGATGATGAGGTGCGGGAAAAATTACGCATTCGTGACAAGGATTCTAAGGCTTATCTCAATCAATTTGAGCAAATGCTCATCCAATTGACCCGTCACGAACTCAATGGACATGCTCAATTCCTGACGGATTCTACTTTTCGGCTTAATCACAACCCATTCCCCAGTCGGGCCATTCCTCTGGGGCTGTACGAATTGCCACGTCGCTCCGGTGAAGCCCATCTTTATCGTCTACAACACCCGTTAGCGGAAGAGGTGCTACACCTGGCCCGCTCCCGTCCTACACCACCGGCACACCTTCATCTCGCCTATAACCAGCACCTCGGCAAAATTACTATTTTGGAGCCACTTTTGGGGCAGGCGGGTTGGTTAAGGCTGGCGCAATTCACGGCCGATTCGTTGGATCAGGCAGAAGATCATTTGCTTTTTGCCGCTATAACCGACAGCGGCCGCGTCCTGGATGATGAAACGACTCGTCGCCTGTTTAGCCTGCCCGGTTGGGTAAAACAAACCAACGAATTACCGGGCCTGGTTGAGGCAACTCACAAACTAGACAGCCTCATCAACCAACAGCAACAGACCATTCAATACAAAATTTCCGCCCGGAACGCCCAATTTTTTGAAGCTGAAGCGGCGAAACTAGACGGCTGGGCCGATGACTTAAAAGCAGGTCTGGAACGAGACATCAAAGAGTTAGACCGTCAGATCAAAGAAGCTCGCCGGGCCGCTACCGCCGCTCTGTCATTAGAAGACAAATTAAACGGGCAAAAACAGGTCAAAGCATTGGAATCTTTACGCAATCAAAAACGCCGCACCCTGTTTGATGCCCAAGACAGGGTAGATGAACAACGGGAGGCTCTTATCAACAACATTGAACAAAAACTAAATCAGCAAATCGCTTTACAAACTTTATTTACCCTTCGTTGGAGATTATCGTCATGACAGCCACACCCACACCCCACACCCCAGATGAAGAAGTAGCCCAAAATATTTTTTCCCGTTTCCGTGATACCGCATTGCTCCCCCCCTTGTTGCTAACTCCGGCTTTGTTGGCCCAACTGGCTGAGGGTTCTCTGCGGGCCGAAGATTGGCGTTTGTTAGCCGAAAAAGCCCAGGAACTGGCCCATAGGGGAGCAACAAGTAAATAACTTAACTTAAACACTCGCTGTGGCCGGTCTCCAGACCGTGCCACCTTCCTAATTTGCTGTGGTCGGTCTCCAGACCGTGCCACCTTCCTAATTTGCTGTGGTCGGTCTCCAGACCGTGCCACCTTCCTAATTTGCTGTGGCCGGTCTCCAGACCGTGCCACCTTCCTAATTTGCTGTGGTCGGTCTCCAGACCGTGCCACCTTCCTAATTTGCTGTGGTCGGTCTCCAGACCGTGCCACATTCCAGGGATTAAAATGAATCGCATCACCGAACTAAAATTTACTAACTTCCGTGGAGCCTCCCAACCGGTTACTTTTCAATTTGACGCCAAACAACCGATTGTCCTGATTTTTGGCGAAAACGGTACGGGCAAATCCACCATCGCCGACGCGCTCGATTTTCTTTGTAACAACGAATTTGGCTCACTGCAACAGCGGAGTGGCACAAGACCCGGCACCCATATTGTTTCCACCCAGGGACAGGCTAAAAATTTAGCCGTGGAAATGGTCTACAACAACACCACCTGGAAAGCCACGCTCCAAGGGGGTAAACCGCGCACAGCCCCAACCCAACCCCCCCGAGCTTTTATTTTGCGCCGCGCTGACATTACCCGCATCATGGAAGCCACCGACAGCAAACGGTATGAAACATTGCAGGCGTATATCACCGTGCCCCTAATTGAAAAAACGGAAGCAGAGTTACGTCGCGCTTACAAGACCGCGGCCGCAGAATTAAATGATGCTATTGGCGATAAACAACAGGCCGAAACCACGCTGGAACGGTTCTGGATCGCGGAAGGGCGACCCCTGGGTGATTGTCTCACCTGGGCCAATGAATCAGTCCGCCAAACCCATACCCATTTACAGCAACAATTAAACACCGATACGGCCCTGCTCGATCAAATGGAGCAATTATTGCAGGCCGAGGAAACGCTGGCTCAGGCCGAAAGCCAACTGGAACAGGCCCTCAACCAACTGGCCCAGGTGAACGAACAATTGGCTCAAGCCAGCCAGTCGGAAGCCAATGCCGACCTGGTCGCCACCTTGCAGGCGGCGCAAACCTATCTGCATAACCACCTCGCGGCCGCGTCCTGCCCCGTTTGTGGTAAACCAGAACCTCGTACCGCTCTCCTCAGCCAAATCCAAAACCAACTCGATACCCTCAGCCTCCTGCAACAACTACGCCAACAACAGGCCCAGGCCCAAAAAAGAGCCGATTATGCCACCGGGGCCGCGGCCGCCTCCCAACAAAACTGGCACACCGCCTACTCTACCCTGCACCCCCCCCTCCCCCACAGCCCCGACCCCGCCACCGGCCTCGCCACCCTGCGCCAGACCCTGCTCCCCCGCCTTAACCAGGAGCACCCCGCCCTAAAACAACGGATCGCGGCCGCGCAAAAAACCCTCAACCAGCGCAACGCCATCAGCACCCAACTCCGCGCCCTCGTTGACCTGGACGACACCCTGATCTACCAAAACACCCTCACCAACCGTCTGCGCGACATGCTGGCTATCATCGAAAACGAGCGCAAACAATACGTCGAAACCGTCGTAAAAAGCATCAGTAGCACCGTCGCCCAGCTCTACGAGCGCATCCACCCCCATGAGCCACTCGGCCAGCCCAACTTCAGCCTCAAAAAGAAGACCATTGGCTCTCTCGAACTGACCGGGCAATTTGGCCCCGCCCATAATGTTCCCCCCGGCGCTTACTACAGCGAAGCCCACCTCGACACCCTGGGGCTATGTGTCTACCTGGCCCTCGCCAAGCACGCGGCCGCAGGTCACGCCCTCATCGTCCTGGATGACATCCTCACCTCCATAGACGATCCCCACCTCGACCGCATCATTGACCTCATCAATGACGAATCCGCCCAATTCGGCCAGGTCATCATCACCACCCACTCCCGCGCCTGGTTCGACCGCATACGCATGGGGCACGGCATGAAGGCCCAACTCATCGAACTCTACGGCTGGCACTTACACCACGGGATGCACCACAGCCACGCCCCCCTCATGCACGAAGAACTGCGCCACCTCCTGCAACAACCTCGCCTCGACCGGCAAGCCGTTGCTTCCAAAGCGGGTGTGGCCCTGGAAAAACTCCTCGACGCCCTGGCCGTCCGTTTTGCCTGCCCGCTCCCCCGGAAAATTCGCCCCGAATACACCCTGGGCGAACTTTCCGGCGCGTTCAACAACAAACTGCTCAAACATCTCCGCGTCGAACGACTCGATGCCACCGGCCAGATCATCAGCCAGGAACCCATCCAACCCCTATTCGCCCAGGCCACTCAGGACGGTTGGATTCGCAACCAGGTGGGTGCTCACTTCAACGCCAACGCCTCATCCATCCCCGATACCCTGGTGAAACAGTTCGGCCAACACGTTTTAGCCCTGGCCGACGCCTTGCTTTGTCCCCACTGCCACCAGATACCCCGCTCCAAAAAGAGCGGCAGTTATTGGGAATGTGGCGGTGGTTGCGGTAAAACAAGGTTGTACCCTTTACAAGTCCCAGATTAGAAAACGTGGGCATGGTTCACCTGTAGGACGATTTTGTAAATCGTCCACTGGGCAATATCGTCCACTGGGCGATTTGCCAAATCGCCCTACAACTTGAACCATGCCAAAACGTGAGGATAGGGTGCAGAACCAGAGCGAGAAGATTTTGCGGGTTTGTAGTAACGACTTTAGTCGTCCCACGCTGGACGGCTAAAGCCGTTACTACGAACCCAAAACCTGATATGAATGCCCGTGCGGTTGTACCGGTACAAACCCCTCTGGCTCTCCCCTCTGGCTCTATACTCTGCACAGGTAAACAAACATGGCCCAACGACAAAAATTAGAACTAACCTGGATAGGCAAAGAAAACCGGCCCCAACTGGAGCCGCGCATCTTGCTGGAAGACCCGGCCAAATCCTACCATGCCGCCCACCGGGTGACGGACAATGACCTGTTTGATAACCGGCTGATTTTTGGTGACAACCTGCTGGCCCTGAAAGCTTTGGAACAGGAGTTTACCGGGAAAATCAAATGTGTATTTATTGACCCACCTTACAATACAGGCAGTGCCTTCCAGCATTACGATGATGGTATTGAGCATTCCCTCTGGCTTTCGTTGATGCGTGACCGGCTGGAAATTATTCGCCGCTTGTTGTCAGAAGATGGTTCATTATGGATAACAATTGATGATAATGAGGCGCACTATCTTAAAGTCCTCTGTGACGAGATTTTTGGTCGCCCAAATTTCGTTGCCAACGTGGTTTGGCAAAAAAGAACATCCCCTGATATTCGGGCTACACTAGGGGCAGGGCATGATCATATCCTTGTTTTTGCCAAAAACATTACCCATTTCAAAGGCGCACTAAACAAAGTGTCAAAAACACCAGAGCAGATTGCACAATATAAAAATCCAGATAGCGATCCACGTGGTCCCTGGGTTTCGTCTGACTATACAGCACAAGGTTTCCGTCCGAATCAAATGTATAAAATAACAACACCAGGGGGGCAAGAGTATTTTCCACCTAAAGGAACCTGCTGGAAAAACATAGAACCCGTATTCTTAAATCTAGTTTCAGAAGGACGTATCTGGTTTGGGCGCGATGGTAAAGGTATGCCTCGACGCAAAACGTATTTATCCGAATCTCAAGGTAACACGGCTTGGACATGGTGGCCAAACAATGAAGTTGGGCATACCCAAGAATCAAAAAAGGAGATAATTGCTATATTTGGCGATGATGCTGTTTTTGATACACCGAAACCAGAGCGTTTACTAAACCGAGTTATCGAGTTGTCAACAAATGTAGGTGATTGGGTGCTTGACTCCTTCGCCGGTTCAGGCACAACAGGAGCAGTAGCGCACAAAATGGGTCGCCGCTGGATCATGGTGGAGTTAGGGGAGCATTGCCACACCCACATCATCCCCCGCCTGCAAAAAGTCATTGACGGCACAGACCCCGGCGGCATCACCCAGGCCGTCAACTGGCAAGGGGGTGGGGGGTTCCGTTACTTCCGCCTGGCTCCATCTCTGCTGGAAAAAGATCAGTGGGGCAACTGGGTCATCAACAAACAATACAACCCCACCATGCTCACCGAAGCGGTGTGTAAACTGGAAGGATTCACCTACGCCCCCAGCGACACCCTCTACTGGCAACACGGCCACTCCAGCGAGCGCGATTTCATCTACGTCACCACCCAAACCCTCACCCCCGAT
>JAGNBF010000176.1 GCA_018004935.1 Chloroflexota bacterium | reverse complement strand
AGGGGGGGTGCTGGTCGCGTCCGCGAACGGCAGACGCACATGAAACGTCGAACCGTGCCCAAACTCACCCTCTACCCATATCTGACCGTTGTGAGCTTCCATAATCCCCTTCACTATCGGCAAACCCAATCCTGTACCCCCAGCCATAAACGCTTCCTTCCCTGATTTATGCCGGGTAACATCCCCCGCCGTAAAAAAGCGGCTGAATATTTTCTCCAGATGCTCCTCTTTGATACCAATGCCATTATCTTGCACCGTCAGATGAAGTTGATCGGATTCGGCGAAGGCCCTGATCTGAATGCGGCCGCCATCTGGGGTGTATTTAATGGCATTGCCCAACAGATTGATCACCACCTGGCTGATGCGATCCTGATCGGCATGGAGGAGCGGCAAATCCGGCTGTATATCCAGGGTTACGGTATGATGACGCCGGTCAATGCTGGGTTTCTGTTCCTCAATCACTTCCTCGATCATTGTAGCGATAACAAAACGCTCCTGGTTCAGAACCAACTTGTTCTCCTCAATGCGTGACAGATCTAACAATTCGGTAACAATACGAGCCAGTCGTACCGTATTACGGGACACCGTTGTCAACATCACCATCTGTTCCTCGTTGACATCCCCCGCCGCCCCGTCGCGCAGTAAATCCACATATCCCTGAATGGCGATAAGAGGGGTACGTAATTCGTGGGAAGCCATTGAGATAAACTGGGACTTCAGCTCGTCCAACTTCTTTAGCTCGGTATTGGCCGTTTCAATCTCTACGATTTTGTTTTGTAGATCGTTGGCCATTTCGTTAAAAGTCTGAGCCAATTCCTCAATTTCATCCCCAGACCGCACCTCAATACGATGGGATAACTCGCCGGAACCGATGCGGCGAGAGCCTTCTTTGAGTTGATGAATGGGGTTAGAAATGGTGCGGGCAAAGACAATCGCTAATGGGATGATGGCGATGACAATGCTCCCGATAATAAACAGAAAATTGGTAATGAAGTTTTGCGAACGCTCATTGATATTTTGTGAAGTGACCTGCATATTTTGTTCGATCTGAGCATTGGTGTTCAGAGCTGGGGCGATCACTTCATTAATCGGTACCACAATGCCAACACTCCAATGCGTGAGTTCGACCGGGTGATGGGCAAAGAAATAATCGTTAGGCTGATTGTGATCGGTATACTGCCGCAGGTCCGATTCGCCAGCCATCATTTGGGCGATGATCGCCCGAAAGGTTTCATCACTGTTTTCCGTTAGAAAAAAGGAAAATGCCTCATCATTACCAAAATCCCCCTCCAGACTACCACTAAACCCTAAAAAATCGGCGGCCCGTTCGGGAAAAGCAATGGCTTGTCCCTGATCGGAAAGAAGAAAGGCAAAGCCACTTTTCTCAATTTGCACATTGATGATCTCGTCAATCATCTTGTCCAGGGTGATGTCTATCCCTACCACCCCCATCAACTCATCTCCTCGGTAAACAGGGGCAATGCTAGAAACCATCCACCCCAACCCCGCCGGATCCCAATACAGCTCCGTCCAGACGGTTTCTCGAGCTGGGTTATGAGTGGCATCGGCCAGGAAATAAAAATCATAGGTGGGTAAATCCATATCTACATCAAACTGAGCGGTTGCATCTACCCACAAATATTCGCCAGCAAGGAAAGGCATACCTCGGGTGATCTGACTCTTGGTGTTCAGATACAACTGTACTGCATAGGGGTTGCTGGCGGCGATGGTGCGGAATTTTACATCCATAAATTCGGTTAGATCGATTTCCGCCCTTAATTCGGGGCTGACCTGGCCGTTGGTGTCGAGTCCTAAGGCAGAAACCATAAGCCAGGAGTTGGTGTTGGCTTCCAGGCTACCGAAAGCGCCGTTGGCGGCGAAGCCGTAGGTGCTGGTTATAGGATATTGTATGAAGCTATTGGGGTTGTTGTAGAGAAAAGAGGCGTATGCGGCCATTTCGGTGGTGTCTGCCTGGACACGGGTGAGAATTTCGTTGATGTCTTGGGCGATACTTTCTGTGCGGGCACGCAGATCTATTTCTTTTTCTCTGGCGAGGGCGGTCATACTGTCGGACATGGCCAGGGTAGCGATTTCGGCATTGGCCGCGGCCGCGATGTCGGTAATATTGCGACTGCTCTGGTACCCCATATACCCGGCCAGCATCACCGGAACTGCCGAAGTCAGTAGCAGAATGATAAGTAATTTGCTAGAGATACGGATCTTCATCGCGTCAACTCCCTTTAACAAATCGGTTTACCGTGGCGATCAATTCCTGGGAACTGGCTGGTTTGGTCAGAAAGCCATTGGCTCCCTCTTTTTCTGCCCGCAGGCGGTCTTGTGTTTCGCCGCTGGCTGTCAACATGACGACCGGCAGGTGGCGGAAACGGATGTCAGCACGCAACCGTTGCAGAAGATCAATGCCATCCAGGTGAGGCATAGAAACATCGGCGAAGATCAGTTCCACTTTTACTTCGGCTAATCGTGCCAGGGCTTCGGTTCCATCATTAGCGGTCATG
Source organism: Chloroflexota bacterium (assembly GCA_018004935.1). Lineage (GTDB taxonomy): Bacteria > Chloroflexota > Anaerolineae > Promineifilales > Promineifilaceae > Trichofilum. Next base: position 7,622 of record JAGNBF010000176.1, on the reverse strand, counting down.
ACAGTATGGTTCTGTTTTTTCAGAATAAACTCCAAGGTGCGTCGCACAATGGGGGAATCGTCAACTACAAGAATGTTTGCCATTTGTTGTCTCCGCTTGGGACATTACGTAACTAGAGTTTGGCGTTTTTGTTTTACCAGAAGAGGGTGCACAGCCGGGAATGGCTGGGCTACATTCAAGGTAGGTTCAAATTTTGCCAAAGTTGAGTAGGTAACTGTTCCAGAATAACTTCCCGGTTTGCTGTGAGCGGTCCCCTGACCGTGCCACCCATGTGCAGTTTGCCGTGAGCGGTCTCCTTTGCTGTGGCCGGTCTCCTGACCGCGCCATCACTCTTTTGGGTCAAAACTAAAACCGCCGGGTGAGCCGCCATAAGTTTTGGTTGGCCCGGGGTTGGTAAATGACTTCATCCATTAACTGCCAGATCATGAACATACCGCGGCCGCGCTCCTGTTCCAGATCCGGCTCAGCCACCTGAGTCAACAAAAAAACAGGCCCATTCCCTGTCTCTACTGGTTGCCAGACGGTTGCCAGGGGCCACTCTCGCGATAGCGGATCAAACGCTTCCCCTTGATCCATGATGGCGGCAACCATCTCTTGCCGGACTTCATCCAACGTCAATTGCACGGTCACATGATTCTCTGGGGTAGGGTTCTCATAGGCATGGTCAATAATATTGGCACATACCTCATGAATAGCCAGTTGCACACTATAGGCCAGTGTCGCATCTCCAATATTTTCCACAAAAGCCGACACTGCCGTGCCTAAAACGCTTAAATATTTATGATCGGCCGGAATATCAAATTGCACGGTTGGCATTTACAACTCCTGCAAAAATGTAGGGCGATTTTTTAAATCGCCCACTCGCTGTTCCCCTTCTTCTTAAGTTCACCGACTTCATCCCGGCACGCTCAGGCTTGGTTGAAACATTGCGGCCGCATGGGGTAGAGCCGTCAGCGCTTCATTTTGGGTAGGATAAATAGCAAATACACGATCCAGGCGCACCAATTGCAGGCTACGCCGCACATTGTCAGACAGGTTACACAGAATAATCTGTCCGCCTGCCTGCTGTGCCCGTTTGTGCAAAGCCACAACAGCCCCCAAACCTGCACTATCTACAAAGGTGAGATTAGCCATGTTGATGATGAGAAAAGTGCGTCCACTGGCCAATAACCGTGTTCCAGTCTGTTTTAATAAGTCGGCATTGTGGCGCACCAGTTGCCCCTCTGCCTGTAAAACCGAACCCGATGGCCTTAAATCGGTGACGTTGACGGTGAGGTCTTGCCGTACATGGCGATAATGCTGATCATTGGGCCAAAACAGGGGCCATTGTCGCCGCCGAATCAGGTGTAACATAACCTGCCAGACCGCAATGGGACCGTTGACGCGGCCGCACGCTTTCACCTGTCGTTGTTCAACCGCCCGCCGGAAATCCAGTGCCGTTTTACCCGGAAATTGTGTATACGTCTTACCCACCATAGTCAGATAGTGTGCATCACTGCTACCCAGGGTTGCATGTTGCCGATGGCGTCGGTTATACCAGGATGTGAGCCAATTGGCGTATAACTCGGTAGGAACGGAACTTCGCGCCTCTACACCATCCAACGGCAACTGGCCGATACGACGACCGATACCGTGAAAGTCGGTAAACGGTAGTAAATGGGTGAATGGATGGGCGGCAATGGCTAACCCTCCTTGAGCGTGAATGGCATCTACGGTTGCGGCCGCGGACATATTCATCGCAATATCTTCTTCCAAAAACAGTCCTAAAATATGCCCTTCAGCCGAGCTGATCTCAACACCCTTGATGATCTCTAACTGACGGAAATCGTGCCGATGTTTCTGCCAGTGATCATAAGCCACACATGCACCATCAATCGTATTATGATCGGTAATGGCAATGACACTTAAGTCCGTCTGGGTCAGGACATAATTCACCACTGCTTCCGGCTCATCTAAACCATCGCTGAAAGTTGTATGAATGTGAATATCGGCTTTGCTGAGCATTTTTTTGCTCCTCTAAAAATCAGTATAAAAATGGGTCTTGATGCCTGCCTCGTGGGGGGCAACCACAAGGGTTGCCCGTACCCCACGAAATCCCAAGGAACCTTTATCTTATCAGGACGGTTCTTGGGGAATCCGTAGGGTGCGGCTACAGAGAGTCAACCTCCTGAATTCCTCAAGCGCCATCATGACCTACAAACCCTCGCCCCCCTTTACCACGATCAACGTTTGATCATCATCCTGGAGATGACCACTGGCAAATTGCATAACGGCCGCAAACAGGATTTCAGCAATCTCCCGGGCCGTCTTGTGGCAATGGGTTTTCACCAACTCAAGGAGACGGTCATACCCAAAAAACTGCCCATGGGTATCTTGAGCTTCACTAAACCCATCCGTGGCGGCAATCAGCACATCACCATTGCCAAAGGGCAATTTTTGATTGGTGGCCAGGTTATCCGGCAAGATACCCACCGCTGTGCCGTCCGCTTCTAACAGCCGTGCCGCCCCTCCCGCCGGGCAATAAATGACCGGTGAATGACCAGCATTGGCATAAGTCAAACACCGATTTTTCGCATCGTATTGCCCCACAAAAACCGTGGCGAACATCGCCAGGTCAGTAAAATCGTCATACAAATCCCGATTCGCCCGATCCAGCAAACTTTGCGGCGTAGCCTGGGGGTCGAATCGTCCGGCACTGCGAATTACCGTGCGGATCATTGTCATAACCAGCGCGGATGACACCCCTTTGCCTGATACGTCGCCGACGGTGAAGATGAGTGGGCGTCCCGGCTCCTGGATGAAGTCGTAAAAGTCGCCCCCCACCTGCATGGCGGGTAGGGAACGTGCGTAAAGGGTTAATCCGGCGACCTGGGGTGGGTGCTGTGGCAGGAGTTGTAGTTGGACATCTCGCGCCAGTTTCATCTCGGTTTGCAGGCGAGCCTGGTGTACTGTTTCTTGCAGGAGAAGGGCATTTTCGATTTGTACCCCGGCTTGTTCGGCAATTGCCTGAATCAGTTTCAGGTCAGGGGAGCGAAAGTCACCCAGTAGCCGGTTGATAAACCCTAACCCCACAAGCATTTGTCCCTGAACCTGGACGGGAACAAAGAGCAGGTTATACACGGAGTCGGGCAGAGTCGCGGCCGCGTCCGGTCCTTGCCGCAAAAACGGTACGCCACTCATCTGCACCTGCCGGAAAAGCCCTAACATCTCGCTTTCACTCAGCCGACAATGGGGATAACAGGCCACCAGATGGGGGCATTCTGGGGGAGCCTGCAATATGGCGAAGGCACTCTCGACCTTCACCAGGCGGGCAACTTCTGTAACCACTGTATTCAGGGTATCGGTAATATCAAGGTAACTACGGGTTGACCGGGTGAGATCATACAAAGCCAGTAGCTGATCTTGGGAGTCAATCAGTTCGCCGGTCATCATCTCCAAATCCCGTTCTAGCGCGGCCGCGTACCCAATTATATGGGCATCTGCCCGTAACTGGGTCTCAGCCACCGGGCCACGACATCCCGCCACGCCTAGTGCCACCCCATCGCCTATTTCCACCCATATTTCAGGGTTAAGGGGCGTGGTTTGGTCTGGCCATCGCCATACCACCTGGTTTTCTTGCCACAGGCACAACCCCGTGGCCCCTTGCGCCTGCCATATTTGCCCCAACCGGGTCAGTTGCTCTGTCTGTGCTGGCAAAATTAACTCTAACATGGTTTAACTCAAGCTTTGTGAAATGGTGTATTCACTCATTTGTCCCTACGAAACGCCGCGACGGCTTCCGCTTCTGTGGTAAAAATGGCAAATGCCTTATCCAGCCGTGTCAGCTCAAAGACCATGCGTACCGGCTGGGCCAAATGACACAGGTAGAGGTCGCCCCCGTGCTGGCGTGCCCGCTTCAGCCCCTGTACCAGGGTAGCCAGGGCGGTGGAATCAATGAAATTTACCGCCGCCAGATTCACGACTAATTGAGCGGGCGCGGCCGCGGTCACTTGCTCCAACCACGCTTTAGGTCCAGTTGTCTGATAAGCATCAAAACGTCCATCTAACGTCAAAATATGGACACCATTGTTTGAACGTGCCTCTTGTTTCATCGTTTATTTCCTTTGTAGGATAAGTGATCGTTCATTTTTAATTTAGCGGTTTGCTGTGGCCGGTCTCCTGACCGTGCCACCTATCTTATTTCCGAACGATTACTAAGCCGTTGCCTGAGCTTGTCGAAGGCAACACGAGGCTTCGACAAGCTCAGCCCTCGAGAGCCTTAGTCGTTACCCTTTGTCAGTGAATTGTCGTCGCCAGGCAAAGGGTGTCTGTCCCAACAGGCTAAGATCGGTACGCCAGGTGCGGGTGGCTACATAATAGGTATCAGCCATAAGAATTTCGTCCAACGGACTGTCTGGGGTGGTTTGGGTATACCATAACCCGGTTAGCCCGGCAGGATAACGGTATCGTTGTTCCTGCCAGCTTTCACTGATCTGAGCCGCCTCAGCCGGGGTTAATGGTTTAACTCCTACCAGAGTAATATCCCCCCGGAGCAGGTTGATCAGTTCGGGTAAGCGGTTTAAACCGGTGCGGGTCAGCCAGCTTTGCGGCCGCGAGGCCAGCCGCCACAAATTAAAAGTTACCGGTTCATCGCCGCCCCGCCGTGCCCCAATCACCAGTAAGGGTTGAAGGAGTTGCCCCGTTGTCATCCACGCCACCAGAGACAAAAGGAGTAACACCGGCCACAACCACCAGAGAAGTAATAGCCCCACGGCCATATCCACCAGCCGTCCGGCATCTATACCTACAGCCATCACACTCGACTCGCCCAGCAAAAAATTATCGGTCACGGCGGCCGTTTCCGCCGATTCCGGGTCAATCATGAGGCGTTTTTGCACCACCCGCCCTAACACATTTACCAATTGCCCCACATACGTCCTGTCCAACACCGTGCTTTCCTGCACTGTCGCCTCATCATCAATCACCACATCCGACCCAATAACGGCATATGGCCCCAATTCCACCTCCCGCCCGATGCGGCAATTGTCACCAATGAGCACCGGGGGACGGATCCGCACCGCCGGGTGAATGATGTTTTGTTTTCCCACCCATACCCCCGGAGCTACGCGATGGCTGTCTAGAGTGGGGTGTTGTAGTTGCTCCTTGTTCTCAGGGGATATGGGTATGGTGAGTGTGTGCCCATTGCGGCTAACCCATGCGGCACTGTCCAAATAAACCTTTTGGGCCGCCTGGTAATCGGCGAAGGTCTGAAGCGGATTCCAGTAGCCATTTGTCGCATAGCCATAGATGGCTTTACCCTCAGCCAGCAAAGCCGGAATCACTTCGGTGGCCAGACAACGGTGTTGTTGGGCTGGCAGATGGGCCAACAGGTCTGGCTCAATGACGTAAGCACCAGTAAAGGCCAGCCCCGGCCCAGCTAATGGGTCCAGACTCAGGCGACCATCTGGGTGCAACCAGACACCAGCATGGGTGGGTGAGGGGTGCAGAATGGCGGTTATGGGGCCGCCATGTCCTTGATGGAACCGGGCTATCTCGGCTACGGTTATCTCAACAATGGCATCACCGGGTAAAACCAGAACCGTTTCGCGCAGGTGGGTGCGTGCCCATTGCAAGGCTCCGGCGTCTCCCCAACCTTCTCGCTGGAGCAGATAGTTTAACTTCACCCCCCAGCGTGCTCCGTGGGCAAAATATCGTTCAACTTGTTCTCCTTGTTCATATAGGCTGATTGTTAATTCTTTGAATCCTTGCCGGGCCAGCATTTCCACGGCCAATGCCAGCACGGGCCGATTCGCAACTGGTAGCATGGGCGAGGGCATGGTGGTCGTCAGGGGGTGGAGTTTGGGGGTTTCCCCGGTAGCTATGAGGTGTGCTTGCATGGGTTGCTCCTCAAATGATTACCCGTTTTATGGGCTGAGTTTTCTGGTATGCCTAAGAGTCCCTCAAGTTTTGTGACCTGGTTCAATGAGGGGCCATCATGGCCCCGTTTACATCGGTAAAGAAGGTGAAGATGCGGTCAAAACGGACCATTTCCAGGGTGCGACGGACGTCGTTGCTACAATTGGCCAGGCGTAATTCGCCGCCCTGGGCCTGGGCTTGCCGCTGGAGTTTGGCCAGGGCGGCTAATCCGGCACTGGTGAGAAAGATGGTGGCCCCAAAATCGAGGACCATATGGGTGTTTTGCGCTAAGGTTTGATCTCCTGCGCTTAGGAACGCGGCCGCGCTGTCAGCATCTAATCGTCGGGGTAACGGTAACACGGCCCACTGGTTTTCTGGTGTTGAGGGTGGTGTGGGCATGGTGACAGGCAGAGTGACTTCTGGCTGTTGCGCGAAATGGCGCAAGGCTCCAGCTACATCTGGTTGTAGTACGAAAAGGTGGTCTAGTCGCAGTAAGGTAAGGGCACGGAGAATGGGTTCGGGTGCGGCCGCGATGACGACCTCTCCCCCCTTATCTCGAGCCTGTTTGTGCAGGCCTACCATTGCGCCCATGCCGGTGCTATCTACAAACTCCGTTTTGGCCAGGTTTAGCACCAGGCGGGGTGTGGTACTCAAGAGTGTCTGCCCTTTATGACCCAGCTCCTGGTAATTAGAGCGATCTAGCCGTCCCTGTATATTCAAAATTGCCGTATTCCCTACCATGACGGAATCGGTGGAGGGGATGAGCAGGGATGGTTTGTCTGCCTGGCGCATGAACCACCACTGGCGCACAAAAAACAGGCCAAACCCGGCCATATCTATTACGTACCGTTTCCACAGGCGGCGTGGCTCACTCAGCAGGCGGAAGAACCACTCTAGCCCCATTTTTTGCATCCATTGGGGGGCGCGGCGGGTGCGTCCGGCGATAAAATCAAAGGTTCCGCCTACGCCAATCATCACCGGGACACCTAATTCGCGCCGATGCATGGCAATCCATTTTTCCTGTTTGGGGTTGCCAAAGGCGACGAGCAGAATGTCTGGTCTGGCCTGACGAATGGCGTCGGGAATGGAGTCATCCATTTCCAGGACATCGCCTGGTGGGGGGGATAACACACCGGCTACCTTCAACGCTGGATGTCTGGCCTGTAAAATGGCGGCGGCCTGGGCGGCGACACCGGGGGCGGCCCCCAAAAAGTAGAGGCTGTACCCTTGTGCGGCCGCGCGTTCGGCTAATGCTGGCACTAGATCCGCCCCGGTGACCCGGTCTTCCAGGGGCAGTCCTAATTGCCGTGCTCCCCAGACCAGGGGCATACCATCGGCGGTGGCCATATCGGCTTCTTGCAAAATGCCGCGCAACTCTGGATCGTGTATGGCTTTGACCACGAAGTCGGCATTAACGGTGGTGATCTGATGGCTCTGTCCGGTAGCGCGGCCGCGGACTACCATCTCTCCCAATCGATCCAACGCTTCCTGCATGGTCAAATCGTCTATAGGAATGCCGAGAATGAGGATAAGTTTACGCATAGCAAGCACCTCAGGGAGAAGTGAACAGTGACCCGAATTCGTTCACCATTCACCATTTACCATTCACCATTCACCGTTCACCATTTACCATTCACCATTCACCATTCACCATATGGCCGTTGTCTCTACCGAAGCCCAGCGTCAGGCGACCTGCTTGAGCAATCGCGCAAGCGCGCACCCGTTTC
>JAGNBF010000008.1:8051-113277 GCA_018004935.1 Chloroflexota bacterium | reverse complement strand
ACCAACACGCCGACCAATACACCCACCAACACACCGACTAACACACCAACCAACACACCAACCAACACACCGACCAACACACCAACCAACACACCGACTAACACGCCGACCAACACGCCGACCAACACACCAACCAACACACCAACCAACACACCAACCAACACGCCGACCAATACACCGACCAATACGCCGACCAATACACCAACCAACACACCGACTAACACGCCGACCAACACACCGACTAACACACCGACCAACACACCGACTAACACACCAACGGCGACACCAGGGACAACCAAGACGCCATTGCCTACGAAAACACCCAATCCTACAAAAACGCCGGATCCTACAAAAACGCCTGATCCCACAAAAACGCCGATGCCGGGTACGGAGGGGTGTACACCTGGTTATTGGAAGCAACAAAAGCACTTTGATTCTTGGGTCAACTACACCCCAAATCAAACGTTAGAAAGTGTGTTTGATGTGCCCGATGTTTATAATCTTGACACCAAGACAATGTTACAGGCGCTTAACTTTAACGGTGGTGCTGGGCAAATAGCGGCCGCGCGCACTTTATTACGCTCGGCAGTAGCGGCCCTGTTGAATGCCGCCAGTCCTGACGTAAGCTACCCCCTTACCGAAGCGGAAATCATTGCCGATGTCAATACCGCTCTGGCCAGCGACCGCAATGCGATGCTTACCTTAGCGACCGAACTGGACATGTACAATAATCTCGGCTGTCCGTTGAATTAGAAACAGGTGTATCTATACAGGTGGAGCCGGGCTTCACCTGCATAGATACAAAAAGAGCGGCCTGGATTTTGATCCAGGCCGCTCTTTTTTTTTGAGAAATAGCATTCGGAAATGAAATTGGAGTGGGGCACAACCTGAAAGGCTGTTTTACGTTTCGTGTTGTTTTTCGCGGGTGAATACCCACGAAAAACAACACCGTAAAAAGCTACCTGTCCCTGGGGACGGGGGCGGGGAAAAACTGAGTCTGTAATTATCGGAGGCTACAGGTGTATTATTACAAAAATTCGGCATGGTTCAGGTCAGCTTTACCAATGTGAAGCACCGTTTGCCCACTGTTGAACCACGCCGAAAATTTCAACTTCTATTCCCCCTGACTCATGAGCGGCAAGTACACCTTTTCCACCGTGGGGGGGGGCGGATCCTCGTTATTTACGGTGAGTTCCAACAAAACGGTAGCCTGTGGCGTAGCCGGATCATTACTCAAGATACAGATTGCCCCATGGTAAACCCCTTCATCTAACCCGATGGCGGAGAGATTTACGGTGATGGTCACACTGCTATTACCAGCCAATGTACCGCTGGTCTGATTGGTGCTGGCCCAGGTTATTGCTCCTGGTGTGCAACCTGCATTGGGCACAATGGCAATGTCACCTAAGACGGCCAGGGTTGTACCATCAGAGAGGGAGCCAATAACAGTGGTGGTGCCCGTTGAGGTGTTCACGGTGCGTAACTGGGAAACAGGACCGGTGAGCAACGCTGATAGATATAACGTGCCACTGCTATCATCAAAATCTAGTCCTTGACCGCTAATGGCATTGTACCCTAGAGGGCCAATTGGCGTACCCGCCCCAGTCGTGGGGTTGATGCTGATGAGTTGATCGGTTGCCTCATTTAGACCATATATCTGTCCATTGGCGTTGATGGCAATATCGCTGATGCAAGCGCCATTGGTGATGTCACCGATGGCTGTGGCCACCCCGGTGGTTGTGTCAATGGTGAACAGGCGCGACGTGGTGGTACAGTTGCTGGCACTGGCGTAAAGGATGCCGCTGGTAGGATGGGCGGCCAGTCCAGACCAGAGCAAGCCCCCGCTCAGGGCGCTGGTGCCGATTTCGGTAATGGTAGCGTTGCCCCGATTAATTTTCACAAAACGGTTTATATTGTTGATGGCGTACAGGTAGAGGGGATCTTGGGGCAGAATGTCCGCGGCCGCGTAGTCTATCGTGCCTACTCCCCCCACCGGGTACAAGGGGGCCTGTAAAGTCGAGTTAAAAGCCATCAACCGATTAGAATTCCCATCCAGACCATACACCAAAGCCCCCGCACCTCCTACCACACTGGGATCCTCCAGCGAATACCAGTCTAAGGTATTCAATCCTTGATTCGTGATGGTAAAGGTTAAGTCTGTGGTTTGAGTGGTCGTGAGAGTGGCCGTAAGCGGATTGGGGGCAACCAGAATCGTAGGTGGTGATGTCACTGTCAAAGACACCGGTACGGCAATCACTGGCTCATTTACATCATTACTGTTCAGACATAGATTGGCCGTGACAGTACTTCCCAAGGGCACCGTACTACTGTCCAGACTAACCACAACTGCCGTGGTATTGTTGGCGGCCGTAGAGCCATTGATGGGCGTTACACTTAACCAGGCCACATTACCCGGTGCGGCGCAACTGCTAGATGCCTCCGTCCAGTTCCAGTTTAGCAGGTCATTGCCTATGCTGTTAATCGTCAACGTTTGTGTTATTACCTGGTTAACAAACTGGGTACTGCTCAGACTGGTGGGGGTGATGGTGGCCTGAGCGACTACCGCTTCCAGGCAAATATCATCATACGAGTAGCCATCGCTGGTGAGGGGTGGTGTGGCAATGGCATAGTTGTCTAGTGATTGGAATTTGATAAGGAAGGTTTCAGTGAAGCTCATCCCCGCGGCCGCGGCCGCGTCTGTCAGATTCAAATTAACAAGCTCATAAGGCGTCCAATCGCCAGAAGGTGGATCATAAATCTGGGCAAAACTCACCCCACCATCATCACTGATAAACACCCCATCTTCTGGATTGTTTTCATCGGCATGGCCGCGCACCCAAAAACTCAAACTCACCTCTGGGGCATTGAGCAAATCGGCGACGATAATGCCCGCCTGACGCGTTATACCATTGCCCGTACCTGAAGGATCATTGGTATCCAGGTCAAAACCGAATGTCCCGGCATGGGGGAAGGCATTAGTCACTCTGGCCCGGCCGGTAGAACCGTTAGCACTGGTAACTTCCTGGTACATATATGCGGGCAAACTCCCGCTTTCAAAAGTAGAGCAGGAAGGGTAGCTGGCCGTTTGGGAAGTGACAACCTCACTGGTGGTGGCCACGATAACCGGTTGACTGATGCTGGGCTGATCAATGGTGGCCGTATTTGTGATGGTGGTTCCCGGCGCGGCCGCGACCGTTACCGCAAACGACACATCCACCTGCCCATTGGCCCCCACCGTCCCTGTCCATTCAATTTGATTTTGCCCGGCATTATAAACCGCGCCATTCGTCGCACTGCCATTCACATAAGTTGTACCTGGGGGAATGGGGTCCACCAGTGTCGTGCTGGGGGCCGAAACCGTGGCGAAGTTATTCAAGGTAATGGTGTAATCCAGCCGTTTGCCCGTCACCGCAATGGGGAGAGCTGTTTTCGTGGAGAGATCAAGATTTGGTACCGGTTGTGGCACACAATAATAAACAGCTACATCATCCACATACCAGCCATCACTATTAATGGAAAGGGTGGAGAAAAAGTCAAAGGCCAGGCTGAGATTGCCGCCCACATACGGAGCCAGGCTGACAGTGTGCGCCGTCCAGTTTGGCTCGTCAGCCCCAGATGAGGTGTATACTTCGTCGCCGTTGAGTAACACCCGCCCCACGTCAAACAGGCTGTTATTCGTTTTCACATATTGCCACCATAATAATTTGGCGTTGTTGGGCAAACCAGCCAGACTGATGGTCTGGCTCAGGACGCTGGAAGCCCCCAGGTTATTGTAATAACCATCCAGAACGGTGGCCCAGAGGCGGTCGCCGCTATGGGCGTGCAGGCCAACCGGCCAACTGGGAATGCCATATTGCCAATCATTGGTGGCGGCAAAACCCCCATTATTGGCTTCAAAGGTATAGAGGGTGAACTCATCGGCTAGTGTGGTGGTAGCGGGAAGCAGAAGGGGTGACGCGGCCGCGTCTGGGGCCGTAATCACCGCTTCATTCGCTACCGTGGCCCCACAGGAGCCACCAGGCATAACCCGATAAGTAACGATGGTTTGGTTTGCGGCCGCGATACCCCCCTCCCAACGAATCTCATTTTGACCACTATCAAACGTACAAATCGTCGTGCCACCGCCCACACAACTCACACTGCCCGGTATATAAGTCGTCCCCGCCGGAATCGTATCCGTCATCACCGTTCCCACCGAAGCCACATTACCCACATTGCTAATGACAATGGTATAGGTAATAGGGTCTATGGGGTGGCCCACTGCCGGGGCCGTTTTATAGGATGTATCAAACCGGGGCGCAAACACCGGATAATAGAACTGAACAGCACTATTATCACTTAAAGAACTGGCTGTATTACAGCTATAAACAAGGCCATCTGTAGCCACGGCGTTTTCAATTCCCGTTGTTGATCCCAACCCGGCTCGTGTTCCCGCCTCCTGAATTTGCACAACGATGTCATTGTTATCAAACAAGACAATTTCAAAGGTTGTCGTATCAAAGGGGGGATCAGGCAATTGGGCAAAATGGGTATTTTGCCATTGTCCCACAAAGCAGGCTCCGGGATAACTACCAAAAGGGCAACTCCCCGCCGGGAAGGATTGGTGATACGCCTGACCATTGGGTGTGGTAATCAAAGCATCCAGGTTGTCCCATACCCCCCCAATGATATTCTCATTCCCGTTTTGGTGGGGCAGTGGACAATCGTTACTATTGTCATTGCTCCCCGGATCCCCTGCTCCTACCGTAATCCAGCCGTCACTTCCCATCCAGACGGAACTGGCACTTGTGCCATAATAGCTAAAATTGAATCCCAATGACAAAGGACCATGCCGACTATCTGATCCTATGCCTAAAGAAGTCCCAGTTGAACTAATGTCTATCCAGTCATAAACCGGGCCATTGGCTTCAGCAGAATCACGAAATGTATAACCAAAAGCATCCGGCCCCCCAGTGGACTCTGGCGTGAACTGTTCAGGTAACGGCTGTGCAGATACCTGCCCCAGGTGAGCCTGGCTGGCTATATAAATAGCGATCCCCAGGATAACCAGTAGTAAAACGAAAGGACGGGCAAGGCGGTGAAATGAAGTCATAAAAATCTCCTACGAAAATGTAGGGCGATTTGGTAAATCGCCCAGACGATTTACCAAATCGCCCTACAAATTTTCATTCCATTTGGTGAGCGCCCGCTCATGGGGAACTCCTCTGAAAATAAGACACGGCGATGGGGCGAGTGGGCGATGGGGCGAAAAAACGCTGTGTCGCTGTGTCTCCGCGTCGCCCTTCGGATTTTCATCACCTCTGGTGAACCCTGTTCATGTTGTCTCCTGCAAAAATGTAGGGCGATTTTGTAAATCGCCCAGTGGACGATTTAAAAAATCGTCCTACATCCAGGAGAAAAACCTGGGTTCCAAACCGGCTATAGCTTTCAAGAAAAAGATTTTGGGTTCGTAGTAACCGCTTTAGCGGTCCCACGCTGGACGGCTAAAGCCGTTACTACCAACCAAAACCCCAAATGATTTTCTGAACATCTATAGTACAGCTTTTTTGAGGTTCTTGGGGAATTCAGGGGGTTGACACCAGATGTAGGGACTGGCCTTGTGCCTGCCCCGTGTAGGGCAACCACAAGGGTTGCCCGTACCCCACGAAACCCCAAAGAATCACTTTTGAGTTTGCTGTGGCTGGTCTCCTGACCGCGCCACCCAACTTAATTTTGAGCAAACCCTAAGTAATCGTTCGTTTTAAACTAGGGTCCGTAAAAATATAACTGCCCGGTTTAGACCTGACAGGTTTTCGGAAACCTGTCAGGTCTTGCTGGAACTTAATCTTTTACAGACCCTTAGCGGTTTAGGGCTGAACTTGTCGAAGCCTCGTATTGCCTTCGACAAGCTCAGGCAACGGTTTAGTAGTTACATTGGATGAGGTAAAGCATTCCCAATGATGCCAAACTTAACGTCAATCGTAAATCGTAACCATCGAATCGTCAATGCTTTATCGCAGTCCCGGCGTATGAGTCAGGGCGCTTGCCTACTGGATTTTCCCCCCCACCCCCTTCCCAGCGGAATGGGTTCCTGGCGGCATAGGTCAGCACCGTGGAAACTTGAAAACTTGTCCACGGCTACACCTATATCGTTACGACTTGGGCCAGGTCACGTACGCCAGGGTAAAGGCCGGATAGACGAAGGGAACAACGTCATAGTGGCTACACGACTTTTGTCATTTGTACCATTGTTGTCTTACTGAGATACTGACGAACACTATGGATCCTATCGCTTTATTCTTTCAGCATAACATTGTCATCATTTATTTTTTCTATGGACTTGCTTTTTTCAGCATGGGATTGGCCGTATGGCTGGAATCTGGGCATACGGCGGAGTTCCGTATGGCGCGGGCGATGGGTCCCTTGGCGGGGTTTGGTATTCTCCATGGATTGCATGAATGGTTTGAGATGTTTCAACGCCTGGGGCGAGCCAATGCCACGAATATTCCGGATTGGCTTTTAATGAATGAGGTGCGCCTGGCCCATCTCATCTTGTCATTCATCTTACTCATTGTATTTGGGGTGCGCCTGATCTATTTTAGCCGTCTGGAAGATGGTCAGGGGGAACAGAGCGGCCGACAAGGGTTTGTGAATATCGCGGCAGGGGCGTTGGTATTGGTCTGGTTGTTGAGTGTGGTGGCTACAAAGTGGCTTTATGATCCAGAACCCGAAGCCTTTTTGCGTGCGATTGATGTTTTGGCCCGGTATATTTTGGGCATTCCGGGAGCGTTGTTATCGGCCTGGGCCATTATCCTGGAGCAACAGACCTTTACCATTCGGCATATGTCAGGTACGGGGCGAGATCTTTTGCGGGCGGCGCTGGCCCTGTTTTTGTATGGGGTGGTAGGGCAGGCGTTTCCCAACCAAAGCTTTCTTTATCCTTCAACGGTTGTTAATAGCGACACATTTGCGCTGACTTTTGGTGTGCCGGTGCAGTTATTCCGTGCGGTCGCGGCCGCACTCCTGGCCTTTTTTGTGATTCGGGCCTTGCGGGCCTTTGAGTTAGAAAGCCGCCTACGTCGCCTGGCAACCCAACAAGAAGCGCTGGATATTCAAGAACGTGCTCGTAGGGAAACGGAACAATTAAACGAACAGTTACAGGTGGCAATGCAAGATTTGTCCCATTTGTATCAGGAATTGCAGGCGCGAGAAGCGTTGCGGCGCGACTTATTGCACCAGGTTGTTACGGCGCAGGAGCATGAACGGCAACGGATTGCGCGTGAACTACATGATACGACCGGGCAGGCGCTTACGGCATTGGGGTTAGGCTTTGCGGCCGCGTCCGAAACTGTGCGCACCAACCCCGAAATCGCCAGCCGTCAGTTAGGTGAGCTGAAAAAACTCAGTATGCAGACTCTGGAAGAGTTACGTGACCTTATCGGTAATCTGCGCCCCTCAGTGTTGGATGACCTGGGGTTGGTACCTGCCCTTCAGGGGCAGATACGTGAATTTATCAACCGCACCGGCGTACCGGCAGATCTGGTCTTACACGGTAAACGTCGTCGGGTTCAGCCAGAAATAGAGACCATCGTTTTTCGTATTACCCAGGAAGCCTTAACGAATGTAACCCGCCACGCGGCCGCGAAACAAGTAAGTATCCAGCTTGATTTCCAACCAGATATCCTATCCCTCACCATCAAAGATAATGGCCGAGGCTTTGAGCCGCCCAGCGTCCTCAACCCTCATGCCCGCCGTCGTTCCTGGGGGTTATTGGGGATGCAAGAACGAGTAGCACTGGTGGGTGGACATTATCAGCTTCTCTCCGCCCCAGGTCAGGGCACAACCATACAGGTTTCCATTCCCTTAGAAAAAGAAGGCCAAGAAAATGACAACAACATCAGTTAGACTACTCCTGGTGGATGATCACGCTGTAGTCCGTTTTGGACTACGTATGCTTCTGGAAGCCCAACCCGATTTACATATTGTTGGAGAAGCACAAACAGGCCGCGAAGCCATTGCCCAGGTAAAAGCACTCCACCCCGATGTTGTCCTCATGGATGTGCAAATGCCTGATATGAACGGCATTGAGGCCACCCAACAGATCAAAGCTAGTTTCCCCCAAACCAATATTCTGGCCCTGACGATGTACGAGGACGACGAATATTTCTTTGCCATGCTCAAAGCCGGAGCTTCCGGGTATGTGCCCAAGCGGGCCGCCCCCGATGAACTGGTAAGCGCCGTGCGGACAGTCAGCCGGGGTGAGGTGTTTTTGTACCCCACCTTGGCTACCCGTCTGGTGCAAAGTTACCTGGGTGAGATCGAGGCAGGTAAACAACCTGATGTAAGCATCACGCTTACTCCCAGGGAACAAGAGGTGCTGGTCCAGATCGCTCAGGGATTATCCAATGCCGAAATTGCGGAAAAGCTGGTTATCAGCGCCAAAACGGTTGATCGTCATCGGGAAAACATCATGAGCAAACTGAATATGCACAATCGGGTTGATCTGGTGAAATATGCACTGCGGATGGGGTTGATTGAATTGGACGAATGAGGAACCGGGCAAATTATACGGCCAAAGGGCAGGCACAAGGCCAGCCCCTACATCTAGCCGCACCCCACGAATTCCGAAAGAGCCATTAAATTTTTAATCGGGTAACGCATTCATTGACCCCATCCCCCCTGCCGATTCCCGAGGGAAGGGGGGAATTCCAATGGCGCGGTTTGGGGGCGTCTGCCCCCAAACCGCGCCGGTGGGTTTCTCCCCTTTCCTGGTGGGTCTGCCACCCAAACCTATCCAGGCTATGGCCGGTCTCCTGACCGTGCCACCCAACTGATTTTTAGACGCTCACTATGTATGGCGCAAGGTTATCAAAGAGCAGGGGCGGGGTGCGCGGCCGCGGGGCGGACATACAGCGGGCATGTCAGACATGTCTCCGGTAAAGCGCCAGTCACCTGACTCCGCACTTCCCAACATGCCATATTCGTTTGGCGAAAAGACGGACACTGATTACGTCGTTCTGGGGGACAATCCTTCGCTTCCCAACAAGTTGTCTTACTGGTCAATATGGGTTGAGCCTTTTCTTCTGCCTGCCAGCCTGCTACCAGCCGATTCATCATATAACCAATCGCCAAGGTCAGCCCAAAGGGGATTAAACACCGTAAGGCAAAAAAGAGGAGCATTACAACAGTGGCTAAGTATTCGTTCATGGGTTTGGGTCCTCTGGTTAGTGGTGTAATGCCGGTTTCGTGTGCGTAAATACATAACTGTTAATCTGTAGATATGGAAGCGGTGACGAGTGCGGCCGCGGGTTTCTTAACCTCATGCTCTACCAAATCATGGTTCACCAGGTTTAGATACCGTACCGCCAGGGTAAAGGCCATCAGCCCATAAGCCACCACCCCTGCACCCACTAAAATCTCTACTAACGAAGGGGTATAACTGGTATATAGCGGCACAACCGATTGCGGTTGGTACGTCAGCACAACCATTTGTCCTACCATATTCGTATCCCAACGATAGGCTACCAACCCTACAATCACCAAAGCCAGGGCCATCACCATCAGCCGGTCATGGCGGCGTAAGCGATTGCTCAGCAAAATTATCATCGGTACAACCAGGCCCAAGATTATTTCTAATATCCAGAAGTTGAAAGCCAGCGCCCCTGTCGTCAAAATTGCCAGACCCTCATTCCGGCCTGCCTGGGAGCTACTGCTGATGAGAGCGAAATCCACCACCCGCATAATAAAGTAAACCAACAACCCCCAACCGACAAAACGAGCTACCGGGTCTAATAATTCGCGCCGTACTACCGCCCGGGGTGTGAAATAAGCGGCCACGCGGGAGGCGAGAATGGTTAGCGCCGGTCCAGTCACAATGGCCGAAACATAGAAGAGAATGGCCAGATTGGGTCGGTACCATACCGGTCGTGAGCGCAAAATGCCATAGGTTGCACCGAGGGAGGATTGGTGCAAGGTGGACAGGCACAGGCCGATAATTGCCAGATAAGGAGCTAACTTATGCAAGTGCTCTAACCGGTGCGCCAGATCAGGCCAACGGCTCTTAAACCAGTCTGCCTGGGCAAAAATTGGCGCCACTTCCAGGAGTAACACATTGAAGTAAACGGTTACGCACATCGTCACTTCCCACAGTGGGGAGTGAATATTCCAGTAGAACCAGCCATGCCAGAAACGATCAGGCCGCCCAATGTCCATGAACAAGGTCATGAGTGCCATACTGTAACCCACCATACCGATAAAGACGGCTGTACGGGCTACAGGCTGGAATTTCTTCAGGCGGAGCAAATAGACGGCGGCCGAAAGGGTAAATGCGCCTGCGCTCAAAGCAATGGCTGAGAGGTCAAGGCAAATCCATAGCCCCCAGGGCACCAGATTGGTCAGGTTGGTAAGGCCCAGACCGAAGATGAGAACAAGAATGGCGGCAACCAGGGCGGCCGCCATAATGCCAGAGAGGGTCAATACCCAGTACAGAAAGGGGGAAGGAGTCAGGTTGAGTTTAAAGCGGGTCATGATGTCACCTCTTCGGTTTGCGGCCGCACCGCAATGTAATAAATTCGCGGCTCGTACCCCTCACTTTCACGCAGACGGAAGGTTTCATTTTCGGCGAGAGCCTTACTCACCACCGAATTCTCATCATTTAAATCACCGAACATCCGTGCCCCTACCGGACACACCACAGCACAGGCTGGGGTTGCCTCTTCATCTACCCCTGGGGTTAAACCGGCGGCCAGGCCCCGGTCAATACGCTGTGCACAAAACGTACATTTTTCAATCACACCACGCGGCCGCCGGGGAATATCTGCTTCGCCCCATTCAGGGATGGTCGGATTGTCACCCGTATACGCTTCCCAATTGAATACCCGTGCCCCAAATGGACACGCTTCCTGGCAATAACGACAGCCAATACACTTGTCATAATCCATCATCACAATACCATCGGCTCGTTGGTAAGTTGCACTCACCGGACACACATGGGTACAGGGAGCGTCGGCACAGTGCATACATTGCACCGGTAGAAAAGCCTCTTTCCCATTCACCTCACCCAGTTCCATTACCCGGTTCCATGCCATGTCTGGGGCGGTATCGTTACTGGCATGACAGGCAAACACACATTGTTCACAGCCAGTACATTTATTCAGATCAACCACCATCGCCCAGCGATGCGGACTGCTTTCTTCTTTCTTGCTTAAACGACGATTGCTTTTAAAAAATTTTGAGCTGACAGCCGTTGTTACAAGACCGGCCATACCTAATTTCAGAAAATCACGACGCTTCAAACGGATGTTGGTAATGCTGGTCATGGTGCACCTCACTTAACTCCCAAAATCAGGGACCGTAGACTACGTTCGAACCAGGGGGAGCCAATGGCACCAAAAGCCAGGCCCACCAAACCGGCGAGAAGGACAAAGTTCAGATAGCTACCAGGTTGAGGTTGTTGTTGTAATGACCCTACCTGGTGTGTTGAAGAGGGTGTTGTGCCCGTGCCATCCTCTGTCATGCCACTGCTATCAGAAAAGATTGACATATTCTCAATCGTTTCTACATTTTCGGGTTCGTGCATTTCTTTTTCATGGCATTCGTTACAGGTGCTCAGGTCAACCGCAAAAGTATGTTCTCTCCGGGCATGCCCTTCGCCCATGTCCCCTTCCAGAACCTTAAGATGACAGTCGGTGCATAACAACCCTTCTTCAGCATGGGCGGTGAAGGTATAAAAATGGGATTCCGCAGTGTGACAGGTCTGGCACAAGGTTTGTACGGTGTCTGTTTTGATGCTGGTGGAGTGAGCATTGTGGCAATTGATGCAGTTCATATCGGCTTCGCCATGTTCGCTGGTCTGCCATTGGGCGTAGGTATCTACGTGGCAGTTCCCACATGAGGCCGCCTCATAATCTGTTGTCATCACTTGTTCGGGGTGGCTGGGGCCATTGGCGATGAGGGTATGGCAGTTATCACAAGTAATACCCGCGGCCGCGTAGTTCTGCGTTGTGGCGTCATAGCCAGTGGTGTGGCAAGACAGACAGGCAGTGGGTTGCCCTTTCTCAGTCCACATCTGGACGAATTCTTGGTCATCTGTGGCCTGGCCATGAGCACTGCCTTCCCAATGGGTCTGAATTTCTTCATGGCAGTCGGCACATTCAGTGGGTAAGGCTTCCTGTGTGGGATCCCCTTGAGCCTGGCTAATGACAAAAGTGACCAGACCAAAAAGTATGGCCAGACAAAAGCCGGTGATGAGTCGAGTGGTGATGCTGGTTTTCATGGGTGATTCTCCTAAAAATGAGAAAAATGAGGCTCCGGGGTCAAGTAAGAAGCCGGTACGAGCCATCACAAAGAAGTTTAATGGATTGACTGCGGCCGCAAATCGGGCAATGCCCCAATTCTGCTATGGGGAAAAACCCCATATATCCCCCACATATAAATGGTTTGTTCCCCTGATGACAACTATAGGAGCAAGGTGCTATTCTGGGCACAAGGTTAAATTGAATGTTCCCCAGGGTTAGGGGAAGGAGACTGTCATGAACGAGTTTTTAGCTGTTGCCATTGTTGTTCTGATGTTTGTGCTACGTTTTGCCCTTCCACTGTTATTTATGTTTTTGATGGGCTACTTTCTCAATCGGGTTTATGCTCGTTGGGAAGGCCAACCCCCGGTATCTCATAAAAGTAACGGTTAAATTCCTTCCCCTGAGCCACACACCAAAAGGCCGGGCACACACCGTGTCCGGCCTTTTGCCTTTGCGAAAGAGGCCAACACAGGGGGAGCCTGCTGATTGTGGGCGGCCACTGCCTGGGTAGGATAGGGCTGAAGACCCATCCCCCAGCGATCCCAGAGGGAAGGGGAGAAACCCACCGGCACGGTCAGGGGTGGGGGTGGCCTCGGATATTCCCAACGGGGCGATAAAGTGGCACGGCGATACGGCGAGAAAATGTCAGATTATGTCCTTTGGCGGTATAACCGCTGGTCAAATGGAGAATTGCGGGTAGCTTGATGAATTGCGGCCGCGTATCATTTAGCACATGGTTCGTTTCTCTCAACTTCCTTTCCGCCTGTTATTTCTCCTTATTTTTTTGGTGGCCTGCGCCCAAACTCAGGATGTAACACTCCTTCCCCCTACCAAAACACCTTCTGCCGTTGCCCGGGCCACGGCCACCCAGACACCAACCCCTACACTGACCCCCTCACGCACCCCTACCGCGACCTCCACCGCCACACCAACCTTTACCCCTACACCAACCCCTACCGCACCCCCTCTGGTTATTAATGGGAGTGTGGGGCGCGTTGCGTTGGCCCCACCCGTCGCCCAAACGAATGCCCCTTGTGGGATCGTAGATACCTTCGATTTTCCACTTAACCCCCCAGATGCACTCAATTTTTCTGGCGGCCGCGACTTTGGCGTTTATCGTTCCCGCTATAGCAAATACCATGCCGGGGAAGATTGGTGGGCCGTTACCGGCTCCAGCTTTGGGGCATCTGTGTATAGCATTGGGCATGGGTTAGTTACCTATGCGGAACCAGAAGGGTGGAACCGGGACAAAGGGGTGATTATTGTTCAGCACACCTTTGCCGATGGCGCTACCCTGCTTTCCTTCTATGGGCACCTGGATCCCCCCAGTTTTTTGGTAACAGCCGGGGAATGTGTCACCCGGGGTCAAGAGATCGCCGCCATTGGGCGGCCGCGTGGTTCACCCCATCTCCATTTTGAAATACGCACCCAATCGCCCTACGCCACACTCACCGGTTATTGGCCGGAAGACCCCCTGCTTGTCGGTTGGTTACCCCCCTCCGTTACCATTTGGGGCCAACGGCTTATGGCTTCCCCCGGTGTGCAGTGGGTGCTCCCTCCCAGCACAGCCGGTCGCCAGGGAATTGCCATCGTGGGGCAGACGCTTGTAGTATTAGAAGATGGGGAACTCCGGGGGGTGGGGGTTGCCGATGGGCATGAATATTGGCGTTATAAGGATTTCCCAGAAGCCATCGCGGCCGCGTTGGATAACCAAAGCCGCATCCTTTACCTGGCGGATCGGGCCGGGCAGGTGCAGGCCTTCAGCCTTCCTGATGAAACGGGTACATCAGCCCCAGATCGTTTGTGGCAAACAGAAATCGCCCTATTTGGTACCCCCAGACTCATGCCCCTGGCCGATGGCGGTCTGGTGTTGGCCGTGCGCGAACAGGTAAAGGCCCTCTCTTCCGAAGGGAATTTATTGTGGGCCACAGCACTGCCCGGGCAACCAATGGCCTGGGCCGTTAGCCCGGCGGGTCTACTCGTTTCTGTTACCGGTAGCGACAATGATCAGGCTCTCTGGCAGTTGGATGCCGCCGGACCACACCCCTGGTCAGTGACTTTCACGGGTTATCCCCTGGTCGCCAGAGAACAGTTATGGCTGTATAGCCGCCAGGGAGTGTATCAACTAGACCCAGAAGCCCAAACGGCCACTCTGGTTTATGCCTTACCCGATGGCCTACTTTCTTTAAGCCATGCCACCCCTCTACCGGATGGCGGTCTGTTGGTTGCCCATGTAGATAGTTTTGACCGCCGTCTGCTGGTCTTAAATGGGGATGGAACATTGCGCTGGGAGCGCTCCTATGAGGGGATGATTCAGGGAGAAATAGAGGCGGTAGTGCAGGGGGAGCAGGTGTACTTGTTGGGTGAGGCGGGCAGTAATAATGCGGTTATGTTGACCGTCTGGGCGCTCGATATGCACCAGGCAACGGTGACACCACTGTTTACAGGGGGAAGCCGGAGCGGGTTGCCAGAGAATAACTGGTGGTTCGCGGCCGCGAACCATCTTTTACTTAATATTGGCGGCGGGCATCTCCTTTCTTTGGATACAACGGTGGCCCAAAACGCGGCCACGAACTGATTTCCCCCACCCCAGAGGCAGGGAACTTTTTTGAGAATTGCTGGCCTGGCAAAACATATTGGTTTGTTTGCCACAAAACGTGGTATACTTCTCCCCGCTTTCCCGAAAGGGGTGCAAAATTTTTAACCAATTTAAGTTTTGAAGATTCCAGAATGCCTTGCCCACCCTGGGCAAGGCATTTTTGTGGCAACAGTAAGGCTCTACTTGTGGGATGAGTTCGCTGTTAGCCGTCAAATCGGGATACACCCGCGAGGGTGTGTACCACAGCGAACACAACAAAACACAAGTAGGAGCATCATGACAACTGAATTTAGTTTATTAAACCTGCGGCCGCAGTTGGTCCAGGCTGTCGTCGAATTGGGTTATACCGAACCCACCCCCATCCAAAGTGGCGTTATTCCGGTTATGTTAGCCGGGCATGATGTCATAGGTCAGGCGCAAACGGGAACCGGCAAAACCGCCGCCTTCGCTTTACCCCTTCTGCATAACCTCAACTCAGAACAAACTCAGGTACAGGCATTGGTCTTAACCCCTACCCGTGAATTGGCTCTGCAAGTAGCTGAGGCAATTCAAGGTTATGGCCGTTTACAGGGCGTGCGCGTCCTGGCGATTTATGGCGGCCAGCAATATGGTCGCCAAATCGGTCAGCTCAAACGGGGTGTAGATGTTGTTGTAGGGACACCAGGCCGCCTGCTTGACCTGATCCAACAGAAAAAGTTGGACCTTAGCCAGATCAAAACAGTGGTATTAGATGAAGCGGACGAAATGCTCAGCATGGGCTTCATTGAAGACATCGAAGCCATTTTGGAGCAAACCCCAGCCCAACGGCAAACGGCCCTCTTCTCGGCTACCCTGCCCCCAGAAATCCGCCGTCTGGCCGACCGGTATCTGCGTGAACCACAAAATATAACCATTCAGCGGCCGCAACTCACCGTCGCTACCATCACCCAACGGTATTATCTGGTCAATGAAACCGATAAACTGGCCGCCCTTACCCGCCTCTTTGAAGTGGAACCGGTCACCAGTGCCCTCATCTTTGCCCGTACCCGAGCCGGTACCGGCGAATTAGCCAACGAACTCTCAGTACGTGGTTTCCCAGCCGAGGCACTTAATGGCGACCTCAGCCAGGATGCCCGTGAACAGGTGTTAAACCGCTTCCGCAATAACCAGATCAAGGTTTTGGTTGCCACCGATGTCGCCGCCCGGGGGCTGGATATTGACGACATTTCTCATGTGTTTAACTTTGACCTGCCTCTAGACTCAGAAATATATGTGCATCGTGTAGGGCGCACAGGTCGAGCAGGCAAAACAGGGGTGGCAATTACCCTGCTGACCCCTTCGGAAAGATGGCGTTTGCGCCAGATCGAACGGTTTACCCACCAGACCATTACACAGGCTACCATACCTACTGTAGAGGAGATTCAAACCCGGCGGGAAGGGGAATTACGCGAGAAGATGTCTGTCTGGTTGCGTCGCGGCCGCTGTACCAAGGAAAAAGAGTTGGTACAACAATGGCAGGCTGAAGGGTATGATGTAGTGGAGATCGCGGCCGCGGCCCTCAAATTAGCCCGCGCCGAAGAGAAACAACGCCCCATCGCCCCCATGAGTGAAATCCAGGAGCCACAACCCCGCTTCCGGGAACGTCAACCTGACATTATTCATCGGGAGAGAGAGGGAAGACGTAGCGGCCGCGGGGGGCAACTCGGTCAAATACAAAACCGATCCCATGAGAAAGGAATGGTACGTCTGGCCCTCAGCGCGGGCAAAGAGCACGGCATTCGCCCCAATGATGTCGTCGGTAGCATTGCCTTCCATGCCAACATCCCCGGCCATGTCATCGGAGCCATCCACATCCAGTCCCAACATACCCTTCTGGATGTTCCCGAAGATGTGGTGGGTCGCGTATTAGATAAATCCGGCCATTACCGAATCCGCCACCACACCCTCACCATTGAACGGGCCGCCTGAAATTGCGGCCGCTCCGCAGTAGGACTTATGCTTTTATGATAAGTCTACTATCGGTCTAGCGCCAGACACCCCCATCCCTAACCCCGTCCCCAGCGGCGGGGAACTATTTCTGGTGCGGTTTGGCGGGCGTCTGCCCGCCAAACCGCACCGTTGGTTTTTCCAGGGGGATGGGTCTTCCGCCCAGGTTTACCCCAGCCATTGCCGCCAACAAAATGTCACTTTATGACCGTTCAACGAACAAGAATTAAGACAGGTCAAACTCACCTCCACTCACTGAGCTAACATCAGAAAAGGCACATACGAACTTTCGTCCAGGGAGAAATGTTCATCCGCCCCTATGTCAAACCCGGCCCCAACCGGTCGCGGTTGCCCATCCCAATCATCGGACACATCGGGCAGGGTTGTGCCTACATCAATGGCCGGACTGCCTGCTTTCAGGTGGTAATCATAACCGGGTTCATTGAGAAATAGCTCCGTAGGAGTGGCAATGAGGGAGTGGGTGTCGTAACCGAGGGCCTGCCATTGCGCCAGGGTAATCACGCTGTTGCCATCATCGGTACTAAAACGGCTCATGACCACGTTGTAATCACTGGCAAAACCGGAAACGGTGGATGCAGGCAAGGATATGACACCACGCCAGGCGTGATAGGTATAGAGAATATTGTTGAACAGCTTGTTGTTGGTGCAGTCGGTCGCACTGAGCAAAATCGCCCAACGTGCATCGTTCGCCATCACCAGCGTGTTGTTCAGTACCCGGTTGTCGTGGGAACAGACCGCCCCATCCTGCTGGAAAATGGCAATGCCGGTAGCGTGGTTCTGGTAAAGCAGATTGTTGCGGATGAGGGTGTTAGTCACACCGTCCATGTTGATCCCGGCACAGCCGCCTACCCCGTTCTCATAAATCGTGTTCTGCTCGATGAGGCCATCAGAGATCGTGCCGTCGCCCCCCTGGCTGAGGTCGCCGTTCATGTGCAGGCCACAGTTGGCATTGTGGTGCAGTTGGTTGCCGCGCACGGTGAAGCGGTCGCCGCTGTTGCTCAGGTAGATGCCGTGTTCGCCGTTGTGGTGACTGTCGTTGTCTTCCACGACGATGTCGTCCACATGGCCGGTAAAGATGCCGGTTGTGCCACTGTTGAGGCCATTATGGTGAACGTTGTTGCCGCGAATGATGAAATGATGGGAATGGTTGTCTGCGTTGCCGCGCATGTCTATGCCCCAGTTGGGGGCGTTGGCGATTTCCAGCCCTTCGATGATCCAGTAGGAAACTGTGCCATCACCATCCCAGTTTTCGAGTTCGATGTTGCTGTTGTGGGCGTTGTTGGGGCCAGGGGTGTTGATGAGGACGTTGGCTCCAGTCGCGGCCGCGAGCCTCAGCCAACTCCCCGCCGTGCCTGACTGCTCAATCCGCATCCCGGCGTAGGTTCCACTCTGTACCAGGATGGTATCACCAGGGGCGATCTGGTCTACGGCATATTGCAGGGTGAGCCAGGGCGCGGCCGCGCTACCGCTGTTGCTGTTATTGCCATTCGTTGCCACGTAGTAAGTCTGGCCGCCGAGGGTGGGGGTGAGGGATGGGGTTGCGGCCGCGGGCGTCACCGGCTCCACCTGCCCCACCTGGCAGGCCAACAAAACAATCATAATCACGGGGAGAAAGTTAAGTTTTTTCATGCCAGCTACCATAACACATTCTCCCGATGGGTTATGTATCGTCATTTACGAGAGAAACCGTTGTCATCCACTCACTAAGGATCGAAGATTAAATAACCTACGAAACTGCTGTGGCCGGTCTCCTGACCGTGCCACTCTTAGCCAGCAGGTTATTTAATTCTCATTCCTAAGTCTGTAAAAGATTAAATTCCACCAAAACCCTAAAGGTTTTCGGAAACCTTTAGGGTCTATATTTTTCCCAAGACATCGCTTGGAAAAAAGGTGTCTACACGGATTGGAAGAACACGGATAAAAACTAAAGCTATCGCTGTTTTCCCTATCCGTGTGTACAAGATTTCCAAAGCCTTCCATTTTTCAGGAAGATCGACAGTTTTTTGTCGCTGTTGGCTCGTAAGTGCCTACGGTGCAGGGGGATTACCAGCCGGTTGTGCGCCATCCCCCTTCTTCTTCGCCAGTTCTTCCGCGCTCCGCACGATGGCATGAACCGCTTCCACCAGCCCCACCGTCTTGAAGTTGACTGCATCCCGAATCATCAGATAACGGACATGCGCTTTCACCATCAAATTGATGTTGTCGGCGTTGACGCTGACTGCACCTAAATTTTGCCGTTTGCGGAGCAACTCCAACCCTTTATTCGACGCCCCTTCCAATTGTGCCAGCCGCTCATTCACATTCCGCACCAGGGCATCGGCTTCACCAGGGATTTGCATCGCTTCGGCAAACAACCCTTTGTCCACTTCGGCCTTCTTCGTTTTGCACCATTGCGCCAGTTCATCTAACTGTTTGGCGATCTCCTCAAACCCATCCATCTTGGTCACGGCCGATTCGCCCAACACCTGCACCAGCCGGTCGCCATGTTTGCCGATGTCGCGCACGGCCGCCCCAATTTCAGCCGCATCTTTAGGGGTTTTGAGGGCCATCGCCGAATGGTCTAGCGAGGGTAATTCGGCCAGGATGGCGGTGTACCGCTCGTCGGGCCACATCTCCACCAGGGCTTTCTTGCCAAATTTGCCCTTATCGCCGGGCCGCTCAAACACCCACTTCCAGATGGCTCCGCTGGTGGCATACGCCCCATCTTCCGAGGCTTTGATGGTGGCTTCTTTTTCGCTGATGGATTTGATGAGCCGCTCTTTTTCGGCCATGTCGCTGGCCTGTTCCAGCAGTTCCATCTCCTGGTCAATGCCCTGCGATAGTTTGCTGATCTCCCCTTCGCTCAGCGGGGCGATGGGTTTGACATCAGCGAAACCACGTTCGGCAAAACTCTCTTTGAGGGCGGCGACCATCTCTTCGTTGCCGCTTTGCATCGCCTCATGGAGACGGCGGCCATTCATCAATTTTTCCTGGTAATCACGCGCCAGGCTGGAAAGGCGTGCCCGCACCTCTGGGGTGAGGCCGCTTTCGGTAGCGTGGAGCAACATGCGGGTGGGATCAATGAAGATGTCGCCGTGCATCATGGAGCGCAATTCGGCCGGGGTACAACCTGCCCGCGAGGCCATGTAACGGCGGGCGGGTTCCCGGTTGCGCCCCGCCCTTTTGCCCAAAAGCGAAATGTCCATATCGTTTTTGAAGCCACCTTCCGTGCCGGTGCGAACGACATCCCCTTTGAGGTCGTTTTTGATGTAGTTGAAGGTGTCTTCTTTGATGGCGTCGCGCCAGGCGTTGAGCCGTTGCCCCGCCGCCGTGCCTTCACCGAGGGCGTCGGAGAGGGATTTCCAGCCCCCGGCTTTGCGGATGGCCCCGGCGGGGCCATATTGGTCAATCGCCAGAGAGACGAGTTGATCGGCATCGGCTTTGGTGAGACCGGCTTTCATTTCGGCGGCCAGGTTGGGCAGTTTTTTGGGCATGTCCTCAAGTAAGGCTTTGGTCGCGGCTTCTTTGGCTTTGGTGAATGGCTCCAATATTTTGGCCGAGTCTGAGCCTTCGCCGACGATTTTGATGAGGTCATCGGCACTTTTGCCTGATTTGGCGATGGTTTCGGCTGCACCCAGTTCACGCAAGCCACGTTCGATGCCCGATTTCGTACCGTCCTTTAAGCCTTCGATGACGGCGGCTTTGGCTCCGGCTTCGGCGGCTTTGACGGCTTCTTGGGCCAGGGCTTTTTCGGCGGAAGTCGCCATACCGGCTTTCACATCGAGGAAAACGAAGACGGTATCCAGGATGGCGGTGAAGAGGGCCATGTCCACCTGCCCCTGAGTGACGATTTGGGTGGAAGGTTTGGGTGAGGCCGCGGCCGCGGTCGAGAGATCACTCCATTTTTTCCAATCATACGCCGCCTGGCCTGCCGAAGCGGCGATTCCAGCCGCCACAAAGAAGATCGTCGCCGCACCACCCGTTGCCATATTCGCCAGGGCAAACATCGCCGCCGACAAAACACCCACCCCTAACGAAGCCAGGAAGCGGCTCAAGTCGGCATCCCCCACCGCTGAGGTTCCCACCCACTTGGGGAAGGTTTCATTCCAATGAATACCTGACGCGCCGGGCATTTTGCCATTCAGCAAATCGCTGTGAATGGGAACCATATCGGCAAAATCCACCCCATTACCGATTTTGGGAACGGCTTCGTCAATTTTCTTCTGTAATCCAACCAGGGCGTCGGTCATCTGTTTGCGAGCCAGGGCGGGGTCTTCGGCCACTTCACTGACTTTGCCATCCTGCACCAGGGCAAAGAGGGTGGGGTACACAGAGGTGACGGCGGCAATGGCCTGGGTAACATCGTCGTATTGGGTTTTGGTTTCTTCCCAGGTGGCCGCCGGTCTTTTATCGCCAAAAATGTCGTACATGGGGCGGGCATTGGGGTTGAAGGTGACGGGGGTCAGTTCACGGGCAAATGATTTGTGCTCATCACCCGTTTCCTCAAATTCAAACCCAACATTGACGTTGAGCAGGGCTTTTTGGGCTTGCTGGGCACGAGCAACTTCTTTCGCCAGTTCTTGCATTTCACGGAGCGATTGCTCCTGATCGGCAGTAGGTTTCTGGCTGGAATCGCCGGTAGCCCCTATCATTTCCATCTCTTCGAGGACATAGGCACGGTTTTCTTGCAGGTAGCCCAGGGCAATGGCTTCCACATCGGCGCGGAATTTTTGTTTGAGGCGTAGTACGGCAGGCAGGTTGCCCAGGTCCATTTTTTTCCGGGTGGATTCCCAGGCATCGGGGTGGGCGGTCACAATCTCAGAAATGCGATCTCCGAAGGAGTCCCATATCTGGTAGAGTGTCCGTCCGGCATCGGCTCCGGGACTCCCCCCCACGCCCATCAGTCGCAATTGTTCGGGAATCTGGGCGATTTTTTGGTCTTCTGAGGCACTACCTACGTCGAAGGGGGCACGCTGGATGGAGGGGGTCGCGGCCGCGTTCACTGTCACCTGCCTTTGCACCACACCATTCGGTTCGTCTGGGGTATCAGGCGGAGTTGTAGTCCCTGTCGCCCCACGAAGCAGGCCAGATGCGGCAAATTCTTCACTGGCAGGTTCTTCCGTGGTCTCCGTCGTAGGGGTTTCGCCCGTTGGTTTGGGGGAGTGTGGCTGGATGACGCGTTGGGTGACGGTATTGCCGTGTGTTTGTTGTAGATGGAGAACGGCGGCCTGGCGATGCGGCCGCGCCGTAGAATGGTCTGGCAATTGGCTCAACGAACTAATCGGAGGGGTTGCGGTTGTCTCTCCGGGTTTTGGTTCAACAGTATGATTAGGTTTTTGCGCTTTAGGTTCTTTGTTGCCCTTATGGGCGGATTGTTTGATGTTCATACCACCTGCCTGGCGAGAAAAGGAAATGGTAATCGTTCAATGCCTCTGGAGAAACCAGGTCTTTAGGTTTCTAGAGCGAATATCAGCCAGTGAAAAACCTGGTTTCTGTTCTGAACGGTTACAAGGAAATGTTTTATTGCAGAGAAACGCACGATTTGAAAGGCATAAGAACATCAAGATTCTGCCTCTTATATTGGCACCAGGCATCATCTGACATTTTTCCCAGAAGTGGCACGGTCAGAGACCAGCCACAGCCAGTATATCTTTGCCCTATACTTTTATACCACCATTGATGCCTATTATCCTACAACTCACCCGTCCGAAAAGCGTCCAACCAAACAGGTGCATTTCCCCTTGTCCTCACTCAGGTTATAATGGCTTTTCCTGACAAATCGTATAGGGTTTACGCTTGCTTAGTCTAAAAATAAGTTAGTAGTGAGTCTACGAGAAAAAAGGTTGGGTTCTTTCGGCATTCGCGGGGTGTAGCCACAGGTAGGGTCTGGCCTTGTGCCTGCCCCGTCGAGGACAAACTACAAGGGTTGCCCCTACAGATGGTGTCAACTCCCTGAAATCCCGAAGATCCAAAAGTCGCACAAAGTTACCAGAGAAAAATTGGCCAGGTCAAAAACAGATGGCTATGAATCGGCAACCAATCAACAAGGAACAGGCATGAGTGACAAACAAGTAATTTTTTCGATGATGGGCGTGAGCAAAATTTATCCGCCCAATTATCAGGTGTTGAAAGAGATAAACCTCTCTTTCTTTTACGGGGCCAAAATCGGCATCATCGGGCTGAATGGGTCGGGGAAAAGTACCCTGCTCCGTATCATCGCCGGGATTGATAAGGATACCGTCGGGGATGTGGTGTTTGCACCAGGGTACACGGTGGGCTACCTGGAACAAGAGCCACAACTAGACGAGAGTAAAACCGTGCGCCAAATCGTTGAGGAAGGAGCGCAAGAGGTAGTAGACGCTCTGCGTCAGTTCGACGAGATCAACAACAAATTCGGCGAACCACTCAGCGATGATGAGATGAACGATTTGTTGGAAAAACAGGGCAAGTTGCAGGATCGCCTGGATGCGATGAACGCCTGGGATCTGGACAGCCGCCTGGAGTTGGCCATGGATGCCCTCCGTTGTCCGCCGCCGGATACCCCCATCAACGTCATTTCTGGTGGCGAGAAACGGCGCGTGGCCTTGTGTCGTCTCCTGCTCAAAGCCCCAGATGTGTTGCTGTTGGACGAACCGACGAACCATCTAGATGCGGAGTCAGTCGCGTGGCTGGAAAACCATCTGGTGGAGTATGCGGGGACGATTATTTTGGTGACGCATGACCGGTATTTTCTGGACAATGTGACGGGCTGGGTGTTGGAGTTGGATCGCGGCCGCGGTATCCCCTGGAAAGGTAACTATTCTAGCTGGCTGGGCCAGAAGAATGACCGCCTGCTCAAAGAAGCCCGAACAGAAGCGCAACGGCAACGTACCTTACAACGGGAATTGGAATGGGTGCAAACTTCGCCACGCGGCCGCCAGGCCAAACAAAAAGCCCGCATCAAATCGTACAACGAACTGCTCAACCAGGATCGGGACAAAGCCCGGGAGGAGTTGGAAATCTACATCCCACCGGGGCCGCGCCTGGGTGATGTGGTCGTCCACGCCGAAGGGGTCAGCAAAGGGTTTGGCTCCCTGTTGCTGTACGAAAATTTAACCTTCGACATTCCCCCGGCGGGCATCGTTGGCATCATCGGGCCGAATGGGGCCGGTAAAACGACCCTGTTCCGTATGATTGTGGGGCAGGAAAAGCCAGATGGGGGGACGTTGGATGTGGGTTCGACCGTCAAACTGGCTTATGTGGATCAGAGCCGGGACGATCTCAGCCCCAACAAAACGGTTTGGGAAGAGATTTCTGGGGGTGATGAGCAGATTATGATGGGCGACCGGCGCATCAACTCCCGCGCCTATGTAGGGCGGTTCAACTTTGCCGGGCAGGATCAGCAGAAAAAAGTGGGCGAACTCTCCGGTGGGGAGCGCAACCGGGTTCATCTGGCGAAGACATTGCTCTCCGGGGGCAATTTGCTCCTGCTAGACGAACCCTCGAACGACCTGGATGTGAACACGCTCCGGGCGTTGGAAGAAGGGTTGATCAACTTCGCCGGGTGCGCCGTGATCATCTCCCATGATCGCTGGTTTTTGGACCGGGTGGCGACGCACATTCTGGCCTTTGAAGGGGATAGCCAGGTAGTGTGGTTCCCTGGTAACTACAGTGAGTATGAGGAAGATAAAAGGAAACGGCTGGGCGCGGCCGCGGATCGGCCTCATCGCATCACCTATCGCAAACTGCGCCGGGATTAGTCGGTGCATGATAACCCGTGACTGGGGAAAAAGGGGGTTCTATCAGCCATTCTCAATCAACCCCCATTGAGAATGGCTGTTTTCCCATTGTCGCGTTGTTATACTTACCACGGTTATAAAATGACATTTTGCTGGCGGCAACTGCTGAGTAAGCCTGGGCAGAAGACCCATCCCCCTACCCCTCCCCAAAGGGGGAAAACCAATGGTGCGGTTGGGCGGGCGGACGCCCGCCCAACCGCACCAGAAATAGTTCCCCGCCCCTGGGGGCGGGGTTAGGGGTGGGGGCCGCCTCGGACAAACCGATCATGAGACCAGGCACAAAAAACATGGCCCCATTCCCGCCATGATGATCAGGCATGTGGCGATTATTAAATGACCTGGACCGCCACTCTCTGGGAAAATGTCAGATTGTGCCCTTTGACAATATATATCTTTTGTTACTATACTGCCAAAGGGTAACTATATTTAACACAGTCATCAAGTGACATTTTGTTGGCGGCAACAGAGTGGGTAGGTTTGGGCGGAAAACCCATCCCCCTTCGATCTCAGAGGGAAGGGGAAAAACCTACCGGCGCGGTTTGCTGTGGCCGGTCTCCTGACCGCGCCACCTAGCTTATTTCCGAATGATTACTAAGACTGTTGCCTGAGCTTGTCGAAGGCAACACAAAACTTCGACAAACTCATCCCTTGAGAGCCTTAGCCGTTACCTCTTTTTAAATATTTCATGGTCTCCCATTTATCAAATGTTCTTTTTCGCCCGTGGGTATGGTTTTTTGTGCCGTTTCTATTACTTGCGGCCGCAGTCTGGCCCCGTTTTGATGGATTATATGGGCAGGACGCCTATGCCTATTACAACTATGCGATAGGCGACTTACGTGATTTTCTGATCACGGGTGAATCATTTCCCGTTTTTTTCTGGCCCCCAGGTTATCCCTTACTCGTCACACTGACATCTTTTCTCGTTGGCCCCACGCCGTTAGCTGGGCAAATCGTCAGCCTCGCGGCCGCCATCCTTATTCCCTTCTCTACCTACCTGCTGGCCAAAGAATTGCGGCCGCACGACAAACACACTCCTTATCTGGCCGGAATACTTGTCGCATTCACTGGTCAATTGTGGCAATCCAGCATCGTCGTCATGTCCGACACCACAGCTTTGGCTCTGGGGACACTGGGCGTATGGGCAGTGGCCCGTTACGGTCACACCGGTCGCGGCCGCTGGCTCATCTTCGCGGCCGCGGCTTTAGCCTATGCCCTGCTTACCCGCTGGGCCTTTGGCCTGGTCGCCCTTCCGGCGACATTATATGCCTTATATATCACCCTGGTTAAGGCGAGGAACACACAACAGCCAACCGTAAACAGCACACAATTACCCCTGACCCAACACCAACCGCCACGCTCTCACATTCTTATACTTCTCTTCGCGGCCGCGATCACCGTTTTGCTCATCCTGTCTCCGGTTCTCTACGCCATTCTAACACAGGAGAGAGAGCCGCGTACCAGCCATATCAGCTTCACCGGTGACTTGGGCGTGGTCTCCTGGCACCCCCTGACCGCCTTCCAACGCGAATTCGTTACCGCTGATGGATTACTTAGTTATCGCTGGCCTACCGGCCTTTTTTACCCCCTGACACCCGCCTATCTGGTCTATTTCACCCCCTTTCTGGCCTGGCTTATCTTGCCTGGTTTCTGGGTTATTATCAGAGAACGTGCGGCCGCGGCCTTGTTTCTCGTCTGCGGTTGGGCAGGTATAGCCATTGTGTTTCTTATGGGCATTGGCTACCAGAATTTCCGCTTTTCCCTTGTTTACCTGCCACCCTTAGCGATTGCGGCCGCGTTAGGCCTGACAACCTTATGGAGTCAACTGCATTCATCAAAACATCCCCCTCATTCTTCACCAATCCCTCTCCTGGCATTCATATTCCTGATAAGCATCGGTGGCATAACCATGACCTTCAATGGTGGCCGTCTTGTCAACACCTTTATCACCAACAAAAACCATGACCTGGCCACCGTCGCCTGGGTCACCCAACAGACCGAACCAGATTCCAACCTCATCTGTTTGGGTCTCACACTTACCTTCCAACAATATAGCTCCCTGCACACCCATGAAATTTTCTATTTGGAAACCACCGATATTCCCCCCCTCCTGGCCGCAGAACGCCCCACCTATCTTTTACTGGACGTTAACAACGTAGAAAAACAATGGGCTGAACGCCCCCCAGGCACCAACTTCCGTTGGCTTCAACAACAGGCACAACTGACACCCATTGGTCAGAACGGTGCTTTTACCTTATACCGTGTGCGGCCATAACTTCATGATTTTACTGATCAGCCTTCTCGTCATGAGCATTTTTCGCCCACATGCCTACACCTTTTTCCAGGTCAGTAACCTCGCGGCCGCACTCCCCACACCTATACGCCTTAGCCATCAGCGCGGCCGCGTTCTGCACCCTACCCCTGGTCTATTGCCAACCATCTTAAACAAAGTATAATTTCTTCTACAAACCGCCTCTGGCGGATGTCAAAAGAGTGATCTGCATGAGTAATTCTCCAATTAATCAATCCCTATACCTCACTGATGACCCCAGCCATCCACTCGCCTTTCTGTTGGCAGAAGATCTAAATCTGAATCCACCATCAATTGGCGAAATCCGAACCGGCGAAATCGTAGCTATCCGTAATAATGAAATCTTGATAGACATTGGTGCTAAATCTGAAGCTATCATTCCTGAAGAAGAGCTAGAAGAATTAGGACGAGATGTCCGCAAACAGTTACAAATGGGCCAGCAAATAGCTGTCTATATTGTTAACCCCGAAGATGAAGACGGAAACATCATTGTTTCTTATAGCCGCGCCGCCGAAGAGCAAGACTGGCTTCAGGCCCAGGAATTGCTGGAATCTCAAAAAGCGTATGAAGGCAAAATCATTGGGCACAATAAAGGCGGTTTACTCATAAAATTGGGCCTCTTGCGTGGTTTCATTCCCATCTCCCAACTGGGGGGCAATTTACACACTAACCGCAACCCGGAAGACCAGTTACGCCAACGAGTGGGCGGGTCTATCGTGTGTAAGGTCATAGAGGTAGAACGCGGCCGCAATCGCCTCATTCTCTCCGAAAAAGCGGCCGCGAAAGAGATGCGTGCCCACCAACGTAGCCGTCTGCTAGAAGATTTGCGCGAAGGTGACATCCGCGCCGGACGGGTCGTTAATCTGGCCCCTTTTGGTGCCTTCATAGACATTGGTGGGATGGAAGGGCTGGTTCACCTTTCCGAGCTCAGTTGGCGACGCATCCATGAACCAGCCGAAGTTTTGAAAGTAGGCGAAGAAGTAAAAATTTATGTTTTGGGTGTAGACCGTGATCAGAAACGGATTGCCTTAAGTCTCAAAAGACTCGAACCAGATCCCTGGAGCCAAATCGAAAAGCTATACCAGGTCGGTCAACTCATTGACGTAACCATTACCAAATTGACCAAGTATGGCGCTTTTGCCTCTCTCAATGATGATTACCAATTAGAGGGACTCATCCATATTTCTGAATTGGCTGAAGGTCATATCAAACACCCTGGTGATGTCATTCAGAAAGACCAGGTAATCACCGTCCGCATCATCCGCATAAACGCCGATCAACGACAACTGGGACTCAGCATTAAAAAAGTCACTTCCGGCCAATACCTGGCCAGTGATCTGGGGCTGGGAGAAGCCGTTGAATTAGAAACCAGTCTCCCGCCAACGGTGGAAAGTCAGGCATAACCAACCGGTTACACCTTTCTATGCACCAGGTTTATCGGCATTCAAAGTAGGACAGAAGTTGTAGACTGACATGATGATACCCCATTCTGTCATCCCTACTTCTTCTGTCTAATCCCGATAACATTAACTCACAACGACATAGTGGGGGGTTTAGCAAACCGTTGAAGGCGATGGAGGGTTACCTTCACTGTTTATCATCGAGGTAAGAGCCGTGGACTCCAAAAATTGGGAACGCTTCACTAAACGAGCTCGACAAGTACTCAGCCTGGCCCAAGAAGAAGCTGAGCGCATGAACCATAGTTATATCGGTAGCGAACACGTCCTCATCGGGTTACTCCGGGAAGAAGGTGGCGTGGCCGGTAAAGTTTTACGTGAATTAGGGTTGGAAGCCGTGCGCGTGCAAAAAATGGTAGAGCGGATGAGCGGTGGCAAAACTGCCCGCACGCCCTTTACAAAAGTGGAACTGGCTCCCACTACCAAACGAGTTCTCCAACTGGCTTATGATGAGGCTCGCCGCATGGGACAGCATTACATCAGCACCGAACATCTCTTGTTGGCTCTGGCCCGAGAAACTACTGGCCCGGCTATGGATGTTCTGCGTAAATTTGGCGTCAGTCCGGAGCAAATCCGCCGTCAGACACGTCGCATGTTGAAGGAAAGTCCATCTTCTTCAAGCAATGAGCCGGTCGCCGAAAAAGTAACCGCCGGAGGCCCTGCTCGCGCCAAGAAAGAAAAGAGCAAGACGCCACTGGTAGACCAATTAGCTACCGATCTAACCTCTTTAGCGGAAGAAGGCAAACTGGATCCGGTCATTGGGCGCAAAACCGAAATCGAACGGGTTATCCAGATTTTGGCCCGCCGCACCAAAAATAATCCCGCCCTCATCGGGGAACCAGGTGTAGGCAAAACGGCCATCATTGAAGGGTTAGCGCAAAAAATTGTTGACGGCGAAGTGCCGGAGATATTGCAAAACAAACGCGTTTTACAGTTGGATGTTGGTTCGCTAGTTGCCGGGACCATGTACCGGGGACAATTTGAGGAACGGCTTAAGCGCGTCATTGAAGAACTGAAACAAGGCGATGCCATTCTTTTCATTGATGAAGTTCATATGTTGGTAGGGGCGGGTTCCGCCGGTAGTTCGGTGGATGCGGCTAACATTCTGAAACCAGCCCTGGCCCGTGGTGAAATGCAGTGTATTGGTGCCACCACAATGGATGAGTATCGCAAGTACATCGAAAGTGATGCCGCCCTGGAACGTCGTTTTCAACCAGTGAAGGTGGATGAACCCTCGCAGGATGAGGCGGTTTTGATCTTGCACGGCATTAAGAAAGCCTACGAACAGCATCATAACCTGTCTATCAGTGATGAAGCTATCGCGGCCGCGGTCAAACTTTCGGCCCGGTATGTCACCGAACGCTTTCTGCCCGACAAAGCAATTGACCTGATTGATGAAGGAGCTTCACGGGTACGTATGTACCGCGCTCCGCAATCAACAAATATCCGCGAGGCCTACGAAAATCTGCGCGAAATCCGTGAAGAACGGAATTATGTGCTAGAAGAAGGACGTTTTGAGGACGCGGCCGCGCTCCGGGAACAAGAAGAAGAAATCCAACGGCAACTCGATCAATTACGTGCCGGAGGTATTGACCCAGAGCATATTCTGCAACTAACCGCCGAAGATGTGGCCGAAGTTCTTTCTATGTGGACCGGCATTCCTGTCTCGCAATTAACTGCTGAGGAATCGGCCCGTCTGCTTAAAATGGAAGAGGAATTACGGAAAGCCATCATCGGGCAAGAAGAGGCCATCAGTGCCATCGCCAAAGCAGTACGCCGCGCCCGCGCTGGCCTGAAAAACCCTCGCCGCCCCATTGGCTCATTCATCTTCCTGGGACCTACAGGGGTAGGCAAGACAGAATTGACTAAAGTTCTAGCCAAATTCCTTTTTGGTACAGAGGAAGCCCTCATCCAATTGGATATGTCTGAGTTTATGGAACGGCACACCGTAGCCCGTTTATTGGGGTCTCCCCCCGGTTATGTGGGCTATGAAGATGCCGGACAACTCACGGAAGCTATCCGTCGCCGTCCCTACTCCATTGTTGTTTTTGATGAAATAGAGAAGGCCCACCCTGAAGTCTTTAACCTGTTACTACAAATCATGGAAGAAGGTCACCTTTCCGATGCCAAAGGGCACAAAGTTGACTTCCGTAACGCCATGATTATTATGACTTCCAATGTGGGTGCGTCCACGATTAAGCGGGGACCGAATCTAGGCTTTTCTTTCCAACAAGATGCTCTCGCGGCCGCGGATCGGGCTTATTCGGATATGAGCAAAAAGCTCATGGATGAACTAAAGCACAATTTCCGACCCGAGTTTATCAACCGGGTAGATACCATTATTGTCTTCCGGGAGTTGAGCAAAGTAGATATTCGCCAGATTGTCAACATCATGCTCCGCGAGGTGAATGAACGCGTAGTCGAGTATGAACTCAATCTGGATGCCACAGATGTAGCCCGTGACTGGTTAGCCGAAAATGGATTCAACCCCGAGTTCGGGGCGCGGCCGCTACGTCGCACCATGCAAATGGAAATCGAGGATCGCCTCTCCGATGCTGTATTAGCTGGCGAATTTAAAGCAGGTGATGACATCTTGATAGATGTACGGGATGATAAAATTGTCCTGATTGCCGATAACCAAAGGGCTACAAATCATGTGACCGACACAGAAGAAGAGGAATTGGACGCTGTGCCTATGTTATGATTTTTCGCCACTTATCTATATTTGCACAGACATAATCAAAAAAACGCTCTTCCAGGTTCTCTGGAAGAGCGTTTTTTTGTAACTACTAAGCCGTTGCCTGAGCTTGTCGAAGGCAACACGAGGCTTCGACAAGCTCAGCCCTTGAGAACCTTAGTAATCGTCCAAAAATAACCTGGGTGGCGCGGTCAGGAAACCGGCTCAGAGCATCCCCGTAAGTTCTATATTATTCAACGGTCACTGATTTCGCTAAATTCCTCGGTTGGTCTACATCACACCCCCGCCGCACGGCAATATGATAACTCAATAGTTGCAACGGAATTACATTTACCACTGGCGACAACAGCGGTGGCGTCTGCGGCACATAGATTACATGATCCGCTTCGCGCTGAATAGCCGTATCCCCTTCCGTCGCAATGGCAATCACCAGGCCACCACGTGCTTTTGCCTGTTGAATCTGGCTGATCATCTTGTCGTATAGGTGATCCTGTGTTGCTATGGCAACAACGGGCATGGTCTCATCAATAAGGGCAATGGGACCATGTTTCATTTCTCCGGCAGGATACCCTTCGGCGTGGATGTAGCTAATTTCCTTAAGTTTTAACGCCCCTTCCCGCGCCACGGCATAGTTGATGCCCCGTCCCAGGTAGAGGAAGTTGCTGGCTTTGAAGAAATGATTGGCTAATTCCTGAATCGCCTTGTCCTGATCCAGAACTCGTCCGGCCAGATCCGGCAGGTGCGCCAGATCTTGGGTTAGTTGGTGCATTCGTTCGGGGGTGACAGTGCCGCGTAGTTGCCCCAAAGCGCAGGCCAGCAAATATTGGTCTACCAGGGAGGTGGTAAATGCCTTTGTGCTGGCAACACCTATTTCCGGCCCGGCGTGCATGGGAATGTACCCATCAGAGATGCGGGTGGATTGGCTACCGATGGCGTTGACGATGGACCAGAGGGTGGCTCCACTGCTCTTGACAAGTTCACTGGCGGCGAGGGTATCAGCGGTTTCGCCGGATTGGGTAATGGCCAACGCGGCCGCGTCCCGGCCAATAATCGGATCGTAATAACGAAACTCTGAGGCATAAGCGACTTCTGTGGGAATGCGGGCAATGCTTTCTACCATATAACGGCCCGCCAGCCCGGAGTAGTAGCTGGTACCACAGGCAATGATGAACAGTTTTTGTAACCGTTGCGCCAGTTCGGTCGTCAGATTCATTTCCGGCAAATGAATGGTGTGATGTTCAAAATCAACGCGGCCGCGTAATGTATCCACAATGGCCCTCGGTTGCTCAAATATCTCCTTCTGCATGAAATGTTTGAACTCCCCCTTCACCGCACTCACCGGGTCCCAGGCAATCATATGCGTCGTAGGCACCAGCGGCTGACCGTCCAGGTCTGTCACCTGATACCCGGTCTGGGTAATCTGCGCCATCTGTCGGCTTTCCAGGAATATCATCTGCCGCGTATACTCCAAGATAGCCGGAATATCTGAGGCAATGAACATTTCATCATGCCCAACCCCCAGGGTAATCCCCCCAGCATTCCCCAGGCGAGCACAGATAAGCGTATCGGGTTGCGCTACATTCATCACCACAACCGCATTGGCCCCTTGCAACTGCTTAAGGGTATCTCGTACCGCCTGCGCAAAGGCAACCCCAGCTTCCAGGTACCGCTCAATCATCTGCACAATCACTTCTGTATCAGTGTCTGAT
Source organism: Chloroflexota bacterium (assembly GCA_018004935.1). Taxonomy (GTDB): domain Bacteria; phylum Chloroflexota; class Anaerolineae; order Promineifilales; family Promineifilaceae; genus Trichofilum. The sequence continues at coordinate 80,488 of JAGNBF010000008.1, read as the reverse complement.
TTGAACGTCACCCCCTCGGCCATGAGTTCCTCACGTAGGGGCAAAAAATTCTCGACAATGCCATTATGCACCACCACCACGCGGCCATTCATGCTCAGGTGAGGATGGGCATTACGCTCACTGGGTACACCATGCGTCGCCCATCGGGTATGCCCAATACCGATGTGCCCTTCAAGCGGGGAGACCATCAGCCGCGCCTCCAGGTTGCCCAACTTGCCTACATCACGCCGGATGTCTACCTGCCCTTGTGGCGTCAACACGGCAATCCCGGCCGAGTCATAGCCCCGATATTCCAACCGTTTCAACCCATCATAAATTACCTGAGGTGCCTGGCGTGGCCCAATGTATCCAACGATTCCACACATGAAAAGTTCTCCTTTGCGACTGGAAATTGCCTGACCCATTTGCGTGTGGGGTGGCAATATCAGTCAGATGACGAGGCAGAGGGCAGTCACCACTAGCCGGGTGAATAAACAGCAGTTCTCAATTTGAACGATAAACGTTCCATTATCCGCCCGGCGGTCAAACTGCCAAGCTCTAAATGCCAGGCCCTACAGGCTAAGAAAGCAGGCCAACGGCCTTCGTAACCATAGCCCGACCCGTTTTACGGCCGGGTGGCCTCGGCACTTTTAGACGTTCAGGCCAAATTGAGAATGGCTGGTGAATAAAAGACCCAGAAATAATACCGGCAAGATTGAAAGACAAAGGACCGGGTTAGCCACCAGGCGCTTTTTCTCTTCATCTCAGGTGATTATCCTGTGTATGAGGTTGTTTTTGAATAGGGGAGACCAGGAAATAGGTTTCAGGTTACAGGTTTTAAGCTTGTCGTCCGAACAACTGGAAACCTGGAACAATCAACTCGTAACAAACACCGCCATTCTCTGTTCTGTCGGGGGTTTTACGCCCACGGATTTGTTAGAGAACATCATTGCTGGCACAATGCCGGTCGCGGCCGCACCGGGGAGGCACCCGCTGATCTGTCGCTTTTCCGAAAAGAGTTATGGGTAACTATCTTCGTTAGTCCTACCCTGCGGTAGGAAACCTCCACCGCGTCATCCTGTGCTTCTAAACGGCTCATTGACTATAGGACTTATGGGCTGTGGCCGGTGTCCCCCCCGTGCCACAATGAGCACGGTCAGGAGATCGGTTGGAGCAACCCCGTAAGTCCTGAGTAATCGTCCCAAAATAACCTGGGTGGTTTGGTCAGGAGACCGGCCACAGCAAATCGCTAAGTTAATTGCGAACGATTACTAACTATTTATTGAGCACAGGGCCATGCGCTTTATCAAACTACCTATTCAATTTTGACTGCGAGGAAAATGCTATACGACGTTGCCCAAAGTGTCAAGCAGGCGACAACAATTCTCAATTTGGCCTGAACGTCTAAAAATGGTGCGGCCGCCCGGCGGGCAACTGGGCGTAGCACAGCCTTTCCAGGCTGTGCGCTCGGCAGAGCCGGGCTTCGGCAAAGCTCAGCCCTCGAGAGAGTTAGTTGTTACATTCGCGATCAGTTATTGCGTTTTTACTCTGTCGTTTTACTTTGCTCCTATTGCTTGATTTGTGAAATTGATTACAATTAGCCATACTAACTATTAGGATAGCTAATATTTCCCATGTCTGAAGCACATCACGATTTATCTTTACGCCTCGTTGAGATCATACCCTTGATCATGCGCGTCGGAGCCGCCGAGTTACGTCAATCAGAGCATTTCCGTAACCCCGTCCACTTTGGGGTGCTGATTTCTCTGGCTTATGGTCCCTGTATCCTTAGCGATCTGGCAGAACAACAAGCTGTCAGTGCTCCAACCATGTCTAACACCATTAGCACCCTGGTAAAACATGGCTGGGTACAACGCCATCAAGATGATGAAGACCGGCGCAAAATCTGGTTGTCATTGACACCAGCAGGCGAACGAGTATTGCTCAACATGCGGGAAAATGCTTTAACCCGCGTTGATCAATATGTAGATTTGCTCTCATCCACGGATCAGGACAAGTTACATCAAGGGTTGATCGTTTTACAGACGATGGTTGACTTTGTGTATAACCAGACAAAGGGTGTGGTGACAGTGAAGGGGGATGAATCGAACAGAGAGCGCATTCCCCTCTGCACACCAGACTTGATTTCCCCGGATTCCCCCAAGCTAACCTAACAAAATGGTTCTATCGCCTGTATGAGGTAAACAAGGGGTCCGGGCTTGCGCCGGTCAATCCAGACCGACAAAAATCAGCTCCACTTATTTTTTCCCCACACCGATAGACCAGGAAGATTATCAACAAACATTGCCAACGAGATGAAGAAGGAGTTTCTTTATGCTGACTGCATTATTTGACCGGATGACCCGCCTGTCACTGCGATTCAACTGGCTCACCATTGCCATTTCCCTGATACTGATGGTGGGCGGGGGCCTCGCTCTGACCCAATTAAATCAGGAACTTTTGCCCCGCATTGAGTTCCCTCAGACCATAGTGATTGCCCAGTGGGGGGAGGCCGAAGACGCCAACCAGTTTTTGGAAGAAGTCACAATCCCCCTGGAAAATGTGGTAAGCGACATTGAAGGGGTTGTGAATGTAGAATCCACGACCAATCAGGGGTTCGCTTTTCTGATCATTCGTAATGAGTTTGGTCTAAACCAACAAACCCTGGTGACAAGAATTGAAGAGGCCGTAGCCGAGGCTTCCCTGCCCGAAGGGATGGATTTGCCCCAGGTGTTAGATTTTAGCCTGAGTGATTTGCCTGTGGTCATCTTCAGTGTGTCCTCATCAGAGATGTCTCTGGCCGAATTAAAAGAACTGGTGGAAAGTGATCTGCAAGCAGACCTGGCAGATATTGCGGATGTCAGTGAAGTAGTTGTGACCGGGGGGCAAGAATTACCCTCTGAGGATGTGGTCGCCGAAGATGAAGGTGAAGAAATCGCGGCCGCGGAACCAACCCCCACGGCCGAACCTACAGCCACACCCACCGTTGAACCCACGGCCACCCCTGACCCGGCTCGTCTACCCGACGCGCTCATTCAAGGAGCGGCTGGGGCCGGTCTGTCCATCGAGTTTGCCCAGGATATTACCCCTGATATGATGCGCCAGATCGCCGGTTTTGGCCCTATGGCCAGCCAATTCTTTGCCCTGCTCACCCCAGACAACCTGCGCCTGCTTCAGCCAGAAGCTATCGCTCTGTTACCCGCTGACTTTCTGACCACGCTAGATAGTGACCTGGTCGCTGAATTAGATGAACTGGCCGCTGATTTTGGTGGGGCCGGGCAACTGCTCATCGCTGAAGCCGAAGCGGCCGCAGAGGAAACCCCCACCACACCCCAGATTGCCGCCGTAACCCTCCCAGAATCCTGGATCGGCGCGGCCGCAACCTTTGGCCTACCTATCTCTACCACCGCTCAAATTGATGCCACCTTCGCCGGGGGCATTATTGCCCAGGCTCCCGCCCTCTTAGCCGACCTGGAACCCGAAATGTGGCGTGCCTTTTCTCCTGAAGTTCTGGCTCTCATGGTTCCCGTCGCTGAACTAGACACCGACCTGCTGGCCCAACTGACAGCCATCCAAAACGCGGCCGCAGGTGTTCCCCCCACCCCCATAGCTTTACCTGCCGAATTAGTGCAGGGTGCGGCCGCGGTTGGGCAGACCATCTCCACCACCGCTGACCTGACCCCCGAATTTGTGCAAATGATCATCCAGTTTGCTCCAGAAAGCATCGGTCAGTTACCGGCGGATCTACTTCTGGCTCTGCCGCCTGAAACATTGGCGGTGATCCCCGCCGAACTGCTGGCAACGCTGGATCCCGGTTTGCAACAGACAATCACCAATGTTTTAGTATACGCGGCCGCGAACCAACCCACTGAAGAAATCGCCGCTGGCGATAGCACCACCACCACCCTCTCCGCCCTACCCGAAAGCGTCGTGCAAACCATCGCCCTGGGCGGCCTGGAAGTAGCCTATGCCCAAGACATCACCCCGGAAATGATGCGGATGCTGGCCGGATTTGGTCCTCAGGCAATTGTTTTATTAGAACAACTGACGCCGGAAAACCTGCTGGCTCTGCAACCAGAAGTGATCGCCCTTCTGCCCGCCGATTTTGTGGCCGGGCTGGATGCCGATCTGAAAAGCCAACTAGATGAGCTGGCGGCCGAGTTTGGTGGAGCCGGGGTATTGGCCGCAGAAGAAGCGGCCAATGCCGACCCTGCCCGCCTGCCCGATGCCTTGATCCAGGGTGCGGCTCAGGCTGGCCTGACTATCGAATTTGCTCAAGACCTCACCCCCGACTTCATGAAATTGTTGGGCGGGTTAGGTCCCCAGGCCGCCCAGGCCCTGTCACTCCTGACACCGGATCACCTGCGCCTGCTCCAACCGGAAACGATTGGCTGGTTGCCGGTTATCTATCTGGACACGCTGGATGCAGAATTGCGGGCCGAGTTGGATGTGTTAGCGGCTGAGTTTGGCGGTGCCGGGGCGCTGGCGGTAGCGGCTGAGGCCGAAGCCGAAGCGTTGTCAGCCGGAGCACCCATACTGTCAGGTATCTGGTTGGAACCGGATGCCCAGGGCAACCCCTCCCAGTTTGAAACGGCGGCTGATATTCTTAACAACCCATTTATTCCGGGCGCGGCCGCGTTCCTCAACGTCTTCCCCAGTTCACCCCAGGTTGAAGACCCACGGGATTGGCTGGGTGCCTTAACCCCGGAAATTCTCCAATGGTTGGCCGACAACGAAGAAGGATTCGCCGCCAGCCTGGATCCCGTCGTACTGGAGTACATGTCCCCCGAAGGGTTAACCTTCCTGCTGGACACCTATCCCGATGCCTTTGATGCCGATTTGACCGAACGCCTGCGTGGTATCGCCGCTGGCGACGTAGAAGTATTCATCCCCGAAGCCAGCATCACCCGTGCCAACGGCAACCCGGCCTTGCTCATCTCCGTCTTCAAAGCCGGTGACGCCAACACAGTCACTGTCGCCCATGCCATCTTTGACTTGCTTGACCAATACACCGCCGAACATGCCAATCTAGAATACGAAATCGGTTTTGAGCAAGCCACCTTCATCGAAGACGCCATCAGCGGTGTTTCTGGCGAAGGGTTACGCGGTGGCCTCTTCGCCGTCCTCGTCATCCTGATCTTCTTGAGTGGACACGTCCGGGGCAAATATCGCCTCAGTTGGCGAGCCGTCCTTGTCACCGGGATCTCTATCCCCCTCTCCATTCTGTCGGCCATTCTGTTTATGCGTTGGGTTCCCGTGATTGGACAACCCCTCAATGATGCCGTAACCGCCAATGGCAATAGCCTGCTACGCTTCTTTAGCCAGCTTCTCCCCACCGAAGTAACACTCAACATTATGACCCTGAGCGGTCTGACAGTCGCCATCGGGCGGGTGGTAGATGACTCTATCGTGGTGCTGGAAAATAGTTACCGCTTCATCCAACAAGGGTACACTCCCCGTGAAGCCGCCATCGCCGCCACCAAAGAAGTGGCCATTGCCATCTTTGCCGCTACCGCTACCACTGTTGCCGTCTTCTTGCCCTTGGGTCTGGTCGGTGGGCTGATTAGCTCCTTCTTCCTGCCCTTCGGTCTGACCGTCACCTATTCGCTGATAGCCAGCTTTGTGGTCGCCATCACAGTTGTGCCAGTTTTGACAGCCCTCTTCATTACCAAAGACAACATCCCGGAAGAAAAAGAGACTGCCATGCAACGCTGGTATACACCTGTTTTGGCGTTTGCCCTCAAAAACCGGGTGGCCACTCTAGCCATCACCGTTGTTTTCTTTGGCTTAAGCCTGTACCTGATGAATACCCTACCCAAAAATTTCATCCCTGGGTTGGGTGAAGCCACTGTTAATGTCACCATCAGCCTACCCAGTGGCACAACCATGGCCGATACGGACACCCTGGTGCAAGAGTTTGAAGTAGCCATAGCCGATCTAGAAGGGGTGGAATCAGTACGCACCGAAGTTGGCGGTGGTGGCGGTTTACAGGCCCTCTTCTTAGGCGGTGGGGCTGTCAGCCAAAATCAGGCAAATGTCACCTTGAGTGTGAGTGAAGAATTGCTCCTAAACCAGGATGCGTTGGGTGCCCTGACTATTGACGTACGCCAAGAGGCCGAAGTTGTTTTTGGCGGCCCTGATTTTGTTACTGTCTCCACAGGAACCCAGGCTGGTTTTTCTGGTTATGGGTTGGTGCTAGAAGGTATTGACCTGAATAGTACGCAACTGGCCGAGATTGTGGCAGAGGTAAAAGCAACGATTGCCGCCGTGGACACTGATGAAAACGGCTCGCCCGATGTGGTTAATATCACCAGCAATGTGGATGATGCGCTGGCCGGTGGGAGTTCATCTATCATTCGTATTGACGGCAAACCGGCGGTAAGCTTTGGCGGGTCGTTTGAATTTGGCCTGGAGGACACGATTGGCGCGGCGGGCCAGATCCGCACTGATGTCGCGGCCCTCTCGATTCTGCCCGCTGATGTGATTGTGTCGGAAGGGTTTGAGGCGGAACAGCAGACGCAAGGATTCCAGGGGGTATTGACAGCGATTGGTTGGGCCAGTTTGTTAGTTTATCTAATTATGGCTCTCTCCTTCCGCAGTTTGATTCACCCGTTGGTTATTCTCTTCAGTCTGCCGCTTTCGGTGATTGGAGCGGCGTTGGCTCTCTTCCTTACTGGCCGGACATTGGGCATTTCTTCGATGATTGGGTTGCTGATGTTGGTGGGTATTATCACAACGAATGGTATCGTGTTGATGGAGTTGGTGAAGCAGTTACGGGAACGGGGTAATTCGGTGTATGATGCGCTGATCAAAGGCGGCCGCACCCGTCTCCGTCCTATCTGGATGACGGCGCTGGCTACCATCCTGGCTCTTATCCCCCTGGCCCTCAGTGCTGAGGCTGGGGCTATCATTGCCGCCGACCTGGCCTGGACGGTGTTGGGTGGTTTGCTGGTGGGGACGTTGCTTACCCTGGTGATTATTCCGGTGGTTTATAGTCTGATTGAGGAGATATTGGATCGGTTCCGCAAAAAAGCGTAAATAATGGTTGTTAGAAGGACCCATCCCCCTTCCCCTTCCCAGAGGGAAGGGGGGAAATCCAAGGGCGCGGTTTGGCGGGCGGACGCCCGCCAAACCGCGCCAGAATTAGTGCCGACGCTCAAGGAGTTGGGCCATTTTCGGGGGCATTCGCCCCCGAAAATGGCCCTTAGAACAGTGCCCCGCCCAGGGGGTGGGGTTAGGGGTGGGGAAAAGCTTTGCGTTCCCGGTTAAGTAATTGTTTCTGGGTATAATCTTTGTCATGATACCGAAAGTGGGGACGTTGATTGTATGGTTACCGCTGGGGTTTCTGACGGTTTTCTTCTTTTACCCTCTGGGGTTGATTTTGGGGCGCAGTCTGTCCGCGGCCGCAATCCATACCGTCTTTACCACCCCTACCTATTGGCGGATCATCGCTTTTACCACCGGACAGGCGACTTTGTCTACGTTACTCACCTTGCTGGTGGGGTTGCCTGTTGCCTATTTATTTGCCCGTTTTAACTTTCCCGGCAAAACGGTGTTTCGTGCTCTGGTTACACTGCCTTTTGTCATGCCGACAGTCGTAGTCGCGGCCGCGTTTCGCACCTTATTCGGTAGTCGTGGCCTACTCAACGTAGCCCTCATGGCCGCCTTTAACCTGGATACTCCCCCGATTCAGTTAGAACAAACCCTGACCCTGATTTTATTGGCCCATGTTTTTTACAACATCGCTGTAGTCGTGCGGCTGGTGGGCGGTTTTTGGGCTAACCTGAACCCTCGCCTGGAAGAAGCGGCCGCGACGCTGGGCGCAAACCGGCGGCAACAGTTTTGGGAAGTAACCTTGCCGTTATTGCGGCCGCCCTTACTCAGTGCCGCCTTGCTTATCTTCATCTTTACCTTCACCAGTTTTGGTGTCATCCTCATTTTAGGTGGCCCTCAGTTCAGTACCATTGAGACAGAAATTTACCGGCAATATGTGACCTTCTTGCGCCCAGACGCGGCCGCGATTCTTTCATTAGTACAGATGGGAATAACGTTTGCCCTGATGACGCTGTATACCCGTTGGCAACGGCAGGCCACGGTAGGGCTGGATTTGCGGCCGCAACAGGCCACCCTTCGTTACCCCCAAACCTGGCGCGAAAAGGGTATCGTATATGCCATTTTGGGTCTGACGATACTTTTTTTGGGGGCACCGTTGCTGGCATTGGTCATCCGCTCGGTGTTAGGGGCGGATGGGCAGTTGACTGGGGCGTTTTATCGGGCACTAAACGAATCGCGGCGCGGCAGTATTACTTTTATTCCCCCGCTAGTAGCCATTCGCAATTCCATGGGGTATGCCCTGCTCACGGTGATTCTGGCGTCAGGGATGGGAGTCGCGGCCGCGTCCTGGTTAGCGCGGCCTGGGGGGTGGGGCAAATGGCTTGAGCCGTTGTTCATGTTACCGTTAGGGGTGTCGGCGGTGACATTAGGTTTTGGGTATGTAATCACCTTTCATTGGTTACGCACATCCCCCCTACTCGTGCTGATTGCCCATACCCTGGTGGCCTTTCCCTTTGTGGTGCGCTCAGTGTTACCGGTGTGGTTAGGGATACGGCAAAGGCTCAGAGACGCGGCCGCGACTTTGGGTGCATCTCCGGCGCAGGTATGGCGCGAGGTAGATTTGCCCATCGTAGGGCGTGCCCTGCTGGTGGGGGCACTGTTTGCATTTACCGTCAGTATGGGAGAATTCGGGGCCACCAGCTTCATCATCCGACCAGATAGCAATTTTCTCACCATTCCTATCGCTATCGAGCGGTATTTGAGTCAACCAGGAGCGCTGAATATTGGTCAGGCAGTGGCGATGAGTACGATTCTACTGCTGGTGTGCGCCACCGGTTTTATCGCCATTGAGCGGTTTCGGTATGCGGATATTGGGGAGTTTTAGGTTACAGGCACTGGCCTATAACAGTGCATAGGAGTTATGTGCTGTGGCCAGTGTTCCCCCCCGACGATTCTGCTGATGGGATTTCCGCTTATAACGGTCGGGGCTGGGTAGCGTGGGTTTCACGGCTGGCCATGGTCAGACGGTGCAGATCGAAGAGGAATTGGTTTAGCCCACGGATATAGGTATCCAGATAATCTTGAGCCACCCGATGTGCCAGATTAAGCTGGCCCGCGGCCGCGAGCAGAGGCACGTGTGGCCGAAAATCACGCAACGTCACAACGGTCATGCCGTTCGCTGTTGTCAATACCCCCCAAGCCAACGATTTCTTCTCATTATCATCTTTGGCCGTAATGAACCGGGTGAGCGAACTAGTTCGTACCACGGCGCCAATGTTGGAGAATACCTCCCGCCCTTTAATCAGATCATTTAAGACATCAAACTGGCCGGGGATTTTGTCTAACCATTGCACCAATGGCTTGGGCACATGGGCCATCAATTTTATCGTGGTGATACTGTGTGTTTCCCCTATTTGGGCGGCATTCTTGATCTGATTCATCACCATGCCATAGGCGGTCAAAGTAGCCAGGTAATGCCGTTGCAGAGCGTCAAATTGTTCATAAGCCGTAGCGCGATCATGCCGGGCTTTATTGTAATTATCCAGAGCTTCCATCGTGCGCCGGTGCAAGCCAATCAAATCTAGATCTACCAGAGGGACTTCAAAGCTGAGCGGGTGAACACGATCCCCAGGGTTGCGGCGGCTGGCATCTACAGGGATAAGAATGGTGGGATTGGCGGAAGCCGGGCGCGTAATGGCCTCCAGGGTTTGTTGCACCGCTTCTGTCAGATCGGGCTGTTCAGTTAGCAGGTTCAGTTCGGCAACCAGGCTGGGATCCGGCTCGTAGGTAGCGGCATGGACGGCCCGGTAGAGGATAAGCAAATCGTTGACGGTAAGGTTGAGTAAGTCGTTGCGCCGCTTAAATAATTTACGCAGAGAAAGCATGGCGGGCAGATTAACAGCGTTACTTTCGGCACTGGCTTCGATGGCGGTGTAGGCGACTGAACGAAGTTTGGTATGGTCGTCATTGGTGAGGTGAAAGGCGGGAGAATGCGGCCGCGAACGAGCCGGTTGAGCGGTGGGTAATTTACACAGGTAAACCGCCCAGGACAGGGCTTCGTTGGTCATTATTTCGGCCAAAGCCGCCCCCCATGCCCCATCAAAAAAGATATGCGATTGATCAAAAACCATACTATCGCCAGTATCAAACAACGTGAGGGCATGACCACCTATCCCCCGCTCTGCCTGGCGTATTTGGGCTAATGGTTGTCGCCCCGCCCGCGTATCAAAGTTAATCAGCACGGGTGTCTGGCGCAAAATATTAAGTTCTTGTACCAGAGTAGGATTTAGCTGATCCCGCATGAGCGACAAAGAGGAGCGTTTGAGACGGGCCAGGGCTTGTAATTGGGCAGGGGATTTGGTTGGTTTATTTGCCAAAATAGCGGCGATGTGGGTGCGTACAGTGCCCGCATCAATGGGTTGGTCGTTACCCGGCTGACTTACGGGAATGAAGTAGTAATGCCCCTGGATAATAAGACCAATGTTAGCTTTCTGCCAGATGATCGGCATCCGCTCTTCTTCATAAGTTCCTGGTTTGAGCGAGGCCAAAATAGACATCTGCTGTTGGTAAGGGGGTAATTTTTCATTAGCCATAACGACTACCTGTTGTCGCCAGGTCTGCTTCAGGGATTCGGGGAAGCTCTGGGTGGCGGCGGTCAGATAATCATTGAATTTGCGCTGGCGGAAGGCAGAATAGTTTTCTTGCGGCCGCGTTTCATCTGTGCGCCCATACGGGCGTCTTTTTTCCCAATCGGTGTAAAGCCGTCGGGCTTGCCGGGCCTCATTCATATTCTCCGTCAATTTGACGTACATGTCTGTGTACACACGTTCGCGCCATTCATTGGCCAGAATATCGTTGTACTGGTGCAGGGTATGAACCGCGGCCATGACCCAGGCCGTCATCCGGTCGGCCAATTCCATACGAATGCCATGCGCTTTCAGAACGGCATCAAAACCGGTGGTTTCATTGGCGTGATGAGCCGTATCATCGCGCAAGGCATATTCCACATAAAATTGCCACAAGCCATCTGGGAAAGCATCATTGGGATCAATACCTGCCAACTGCAAAAGACGCTGGTACCCCATCATTACCGCCGCCGGGCCAGCAAAAAAAGTGGTATACACCAACCGGTCTATCGTTTGCTCTACCCCCTTGAAGATGAGGTTAATATCCCGGCGAATTGTTTGCGAGGGTGGCCGTCGCCCGGAGAGGCGCACCAATCCATTCAAAATGACGCCAGGCACATTCCCCGCAGGAATGATACGAGAGATGCGGTTGATGATGTTTTCAACTTCGGGCAAGGTGAGCGTGGAGAGATCACGCAATTTTTGAGAAAAAGCTACCGATTTTAGGCTGTTGCCAGTCAGGAGGGAGGCATCTTGGTAGCGACGTTCCATATCATTTGTGGGGGACATGTTATTATTATCTTCGTTCTCGGGGGAGTTGTCGAAGGATTCACTGGAGGGCAATAAAAAGAGGCGTTTTCGCCACGAAGGAAAATTTGTAGGGCGATTTTGTAAATCGCCCATAACTATACACGTCCTCGGGGACTACGTTTGTCGAAGCCCGGCTCCGCCTTCGACAAGCTCAGGCAGAGCCATACCTCACCTGTACAGATACAATCGCCCTACATTTTCGTAGGAGTTCCCCATGGGCCTACGGCGCACCAAGAGGGATGAAAATTTGTAGGACGATTTGGTAAATCGTCCGGGCGATTTGCCAAATCGCCCTACATTTTCGTAGGAGTCATTGTTTACTATCTACTCCCTCTTTTGCCAGGATCGAGTACAGGCTTAAATCCCCTTCTTTACCATCACTACGGAATTGGTGCAGGCAGGTCAAACCCGCGGCCGCGGCCAGGGCCACGGTTTCATCAGCATTTATGAGGCATACATAGCGTAAAGCCGTTCCGCCCCGTTGCCACGTCAATAAATAATCGTCTGCTTCGATATCACTCTGGTCTAAACCGATGGTAGCCCACTCTACGATTTTGCGTTGTTGCCGCTGGCTGGTCTGGAACTGCCAGCTAGAAAGGACAACGCGGCCGCGTTCCCCCAGGTGTCTCCCTATTTCGCGCAGTAAACGCACCCGGTTTTCACGTCCGGGTATGTGCTGGAGAACTGCCAGGCAGGCGATGGCCGTAAAACTCCCCACACCTTCCAGGCTACCTGGCTGGCTGATGTCTCGTTCTAAAAAGGTGCCGGGAGTCAACGCGGCCGCTTTGGCCAGCAGGGGGGCACTGAAATCTATACCGGTATAGGCGGTAATCGCCTGCCGGTCAAGCAAGAAACGGCCAAACCGTCCCTCGCCACAACCCAGTTCCAACAAATGGGGGCAGGGTCGAGGCAGATGCTCCAGAAGCAGGTTAAAACCCGGTTGCGGCCGCGCTCGACTCTGGGCAAACGGTTCAGCAACCTGATCATAAAAGCTTCGGTTGAGGGCAAGGAGTTGTTGGGCAATGGTCTCGTTCATATCGGTTATCTGATATTGGGAATTCCTGACCCATACATGCCTATCACTCCTCAGCACTTATGGCCTTGGCCTGGCGGATGCGCCGGGTGTTGGTGACAAACCACATTTGCCCGTTGGTTATTTGTACCCAAACACCAGGAGGATCATGGCGCACAACGCGGCCGCGGTACCATCGTTCATCCTTCCCAAATTGGATCTCCACCAAGTCAGCGGGCTGGTATTGTTCGTGCAAGTGTTTCGTCATATGGGCAACAGGTTACCGGAGCTTAAAGATTCCCACTCCTGGGGGCGGGATTAGGCCCTGTGCCTACCCACTCACCGACGGCGCAAACGCATCAGCCCAAACACAACCAGGCCACCGCCCACAACCCCGAACAGGCAAACCGAGAAGAGCACCAATGCAGGTATGGTGTAGTTCGTTGCCCCAGCCTGGGCACCGGAACCCGATCCGGACTCATTGGTATTGCCCAGGAAGGGCAAATTAATGCCCAGGCCACTACTCTCCCGTTCACAATCATAAAGGCCGGTCATACCGCTCAGATCATGGATATTACTGACATCGGCGCGACTCGGATCATATTTGAATACCGGGTCAAGGGTCATTTCTTCGGGAGAGATGACCGTGTTCAGACGAGTCAGGTAGGCATGTTTTTGGCTCAGGTCTAACAAAAGCGGGTGCGTGACAGTCAGCAGATTCGCCGGAGCCGCATACTCAGTCACAAAGGCTTGCCCATTAAAGCTATCCGCCGTGCGCCCCATTAAAGCCCGATAATCATGCCCACCAAAGGTGAAGAAGGTAATATCTTCATCTTTAATTTCCATATGGGTATAGTTTTCTGGTACGTATTGGCTGGAACCATAGAACCAGACAATGACAGCCATATCCGGGTTAGCGGCAACGGCTGTCAGACGCAAGGGGATCATCGGTTTGGATGTGGCGTAGGTGATTTTGATGGGTTGAATGTCCTGCACCGTACTTTCAGGCAGAAGCCGCATAGCCAGGAAAACAAATTTCTCAGCAACGTAAACGTTGATTAGCGGCTCCATCTGTTCCGTAACGGTATACTGATTGGTGCGAAGCCAGGTAATGAGGGCGGACGGGTCTTCAGAACCAATCACATCAAATCCAAAGGGGCCAACTTCACCGGTGGCAAATATTTCTACTCCACCAGCTGAGGGTATAGCTCCTTCCTGAACAGCCATATCATCGAAAACCTCTTCAGCACAGTCAGGAAATGGGGGTGGAATAAACACCGGGTTAGTTAAGGTCTCTAATTCGGTGAAAGCGGCCATGGCATCTTCTGGGGCCTCAAGGTCTTCGGCGGTGATGGGGGTAGGCAGGGGCAAAATCCAGGAGAAATCGGGGGCAGAGCCGGTGTACTGAATCTGGATATAAGCTGAAATAGTACCATCACCGTTATCGGTGAAGATGATCCGTTCAGCATTCTGGTCTACGGGGATGTTTTGACAGAAGAGGCCACCACACGCGGCCGCGTCCTGTATACCAACACTCACGCCCAACAAAACCAATAACAAGAGTACTGACCATCGTTTGCGCCGCATAACAGCCTCCTTCAGCTAAATATCCGTTCGTTTTTAATTGAGGGTTCGTTTGCAAATAACTTTGTGTTTGCTGTGGCCGGTCTCCTGACCGTGCCACCGGGGCGATTACCTACTCCCCCAAAATGAACCCATCCTCCCGCCTGGTGGGTTCCTTTTCAATTCTTCCGTAAGGTCAGGGATTTGTCACCGCCACATCGTCAAATTCGACAATGGTTGTTCCCGGTTCTAAAGGGCTGGCCCCTAAGCCTATATCTCCCCGCACAAAGGTGGGATCGGTAACAGTCGCCAGGGCAATGCCATTCACCCGCAGGGATAACTGATTGCCAATACAACTGATCTCCACATCGTTGACGGCTGTCCCCTGGTTGATAGCATCGCTATACTGAAACTGCCCATTGCCAGAAATGTACTGCACGGGTTGCCCGGTCTGATACTTGCCAATGACGTAATAACCATCTCCACTGATGAGAAACACATAGAAGTTGCTCTCGTTTTGGTAGCGGCAAATAGCCCCAAAGGCATTGTCGTCTGGTCCACTGACCTGGCGTGTTTGTACGCGCAGAACCAGATCATCCATATCTTTGCCAGGGTTCGTCCACCAAATCTGGTTGGGCTGGCTGGAGCTGATGGATAAGAGGCCATTGGCAATTTCGACTTTGCCCCCTCCCTGATCATAAACGGTCCAGCCACAGTTCCGCCCTTCGCTGAAATCATCGCGGAACACGGCCCCGTTTTCATTACAGGGTAAGGGTTCATTATTAGCCTGATTACAAGCGACCAGCGCGGCCGCGAATACACCGAGAATCAACCACATCATCATTCGCCACATGGCCCACATCCTTATCCGGGATTCCTGAGTAGCTTCTCAATAAAACGCAGTGATGTTGGTTGAGCCTGTCAAAACCAACGGCCTTCGACAAGTTCAGGCCATGTTCACCTCGAAATGTCAAAACCTACGGCCTCCGACAAGCTCAGGCCAGCTCCCCCAAAATATTGAGAAGATACCATTCCTGACAAGCCAACGATTCGTCCAACGGGGTTACTTCTGTTTTTCCAACTTCTCGACCTCACGCTCCAATGACTCGATATCCGCCTGTATATCGGACTGTTGGCGGGAACTGATCATGTACACAATCAGCACCGCCAACCAGAAAATAATGATAATAACAGCAAGTACGGTTAAATTTCCCATTTCTCTTCCTCTTTCTGAATCTTGTCCCGCTATCCTGACTGGTTCTAAGGGCTAAGGGCCTGTAAAAGATTAAGTTCCGTCAAGACCTGACCGGTTTCCGGAAACCTGTCAGATCTAAACTGGGAAGTTATATTTTTACGAACCCTGAGGCTACCACTCGTACTTTCAGGCTTTGACGGACCATCCAAAATACGGCCTTCTACAACCGACTATCCCACAAAGGTTCGGGGATGTCACGTTGGTGATTCTCATAACGTGCCATCACAAATAGCGCATCCGAGAGGCGGTTCAAATAGGGTACCACAAAGGAGCCAACAAGCTCATGCCGCCGCAAGGTAATCACTTCCCGTTCTGCCCGGCGACACACGGCTCGCGCCACGTGCAAATGAGCCGCCCCCACCGAGCCACCGGGCAAAATGAAGTTCGCCAACGGCCCTACTACCTCACTCAGTTCATCTATGAGAGTTTCCAACGCTTGCACATGCCGCGCTTCAATCTGGGGTATCTGATACGTCTGCTTGTCCTCTTCAGGGAAGCATAAGTCAGAACCCAGGTGAAATAACTCATTTTGAATGGTAGGTAACAAGGTGGACAGGCGCGGTGACAGGCCCGCGGCCGCGGCCACCCCTAACACAGAGTTTAGCTCATCCACTGTGCCATAAGCGGCCACGCGCAAAGCATCTTTTGCCACCCGCTGGCGACTGCCCAGAGCAGTGGTGCCATCATCCCCGGTTTTGGTATAAATTTTTGTCAGTTTAGGCATAGTAATTGACGATTGTAGATGGTTGAGACAGGATTTTCAATGATTGGATGAGGGAACTTAAGGCTTGTAAAAAATAACTGCCCGCCAAACCGCACCAGAAATATACTGGCAACAGACACAACCTGAGGCTTCGATAAGCTCAACCCATGGCGACCCTGCATGATTGAGAAGTCACTTTTACCCCTTCTAAAACATCTTTTACTGTTAGCCAATGGTAGTGCGGGAACAGGTGGGCCATTTGGGGCGCAAAGGTGGAGTGGCGCGGGAGAACATCGGCGGGGGGGCCAGCATCCATTACACTGCCCTGATGCAAGAGGATAACGTGGTGAGCCATTTGCGCCACCAATTCCACATCATGGGTCACAAGTAGAATGCCCATACCTTGTTTTAACCACTCATCCCACAAGCTCAGTAAGTTTTGTTTGGCCTGATTATCCAGACCCCGTGTTGGTTCATCCAGGAGCAGAAATCGCGGCCGCGTTACCGTCACCGCCCCCAACGCCACCCTCTGCCTCTGCCCCACCGAGAGATCACGCGGGTAAAGGTGGGCCACAGAGGACAGGCCAAGCTGTTCCAACAGGTTCGTCATGGGGATAGGGGGAGATTGGTGATGGGGGGAAAGCGCATGGTTGCTCAGGGTTTGGGCCAGTTCATCGGCGACGGTTTCCGCAAAGAGTAAATCATCCGGGTTTTGCGGCAGGTAAGCCAACTGGCGGCAAATTTCGGCCACCGGCTTGTCTATCAGGGAGACTCCATCAAGCCGAATGGAGCCAGATCGCGGCCGCAACAACCCCACCATATTCTTCAAAAGCGTCGTCTTGCCCGAGCCATTCGCCCCCATAATGGCAACCAATTCTCCCGCCCCCACCTGAAGCGAGACATCGCGCAGGGCGATTTTGTCCTTGTATGAGTATGTCAATTGGGCGATGGTAAGGGCGGGTTGCGGCCGCTCTTTTGGCTCCCTTCGCTCCGCCAGGGGAACAACCAGGGGAAAAGTGGGCATCCTTTCCTGAGCAGTCGCCACAGTCAGGGGCAAGGGGTGCCACCCCAATTGCCGCCCCAGGGCCACCACCGGGGGCACATGGGCCAGATGGGGTAGAACATCTTGGGGTAAACCATCATGAATAACGCGGCCGCGATCCAACACCACCATTCTATCTACCTGCCCCACCACCCGCTCCAACCGATGCTCCGCCAGGATCACCGTCAGCCCTAACTGCTCCCGCAGGCGGGCCAAAGCATCTAGCAGTTCCTGCGCTGAGGCCGGGTCTAGCTGGCTGGTCGGTTCATCAAGGACAAGGATTTGCGGCCGCAAGGCCAACGCGGAAGCAATCGCCACCCTTTGCCGTTCGCCACCAGAAAGCGTTTTGAGCGGGCGGTCGCGTAAGGGGGTCAAGGCCAACCCGGCCAACACCTCGGCAACCCGCTGTTGCATCTCTGGACGGGGCAGAGCGGCATTCTCCAAACCAAAAGCAATTTCCGGCTCCACACGATCCAGCACCGCCTGGGCCTCTGGGTTTTGCCAGACAAAACCAACCTGGCGGCTCAACTGTTGTGGTCCCACCTTTACCGTATCCAGCCCATTCACGATAACCTGTCCGGCAATGCGGCCGCCGGTAAAATGCGGTACAAGGCCATTGATCGCCCGCAACAGGGTAGACTTACCCGACCCCGACTCACCACACAGCAAGACAAACTCACCGGGTTGAATGACGAGGGAAATCTCCCTTAGAGCAGGTTCCGAGCGGTTGGGGTAAGTATAGCTAACGTGGCGAAAGGTAATCATAGAGCAGAGGTTGTATCATGGGGGGATTGCGGCCGCAACAAATACATGAGGCTCTTTGGGAATTCAGGGGGTTGACACCATATGTACGGGCTGGCCTTGTGCCTGACCGGTGTGGGGCAACCACAAGGGTTGCCCTTACCCCACGAAATCCCGAAGACCCATACATGATACGAGCACCAACCCCTCACCCATTATCTGCCTATCAACCCATAGTCATACAGGGTATCATCCCCCTGAAATCCTGAAAACCCATCTCGTTTAAATCTACAGAAAATTGGTGATACACTAGAAAATATGACACGCGAATGGACCCCACTCACCCGTACTCTGATAATTGGCCTCGTTTTGGCCCTCATCGGCGCCTTCATCTATGTCATACAGCCAATCATCCCCCCACTGATCATCGCTGGCCTCATCGCCTACATCCTCACCCCCCTGGCACATAGCCTGGCTCAACGCTTCAAATGGCGACACCGCATCGCCGCTACCCTCGTCTATTTCATCTTTTTAGTGTTACTCATTGCGGCCCCAAGTACCATAGCGCCTATCCTCATCAACGAACTCCGCACCATCACCACCGAACTTTCCCAGGTACAAACACAGGTAGAGACTTACCTGGCCGATCCCGTCTTGTTCATGGACCGGGTCATCTTTCTCGATCAGGTCTGGGTTTACATTCTAGGACTTATCGGCGAAGCCCTCACCCCCGCCGCCGAAGATGCTGTACAAGTCTTAGAAACCACATCCAGTAGTCTCATCAGCCTCATTATGATTTTGGTATCCAGCTATTACTTTTTAGTGGATTGGTCTGGCCTACGCGATTGGCTGATCAGACTGTTCCCTGAACAAGAACAGTCCGACATTCAACGCCTTCTCGCAGAGGTGGATATTATCTGGTGGGCCTACGTACGTGGAACCCTGGTACTCATGCTCATCATGGGCATTGTCTTTATTATCATTGGTACGGCGATTGGCCTGCCTGGGGCTTTTGGTTTGGGGTTGCTCACCGGACTATTAAGTATGATCCCCGAAATTGGCCCCATAATTGCCGCGATCATCGCTTCACTGGTAGCCCTGGTCGAAGGGTCTCGCTTTCTGCCTATCTCTAACCTCTGGTTTGCGCTACTGGTCATGGTTATTTACATCGTAATCATGCAGATTAAATCCCTGTGGCTACGACCCATTGTTATGGGTCGCTTCATGCACATGAATACCGGTCTGGCCTTCGTCGCTATTATCGGGGCGATTATCCTGCAAGGTGTATTGGGGGCACTGGTTGTTTTACCGGTGCTGGCCACGGTAGGCATTATTGGCCGCTATATTCGTGCCCGGCTCCTTAACTTGCCCCCCTGGGGAGAAAAAGAGGTATCTTCTCAATAAAGTGGGGTGAAGTTGGTTGGGCCTATCGAAACCAATGGCCTTCAACAAGCTCAGGCAACGGCTTAGGATCGAAGATTAAATAACCTACGAAACTGCTGTGGCCGGTCTCCTGACCGTACCACTCTTAGCCAGCAGGTTATTTAATTCTCATTCCTTAGTCGTTACGGAAAAACGCAAAAACCGTTGGTTAAATTAAGAATTGCTGGCATGGTTCAGATCAGCTTTACAAATTTATAGGACGATTTTGTAAATCGTCTCGTGGGCGATTTACAAAATCGCCCAACAAACTGTTAAGCACCATTTGCCGACTTTTGAACCACGCCGAATTGCTGAACTTGACACCGGACCAGATCAATCCGATTGAAACCGCGGCCGCGTACAGATCATCCTTTCCCTCCGTCAATTCATCACAATCCTTGCGTGATCACCACATCCACCTTATGACCTTCTTATCACGTCTGCAAACACGCCTCTGGCACTACCGTAAACCCCTTCTCGTCTTAGTCCTGCTGGGCGCTATTTATGCGGCCATCTGGCTAATTGGGTTCCTGCGCGACCTGAACAGTCCACGCAACCAGACCTTTGTACAATGGTGGAGCGGCACACCCGCCACCCGTGAAGCGCTCATCACCGTGCAACGAGATGCCTGTCCCGGTGCCCCGTTCATCCTACCGGCAGATGGGTACATTGGCCTGTTGTATGGGGATCCAAGAGGGCCATATTCGCGGTCGCGGCCGCATCAGGGCATAGACATCTTCAGCAACTCTGACCTGGGCGTCACGCCCGTCTACGCGGCTTACGATGGCTACCTCACCCGCGAAAACACCTGGAAAAGCACCCTCATCCAACGCATCCCCGACGATCCCCGGCAACCGGGGCGGCAAATCTGGCTCTACTACACCCACATGGCCGACCCCAATGGCAATGATTTCATTGTGGCTGATTTCCCCCCGGGCACCCACGAGGTTTTTGTCAGCCAGGGCACACTCCTGGGTTACACCGGCAACTACAGTGGCAACCCCCTCAAGCCCGTCGGCATTCATCTCCACTTCTCCATCGTCCTGGATAATGGCAACGGCTCTTATCGCAACGAATTGCAATTCACCAATACCATTGACCCATCGCCTTACCTCGGTCTGGCCGTCCATTACGCCTGTGCCGAAGCCGGGGTACAATTGTGCCAGGCAAACCCAGGCTGTAACCCATGAAATGGTAGCTCCACACAGGACAGGCACAAGTCAGCCCGTCCATCGGGTGTCAACCCTCTGAATTCCCAAAGAAGCACATAACAAAGTTGAGTAAACACAATGTCTCAAGCAAAGCATTCCGGTAGGCAACGGCGCACCCAAACCGGTGGGCAACAAAAGCTGAAGGGGCTTCGCGGCCGCGTTACCATCCAGCGTGACCAATGGGGCATCCCCACCATTCGGGCCACCTGCCAGCCTGACCTCTTCTTCGCCCAAGGGTTTGTTCATGCCCAAGACCGTCTGTGGCAGATGGAACTTAACCGCCGCGCCGCCCATGGCACCCTGGCCGCCATGCTCGGCCCCCTGGCCCTGGATACAGACCGCCTCTCGCGCACACTTGGTTTTACCCGGCTGGCTCAAGAAGGCACACCTCATATTTATGCCGATATTCAGGCAAACCTGAACGCCTATACCGCCGGAGTCAACGCCTACCTCAATGGCCCCTTCCCCCGCCCCCTCGAATTCACCCTGCTCCGCCACCAACCCGCTCCCTGGACCGTGTTGGATAGTGTCGCGTTTGGTTATTTACAGGCGTGGGCGCTCTCCTTTGGCTGGGCCAGTGAACTGGTAAGGGCGCAACTTATCGAAAAGGTTGGCCCTGAAAAAGCGGCGGAGTTAGAACCCCTCTACCCGGAACGCCACCCCGTTACCCTGCCCGATGGGCTAGAGTTGAACCAGTTGCAGGTGGATAAAATGATAGCCGCGGCCGCAGGCCCCTTCCTTACACGCGCCCCAGAAGCCGATGGCCGAGGGAGCAACGGCTGGGTCATTGCCCCCTGGAAAAGTAGTACCGGGCAGGCCATCCTCTGCAACGATATGCATCTGCCCGTGCGCACCCCCGCCCTGTGGTACTTCAACCATCTCCTCAGCGACGATGGTTTTCATGTTACCGGGGTCTCCCAACCCGGTTTGCCCTATGTCCTGGTAGGCCATAACGACCACATTACCTGGGGGGCCACACTCGCCTTCACCGATGTGGAAGATTTATTCATCGAGAAGCTCCATCCCCACGATCCTACCCGCTACCGTTTTGGCAACGGTTGGCGCAAGATCAAAGCCATTGCCGAAGAAATCCAGGTGCGCGGCCGCGATTCTCATCACGAAATTGTTCGCCTCACCCACCACGGCCCCCTCATCAGTCCGGTACTGGGAAATTTTCATCCTGCCGCAGAACAGGTCGCCCTCAGTCTGAACTCAATGGCCTTACGCCCTGACCCCATTTTTAATGGCTTTGCCCGACTCAACACCGCCCAAAATTGGGCCGAATTTGTGGAAGCGGTAGATGAAATGACCGCCCCCCCCCTCAACCTGCTCTATGCTGACAGCGCGGGCAACATCGGACATTATGTCAGCGGCCGCGTGCCCATTCGGGCACAAGGGCAAGGGATCGTGCCCGCCCCCGGCTGGACCAGCGAGCACGAATGGATAGGCGAAATCCCCTTTGCCGAAATGCCCCACAGCTTCAACCCGGCTCGTGGGTACATCATCTCCGCCAATCACCGCCTCATCGGCACAGAGTACCCCTATTATCTGGGAAGCCAATGGGTCAATGGCTACCGTGCCGCCCGCCTGGAACAGCTTTTCGCCCGTCATGAACGCATCTCCCCTGACGATTGTCGTCAATTCCAGATGGATTGGCTTTCCCTGCCCGGGTTAGAACTAAAAGAAAAATTGCAACGGAAACTCGGTCTAACCGAAAAGCGAAACTTTTCTCTGCCAGCCGATGCCCAACTGGCTCTGGACATTTTACACCGCTGGGGAGGCTGGATGGGACCAGATCAGGCTGGCCCCGCCGTATACACTGTTTTTATGCAACGGTTTACCCGTTTACTCCTCCACAACGAACTGGGAGAAGCCCTATTTAATCGTCTCGTAGGAGCTGGCCCCAATGAATTTTTCGCCCCTACCAATGAATTTTATGGTCGCCTGACACCCGTCTTGCTTGACCTGTTGGATAAACCCGACTCGTTATGGCTATCCGTCATACAACAAGATCGTCTGCTCATTCAAGCCCTGGCCGAAACAACCCAAACCTTACGCCACTTGTTAGGGCAAGATACACGACAATGGCGTTGGGGCCAGTTACATGGGGTACGGTTTAACCATGCGCTGGGTGCGGTGCGGCCGCTCAATCGCCTCTTCAGCCAGGGACCTTTTCCGGTAGGGGGAGACACCGATACCGTTAATCAGACGGCCATGCGGGTAGATCGTCCCTATGAAACCAATGCTCAAGCTGTTTCCTACCGGCAGATTGTCCAGCCAGGCAATTGGGGACAATCGGTAGCCATGTACGCACCAGGACAATCGGGTAGTTGGAGCAGTGAACATTATGGCGATATGATAGACGCATGGTTACATGGGGCCTATTTTGTTATGAACTGGCATATCGCTGAAGTCGCGGCCGCGACCTGCGAGGAGCTTACTTTATTAGCCAGTCAGCCTGGGTGAACCGTTTTTCAGAAACATCCTCCTCAAGCATGAGGGAATAAAATTGGTAGAGATAAAAGTAACCCGGTTCTTTAGGGTTTCGTGGGTACGGGCAACCCTTGTGATTGCCCCACACAGGGCAGGCACAAGGCCAGCCCCTACATCCGGTATCAACCCCCTGAATTCCCCAAGAACCAGTAACCCTACCGATCACCCCACGAAATCCCCAAGACCCACCATTTGTTTCTTGTGAGTAAGGCCATTTACGGCCCACTTTCTTATCAACCATCTCTATACTCAAGGAGGTCATCGTGGAATCATCTGTACCCAATTGGGTCATCTCCCTCATGTTCATCATCGAAGCCGTCGGGTGGGTTCCCGCCTACATTCTCATCATCAAGCATGGGTTGAAGGAAAAGACGTATGGCATGCCCCTCATTGCCCTGTGCGGCAACATCACCTGGGAGTTTTTATATAGTACGGGTGTTTTTCCTGCCTGCTCCGTCACCTGGGCTGATTGCCCCATGTGGTTGATGCGAGGGGGTAACGCGGCCGCGTTCACCCTCGACATCGTCATTCTTTATACCATCTTGCGTTATGGGCGCTCCAAATTTACGCAACCCCTCATGGTAAAATATTTCTATCCCATCGTCGCCTTCGGTCTGCTCACCGCCGCTGGCCTCATCTACTCCGTAGAAACGGATTTTTTTCGCCCCAACCCTGGTGTACCCGGCTACGGGGATTTTATGGAACTCGGCTTATTTAGTGGCGTTTATACCGGTTATGCCCTGGCTCTGGAAATGGGGCTTCTCTTCATCGCCATGTTTTATGCCCGGAAAGGGCTGGAAGGCCAATCATTTTATATTGCCCTGGGCATGGCAGTGGGCAATTTCACCGCCTACCTGCTCAATATATTTACCCATACCACCAATCTAACCGTTCACATTCTTTTCTTCAGTGCGGCCGTTGCCAACTGGACCTATGTGGTATTGGTATATCAGCGGGCCAAAGCCATGGGCCTGAATCCCTGGAAGACATTCTGACCTTCTATACTGCCAAAAGGCATAATCTGACATTTTTTCGCCCTGTCGCCGTCTCACTTTATCGTCGTGTTGGGTTTATCCAAGGCCACTCCCACCCCTAACCCCGCCCCCAGGGACGGGGAACTACTTTCGGCGCGGTTTGGCGAGCAGACGCTCGCCAAACCGCGCCGGTAGGTTTCTCCCCCCTTCCCTCTGGAATCGAAGGGGGATGGGTCTTCAGTCCAAACCTACCAATCTGTTGCCGCTAACAAAATGTCACTCAAACCCACCTGGCCGTAAAACGACCGGGCTATTATTACAAAGGCCGTTGGCCTGGGGTTTTTAGCCCGTAAAACTCTGGTACATTTAGCCCGGTGGTTTGACCACCGGGCGGGATAACTGAACGCGTACTGGCTGATATTTACTTTAGACACTCTAAAAACCTGGTTTCTCCAGGGTCACTGAACGCTTACCCATTCCTTATGGATTTTGCCCGGTTATATCATCAACACCAGGATCAACTGGAAGATTTCTGGGGGCGACGCACCAATGAGCCTGTTTTTCAACGGGAGTTTACGTTATTTGACCGGGTGATCCGGTTGTTGAGTAATGATGAAGGGGTGATCGCGGCCGCAGATCACGCCATCCCCCTCTATTCCACCGCTCCCCCTGCCAACCAGCCCCCCCTTACCATCCACCTCATCGTCCGCCCCGCCCCCCAATCCCCCGGCCCACCCCCAGAAGACCTGCTCAGCCTCATTCGTTACACCGGTTACGGCGACTGGCTTTCCCTGCACATTGGCCCCTGGGGGCACTGTCAGATAAACCCCAGAGCCGGTGAAGCCATCGCCGTTCTGGATCCTACCCTGGCCCAACGTCCCGATCTGGTCAGCCGGGGATTGCTCAACACTATCTTCACCAATTTTTTCATTGGCCTGGGTTACGGCATGTTGCACTGTACCGGTTTGTGGCGGCAGGGGCGGGCGTTATTACTCATGGCCCCCCACAACAGTGGCAAATCTACCACCGCCTTCCGCCTGGTACTGGCGGGCAACCAACTGATCTCCGATAGCCAGATTTATGTTTCCCCTTATCAAGAGCAATTACAACTGATGGGTTTCCCGGTTGGCCGGGTCAAATTGCGCCAGGATATGGTTCCCCTATTCCCAGAAATTCACCATCTGCTGACACCGGAGCCGGTACGGCAGGAGACAAAACAGATTTTTGACTTACGCCAATGGCAACCAGAACTGGCTATCACCAAAGCAGTGCACCCGGAAGTTATCACCCTTTGTTTGTTGCGGCGGTCAGGGCAGAGGGAAACAAGAGTTGAACCGGCCCCCCTGGCGACCATCTGGGAAGCGGTGATGGCGAACAGTATCTTTTATGATACCGCGGCCGCGTGGCAACATAATTTACAGCAAGCAAAACGGCTGATTGCGGCCGCGAGCCATTATCATCTTGTCATTGGTACAGAACCAACGGGCATTATTGCCGCCGTTGAACGGCTATGGGCAGAGGGGTGAGAAGTGGTACAAACCTTCGGCAGGGTGAGAGGACTTTTTCCCGTGGCATTTTTTGCGGGCGGACGTCCGCGAAAAATGCCACGAATGGGGTTTCCCCCCTTTGTTTGCGCCTCACGCCAACTCCTGACACTTTTCCAGGTCATATCGCGCCCCAATCTCCCAGAAAATTGTCTCAGCGGTCTGGCGATGGGTGGCACGGGCCGGATCATGGACGGGTAGGTGGCGGGCAATTTCGTAATGAACGCGGCCGCGATCATACGCCATCCCATGCTTCTCCGCCCATTGCAAAGATTTCTGCCAACATTGCTGGGCCTTCTTTTCCTTCCCCTGCAACCAGGCCTGCCATCCTTGATGCAACCAAAAACGCGGTTGCCCAATCCGATACACCCCGGCATAAAAACGCAAATTGGCCATAGCTTTTTTCGCCAACCCTTGTACCTGTACATCTCCTTGCTCCCACAATGTCAGGTACAGCTCCACGGCATGCGCTACCGCCAGATTAGAAAAACTATGGCCTTCCATCACCGCTGTCATCGTCACCAACTGACGAGCATGCGATTGTGCCAGGTCATACGCCTTCTGCCGAAGATGTGCCAATACCAACAAACCCGTCATCTCCTTTTCTAGCGGCACATCCACAATCTGATCTTCGGCAAAAAATCGGACAATCGCCCGCAAAACATGTAAGGCTTCCTGGGTTTTGCCGGTGTGCAACAGGCAAAAGCCTTGCACATACAAAGCCAAGGCCTGAAAACGTGGGTCTTGTCGGCGCGTTGCCGTTTCATAGAGATGATCGGCCAGCAACATCGCCCCGGCGTAATCCCCACGCTGAAAATTCCACCGGCTCAACCAATGTAACCCATCCAAATGGCGCCGGTGATCGCCCAACTTTTGGGTTATTTGCACCAGGTGTTCTAGTAATTGCGCCGACTCCGCTAATTGGCCATTGTTTTGGTAATGTACCCCGATAATCATATCGGGTGACACCAGGGCCTGTTCATTGACCTGACGCCCAATAGTCAGAGCGCGTTGAGCATAGCGGTCACTGACTCGGAATAGATAGAGCATACTGGCGGCAGTAGCCACAGGACTGTAAGCTTCCGCCAATTCTAGAGACACGCCAACCAATTCACCTATGTTCACCGCCCGGATAGCCGTAAACAGAGACAAGGTTGTTTCACCGTTAAAATAATACACTTCGGTCAGGCGGTTGTAAGCCCGTGTGGTTCTGATCAGTGTGTCCTGTTGTGCCATTGCCCGACCAAAGAAGGTCGCGGGGAAATAACGATGGGCCAGTTGTACAACAACCTCTTTCAGCAAACCTAAACCAGCGCGGCCGCGAGCCGCCACCGGGTATCCCAACAATGCAACCCCCGCTTCCAGATGCTTCTGCCCCTCCTGATACCGTGACTGTTGCACCTGTGCTTCACCCAGCCGTAACTCCCAACCAGCCCGCCGTAATGGCTCCGTGTGATACCCCGTTTTAGCATCCAACGTCAACGCCTGATTAAAAAAGGTAATCGCTTCTTCATTGGCAAAACTTAAAAACGCCTGCTCACCCGCCTGCTCCAGATTTACCAGCGCTTTAGGCGCATTTTCGGCACGCGTCCAATGGTAAGCCAGTAACGAGTAAAACTGACTCTGATCATCGGCATAAATTTGTTCATACCAGGTAGCAATTTGTTCATGTAACTGTCGCCGTTGGGAAAAGGTCATCAGGTTATAGGCTACTTCCTGAAACAATACATGCTTAAACAGATAAGAAGTATCTGTTCCCAAATGCTCGGCGGCCAACACGTTTAATTTTTCTAACCCTGACAGATGCAGATGCAACTGGGGTTTGTCGGCCTCGACAGGGTGAATATCGTAGAGGGTGCGATAAGCAAAGGCCCGCCCAATAACACTACCCACCTTCAGGGCCAGTTGTTGTTGCGCGGGGAGCAAATCAATGCGGCTGGTGATCACCCCTTCAATGGTATCCGGGAAGTTCATCAGGCGAAGTTTGTCATCTGCCTGGGGGGTAAGCCGACACACCTCATTTTCAATCATAATGAGACCGGCATCCCGCAAGGTATAAGCCAACTCTTCACTAAAGAATGGATGTCCCTCAGCCTTGCTGTGAATAAGTTCGACCACAGGCTCCGGCAGAAATGAGACTTTCAGGCGCTGGCAAATCAGGTCTCTGATCTGGGAATGGGTAAGAACAGAGAGGGGCAGATGATAACTGGTGGGTTGTCGGCGCAACAGGGTGTATTCAACGGGGATGGAGCCAGACAGCGGCCGCAATGTAGCCACTGTCACTATGGGTTGCACCACTTGGTGCATCGCCATCAGTAAGGCCCAGGAAGCCGAATCCAGCCAATGGATATCTTCCAGAATGAAGATCAATGGCCCCTGTTGTGCGGCCCGTTGTAGCAACGCCATTAATATCCACCGTATATTGTTGGCTCGAATCTCACCACTCAAACCTTGCGTCGTCTCATTTTCGGGCAAATCCAGGGACAAGATGCCATTTAGCAATGGGGCGAGTTGGGTAGCAAAGGGCGCGGCCGCGTTTAGTTGCCCTAATACATGCTCCCGCCAGGCCGTTGGTGTTTCCAGCGTTACCCCTGCGGGCGCTATCTGGTGCATTAATTGGGCAAAAATCATCCGCCAGGCATAGTAAGGTGTAGATTTTTCGATGGCATTGGCTTCCCCTATCAACGGGGTTAACCCTAACTGCCTGGCCTGCACGGTAATGTTATACAACAAGTGGGATTTACCAATTCCCGCTTCCCCCTCAATAAAAACAGAGTAGCGAACATCGGCATCCTGGCGTACCTGGCGCAAGAGACCCTGCACCAGATCTTGCTCTTGCTCACGCCCAATTAAAGGCAGTGCCCAGGTTGGAAAAGAGGTAGCCATCACCTGGGGCACCATTTCTTGCGGTATATAAATTTTGAGGGGGGTCAGGTCCTTTTTCAAATGAACTTCGCCAGACAGCCGGAAAGCAACGCGTTGTCCCGGAGCACTCACCACCCGTTCTGTCACCAAAATTTGCTGAGGCTGAGCCAAAGTCATGAGCTGGGCGGCCACATTGACCTCGTTGCCATGAACACCATAGGTTTTGCGGCTTTGTGAACCGGTAACTCCGCAACGCATCCGCCCCCGGCTAATGCCTATACGAATATCTCGAATACAGTGACACTCTAACAAAGGGTGAAGCAACTCTTCCGCGGCCGCGACCGCCCGCACCGGGTCATTCTCATGGGCCTTCAGTGCCCCAAAAACCGCATAAAGATGCGTCCCCTTGTCACCCATGGACAAATCAATCAGGTACCCCTCATACCGGGCCAACACCCTCTGTACCCAACGAATGTAAAGATCCAAATGCTCGCCAGCATCTTCATCCTCGTCATAATCAAGGCCACCGAATGCCACAAACATGGCCACCGCCAACCGTAATTCGGCTAAAAAATCTCCTTCACCCCGTTTCAGTCGTTCATAGACAGGCGGTAACAACCAGGGACGAGCAGTTTCATCGGGTAGATCAACCAGAGCTACCGCTAAATCAGGGGCAACAGGCCGGGTAAAATCGCCAATGACAGCAAAACGATGTCCTTCGGCCTGCCGCCAGGTTTTGATATGAAGGTAAGGTGCTAACGCGGCCGCGCCCGTTTCATCCAACAAAATTTCGCCTTGCTGGGCTATCATTTCCCCAATCGTTACCCGTTCTAGGGTGGCCCCAGCCAAAGCATCAATCAATTGAATATCCGGATCCCCCACCACAAAACGTCGGGCTGGCCCCACAGCCAGGCTTATCTTCAGGCTAATCGTCAGGAGCAAACCGGTGGGGGTAGAAATGGTGGTATGCGGCCGCATAGCTTCCTGCATTGCCAGCGCACACGTCAAAGCTCGCGCCCCCTCATCCTGATCAAACCAACAAGTAATACCATCCCCTCCAAAGGCAATCACTACACCACCATACTGATGGATTTCCGTAATCAATGACTGGTACACCAGGCCAATGGTAGCACTTAGCTCTTCAACCCCCCGCTGTGGCCCCAACTCCTGAGTCAACGCTTTCGTCAACGGGCTAAATCCAGCCACATCAGCAAACAACACTGCCCCTTGAGTACGATTAGGCAAATTACGCCCCTGACTTAATGCTTGCTGGCGATCCAACGGAATGTATTGGCTAAACAGACTCATAATGACCTGAGGACTTGCAAAACGACTTTATAATCGTTTCCACACGATTTTTGTCATCACATCACAAGGAAAGTCCACAAAGGCTGAAGCAGAGCATCACATTTTCCAGAGGTCACATAACTACTAAGGCTCTCAAGGACTGAGCTTGTCGAAGCCTCATGTTGCCTGCGACAAGCTCGGGCAACGGCTTAGTGGTTACGAGGTCGCCTTTAATCCGTCCTTGCAAAATCCGTTCATGTCATTCAAAATGGCACAAAATCGTCTCTGGACTGAACGATTACCTTTTCCGACAGCCTGCTAATCATAAAAACACACCCCCACTTTCACAAAGATGTACGACACTCCACATTTACTTACAAACCAAGAATGGCCCGAGCAATAACAAGACGTTGAATTTCACTCGTCCCTTCACCAATTGTCATCAAACGTGTATCCCGATACATTCGTTCCACTTCAAATTCCCGACTATAGCCATAACCCCCATGTACTTGAATCGCATTACGACAGACCTTCTCGCTGACTTCCGTAGCAAATAGTTTCGCCATGGCGGCCACCTTGGGAGTTAGTTGGCCTTGCGCTTTGTGCCAGGCGGCCCAGTAAACCATCAGGCGGGCCGCCTGGATTTCTGTGGCGGCATCAGCCAGCATCCATTGCACAGCCTGGTGATGGGCAATGGGCTGACCAAAGGTCTCTCGTTCATGCGCATATTGCAAAGCCGCTTCATAAGCCGATTGGGCCAGGCCAACCGCCAACGCCCCAATGCTAACGCGGCCGCCATCCAACACCTCTAGCGTCTGGTGCAAACCACGCCCCTCTTTCCCCAACAAATTGCCCAAGGGCACCCGCACCTCATCCAAATTTACGGCATGAGTAGGGGAACCTTTCAGACCCATTTTCTTCTCGGGTGATCCCATCGAAATACCCTCTGAATCCGCAGGCACAAGAATATGGCTCAAGCTCCGACTACCCCCTTGGGGATCTGTGCGCACCAACAAAACCATCAGATCAGCAATAGAGGCATTGGTCAGCCACATTTTATTGCCATCAATAATCCAGGAATCACCCTCTTTAACTGCCGCCGTACGAACACCACCTTGCAGATCAGAGCCAGCCCCTGGCTCGGTCAATCCCAAACACCCCAACCGACCTTCACCCGAAGCCAGGCGGGGTAACCAGGCACGTTTTTGTTCTTCCGTGCCAAATTTGACAATGGGGCCAAGCGCCAACCCATTATGGGCTGATACGGCCAGGGCGGTGGAGCCACAACCCCAGCCCAACTCTTCAATAGCAATCGCCGCACTGACGGCATCCAGCCCGGCACCTCCGTACTCTTCGGGCACTTCCAGCCCCAACAGCCCAATTGGTCCCATTTTTTTAACTGCTTTCCAGTTAAATTCGCCCGTTTCATCTGTCTCACGCGCCAGGGGTTTTACCTCTCTGGCGACAAAATCATGGACAAAGTCACGGAACTGTTTTTGTTCAGTTGTTAGTTCAAAATTCATTTGGATACTCCTACGATTACGAACCCTAAGTTAAAAACGGACGATTACCAAGCCGTTGCCTGAGCTTGTCAAAGGCAACACGAGGCTTCGACAAACTCAGCCCTCGGGAGCCTTAGTCGTTACGAATTGCTGGTTGAACAAACACTCGTTTTTAACCGCTAAATGCGGCCGCGGCCAACGTCAAAAGAAACAACTGCACCATGCCAGCAGACAGATTGGTTATATCCAGATATTCATCCAGGCGATGGGCATTGTGACTTTGGGCCAGACCAATGCAAACAGCCGGTAAACCCTGGCTGAGGGGAATATTGGCATCGGTACTACCACTACTGAAAAAAACCTCGGTGCACCCACTCTGGCGCAGGGCGGCTTCGGTCATTTTAATGAGGGGGTGGTTAAGACGGATGTACCCCGCCGGGCGATCCCCAATTGAGGTTATTTTCACCTGTACATCAGGTATGTTGCTAACGGTGGCGATAGCCTTTTGTACCTGATTTAACAGGTTGGCCAGGGCTTGATTATCTTCGGAGCGGCAATCCAACAACAGGCTGGCCTGGGCGGCAATGGTATTGATGGTTGTGCCTCCCTCGATTTTGCCCACATTGTAGGTAGTACGGGGTTTGTCGGGAACCTGAATTTGATCCAGTGTGGTGATAAGGCGACCAAGGAGATGAATGGCGCTTGGTGTGCCAAAGTTGCCCCAGGAATGGCCGCCCGGGGTGGTAATTTCAATGTGGTAACGGCGAACCGCAATGGCCTGATGGAAGATATGGCCGTAGACGCCCCCTTCCAGGATGATGTACGCGGCCGCGTCGCGGCCAAATCGCTCTACCACCGCCCGCATCCCCCGCAGGTCGCCCAACCCTTCTTCGCACACATTCGCAACAAACCATATATCTCGTTGCGGCCGCAGGCCTGACCGCTGGAGCAACTCCGCCAGTATCAATAACCCGGCCACCCCCATAGAATTATCAGCAATACCTGGCCCATGCACCAGTTGGGTCTCACGCCGCACCGTCAAATTGGTTTCGGCGGCAAATACCGTATCCAGATGGGCAGAGATAACCACGGGAGTTCCTGGCCTTTGCCCGCGCAGGCGACCATACACATTATGCAGTTCATCCTGATACACATCCGTCAGCCCCAGAGCCACCAGATGAGACTGCACAAACGCGGCCCTTTCCGCCTCGGCAAAGGTAGGAGCCGGGATTTGTTGAATCGTCACGGCCAGGTCAACCAGGCCTGCGAGACGGGCAGGCATAGTGGCGACCACGGCCCGAATGGTTGAGTTTTGAATCAGGTGATTGATAGCATCCATGAGGGGTGAATAGTTACATCTTAAAATCGTATCTATACAAGTGGTTTACGACTTTGCCTGAGCTTGTCAAAGGCAGAGCCGAACTTCGCCAAGCTCCGCCCTTGAGATCGTATATCGTTACTTAAAACCTACCGTTACTCACGAAAAACCTTCACCAACATCAACCCCACCAGGCTGATGAGCAAACCCAGATGGAGCAGACAATCAACGCTGGTGAGCAAATGATCTGGGCCTAGGAACAGACGCAACAAAAAATTAAGGGCGATCAGCCCGATACCGATAAACGGTAACAAACCGGGGCGTTCGGCAAGGAAATCATTGGCGCGTTCAATGAGGTTATTGAGGATGTTGTTCATAATTCCAGGGAACAGGGAACAGTCACCAGTGCTCAGCAACGGAAAAGCTATTTACTGACCACCGTTTACGGTTTACCGGCGGCTAAAAAATACGGTTGGAAGTAAGCGTGGAGCCGTTCAGGCAGGCGAGCTTTGATGGTGATGCCGGTTTCGCTGTGTTCTTCAGACTCAACGCGGCCGCGACCATACAACATCGCCAACAAATCGCCCCGATTATACGGCAAATGCACGTGTAGCGGTCGCAAATACCGCTCCATCTCTGCCTCTAACACCAGTACCAATTCATGCAACCCCAACCCCGTTACCGCTGACACAGGCACGGCAATGTGATTGAGGGTCAAACCAGAACGCGGATCGGCACCAGCCGGGAGTTGGTCTATTTTGTTCAGGGCAATCACGGTAGGAATATGATCCAGTTCCAGTTCGGCCAGCGTGTCTTCCACCGATTCAATCTGGGCTTGGGCCTGGGGATGGGTGGCATCTACAATATGCAACAACACATCCGCATCGGCGATTTCTTCCAGAGTGGCCCGAAAGGCGGCTACGATTTGGGTGGGGAGCTTCTGGATAAAACCAACCGTATCTGTAAGCAAAATATCGCGGCCGCTACTCGTCTCCAGCCGTCGGGTCGTGGGATCCAGCGTGGCAAACAGGCGATCCTCAGCCAACACATCCGCCCCTGTAAGTTTATTGAGCAAGGTAGATTTACCCGCATTGGTATAACCTACAATCGCCACCACCTTCAGCTCCGTCTGCTGACGTTTGGCCCGGTGGCGTTGCCGGTGCGCTCGCACCATTTCCAACTCTTCTTTAATGGCGGCAATGCGGCGACCGATTTCGCGGCGGTCTACTTCAATCTGTTTTTCACCAGGGCCGCGCACCCCTACCCCACCAGTTGCCCCACCGGCGCGGCCGCCAGCTTGCCGGGCCAGATGGGTCCACATGCGCGTCAGACGAGGCAATCGGTATTCCAATTGGGCCAGTTCTACCTGGAGTTGCCCTTCCCGGGTTTGGGCGTGCTGGGCAAAAATGTCCAGAATGAGGGCGGTACGGTCTAAAACCTTGGTGTTTTCGCCAAAAACCTCTTCTAGTTCCCGCTGTTGGCGCGGCAGAAGTTCGTCATCAAAAATAACGACACCGGCGTTTTGCTCATTGATGAGCATTTTGACCTCTTCCACCTTGCCGGAACCGATATAAGTGGCATTATCCGGCTGATCAAACCGTTGCACGGCCCGACCCACCACAGCCAAACCAGCCGTATCGGCCAACCGTTCCAGTTCATCCAGGCTCTGTTCTACCGGCAACAGGGGACGAGTTCGTTTCCATTCGGCCCCCACTAAGAAGGCACGCTCTTGGGGCGTTGTTGTGTCATATGTACGCATAAGCACTTACCATTTTTGATTGATGTATGACGATTGAATTATTGTATCTATACAGGTTTGGGCTGAAGACCCATCCCCCCGGCGATCCCCGTGGGAAGGGGAGAAACCGCGCCGAGAAAAATTCCCCGCCCCGGGGGGGGCAAAGTTCCCCGCCCTGGGGCGAGGTTAGGGGGGATCTTGGATATTACCAACGCGGCACTAAAGCGACACACCGACACGGCGGGAAAATGTCAGATTATGCCCTTTGGCTGTATAGATACAAATCATCAATCAATCAGACCAACGACAGACAAACTACGAGGATGTTCAACCAGGTAAACGTATTGTAGGGTTGCTTTGGCGGATGGGGGCAGGTTCATTTGCCACTCCAGTAAATTGAGGTCACTCTTGGTGATAGGTTCGGGTGTGGCCTGTTCCAGTTTCACCTTAATCTGTTCGTGGCGGGAAACCGGAATGTGGTCATGAACTTCGACGACCGCGGCCGCACTCAACAAATTTTGCAACTCTATTTTATAACCATAACGCAATTGGCGGTTATCACGCAGGAATGTCTTATCCACATCCCTTTTAGCCAATTCCCGGCTCACTGTGATCCGCTCTTCCACCCCAAAGAGCAGTTCTATTTTTTCGCCACTGGGGGCATATTCTAATTGGGTCGTACCGATAAACTCTTCGCCCACAAACAGATTGCCCGGCCCAGCCAAAAACGGTGCCGCTGTCGTATTTGTCACCGTGAGGCGACGGAAAACGGCATCCGTATGTTTGGGCACACAGAGATAATCTACTTTGGGGTCGAGTTCAAACATCTGGATGGTGGTTTTATGCGGTGCACCATCACTGGGTATATCAGTAGAGCCGCCAATTTTAAAGGTAACGGCTACGCCACGACTCTCAACGGTGGCAGTAGCGATTTCGGCCTCGGCCATTGCCGGGGCGGGCATACTTTGCATGCCAAAGGCCACCATATCGGCCATTTGTTCAGCGGGAGGGGCCATGGGCACAGGCGCACTGGCCGCACGCGACATCATAGCTTTGGCCTGGGGTGGTGGGTGGGGCACAAAGACGTTGATGTACCAGGGTTTTAATTCGGGTAACTGCTGATTTAAAGCCGGGCGAGCGGTGGAGACAGCCAGTTGGATGGTGGGCCAATCTTCGCCACTGTTTTGGGTGATCTGGGCCAGGTAGGTGAGGCTTAGTTTGCGGGAGCCATTGTTTTCCATCCAACGCAAATCATACAGGGGTTGCCAGCCCGCATTTTGTACCACGTAACTGAGTTCGACGGTGAAATTGCCTGGTTCGCTTACGACAACTTCGATGGTGGCGCGATACCGTTGGCGCGGCCGCGCATTTTGGATCTGTTTTAACTCGTTGCGTAACTTTTCCAGTTGTTTATTGAGTTCACGCTGGCTCAGGTCCAGGGCACGTAGTTCAGCCCGAATGGCGTTATCTTGCCCGGCGAGGAAGGAGACTAATTGGTTTTGATCTTCGATGGTGGTGCGGCCGCGTGATAACCCTTTGGCAAATTCCAGTGTCGCACTGGCCAGGCCCTCCAGGTATTTCATCCGGGCGGCCAAACCGGCTTTCTGATCGGTGAGGCCACGGCTTTCATCTTCCAACTTCTGAATTTCCTGCTCCAGGTCACGCACACGAGTTGTTGGCGTTTCGGTGTAATAATGCCATTTTGTATCCACTCCCTGAATACGTACTCGTGCCGTTCCCCGTCCGGCTACCCGCACCGAATCGGGCAGGAGTGTTGTGGGCAATTCATCCAGAATGATTTTTTGCGTTTCGGTGGTGATTTCACCCGTTCCCTGTCGCGTCACTCGCGCCCGATCCGGGTATACCGTCACCTGTACCACTTGCGATTCAATGATCAGTTCATTAGACATGCTTTCTCCTTACCAAAGGATTCATTGAAACTCTGGGGAACTCATCTGTTATGGTTCATTCCGTCAGGACAAACCGGACTTCAAACATGGCAGGCCACAATTTGCCGGTGATGAGGAAGGTATCAGTTGCGGGTAGGTAGACGATACCATTCAGCACATCCGCGGCCGCGGCCTCTTCTGGCGTCAGTAAACCATCGGCTTGAATAGACGCAACCACTTGCCCTGTTACTTTGTCAATCTGCACGATGGTATCCGTCTGCCAGATGTTGGCAAAGATGGTACTACCGACACATTCTAGCTCATTCAGGCGGACAACTGGTTGTCCGTCCAATGTTACCGGGATGGTCTGGCGTACAACAAAGGTATCAGGATCACGCACGGTTAGTTGGTCGCTACCGTTGCTCATATACAACGCCGTTCCATCATAACACAAACCCCACCCTTCCCCTTCGTAAGTGAAGGTTTTGATCTGGGTAAAGGTGGCAATATCGTAAACGAAGGCAATTTGCTCTTGCCAGGTAATCTGGATCAGCCGATCTTCGACTCGCTCTAACCCTTCGGCAAAATATAATTCAGTCAGGGGTATCTGGCGAATGACCGTTCCGGTGGCGGGATCCACTTCACGCAGGCTGGATTGACCGTATAGACCAGTGCTTTCGTAAAGAGAGCCATTGTACAAGATGAGGCCCTGGGTGAAGGCTGTGGGATCATGCGGCCGCGTGGTCAACAGTTCAGGCTCCATTTGTAGTACCGTTCCCACGGGTGGGGCAGTAGGGGACGGTATTGGGGTAGGTGTGGGCGTCATAGAGGGGGCCGGTGTTTGTGTGGGCAGAGAGGTAGGCAACGTGGCCGCAGTCAGCACTGGCGTAACAGGAGTGAGTGTGGGTGCGGCCGCGTTACAGCCCACCAGGCAAAACCATAGCAACAGAACTATTTTACGCATTATTCGCTACACCCACACCGATTTCCGCCCGTTCCCGGTCATAAGGCACGCCACTCTCCCGGGCAAAACGGCGCATAGCGGTGAGTGCCCGTTCGCTATAGTAACGATACCGTTCCTGTTTTCCCATTTTGTTCTCTGGCGCAGGCATTAACCCAAAGTTCGCCTTCATGGGGGCGAATTGTTTGGCTTCGGCATGGGTGACGTAATGGAGCAAAGCCCCCAACATGGTTTTGGTGGGGAAGATGACAGGCATCTGTCCTTGTAATAAACGGGCCGCATTGAGACCAGCGACCAGTCCTGCGGCCGCGTTACCCACATACCCCTCTACGCCAATGATCTGACCGGCAAAAAACAGATCCGCGCGGCCGCGATATTGCAATGTAGGCTGAAGCAAATGGGGCGCGTTGATGTAGGTATTGCGATGCATCATGCCATAGCGCAAAAATTCGGCCTTCTGCAAACCAGGAATCATCTGCAATACCCGTTTTTGCTCACCCCATTTGAGATTCGTCTGAAACCCTACCAGGTTATACAACGTACCCGCCAGATTATCCTGGCGTAACTGTACAACCGCATAAAGCCGCTCATCTGTATGTGGATTGTTTAACCCTACCGGGCGCATTGGCCCAAAGCGTAAGGCTTCTTCATTTCGTTTGGCCAATACTTCAACCGGCAGGCAACTCTCAAAAAAATGGGGATCTTCCTGTTCAAACTGGCGCAGGGTGATCGTCTCGGCTGTGATCAGCGCCTCAATAAACCGGTTGTATTCGGCTTCGCTGAGGGGGCAATTCAGGTAATCCCCTTCTTCCGCCACTCCTTTGTCATAACGGGAGCCACGAAACGCCACGCTCATGTCCACCGAATCCAGGCTGACAATAGGGGAGATGGCATCGTAAAAGTATAAATGCGCTTCACTCCCACTCAATCGGGCAATCTCCGCTGTAAGGGGGGCTGAGGTCAGAGGACCACTGGCAATGATGGTAGGTGACTCGGGTATGGTGGTAACTTCTTCACGCACAAGTTGAATGCGGGGATGGGCCTCGATTTTGGCCGTTACCTCGGCGGCAAAGCGCTCCCGGTCTACGGCCAGGGAAGAACCAGCGGGTAAAGCGGCCGCGGCCGCGCAATCGAGAATGAGTGACCCCAGCCCGGTTAATTCGGCTTTGAGTAAACCAGGGGCGGTGTTGATCCCCTGGGATCCCAGGGAGTTGCTACAAACGAGTTCGGCGAGTTTGTCGGTGACATGGGCAGGGGTTGGGGTTCGCGGCCGCATTTCGTACAACGTTACTTGCAGGCCCAACGTCGCGGCCTGCCAGGCCGCTTCACACCCAGCCAATCCCCCACCAATCACAATGAGTTCTTTATTCATAAAACAATTCTAACACAGGGCATTAGATTTACCGATTCCTCTAGAGCCATCGCCTTTTCGGTTTTCCCCCGTCCCAGGGACCAGGAATGCGGGCGATTGCACACCGGGTTTCCCCCTGCCCCAGGAGTGGAGAACCTTTTATGGGACGTTTTTCGCGGGCGTCTGCCCGCGAAAAACGTCCCCAAGTGATTTTTCTCCCTTCCCCGGGGGAGTAGATGTTGACCAGTAGTATAAACCTTTGAAAGGTTGCACGGTTACGCCGCAAAAATTAACCAGAAATTTGCTCCCAAACAACGTATAATCGGGCAAGGTTTTTATCCATGTTCCCATTATCAGTGGCTATTTTCGTAGGAGTTCCCCATGAGCCTTTGGCACACCAAGAGGGATGAAAATCTGTAGGACGATTTTGTAAATCGTCCACCGGGCGATTTACAAAATCGCCCTACATTTTCGTAGGAGTTTCACGTGGACGGAACGTACACCAAGAGGGATGAAAATAACGCCACCATTTTCATTCCCATCCGTGTTTCTTCCTATCCGTGTTTCCACTATCCATGGCTATTTTCGTAGGAGTTCCCCATGTGCCTTTGGCACACCAAGAGGGATGAAAATCTGTAGGACGATTTGGTAAATCGTCCGGGCGATTTGCCAAATCGCCCTACATTTACGCAGGAGAGGCGGGCATGACAGACAAAGAACTGGTATTAGCATTAGCAAAAGTAATGATCGCGGCCGCGTGGATAGACGGTTCTATCAGCAAAACTGAATATGAAAGTCTGAAACAGTGGCTCTCACCCTTACAAATCAGCGCCCATGAATGGGCCAGGCTAGAAATGTACCTGGGTTCGCCCGTAGGTGAGGCAGAAAGAGGCCGACTGGTTCAGGACTTAGCCAGCCGACTGGTTCGCGAAGACGATAAACAGCAAATCCATGAAGCCTTACAAGATGTCATCAAAGCCGATGGCACTGTCACTCCCACAGAAGCAACAGCCATCACCGAAATGCTCCAGGCGATTGATCAGGCCGATGTAACCGTTTTAGGTCGGCTAGGGCGGTTGGTGCAACAGGCCATACACCAGCGGCAGACCGCGGCCGCAACTATACCCAATCGTGAGGCCCAATTTGACGAATTTGTCCATAACCGCGTCTATTACCGGGTATGCGAACGACTGGCACAAAAAGAGTTAAATCTAAGTGAGGCCAATCTGCGTAAACTCAGTCTGGCCGGAGGTTTGTTAGCCCGAGTGGCCCATGTAGACCAGCATATTGCTCCAGAAGAGCAAACGGCAATGGTAAACGTCTTGCAACAAAACTGGCAAGTAGACCACGCGGCCGCGACCTTTGTCACGGAAGTCGCCCTCAGCGAAATCCAGGAAGGGCTAGATTATTACGAACTGATTGCTGGTTTCAACGCCGTTACCAACGAAAGTGAGCGCACAACCTTTCTGGATGCCCTCTTCGCCATCGCCAACGCTGACCGAGGTCTATTCCATGAAGAAAGTGAACAAATCCGCCGTATTGCCCGTGGATTAGACCTTACCAGAGAACAGTTTATGGCCGCTCGCCAAAAAATCCACGCCTGACGGGCAAACATTAAGTCGGCAAAAACCTGAACCATGCCGCTTATCACCGTCATAACACCGCAATCACCCATATTTTCACTGCTCACAACCCATTCAGCCATGACATCTCCCTTCCCTTCCCATGTTACCATCATCGGCTGTGGCCTCATGGGTGGTTCATTGGCTTTGGCCCTGCGGCCGCACCTTAACCACCTCACCCTGGTAGACAGTAATCCGGCCCACCTATCCGCGGCCACCCCCCTGGCCGATGTGATCACCCCCGACTTTGCCGTTGGCGTTGAGTCCGCCGACCTGATAATTCTGGCGACACCGGTGCGGGTTATTTTGTCCTTACTGGCCCAATTACCCCAGGCGCGGCCGCAAGGTTGTTACGTCCTCGATTTAGGGAGCACCAAACAGGCCATTTGCTCCGCTCTAGAGCAACTCCCCTCCGCTTTTGCCGCTATTGGCGGCCACCCCATGTGTGGCAAAACGGCTACCGGCTTCGCGGCCGCTACGGCTGACCTATACCGCGGCCGCACGTTTGTCCTATGCCCCACCCGTAACAGTACCCCCACACTGCACGCCATCGCCAACCAGATCATCACCTGGTTAGAAGCTCAACCAGTCATTCTGACCCCAGATGAACATGATGCAATTGTGGCCGTCACCAGTCATTTGCCCTATCTGGTTGCCGCCAACCTGATGGGGACAGTCGCGGCCGCGGCCGCAACCCACACCGCCGTCTATCCTGTCAGTGCGGCCGGTTTGCGCGACACCACCCGCCTGGCCGCT
Organism: Chloroflexota bacterium; assembly: GCA_018004935.1. Classification (GTDB taxonomy): domain Bacteria; phylum Chloroflexota; class Anaerolineae; order Promineifilales; family Promineifilaceae; genus Trichofilum. The sequence continues at coordinate 39,771 of JAGNBF010000008.1, read as the reverse complement.
TCTGACCCGGCGATGATGTTGGATATTTTGCTCACCAACCAGCAGGCTGTGTTAGCCCAATTAGATGAGGCATTGGCAGGGTGGCACAAAGTACGGGCATTATTGGCCCAGGGGGATGCGGCCGCGTTACGGCACTGGTTGGAATCTCGTCAGACCGAGCGGCTCTTTTATGAACAACAACGAGATGCTAATTCGTAAGCGTTCAGTTACCCCGTCCGGCGGTCAAACCGCCCGGCTAAACCTACGGAGCTTTGCGGGCTAAAAGCCCAGGCCAGCGCCCTTTGTAACCATAGCCCGGTCGTTTACGACCGGGCGGGTCTGGCGGATGAATAGTTATGACTGAACGCTTACGCTAATTCATAGGGATATTTAGACGTTCAGGCTAAATTGAGAATTGCTACCATCAATCGGTAAACTGATCCCGCAGTTCTCGTTTGAGGATTTTGCCCGCGGCAGAGATGGGCAGGCTCTCCAGGATGACCACCTGACGCGGGACTTTGTAGCGGGCCAGCCGGGTTTGTAGGTGAGAGAGGAGTTCGTCGGGGGTCGCGGCCGCGTTCTTCTTCAGCACCACACACGCCAGCCCCACCTCGCCCCACTTCACATCCGGCAGGCCAATAACGGCACACATCTGCACCGCCGGGTGCTGGTACAATACCGCCTCAATCTCCGCCGGATACACATTCTCCCCCCCGGAGATAAACATATCCTTTTTGCGATCCACAATGGTGAAATACCACCCCTCATCATGACGGGCCAGGTCGCCGGTGTGGAACCAACCTTCAGCGTCTATCGCTTCAGCACTGGCAGACGGGTTGTTGAAATAGCCAGATGACAGACTCGGCCCTTTCAGCACCAATTCCCCCACCTGATCCGGGCCGAGGGGCTGGTTGTCAGCATCCACAATGCGGGCGTCCACATAAAAGTTGGGCCGACCAATGCTCCCCGCCTTGCGGATGGCGTCTTCGGGGGCCAGGGCAAAGATGCCAGGGCCAAATTCGGTCATGCCAAACCCTTGTTTGAAACGGATATTTTTCTCGTGGGTGTATTGCTCTACCAGAGGCACGGGCAACGGTGCGCCACCGCTGGTGCAGAAACGGAGCGAACTGAGGTTGGCGGTGGGCCAGTTGGATGCAGTCGTCAACGTCTGGTACATCGTGGGTACACCGGCAAACACCGTCACCTGCTCCTGCTCGATCAGGTTGAGCACCTGGACGGGATCAAACTGGCGCACCAGAATCGTCGTGCCGCCCAGAATGACGTTGGGTAGGGTGTAGACGAAGAGACCGCCGGTGTGGAAAAGGGGAAAGACGTTCAGGTAGGTGTCGTCGTGGTGCAGGTCGTGGATGATGGTGTTGAGGCTGTTCCAGGCGATCATGCGGTGGGTAACCTGCGCCCCTTTAGGCAAACCCGTCGTGCCACCGGTAAAAATCAGGGCGACGACATCTTCGGCCTGTACCTGCTCGTTGACAATGGGGGTGTTGGCTGAGGCTTGCAGGGTGGCCTCAAAGGGGAGCGAACCAGGGACGCCAGGGCCATCGAGGTGGAGAAAGTGGGTCAACGCGGCCGCGCCAGGCAGGGGATTGATCGAGCCGGTCTCACTTCGGCTTCGCTCAGTGCGAGCCTGACCGTGCTCGTCGTGGCTCGGTGAGGACACCGGCCACAGCCCGTGCGTTCTGATTTGTTCGACTGCCTTGCGGAAGTCGTCGGAGTAGATGAGGACACGAGGGGTGGTGGTGGCGAGAATGCCCGCCAGCTCTTGCCAGTGGAGCCGCCAATTCAGAGCGGTGTGGATGGCCCCCAGTTTGCCACAGGCGAAGAAACAATCCAGATGTTCCACCCCATCACGGGCCAGAATGGCGACCCGATCACCGGGCTGGATCGCGGCCGCGTGCCTCAGCCAGTGCGCCAGTTTATTGGCTCGTTCGTTCAATTGGGCATAACTCAGCCGCCAGGCCGGAGCCTTGCCTGCATCCACAATCGCCACTTTATCCGGCGAATAAATCGCCCGTCGTCCCAGATAATCGCCGATGTACATAATTGCTTCGCTTAGCTAGTCAGCTAGTCAGCTAGTCAGCTAGTCAGCTAACAGCCAGCGGCTAGCGATGCTGAAATGCTATTCCGCCGTCCATCGCCACACATTGCAGGCCAACGAAATGCCCCCGCCGCTGGCACAGAAGAGAACCGTGTCGCCGGGCCGCGGCCGCGAGGGTTGTTCTAGCGCATCGTCCAGGGCCATGGGGATGCAGGCCGAGCCGGTGTACCCCCATTTGTCCATAATCCAATGGGTTTTGCTCAGCGGCTGGCCCAAAATTTCCATCACCTGCTTAATGGTGTTGACATTCAGTTGGGTGAAATAATACCAATCCACCTCGTCCAACGTCAGGTTGGCTTTGGCGACCACCTTGTTGATCAGGGCGGGCCATTGTTCGGCGTTGAAGGTGGCAGGGAATTTTTTGACAAATTGCACCCGGGGAATGCCATTATTGATCGCCGCCGGGGTGGTGGGGCAGGCCACGCCGCCGGTGTAGATGCCCAGAGCGTCATAATATTCGCCGCTGGCGACCGTTTTCCCGGCCAAAAAGCCCGGCTGGTCGCCCGCGCCCAGGATAACCGCCCCGGCCCCATCGGCAAAGAGGGTGCAGGTGCGATGATCGCTGTAATCCACGTAGCGGCTCATACCATACGCGCCCACAACCAGGACATAACGGATGTCGTCGTCGGTCAAGATTTGCCGTGCCCCCAGATCGAGGGCTGTGACCCAGGCGGCGCAGGCGCAGTTCACGTCGAACGTCCCCGCCCGCGTCGCTCCCAATTTGTACTGCAACACCGTCGCCGTTGCCGGGCTGAGGTAATCGGGCGTATCGGTGGCAAAGATGATCAAATCCAGGTCGGTGGGTTGTAGACCGGCTCGTGCCAGCGCCTGGACGCTGGCCTGGTAGCCCAGGTCACTGGTGGTTTGCTCCGGGGCCATGACATGCCGCTCCCGGATGCCGACGTTTTCTACCAGCCAGTCCGAAACAGGCCGGTTGAGAATTTCGTCGAAATAGCTATTCGGCAACATTTTTTCCGGCACATAACGGCCGGTGGCGAGGATTTGAGGGTGTGGGGGCATAGGGAGTTGTTGGTTGTTAGTGTATTGGTGTATTGGTGTATTGGTGTATTGGTGTATTGGTGTATTGGTGTATTGGTGTATTGGTGTATTGGTGTATTGGTTTATTAATATATTAGTTTATTAGTATATTAGTTTATTGACGTATTTCACTAATATACCAATATACCAATATACCAATATACCAATATACTCATCTTTTACGTGCCAATGACAATGCCGCCATCTACTCTCAGCGTTTCCCCGGAGATGTAGGCGGCTTCGTCGGAGGCGAGGAAGGCATAGGCGTTGGCGATGTCGGAGGGTGCTCCCAACCGGCCCAGAGGTGTGTGTTCGCGCATCCCGGCCAATACTTTTTCGGGCATGGCCGTGACCATTTCCGTGGCGATGAAGCCGGGGGCGATGGCGTTGACGCGAATGTTGTATTTGCCTAGCTCCCGCGCCCACACCTTGGTCATACCGACGACGGCGGATTTGGTAGCGACGTAGTTGGTCTGGCCGAAGTTGCCATCCAGCCCGACGATGGATGAGGCGTTGAGGATGACGCCACCGCCCTGGTTGATCATGTGGGGGGTGACGGCCTGGGTGCAATTAAACACCCCTTTGAGGTTGACGCTGATAACCAGATCAAAATCGGCTTCGGACATCTGTTTGACGACGACGCCGTCTTTCATTTTGACGAGCTGGCCATCGCGCAGGATACCGGCGTTGTTGACGAGGACATCTACCCGCCCTTTTTGAGCGACGACATCTTCGACCCAGGCCCGCACTTCGGCGGAGTCGGCGACGTTGACTTTGTGGAAGAGGTGTTGGGGACCGAGGGCGGAGAGGAGTTCGCGGCCGCGATCCTCATTCACATCGGCAATCGCCACAATCGCCCCTTCCTGGGCAAATTTTTCGGCGGTGGCCCGGCCAATCCCGGCGGCTCCACCTGTGATGAGACAAACTTTATTTTGTAGACGCATGATATTTTCCAGGTGCAGAAAGGTGAACAGTAAATGGTAAATGATGGGGTAAGGATATGATAGTAGGCAGAAGTTACAAATGAGGTACAAGGGAAGAGAGTATATCCACGTTTTGTGGGAGACCTGACAGGTTTTAGAAACCTGTCAGGTCTGTGCCCCACGATTTATGGGTATACTCAAGGGAAGAGGGTAATCTGACAGGTAAGATTTATCGGATAACAACGGGTGGCACGGTCGGGAGACCGGCCACACACCCCTAGCCTCGCTCCCGGGGGTGGAGAGCGCTTTCCGGCGCGGTTTCGTCTTCAGCCGGGGTTTACCCTATCTGAGAAGATACTATGGGCAAATCAAAAACTGGCCTACCAGATGTGTTGGTTGTTTACGAAATTATGAAGCCCGGGGAAGGTTTAACGTCCCAGGTTGTGATACTCCCGGTTAGGGAGCATTCCGGTCGCTGACGCCAGCCGATTGGTAAAGTTATACATGGCGGCAATTTCGGCGATGTCAAAGATGGCTTCATCGTTAAAGCCAAACCCACGCAAGTGTTGGATATCGCTTTCATCACATTCGACCGGGTTGGTAGTGATTTTCGCGGCGTAGTCGAGCATGGCACGGGTGCGTGCATCCAGGCCAGCACGGCGATAGTCCAGGGTGATGCGGTCGGCCAGGATTGGGTCTTCGAGGGAAAGGCGCAGATCGGCCCCGTGACTGACGAGGCAGTAGAGGCAATGGTTAAGAGAAGAAACCACGACGGCGATCATTTCTCGTTCGGCACGGCTCAGTTGGGAATCGCCGAGAGTTAATTCGCGGAAATGGTTAAACCACAGGCTGAAATGTTGCGGCCGCGCCATGTACCCTACAAATACATTAGGCACAAAACCCAGCGTTTCCCGCGCTTTGGCAAAGAGTTTGCGAAAACTGGGGTCTAACTCTTCTTCGGGTTTGATCGTTAACCAGGCAATACGTTCATCAGCGGTGATTATGAGATCGGCCATGTTTTTCTCCTGAGAAATGTAGGGCGATTTTGTAAATCGCCCGGTGGACGATTTACAAAATCGTCCTACAAATTTTCATCCCGCTTGGTGCGCCAAAGGCCCATGGGGAACTCCTGCGAAAATAGCCACGGATACTGGAAATACGGATAGGAATGAACACGGTTTCTGAGTTTTTCCGCAATAATACGGGCATAGCATGGCTACCACAAAAGACCCGTCCCCCTGCGATCCTAGCAGGAAGGGGGAAAACTCATTCGTGTCATTTTTCGCGGGCGTCCGCCCGCGAAAAATGACACGAGAAAAAGTTCTCTGCCTCTGGGGGCAGGGTTAGGTGGCACGGTCAGGAGACCAGCTCAAGCGACCCCGTAAGACCTAAGCTAATAGGGTCTATGTTCATCAAAAGGATCAGGATCACGGGAATCAATGCGTGGTTTGCCGGTACGCCGCCGCCCTTCAGGGCTACCCAGGGCGAAGCCAATCGCAAAAATGAACTGCATGATTACCACTATCAAAAAAATAAAAGCACCTTGAACAACCCATTGGGGCACGATGGGAGGGATAAAAAAGTTGGCGTAAATAAATGACAGGTTAAAACTGGTATTGGCAAAAATGTAGGCAGTCAGAAAATAGGCTATCACAAAAGAAATACTCAACCAGAGCAGTTGAATAATCGTCTTGATGGTAATGCCTTTCCGTTTCTTCAGTTCGGCTTCCTTAATACGGTCTATACGCATTTTATACCTCCTACGAAAATGTAGGGCGATTTGGTAAATCGCCCAGTGGACGATTTACCAAATCGTCCTACAGATTTTCATCCCTCTTGGTGTGCTGTAGGCTCATGGGGAACTCCTACGAAAATGAGTTTGCGAGTATGCGAGTAGCGGGTAGGAACGCCCACTCGCATACTCGCTGTTTTCATCCCTCTTGGTATACCGCAGGGCCATAGAGACCGGCTATAGAAATAAGGATTAGGGGGGAATGGTCATTCACTGCGCCGGTGCTGTAAGGCACCACCCCGCAACCCAGCCATTTTGGTTCTGGCGATCTGGGATGGTTACGGAGTAGAAGTAAGCCGTTTCACGGGTGTTGGCGTTAGTCGCCAGGATGAGGTTTATGGTTTGGGGTTGACCGTTGATAGCCACTTGTGACCCAACCGGCAAAGCAAACTGTCGCGGCCGCATCGTGGGCCTTTCTCCACTCCCAATGAGCACCACCTGAGATTGCGTAGCCTCGGCCAGGCCACACTGGCCCCGATCCTGGCATTCTTGGGAACAGGCCAGGACTGCCGTGCCATTAAGGATCACCTGATGGCCGTATTGGGGTTCATCGTTACCGCCACAGGCAACCACCAACGCCACACCCAGCAGGCAGATAAGGACAAAGGTGAACCAATGGCGTCTAACGAGAATCCCAGACATGTTTTCCGTTCAGAATATCTTGTACCTGACCGGCAAATTTATCCGGCTTGAGGGGTTTGCTGATAAAACCGTCAAAACCAACCGTCCGGGCCTTTTCCACATCTTCAGCCAGGGTGCCAGCAGTAACGGCCACAATTTTGGCTTCCTGGAGTTTGTTATGGCTACGTACCAGGCGGAGCAGGTCATAACCACTTTGGTCAGGCATATTAACATCCACCAGAAAGAGGTCTACCTGAGGCAACTGTTCAGCAAATTTGATTGCGGCCGCGACATTCCGGCGTGCATAACACCGATTTGCTCCACCCAAATGCAACAGATCCAGGGCAATGAGATGGGCATTGGGATCATCTTCTACCACAATAATCGTCGCTTTATCAAGAATATTCGTCATCATAGGCAAGTGTATCAAATCCAGACTGGTGTGACAATCAGTCACCCGGGGTGGGGGCGTCTAATTGCGTTCTTAGTGCATCTTTAACAAAGAGTTTGTGATAAACCTGACAGGTTTCTGAAAACCTGTCAGGTTTGTAAGCCCAACAATCTTGTTAAGGGGGCATTAGTAATGGCCCACAAATAACCTGGATAGTCCAATCTATTGCCGCCCACAAAATGTTATTTTATGACCGTGGTAAATAATCGTTCGTTTTTAACTTAGCGGTTTGCTGTGGCTGGTCTCCTGACCGTGCCACTCTCAACGAACAAGTTATTTAATTCTCATTCCTTAACATTTTCCGGCGGGGACACTGGCAGTGTAATCGTAAACACGGATCCCTTAGCCGGTTCACTCACCAATGTAAGTGTACCGCCATGTTGTTCAATCAGGTGGCGCGTAATCGGTAATCCCAGGCCAGTACCTACCCGTTTACGGGCATCCCCTTCATTAACCTGACGAAACTCCTGAAAAATCACCTCATGATATTCCGGGGCAATACCAATACCGGTATCGGCAATCATGATTTTGACCCAACCATTTTCCTGACGCACCCGCAAACCAATAGATCCTTCATCCGTATATTTAGCGGCATTACCTAACAGATTAATCAGCGCCTGTTTCAAACGAACCGCATCCGCCTGCACATAAGGCCATTGTGCCGGGTAATCCCGAATGAGATCGATTGGGCGCTCCAAAATCAAACCTCTGGTGTTGCTCATGGCATCTTCACAAATATCATACAGATGAACTACCTGCAAATTGAGGTAAAACGCACCCGCTTGAATCTGTGCCAGATCCAACAAATCATTCAACACATTAAGCGAATGCCAGCCTGCTTGTTCAATGCGCTTTAAGTAATCTGTTTGCCTTTCGGTTACGGGGCCACAAGCCCCTGCTCCAATAATATGGGCAAAATTGACAATGGCATTTAGCGGGGTGCGTAATTCATGGCTGACATTGTTCATGAACCGGGTACGCAAATCTCGTTCATTGAGCGCATCTTGCCGGGCTTTTTCTAGCGCTTCATTCGAGGCCAATAATTGGGCATTCGTTTGATCTAAGGTTTCCTTGATGGCAAAGAGTTCATCCCGCCGCGCCTGGGCTTTTTCTCGAATATCATTTACCGATTCTAGCGCCAATTCCCAGTCATAGGTTGACATGAAGGAAATGATGGCCAGAACCAAATTGACCAGGATGGGAACGATGAGGTGGGTAATATCGTTGAGATTTTGCTCACTGGCTATTGTGGCCACAATTATGATGGCAATAGACGAGATCAGCCAGATGGAAAAACTGGCTCCATTGTACAGGATCATGTTGCTGGCAATGATCAGGCCAGCAAAAAGAAAGGGAACCAGATTGGTAGACGACCACAATTGCCAATAGATGAGAACCAGTAGAATAATGTGGATAGCGACATACAGTGTGCCCGCCAATGATTGTCGTTCATCATGACGAACCAGCCGCCATATCAGAGCCAGAGTGAGGGGTGATACGATAACCGCAACCCAAATACTCCACGGTTCGGTGCCACTGTTAGAGCCAATAACGACGGCCGCAAATACACCGACTATTAGCAGAATAACGGTCAGTATGGGAAAGACTAACCGGAGGGAGTCTACACGGCGTTCACGTAAATATAATTGCCACATGATGAATGGGTTACCAGGTATTGTTCATTGTATAACACGTCCTGGTTAATGCTGTAGAAAAAGGGTGAATGTATCCAGAAAACGAGAAAATGTGGGCCTTCGGGATTTCAGGGGGTTGACACCAGATGTAGGGGCTGGCCTTGTGGTTGCCCTTGGCGGGGCAGGCACAAGGCCAGCCCGTACATGTAGCCACACCCCGCGAATTCCGAAAGAACCGAAAATGTTTGTGCGTGCAGTTTTTCGGGCGATGCCTCAAAAAACCAGGTTCTCTTATTTAGACAGAATCCAGACGCCAGCCTAAAACTTCTACATCGGTGCGGCGTAGTTCGGCGGGCAAATCGGCTAGAACCAGTTCGGCTTCGGCCGCGATGGTGCCATCGGGCAGTTCAATACGACCGATGGCTTGCCCAATGCGGCCGCGAAGCTTCACGACCTCTCCCACCAGGCGTAGCGGCGTTTCCGCTGGGACAGGCTGGCGAAATTTCACCTGTATTTTTACTGTCATCATAAAATGATGATGGTCGCCAATCAAAGCAACACGCCCAACAACCTCATCTAACATGGCTGACACAATGCCCCCATGAACCACACCGGGATACCCCTGGTATTCGGTGGGAACGGTATATTCAGAAACGACCTGATTATGGCCATTATCATAAAAACGCATGTGCAAACCATGTGGGTTAAGGCGGCCGCAGATGAAACAATAGTCCGAATTAGGTTGGAGATAATTCACAGTCATCTTCTCCCAGTTTACAGGTTATAGGGGCACTTCTGATCTTTCCACATTCACGCGATTTGGAGATCTAGGGCGCAAATTATACTTCTTCGGGCCACAAAGTCTTGTTCAAGAGATTGTATAGTGGATACTAACTTCTTTTTATGGTCTATCAGTACCTCTTTGGTAACCACCCTGGGGTAAACATTCCGGTAGTAATTCTCATTTGAGTCTACTGAAAAAAGGTCAAAACAGTTAAAAGCCCGGTTTCTTTTTCTCGGGAAGCGACGGTTAAATTAGTCAGAAACTGGGCTTTTTGCAATAGACTCTCATTTGAACATAGACAGGTTTTGCCTACAGTTAAAACCGTTAGCCTCCGGTGAAAATAGCTTCTCAGCCTGTCCGCTAAAAATCAGGGTATAATCCTTTTGTGATTGATTACACAAAAGGATAATAGTTCTGACAATGCCCACACATTCTGAAATAACAGGCCCCCGTCGCGGCCGCAGACTCCCCTTTCTTCTTCCCTTTTTGTTGGCTCTGGTAGCCCTCACCTGGTGGTTAGCCCACACCAATGATAAAACGATCAATGTTGTTGCCAAAGGCACATACACCAGTGTGGCCAATGCGGTCAATTTTACCGGTGATGAAGCCATTGCTCGCAACATTACCCTGGCCGACCCAACAGTGGCTCGTTTACTCAATGACAAAGTCTATGACTTTTTGTACGCTGTACCCCTGGCGGCCAGTGAGTCCGCAGAATGGCGCCAGGCTGGCTGTGGCCCGGCCAATTGTTCCCACGTCACCTTATACAATTACACCGATGGGGGTACCTTTGAACTGGTCGTCAATCGAGAAACCAGCCGGGTCATCTCTTATTGGCAAGATGTAACGGCCCGCCCTGGAGCCAGCCGCACCGTTATTCCCAAAGCGCTAAACATCGCGGCCGCGGATAAACGGGTGCAAATCTTGCTCGGCAACGTGGCCGCGCTGAAAATGGTCATGGTGCCAATGGCCGCCTGGCTCATGGATGATGACTGTAGTGAGGATTGGTGCGTAGACCTCACCTTCGCCGCCCCCGATGGTAGTGGCAAAGTTGTCCACGTCTTTGTCAACATGCAACAGAACCAGGTCGCCCGCGTCTTCTCTACCCGTAGCCGCCCCACCAATCAGCTTTACAACAACCCTGACCCCGTGGGCACAGGCAATCTCTTCGACGATGGTTGTCATGAACAAGATGGTTGGAATGTCTGTTGGGAAATGACCGCCCATGATGGTCTCAACTTCTATGGCGCAACCTTCAATGAAGAGCCAGTCTTTTCTAGCATCAAAATCGGGCAGGTTGAGGTATGGTACCCCGCCTGGCCAGGTGGCTACCGGGACGAAATCGGCTTCAACAGTAGTGTACCACCTAAATTTGGCACCACCGTCAACCAGGTTGAAGATGGGTTTGAAGTCCATCAACTTTTCACGGAGCCGTTTGACTGGCCTAACTGTATTTGCTGTTATCGCTATGAACAGATCATCCGGTTCTATGACGACGGCAGTTTTGAGCCGCGCTTCATCTCCCAAGGGCCAGGCTGTGATGATCTCTCCATTTATCGCCCCTTCTGGCGCATTGACCTGGACGGCACAACCGATAATGATGATCAATTGTGGGAGTGGAATGGCGCTCACTGGATAGAAGCAGATCAGGAGAATGAATTTTCCCTCTTCACTCCGCTCTCATTGGAACAATCGCGGCTGGCCGTTAGCAACGGCGATCAGTTCTATGAATGGCAACCAATCACCACAGATCCTCTACAATTGGATGATGGTTTACTTTTTGCCTTAAAATGGAATGATGGCGAAGGGAATGATCCCATTTTACCGGGTTCAGCCGATACCTTTGAACCACCACGCCAATGGCTCAACAACGAGCAACTATCCGAGCAAAACATCGTTTTTTGGTATATCCCATTCCTGAAAACCAAGAAAGGAGGTATCTGGTGGTGTATGCCCGAACCGGCTCCCGATTTTTCACCCTGTGAGGCGATCTTACGTATCAGCCCCAGTGAACAGTTACACCAGCCCACCAGTGAAGAGATGGCGGAGTTAACGCCAACACCGACGAATACGCCCGAACCAGATAGTTCGCCCACACCTGAACCAACGCCCACCCTTAGCCCCATTCATGGAGAAACCCCGGAAGACATTATTCATAATGCGGGTTGTGGCTCCTGCCACCAGATTGGCGATATTGGGGAAAGCCGTAAAGTTGGGCCGGACTTGAGCCAAATTGGTAACGCGGCCGCGAACCGCATCGCTGAGCTTACCGCCGAGGAATATATTCGCCAATCTATCCTACAGCCGAATGCCCATCTGGCTCCCGACTGCCCTAATGGCCCCTGTCTGCCTAACATTATGCCCGATTATTATGCAGAGCGGCTGTCATCTACTCAGGTGGATACATTGGTCGCCTTTTTAGCTACCCAAATGGTAGCCGAGGGTTCATCCACTCGGGAAGCCATTGGGGAAAATGGAACAGATAACAACGCGGCCGCGTCTGACACAACTACGTCCAGTTCAGAGATAAGGGGGTTGCCCTTTATCATAGGCGGTGGTGTGGTGCTGATTGCGGCCGCACTGTTTTGGTGGTTGCGCCGCCGTCAATCCAGCCCCGTCATTCCCAGTGCCCCCCCCGAAGAATAAAAAGGACGAAGGATGGGGCCAGCCCCATCCTTCGTCCTCTAATCAGCAGTTCCCCTACTTCTACCGGCTTTCTACCGGCTTACGTATACTTCATCTTCAACGTCCGCTCAATCTGACGTTTGGAATCCCGATCCGCAATCGCGGCCCGTTTGTCGAACTTCTTCTTGCCTCGCGCCAGCGCCACTTCCAGCTTGGCCCGGCCATTTTTCAGGTAAAGGCGTACCGGTATCATGGTTAAGCCCTTTTCGTTAAGACCAGTGACAATGCGGGCAATTTCACGACGATGAAGCAGGAGTTTACGCGGCCGCGTTGGTTCATGATTTTCCCGGTTGCCATGCACATACTGGGCAATATTCGCCTCACACAGCCACAACTCCCCATTCGTCGGTTGCACATAACTCCGTTGCAAACTCACCTGGTTCGCCCGCACAGATTTAATCTCCGTCCCTTTCAGCACCAGGCCAGCCTCAAACTTCTCCAACAACTCATAATCAAACGTCGCCCGTTTGTTATTGGCAACCACTTTAAAAGCCGCGTCGGTCATTCCCTTCTGTTTTGCCATACTCTAGTTCTATAGACCCTAATGGTCAGTAAAAGATTAAATTCCATTAAGGCCTGACAGGTTTTCAGAAACCTGCCAGGTCTAAACGGGACAGTTACATTTTTACGGACCCTAAGATAATGATGGTTCTTTGGGGTTTCGTGGGGTAAGAGCTAACCTTGTGCCAGCCCTGCCACAACCACAAAGGCAAAGGGTTTTTGCCACACCTAACTACCAGTCAAAAGATACTCAATCGCCCGCTGAAGTTGATTATCATCTGGCCCACCAAATTCCAGGGGTGAAGGGGTCTCTTCAATATCTGGGGTAATCCCTTCCCCACTAATACTCTGATTATTCGGTGTATACCAGCGGGCAATAGTTACGCGTAACTCAGAACCATCAGAAAGGGTGTACACAGATTGCACCGACCCCTTGCCAAAAGATGTTTCCCCAATGATAACCCCGCGTCCCTGGTCTTGAATCGCCCCGGCCACTATTTCTGAGGCGCTGGCACTGCCTGGATTGATCAACACCACCAAAGGAACCTCTTCGGCAATGTCACCCGTATGGGATTCATAAACTTCTTCCAGGCCACGAATATTTCGCTCATACAGTACCACACCTTCGGGTAAGAACAAATCAGCGACCAGGATGGATTGATTGAGGAAACCACCCGGATTATCGCGCAAATCGAGGATGAGTGCGGTGGGATTTTGGGCCATCAGGGTGTTCAAGGTATTGTTTAACTGATCATATGCCTGAGCATTGAAACTGGTAAGACGCACATAAGCGATTCCCCCTTCCAATAGTTCCGGCTCAAACTCGACTACAGGAATGACGATCTGTTGGCGAACAATCACCAGGTCGAAAGGTTCTACCCCTTCACGCAAGATGGTGAGGGTAACCGGTGTCCCTTCGGGGCCACGCACCAGGGCGATACTCTCATCCATCGTCTGACCAATGAGGGAAACACCATCAGCGGCCAGTACGATATCATTGGGCAAAATGCCTGCCAGGGCCGCTGGTTGTCCGGCAATGGGGCGGACGATAACGAAATAACCTTCCTCGTTTTGCTCCACAAAAGCGCCGATGCCTTCGTAAGAACCAGCAAAGGATTCACGGGAGCGTTCGGCAGTGGCGGCATTCAGGTAGAGGGTAAACTGATCATTCAACGTTTCCAGCGCGGCCGCGATAATAGCATCTGTCAACTGTTGCTCTGAGGGGATGTTGCCATCATAACTTTCTTCTACCAGTTGCCATACTTCAAAAAACAGGTCTATATCCTCAGCGGAGAAATCAGATTCACCAGGCAGGAGCGGTGGTTGTGTAGGGCCAGCGGTAGGCGTCGGTAAGGGCGGCCGCGTGGGGTTAAAGCCACCAGGTGTTACCGTCACCATCTCTATTTCCGGCTGATCTTGTCCCGTGGCGTTATTATTACTGTTATTATTCCCCGCTTCATCACCTGGCCCCACAAGGGCATCAGGCACGGGCGTCACGACAATCATCCGGGTTACTTCAACAATTTGGGTCACAACCACCATGGGGCCGGAGGTGCTGGGTGTTCCCGTTAATGTACTACAGGCCAAAAGCAGGGCCGCGGCCGCGACTAACCCCCATAACCAGCTCATCCGTTTTATCATCTTATTCATCCGTACACTCCGTATCTGGATTCAACCCACAAATATTCGTATGATATAACTACGAAGCCTGTTGCCTGAGCTTGTCGAAGGCAAACGGGCTTCGGCAAGCTCAGCCTTCGGGAGGGCTAGTAGCTACCGTAGGCACACCATTTCTTGGCCGGTGGCCCTTTTGCGTGGTCCCACTCTTACCCTTACTCCCCATTCTGCAAATATTCCACAGCTCGCGCCAGCGTCTCATCTCGGTTATTCGCCAGAGCTTCCGCCGAAGGTTCCACCACAACATCCGGCGTCAGCCCGTGTTGGTCAATCTCATTCCGGTCAGGGGTGAACCAACGGGCTGAAGTCACATGCACAGAAGAGCCATCGCTAAGGTCATACACCAACTGCACCGACCCCTTCCCAAATGATTGCTGGCCCATCAAAATAGCGCGTCCCCGGTCTTGCAAAGCACCGGCTAAAATTTCTGAAGCACTGGCTGTCCCCCCATCAATCAACACCACCACAGGCATTTCCCCGGCTACCATTCCAGCCGTTGCACTATAGGTCTTCGTCCCTTCAAGGGCACTTTCCTGGTGCATGATGATGCCATCTTCCAGGAATTGATCGGCAATCGCCACCGCGGCATCTAACAGACCACCTCCATTACCCCGCAAATCCAGGATAAGGCGGGTGGCTCCCTGTGCCTGCAATGTTTGCATAGCCACTTCGATTTCGCTATTGCTCTCACCACTAAACCGGGTCAACCAGATATAACCAATTGTCTGATCCTCTTCCAACAGACGGTACGCCACCGAAGGGATAAGGATATCATCCCGAACAATAGTGATGTCTACAGATTCCGTTGTTTCGGGGTGAATAACCGTCAGGATTACTTCAGTTCCCCTTTCACCACGCACAATGTTGGCAATATCCTCCACACTCATCTCCGCGGAAATCGCTACCCCATCTACGGCCAGCAGAATATCGCCGGATAGGATGCCCGCTTCTTCAGCCGGATTACCCGGAATTGGCTCCAAAACGACTTCACCTGTTTCCAGGCGACTAATAGTCGCGCCAACGCCTCCAAAATTGCCACGCAAACTGTCTATCTCTTGTTGGCGCACTACTGGTTCAATAAAAACGGTATAAGGGTCTTCTAAGGTTGTCAGTGCCCCACGGATAGCCCCGTAAGCCACTTCCCGTGGGGTGGGTAACTCGCCGATAAAACTTTTTTCCACCCAGTTCCAGGCTTCCCAAAAAATGGCGAATTCATCATCATTAGCGGCGATGTGGGAGTTGGTAGCCGGGCGTGCTTCAACATAGTCATTGAAGAAGTAGCCAGCGATGAAAGCCAGGGAAGCCATAGCAACAACTAACATGACGGCCAGAATATTCAAGGCACGATTAGACATAGAGTAAACCTTCTGTGATGAAAAGTGCCCCCTAAATGGGGTACAGAAAAAGAAAACGTAACGCATGGGGTATACGTTACGTCGCGGCCGCGCTCAGAGCGCAAGGTTAGATTGTAACACACGGTAGGGGGGAAATGAAGCGAGAGCCAGCGTACCGAGTATACCCATAAATCGTGGGGCACAGACCTGACAGGTTTCTAAAACCTGTCAGGTCTCCCACAAAACGTGGATATACTCCAGCGTACCAGACGCTGGCACCTTTTCTCTGGCTCGTCCTAATAAAGGAAGGGCTGTAAATGACCAGCGATCTCCGGCACACGCAACTTGCTAAGAATAAGCTTCTCTAACTGCCGGATGCGCTCGCGAGAGAGGTTAAACATAGCCCCGATTTCTTTCAGAGTATGCGGTTCATACCCCTGCAAACCAAAACGCAGGCGCAAAATTTCCGCTTCTCGCTGGGGCAATTGGGCCAGAATACCTTCTACATGTTCCACCAGCATACTTTCGGCAACGACTTCACTGGGGGCCGGGGTATTTTTATCCTGCACCAATTCGCCTACTTCCGTTTCCCCTTCCTCCCCAAAGGTTTGCTCCAGGTTGATGGGTCGCTGGCTGGCACTCAACAGCCATTCCACCCGTGAGAGGGGGATGGCTGTTTGCTCGGCAATCTCTTCCGGCAAGGGTGCTCGCCCTTCTCTCTGTTCCAGGTCTTGAGCCACCCGGTACAGTTGGTTCAACTCCTGGCTCAAATGGGCCGGTAAACGAATCATGCGCCCATAGTTGAGAACCGCCCGGGCTACTGCCTGGCGAATCCACCACGTCGCATAGGTACTAAAACGGTTGCCCAGGCGATAGTCATATTTGTCTACCGCCTTCAACAAACCAATATTGCCTTCCTGGATCAGGTCCAATAAGGGGAGGCCTCGACCTTGATATTTCTTGGCAATGCTAATAACCAGACGCGTATTGGAGAGAGCCAAACGGCTCCGTGCCGCCTCGGCCATGACCAAAGCATCCTGAACGGCCGAGGGAACTGCATGGGGATGCCTGACTTTTTGTAGGCTGTTTGCGGCCACGCGCCCGGCTTCTATCGCTTTTGCCAACTGAATCTCTTCCGTGGCTGTCAACAGGGATTGCTGACGCATCTCTTGAAAGTACAAATCAAGGGCATCGCTCGTTTGGTTATGAAAACGGTGCGTAATGGGTGCGGATACTAGCAACTCCTCTAAAGCTGACGTTGCCAGCCAACTTTCTTCATCATCAGCCGGAACAAAATCCTCTTCACTATCCGCCACGATGATCTCATTTTGATCATCCGTCACCATCACTCCGCGCCCCCGTAAAGCATCTTTCACAACCAAAAACTGGTCTACATCCTCTTCCACACAAGGAATAACGGCATAAACCTGCTCGGCTGTCAGCGTTTGCTCCTGTTGGATAGCCAGGTTGACCAAAGTCTCAAGTTCAGTTTCGGTGAAGGAATGGTTGACTTTGTATAACATGACCCTGCCATCCTCATCGCTAATGTTACCGCTTGCCATCTAAAGGGAACATTAGCAGTTATAGTCCTCAATCAACTAGCACAAAACCTTGCACAATCTGTGCAATAGTATGGCAAAAGATTATTACAATTGTATAAACAGAACTCCTTCCGGCAAATTTTGTTAAAGAGTTCAAGATTTTGAGATTCAACAAATTAATACCGGTATAGAGTTTCCCCCACCCCTAACTCCACTTCAGAGGGGGGGAACTTTTTCTTGTGTCATTTTTTACGGGCGAACGCCTGCAAAAAATGAGACAAATGGGGTTTCCCCTTCCCGCTTGGCCTAAGCAAAAACCCGGTTACTCCAGCGAGGCTGTATAGTAACAAGATACGTTCAATCGTTAATCCTTAGTCGTTTGATACACATGAAGGTCACGGTTCGCTTCTTTTTTGGTAACCGTTCAGCCTTCCGAAGGTTTGTACCACTGGTCAACATCTATACAGAAACCTTCGGAAGGTTCATTTTCTCAGGGTACTAACCGCATACCCTTTTTGGCTTGATTTCTTGGGCCACGCTAAAATCAGGTTTAATGTCACTCACTTAGTATCTGGCATGGGCCAGACTGCTTACCCCACTCCTATAACTATGACCCACAAACACCCCGCCACTAACAGACTAATCGGTTCACTGGTTTTCTTACTTTTTTTTCTGATTTTTCTCATCTTATTCTACTATAACGGTGAACATTGGTTTAGAAGCATATTGCTCTATCTCTCCGCGGCCGCGTGGGCACGCTCTTTTGTCACCCATCTTCCTCTGGCGCACGCCGTGGCCAGCCGCTTTGTGGCGGGGGAAACGATTGATGCGGCCATGAAAGCCACGCGGGCCTTAAATGAGCGTGGGATGAGTGTCACCTTAGATTACCTGGGTGAAAGCGTTACCGCGGCCGCGGAAGCAAATCAAGCCCGTGACGAAATTCTTCGCCTGCTAGACCAAATTCAGCAAACCGGCGTTCAGGCAAATGTCTCTCTCAAACCCAGCCAACTGGGTTTAAAATTAGACGAAGACCTGGCCCGTGATAATCTGATACAAATCCTCAGTCGTGCCAACCAATACCAAAATAAAATCCGTCTAGACATGGAAGAAAGTGCCATGGTTGATAAAACCCTGGCCCTTTATCGCTGGCTCCGGGATCAGAAGGGTTTTAACAATGTCGGTGTCGTCATTCAGGCTTATCTGTACCGCAGTGAAGCCGATGTCCGCCATCTGGTGGCCGAAGGAGCCTGGGTGCGCCTGTGCAAAGGGGCCTATGCTGAACCCCCGGAACTGGCCTTCCCGCTAAAGGCGGACACCGATGCCAACTACCTCAAGCTTACAGAAATAATGTTAAGCGAGACCGCCCGACAAAACGGTGTTTATTTGGGGGTAGCCACGCACGATACCGCTATGATTGAAGGAACAAAAGCCTTCGCCCGGCAGACTCACATCCCTACGGAGGCATTTGAGTTCCAGATGCTCTATGGCATTCGCCCAGAACTACAACAGGCATTGGTCGAACAAGGATATCGTGTCCGCATTTATGTACCTTACGGCACCGCCTGGTATCCTTATTTTATGCGCCGCCTGGCCGAACGTCCGGCCAATTTGTGGTTCTTTATCAGCAATCTTTTCCGTCGTTAGACAGTAACAACGACACTATCGGCAAAAATTGTCGCTACCGGAGTCAAACAGCTTTAACTGTTGAGCAAAGTCTCAGCAAATTGGGCATGGTTCAAAAGTCGGCAAACGGTATTTAACATTTTGTAGGGCGATTTGGTAAATCGCCCACTGGACGATTTACTTGTTCATTAAATTTTTAATCGGGTAACGACTTCATTGACCCCATCCCCCCTGCCGATTCCCGAGGGAAGGGGGAATTCCAATAGGGCATTTTTCGGGACGAATGCCCCGAAAAATGACCCTTAGAAAAGTTCCCCGCCCCTGGGGGCGGGGTTAGGGGTGGGGAGGATTCCATTACCTGATTAATTTTTTAAACAACAACCAAATCGTCCTACAAATTTGTAAAGCTGACCTGAACCATGCCGGAAATTGTTAGGTAAACGTTTAGTTATCCCGCTGGCGGATGAATATATATGACTGAACGCTTACGTTATTTAGATTGCGCTGGTCTATGAAACAGCCGCAAGCATAAGAATTTAACACATATGACACAAATCGAATCCTCCTCTCTCATCGCTGATGTCCATATTGCCCGGCTGAAGGTCTGGTCAGATGATCGTGGCTTTTTTATTGAAACCTTTCGCAAGGAATGGTTCCCCCAACGAAGTTGGGAGATCGTGCAAACGAACCGCTCCGAGTCACGACAGGGAGTTGTGCGGGGGCTTCATTACCATTTTCGACAGGTGGATTACTGGTATGTACCCCATGGGATGATACGTGCCGTGATGGTAGATTTGCGGCCGCATTCTCCCACTTTTCTTGCCACCCAAACCATAGATATGGGGGAGCATAACCCCATTGGCCTGTTTATTCCCACCGGTGTCGCCCATGGTTTTGCCGCCCTCACCGATGTTACCATGACCTATATTGTGGATAATTATTATGACAGCACCGACGAATTCGGTGTGTTATGGAACGATCCAGCTTTCCATCTGGATTGGGGCGTCACTAACCCCATTGTTTCTGGCCGTGATATGGCCAACCCCGGCTTGCCCGTGGTACTTGAGAAGATGAAGCAGTGACCAGTAATTGAGTTTGTCAGAGCAGTCTATCTCTCACTCTCAATTAACCCTTTAACGAACGAGGTAATTCCCTTGAAAAACATCATGATCACAGGGGGAGCAGGTTTTATTGGGGCCAATTTTGTCCTCTATATGCGCCGCACCCACCCCGAATACAACATTATTGTTTATGACAAACTCACCTATGCCGGTAATCTCGACAACCTGCTCGATGTGTCGGATGATCCCCAATACACCTTTGTCCGTGGCGATATTGGCGACGCGGCCGCGGTAGAGGCCACCCTCAAACAACATCAAATTGACACCATTGTCAACTTTGCGGCCGAAACCCATGTAGACCGCTCTATCATGAATCCGGATGCCTTCATCCAAACCGGTGTTTACGGAACCTATGTCTTGCTAGAAGCCGCCCGCAAACTCGGCCTGGAACGGTACCATCAGATCAGCACCGATGAGGTGTATGGCCATATTCCCCACGGCCAATCCAGCCTGGAAACAGACAAACTGCAACCCCGTAGCCCCTATGCCGCCAGCAAAGCGGGCGGTGATTTACTCGTCTATTCCTATTTCATCACCTATAACCTGCCCGTCACCATCACTCGCGGCTCTAACAACATCGGCCCTTACCAATACCCGGAAAAAGCCGTCCCTCTGTTTGCCACAAACGCCATTGACCACCAACCCTTGCCCCTTTATGGGGATGGTCGCCAGATGCGCGAATACCAATACGTCGAAGATCATTGCGAAGCGATTGATCTGGTACTGCACAAAGGCGTTTATGGCGAAGTTTACAACGTTGGCACTGGCTTTGAGATGGAAAATGTGGAAATGGTCCGCATCTTGTTAGAAACCCTGGAACGTCCAGATTCTCTCATTCGTCACGTAGCTGACCGTCCAGGACATGATCGTCGTTACAGTCTGAACATCAGCAAAATAAAAGATTTGGGCTGGGAACCGCGCCATTCTGCGGCCGAAGCCATTCGCAAAACGGCCCATTGGTATGCCCAAAACGAATGGTGGTGGCGAAAAATTAAATCCGGTGAGTTTAAGCAATATTATGAAGCCCAATATGGGGAAAGACTGCGGCAGGCTGGCGCTTAATAAAAATGAAACAGTTAACCTTTACCTTGTTTTTCGTTTTATTCCTTGTAGCCTGTGGCACACAATCAGATGGCGAGAATGAACTGACGCCCCCCATTGCTCCCACACCCACGAGCCTGCCTGCCGTTACTCCAGCGATTGCGGCCGCGAACACCTTACCCCCTCCCCCCACCAACGAACTCCAACCCACTGTTCCCCCGGAACTGCTTGCCTCACCCACCCCTGGCGAACCCGAACCCACGGCAACCCCTGCGCCCACCTCTACTCCTTTGTTACCAGATCAACAGGCATTCACTGTTCGTCTTGATCTGGTAGTGGAAGGGTTTGAAAGTCCCGTGGCAATGGCCCACACCACAGACGACCGGCTTTTTATCTTGGAGCAACCAGGACGCATCCGCATTGTGCAGAATGGTCAAATTCTGCCTGAGCCATTTCTGAACATTCAAGAGCGTGTTGGTAGTGTAGGCAACGAACAAGGTCTATTGGGATTGGCCTTCCACCCAGATTATGCCACCAATGGACGGTTTTTTGTGGATTACACCAACCTGGATGGGAATACCGTCATCAGTGAGTTTCACGTCGGTACGGATCCTGATGAGGCCGACATCAGTAGTGAACGCGTTTTATTGACGATTGATCAGCCATATGAAAATCATAATGGGGGTCAGATCGAGTTTGGCCCAGATGGGTATCTCTATATTGGCATGGGGGATGGGGGCAGTCAGGCTGACCCTCACGGCAATGGGCAAAATACAGAAACATTGTTAGGCAAAATTTTGCGCCTGGATGTCAATAATGGGGAACCTTACGCCATTCCGGGGGACAATCCTTTTGTAAATGGGGGTGGTCGCTTAGAGATTTGGGCCGTGGGTTTACGTAATCCCTGGCGCTTTAGTTTTGACCGGGCTACCGGAGATATGTTTATTGCTGATGTAGGCCAGGATTCTTATGAAGAGATAGACTTTTATCCCGCCGGTTCACCTCCTGGGGCCAATTTTGGCTGGAACATCATGGAAGGATGGTTCTGTTTTAATAACACGAACTGTAATAGTGATGGGTTGATAGAGCCGATAACGCTGTATGGTCGCGATGAAGGTTGTTCGGTAACAGGAGGCTATGTCTACCGCGGCCGCGACTATCCGGGTCTCTATGGGAACTATTTCTTTGCTGATTTTTGTTTTGGCACCGTCTGGGGGCTATTCCCCATCAATGGCTCCTGGGTTAAAACTACCCTGGCCCTCCAAACCCTGCTCCTAATTACCAGTTTTGGGGAAGACATGAACGGAGAATTATACGTGCTGGCCCGTCAGGGGGGATTGTACCGTGTGGCGGAGGGGGAATAGGGAAAAGCGCGGCCGCAACTTCACCCAATATCCCGCGTATAGCCTCCCAAAATCACCTAGAGGAGCCAAAAATCATGCCATCATCCCCATTAGTCCGCAGTGACCGGGACAAAATCGTGGCCGGTGTGTGTGGGGGAATAGCCGAGTATCTGGAAATAGATTCTGTTTTTGTACGCCTGGCCCTGATGTTACTGGTGTTTGCCAGTGGGGTAGGGTTACTCCTTTACCTTGTGCTCTGGCTCATTCTACCCACCAAAGGCAATGCTCACCTGCCACTTGCCAATCTGCTCACGGATAACCTGACCCACGCAGGCCAGACAGTTGAGGAAAGTGTGGAACAGTTTCGCCGCCGCCCAAACAGTGCCGGTATCGCGGCCGCGGTGCTTATTTTGCTAGGCTCATGTTTCCTGGCCAACAACTTTGGCCTTTTTGCCTGGGTAGGTTTAGGGGGATTAGGCGCGTTGATATTGGTAGGGGCCGGAATTTACCTGCTCTTTGGCCGTAAATAAACACCGCACAACGAGCCAATATCCTCTGGTTCAGGTCAGCTTTACAAATTTGTAGGACGATTTGGTAAAGGGTGTGTTTCACTTCGGTTGAAAGGAAGAAAATAATTAATCGGGGAATTGGTGAATTGTTGAATGATTAACGAAGAAGCGTCTACCGCTTCATTAACCATTCAACTGTTCAACAATTAATTATTCAACTCATTTGAAACAAACCCTTTGGTAAATCATCCACTGGCGATTTATCAACCCAGGGGCGGGCAACTTTTCTCGGCGCGGTTTGGGGCGAACGCCCTCAAACCGCGCCAGTGGGTTTCTCCCCTTTCCTCTGAGATGGCTGGGGGGCCGGGGAATGGGTCTTCAGCCCAAACCGACCCAGGCAGTGGCCGCCAACAAAATGTCACTTTATGACCATGGCAAGTATATTACCGCTCCCCGGTTAAGGTAGACTGTAACAGTCGTCGGCGGCGCGAGGCCTTTTCTTGCACCACTTGTGTTGCCGGTTGTGGTTTTTGCCACACCGGAAGCGTCACCGTAAACATTGTCCCTTCCCCGGGATGGCTCTGTACCCCCACACTGCCCTCATGAGCTTCAGCAATCCATTTCACAATAGCTAACCCCAAACCTGTGCCTGTTTTAGGCGAACTCTGCCGCGATTTATCCACCCGGTAAAAGCGATCAAAAACGTAAGGTAAATCAGTCTCTGGAATACCGATGCCTGTATCGGCCACGATGAGTTGCGCCTGCCCTGCCGCCTGCTGTAGGCTCATGGTGACAGTGCCCCCGGCTGGGGTGTATTTAATGCCATTACTGACTAGATTAATCAGCAATTGCTTGAGCCGATCCGCATCTCCCATCACCTGCACCTGATCAAAATCAGCCATCACCAATTTCACATGCTCATCCAGGCGACTGAACTGACGGTATACATCGGCAAAGATAGTATCGAGTTGCACCGGTTGGCGTGCCATGGGCAAAGAGCCAGCATCTGCCCGGGCCAGCAGAAGCAAATCTTCTACCAGCCGGGTCATACGTTCCAGTTCTTGCTGAATGTCGTTCAGGGACTCTTCATCCGCCTCACCCAGGCGGCGGATTAAATCTACGTTGCCACGGATGGTGGTAAGGGGAGTACGCAATTCGTGAGAGATGTCGGCGAGAAAGCGTTGTTGGGCGCGGAAAGAATCTTCCAGCCGGGACAAGGAATGGTTGATGGCATGGGCCAGGCTACCAATTTCGTCATGGCGACCGGTATCTGGTACACGACGACCCAGATCATCGGCTTTGGTGATGGTCGCGGCCGCTTTCTCAATTTCATACAGCGGCCGCAATGAACTCTGCATAAACCAATCACCCAAAAACAGCGACAAGATAACTGCCACCACCGCCGTCCACCACAACATCCAGCTTAAATTTATAAGAGTCCGGTCATATTCTGTCAATAACCGGGCAATTTGCAGGTAGCCAATTAGTTCTGGTTCGCCACTGGCTGGGTCATTTTCTACCACGGGAATGAGGGGGGCGGTTAATACACGCAGACGCAAACCATCACGTGCGACAATACTAAAGTTGTTTATCCCCGTCAACCCCACCGGATTTAACAACTCATCAAACCCCTGCTCCTGCAAATTACGCGAGAGAGGCGTCACCGTACCCTGATCATCTACAGCGATCATAAACACGGCCGCTGATTCAAAGACCCCTGCATCGGCCGGGAAAGACAATTCGGTGACGACCCCCCGATCAAATGCTTTTACCTGGGTTACCACCTCACCCGCCAGGTCACGCAAATCTTGATCAATGGCATCTAAGAGAATGGTACTGGTGAGGGTATAGACAATTACGCCAAAGAGCACGAAGACAAGCACCAGAATGGCGGTATAAACCAGGTTGAGACGCCAACGCAGGGACATGCTTGACCTCAGTTTTGTTGTTGTTCTTCACGTAAGACGTAACCAATGCCGCGCACCGTATGAATAAGGCGACTGGCCCCTTCATAACATTCGGTTTTTTGACGCAGGTAACGGACATAGACTTCGATAATGTTGCTCTCGCCACCAAAATCATAACCCCATACACGATCATAAATTACTTCACGCGTGAGCACACGGCGGGGGTTACGCATAAATAGCTCTAACAATTCATATTCTTTGGCGGTTAGGTCAAAGGTAGTGCCACTCCGCCGTCCTTGTCGGGTTCCGGTGTCCAATTCTAGATCGGCAAAGCGGTAGACATCGGGGTTGGCGGGCTGGGTGCGACGCAAAAGGGCACGAACCCGGGCCAACAGTTCATCAAAGGCGAAAGGTTTTACCAAATAATCATCGGCACCAGCATCTAAACCGGCTACGCGATCTTCGATGGCTTCTTTGGCCGTGAGCATGAGGACAGGGACATCGCTGGTGGTACGCAAACGGCGACATACTTCCAAACCACTGATGCCGGGGAGCATCACATCTAATAACACCAGGTCGGGAGGGCTTTCGCGGGCCATATCCAAACCCTGTGGGCCGTCCGCGGCCGCGTCTACGGTGTACCCTTCTAACCCCAGTCCACGTTTCAAAAATTGTCGAATTCGTTCTTCATCTTCAATAACGAGAATCTTGCCACTCAAGAGAGGCCTCCTTATGTTTCAGATCTGAAACATCCTTGTTAGGAATTATTAGAATTTACGCGTTATGGCTGGTGTCCTACCGAGCCACAACGAGCACGGTCAGGAGACCGGCTCGAGCAATCGCGTGAGTTCTAATTGTAATAAAAATTAAGTTCTTTCCACAACCCCTTATCTAGGGAGTACAACTTTTGGTTCTTGCAGGATTCGCGGGGTGTGGCTAAATGTAGGGGTGGGCTTTGTGCCTGCCCATCGAAGGCAACCGCAAGGGTTGCCCCTATAAATGGTGTCAATCCTCTGAAATCCTGAAGCCTAACAGATTGTGTCTGGTTACTGACGCCCTGTATCCACAACTGTTGATTATATTCAGGTGGTCATCTCTGGCAATGGTTGACGATTTACCAGGGATGGCTACAATCCTCTGCGGGAAGAGAGAAAACTATAAAAAGTGCATCGTTGCTCTGGGAGGAAGGCATGGAGTCCTTGTATGAGTTTGGTTTGGCCGCAACCCGTTGGTGGCAGACCAGCTACCCCCAACTTGCCCCGTTTTTCCAGTTCATCAGCGAATTGGGCCGGTTTGAATTTTACCTGGCTATTACCCCCTTTATTTATTGGTGCCTGAACAAACAGATGGGCAAGCACCTCATTTTTCTCCTGGCTTTTTCTGACATTTTGAATAGTCTGAGTAAACATTTTTTGCGCCAACCTCGCCCTTATTGGTTGGATGGTAGCTTAGGATTAGATGAGGAAGACACCTATGGCATCCCCAGCGGCCATGTGCAAGGGGCGACAACGATGTACTTGTTTATCAGTTTCTGGTTGCGCCGTAACTGGGTATGGGCTTTGTGCCTTACGTTGATTTTGCTCATGGGGCTGAGCCGGGTGTACCTGGGGGTGCATTTTGTTCATGATACGGTGGCCGCGGCCGCAATTGCCATCCTGGTTTTAGCTGGTTACTTCACCTGGCAACGCCACTTTTATGAACGCTTCCGTAACCGCATCCTGGGCCAACGGCTCATGTTTATGTTGCTGGTGGTGTTTTTGTTTGTTGTCCTTTATATAGGAGTGCGCTTTGCTCTAGGCGCACCTGATATGGATGTCGCCTGGGCCGAATATATTGATGATGCCGAGCAGGCCAGCCTGGAACACGTCGCCACAGCCGTAGGATCACTGTTAGGGTTGGGATTAGGCTTTGTTTTAGAAATAAGTTGGGTGCGCTTCAAAGAAACTGGCCCCTGGTGGAAGAAAATTTTGCGCTATGTGGTGGGCATGGCGGTCGCGGCCGCAATTGTTTTCGGTCTTAAAGCCGTTTTCCCCACTGACCCGTTGTGGTTAGCTATTCCTCTCCGTATTTTTCGTTATTTCCTTGGCAGTATCTGGATTGCCTACTATGCTCCCCTCTTATTTGTCCGCCTCAAACTGGCCGATGCCCATACCGAGCCAGAAATTAAGTTGACCGTTTCCAGCGAAGGGTTGATGCAACAATGAGAACTGCGGCCGCTAAGGCTTGTTGAGTGATAAGGTACGAAAAGATCATCGTCAGTCGCTTAACTCCTCACTTGCCTGCCATAGTTTCTGCGCGGCCGCAATATCATACGACACGTTAGAAGAGGCTACGGCCTTCTTTCTGGCAAAATATTTCCCCGTAATCCCCTCCACCTCGGGCGACGAGGCCAGGTAAATTTGAGTAGCCGCCCCTTGTTGATCATTCATAGCGAATGGCCGCATCAAAAACATCCCCACCCGATACAGCCAGCCGTTATTTTTGGCAAAATTGGTAGCCACAAAACCGGGGTGCAAAGCATTAACCGTGACCCCTGTACCTTCCAGGCGTCGCGCCAGTTCATAGGTGAAATAAATATTGGCCAATTTGGATTGCCCGTAAACGCGAAAGCCCATAAAACGCTTCTCGTTTTGTAAATCGGCAAAATTGAGTTGCGCCCCCTGATGAGCATCGGACGAAACGTTGACAATACGGCTAGGAGCGCTGGCTTTGAGCATATCCAACAAAAGGGCGGTTAGCAGAAAGTAATTCATATGGTTGAGGGCAAAGGTCATTTCCAATCCATCTACAGATACCCGCCGGGAAGCAAACATGGCCCCGGCGTTATTGACCAAGACATCCAGACGGTTGTATTTTTGCTGAATGGTCTTGACCAATTGGCGGATGGCTTGTTGACTGGACAGATCAGCCAGGAGCAGGTCCACCTGACGATTACCCGTTTGTGCGATGATAGCTTGCTGTGCGGCCGCGCCCCGCTCTTTATCACGGCACACCATGACGACCCGCGCCCCCATTTTAGCTAATTCCAGGGCCGTAATCCGGCCAATACCGGCATTCGCGCCGGTAACGATGATGGTCTTGTTGTGCATGATACCTCTTTGGTATAGACCCTTAAGATAATGATTTTGAGTAGGGGCTGGCCTTGTGCCTGCCCTGCACTGGGGCAACCACAAGGGTTGCCCGTACCGTCAAAATCTTTTTCTTAAAAGCTATAGTTGATCAGTGGTGTGTTGGTAGATTGCTCAACCAATGCCCAACGTTTAAGCATAGCTCACTCACCGGTATCTGGCTGTCAGAATTGTGTTAGCGTAGGGGGAATGAGGTACGATCTGGGGTATGGGTCAGTTAATGGATAGGCAAAAGGCACGTTTAGAGATTCGCGGCCGCAACAAACCCGCCGGTCAGGTAACGCGGGGCAAGACGGCGCAAAACCGTTTGCGCCGGGTAGACACATATTTGCTGTTGGCTGAACGGTATCTCATAGGGCGACGGGAAGGACCATTTGCGCGGGCACTCTTCGCGGATGTAGGTTATGGTGCAGAGCCGTTTACGACATTAGAAAGTGCGGCACGGTTGCGTAGGGTAAACCCGACTTTGCCGGTGTTAGGTGTGGAGATAGAGGGAGAGCGGGTTGCGGCCGCGTTGCCTTATGCCGATCAGCATACCCATTTTCGCCTCGGGGGTTTCAATTTACCCCTACACCCGGGTGAACATATCCGCCTGATTCGTGCCTTTAATGTGTTACGCCAATACGAAGAACCCGCTGTCACCGAGGCGTGGCGTTTGATGGGGCAACATTTGTTACCCGGCGGACTACTTATCGAGGGCACATCCGATCCTTTTGGGCAGGTGTGGGTGGCCAATCTGGTACGCAAACAGACCAACAACACACTATTACTAGAAGGGTTACTGTTTAGCACCAACTTTCGCCCAGGATTTGCGCCAGAACAGTTCCAACCCGTTTTACCCAAAAACTTCATCCACCGGGTGGTTCTGGGTGAACCGATTGAGCAATTTTTCAGGCAATGGCACCAGGCATACCGGGAAACCCTGCCCTATCGCGTCTGGGGGGTGCGGCAACATTTTGTCCAGACGGCCAGGCGGTTGGGGGAGATGGGAGTGAAGGTGGGGTTGCGGCCGCGGCTTCTCCGCGAAGGGTTTTTGGTTGTCACAGCCCCTTCTTTTATTTAGGGATCGCACGCAAATAACTTTTGAGTTTGCTGTGGCCGGTCTCCTGACCGCGCCACCCAACTTAATTTTGAGCGAACCATTAGGATCAAAAATTAAATAACCTACGGAACTGAGACGACAGGCTCGTACAGTTTTACCGAAGTCTATAACCACGGATAGTGGAAACACAGATAGGAAGAAACATGGATGGGGATGAAAATGGGGGCGTTATTTTCATTCAATTTGGTGCGCGGCGTGTTCATGGGGAACTCCTACGAAAATGTAGGGCGATATGGTATTTGATTGTAGTACCATGGCTCGTCCGCGGCCGCAATCTTCCCCTTATCCGTAAGTGTTCAGTTATATAAATTCATCCGGTGGTTTGACCACCAGGCGAGATAACTGAACGCTTACCCTTATCCTGCACTTCAAACCCACCGTCTTCATGACCGAGCCAGTTCATACGCCACCTCCCGTTCGCGGCGGAATTGTTGGGTGTAGAGGCGGTAATAATACCCTTTTTGGCGAATGAGTTCGGCGTGACTGCCTTGCTCCATCACCTTGCCCTGCTGGATGACGAGAATGCGGCTGGCTCGCTTGATGGTGGAAAGGCGATGGGCGATGATGAAGCTGGTGCGGCCGCGCATCATCCGCTCCATCCCTTGTTGAATCAACGCCTCGGTCAACGTATCCACTGAACTGGTGGCCTCATCCATAATAAACAAGTCCGGCTGGGCCAGCACCGCCCGCGCCAGGCTAATCAACTGCTTTTGCCCCACCGAGAGCAAATTACCCCCTTCCCCAACCGGTTCATCATAACCATTATTCAGCTTAATAATGAACTCGTGCGCCCCGGCCAACGTCGCGGC
This sequence comes from Chloroflexota bacterium, assembly GCA_018004935.1. GTDB lineage: Bacteria > Chloroflexota > Anaerolineae > Promineifilales > Promineifilaceae > Trichofilum. Next base: position 10,112 of record JAGNBF010000008.1, on the reverse strand, counting down.
TGAGGTGATCTCGTCGTCGGTCGCCTCCAGCCGCCCGTAGCGGATATTCTCCCGGATGGTGCCAGAGAAAAGATGGGGCGTTTGCAACACCATGCCAATGCGTGACTGAATGGCGTGTTGGGTCAGATGGGTGTAATCGTGGCCGTTGAGAAGAATGCGGCCGCTGGTAGGTTCGTAGAAGCGACAAAGCAAATTGACGATGGTAGATTTACCGCCACCGGTTTCTCCCACCAGGGCAATGGCTTCCCCCTGTTTAACCGTCATGTTGAAATCGGTCAGCACCGGTTTGCCATCTTCGTAATGAAAAGAAACATGGTCAAACTGGATGTCACCCCCAATGGGAGCATTGATAGCATCCGGGTGATCCTGAATATCGGGTACGGCGTCTATGAGGGCAAAAACCCGCTCGGCGGAAGCGATGGATTGTTGCATCTGGGCATAGACGCGGGCCATTTCCTGGATGGGCCAGAGCATGAAGGTGATGTAGCTGATGAACGCCTGGATACCGCCAACGGTCATGTCGCCTAGCTCTACCTGCAAGCCACCGTACCAGACAACGGCCCCAATCGCGGCCGCGCTAATCAACTGTACCACCGGTAAAAATAGGGCCGACAGCCAGGCCGCCTTAAATGACGCCTGGTACATACTCCCCGATAAGGATTGGAACTCCTGCAAATCTTTATCTTCCCGCGCCAACGCCTTCGTCACCCGCACCCCGGTGATGTTTTCGTTAAAAGAGCCGGTTATCTGGGAGTTGATACGCCGTACTTCCCGATATTCACCCAGAATGCGCCGTTTGAACTCGCCCGCCACGACGAGCAAAATGGGAAACGACATGAAGACGATAATCGCCAGCTTCCAGTTGATGGTCAGCATGAAGGCGGTGGCGGTGAGGATGCTTGTCAGCCCCCAGGTAACGTCTAACAAACCCCAGGTCACCAGTTCGGCAATACGCTCTGTGTCAGAGGTGACGCGGGAGATGATCCAGCCGACGGGGGTTTTGTTGAAGTAACTGAAGGAAAGGGTTTGCAGATGGGCGAACACCTTTTGCCGCAAATCATAGCGGATGCGTTCGCCCAGGCTGGCGGTGATGTAGATGAAGCCGAACACCCCAGCGGCCTGGACAATGATGAGACCGCCATAGACAGTGAGGATGGATTGGAGCGCGGCCGCGTCCTGGCCCAATATCGCCTCATCAATAATCCGTTTGCTCAGGTATGTAAATACCGAGTCAAGGAAGGCAACCGAGGTGATCAAAAACAGGAAACTCGCCAGCCGGGGCCAATAAGGCAACGCCTGTTGCAGAATGCGCCACACCGTGCGCCCATTAAACTGGGTCTCGAACTCATCTTCTTCAAAAGCTACGTCTTCCATAAGATGCTCAGCCGGGGAACTTGTAGGAACGTCTAGGAACTCTGGGAACTCACGTCCCTATCCGGGTTTTGTATCCGGTGTCATAAATTTGCTCGGCGTGGTTCAAAAGTTGGTACCGATGCTTAATACTTTGTAGGGGGATTTTGCAAATCGCCCAGTGGGCGATTTGCAAAATTCCCCTACATATTTGTAAAGTTGGCCTGAACCATGCCATTCGCTCGAACTTGTCGCCAATAGACCGATTGTAGCACCGATTTTGTGCAAGTTGGATACGTTCCGACAAAATAGGGATCGTAGGCTACAATTGCGATATCACAGTTTTTTGTAGAGAGGGCATGGTTCAGGTCAGCTTTACAAATTTGTAGGACGATTTGGTAAATCGTCTCGTGGGCGATTTACCAAATCGCCCTACAAACTGTTAAGCACCGTTTGCCGACTTTTGAACCACGCCGTAGAGGGCATGGTTCAGGTCAGCTTTACAAATTTGTAGGACGATTTGGTAAATCGTCTCGTGGGCGATTTACCAAATCGCCCTACAAACTGTTAAGCACCGTTTGCCAACTTTTGAACCACGCCGTAGAGGGCATGGTTCAGGTCAGCTTTACAAATTTGTAGGACGATTTGGTAAATCGTCTCGTGGGCGATTTACCAAATCGCCCTACAAACTGTTAAGCACCGTTTGCCAAC
>JAGNBF010000008.1:7826-7951 GCA_018004935.1 Chloroflexota bacterium | reverse complement strand
TTTTGAACCACGCCGTAGAGGGCATGGTTCAGGTCAGCTTTACAAATTTGTAGGACGATTTGGTAAATCGTCTCGTGGGCGATTTACCAAATCGCCCTACAAACTGTTAAGCACCGTTTGCCGAC
>JAGNBF010000008.1:0-7726 GCA_018004935.1 Chloroflexota bacterium | reverse complement strand
AGGGCATGGTTCAGGTCAGCTTTACAAATTTGTAGGACGATTTGGTAAATCGTCTCGTGGGCGATTTACCAAATCGCCCTACAAACTGTTAAGCACCGTTTGCCGACTTTTGAACCACGCCGTAGAGAGTCATCTACTGAAGTTTAGAGCGAGAGGAGAGAGCGAGAGAACTTTACTCTGGAAAACCCTCTAGCTCTGGCTCTGAACTCTAACCTCAAGCATCTATGTCTTACGCTGAAATCATTGCCCAAGAGTTAAACCTGCGGCCGCAAGCCGTTGCCGCTACCATTGAGTTGTTAGAAGCCGGGAACACCGTCCCGTTTATCGCCCGGTATCGCAAAGAAGCCACTGGCTCCCTGGATGAAATGGAAATCCGGGATATTGAGAGCCGGGCGAAGTCGCTCAAGGCCCTGGATGAGCGGCGGGCCACTGTGTTGGCCTCGATCCGGGAGCAGGGAAAGCTGACAGGGGAGTTGGAACAGCAATTGAACGCGGCCGCGACCCTCACCGCCCTCGAAGACCTCTACCTACCCTACAAACCCAAACGCAAAACCCGCGCCACCATGGCCCGTGACAAAGGGTTACAACCCCTGGCGGATCTCATTCGGCAACAGCTTCTCAGCCGCCAGAGTGCGGAACAGTTGGCCGCGCCGTTTCTGAATGACCAGGTAACCACCAACGAAGACGCTTTAGCTGGAGCACGCGACATTGTGGCCGAGGCGATTAGCGACCATGCCGGAGTGCGGCAGGCGGTGCGCGATAAGGCCCTCAAGTTTGCCAACTGCCGCAGTGAACGGGTGGCCGGTTCGGTGGACGAAAAAGGAGTGTATGAACTGTATTATGATTTTGCGCTGAGGGTGGATCGGTTGCGGCCGCATCAAATCCTGGCCCTTAATCGAGGCGAAGTCGAAAAGGTGTTGCGTCTTACCCTGGACGTGGCCGAGATGGACTGGCTCGTGCCAGTGCGCCAATTCTTCCGCCCTGACCGCCGCTCCCCCTTAGCCGACCAGCTCGAACAGGCCATCAAAGATTCAGCCCAACGATTACTCCTGCCCGCCATCGAGAGAGATGTACGCCGCCACCTCACCTGGCAGGCCGAACAACACGCTATCCAGGTGTTTGCCCAAAACTTACGTGCCCTGCTAACCCAACCACCACTGGCCGGACAAACCGTTTTGGGCCTTGATCCCGGCTTCCGCACCGGCTGTAAAGTCGCAGTCATTAGTCCCACAGGCAAAGTGTTAGACACCGCCACCATCTACCCCCATCCGCCGCAAAACCGCAAAGACGAGACGGTGAAAATTCTGTCTGCTTTGGTGCAAAAACACCACGTCACCCTCATCACCATCGGTAACGGCACAGCTTCCCGCGAGACCGAGCAATTGGTAGCCGATTTCATCCGTACTCAGCCGGGTGGCCCGGTGGGGAGATCCGCCACCGCATTGCATTACCTGATGGTCAACGAAGCTGGAGCCAGCGTTTATTCGGCCAGCGATCTGGCCCGCGCCGAAATGCCCGATCTGGATGTGACTTTGCGCGGGGCAGTCTCCATCGCCCGACGTGCCCAAGACCCCCTGGCCGAACTGGTCAAAATTGACCCCCAGGCGATTGGCGTAGGCATGTACCAACATGATGTAGACCAGACCGAACTGACTGAAGCCTTGGATGCGGTAGTGGAAAGTGTGGTGAATCAGGTGGGGGTAGACTTAAATACAGCATCACCGGCATTGTTGACCCATGTTTCCGGCATTGGGCCAAAGTTGGCCGAAAAAATTGTGGCTCATCGGAATGAGCAAGGCCCTTTTCCCAGCCGCAAAGCGTTGCAGAAGGTAAGTGGCCTCGGCCCGAAGGCGTTTGAGCAGTGCGCTGGCTTCCTGCGGATTCGTGGGGGGAGTGAGCCGTTGGACGCCAGTGCCATTCACCCGGAGAGTTATGGAGTGGCTAAGGGGGTTTTGCAACGGGCCAACCTCACACCTGACACGCCCCTGGCGGAGCGAGAAAGGCCACTGGCGCAGTTACGCCAACAAGAAGGGTTAGACAGACTCGCGGCCGCGCTTCAGACCGGCGTACCCACCCTCAGCGACATCTTCGAGCAGTTGCTCCGACCGGGCCGCGACCCCCGTGAGGATTCCCAGCCCCCCATTTTACGCAGTGATGTTCTCTCGATGGATGATTTGCAACCGGGTATGTTGCTTAACGGCACAGTGCGGAACGTGGTTGATTTTGGGGCGTTTGTGGATATTGGTGTGAAGCAGGATGGTTTACTGCACCGCAGTCAGGTTCCGCGTGGGGTCAATCTAAACGTGGGCGATGTGATTGAGGTGGCGGTGCAAAAAGTGGAGAAGGAACGCGGCCGCATTGCTTTGGGTTGGTCGACGAGTTAAAAAACAGGAACACACCATGAAAATCCCACCCCACAGCAAACTTGTTTTGATTGGTGATTCGATTACCGATTGCGGCCGCGTGCGTCCTGTGGCTGAAGGCATGGATGGGGAGTTAGGCAATGGCTACGTAAGCCTTGTCCAGGCTATTATCAACGCCACCTACCCCTCTCAGCAGTTGCGTCTCATCAACATGGGCATTGGCGGCAACACGGTGCGTGATCTGGCGGCTCGTTGGCCGACCGATGTGCTGGCCCTGCGCCCCGATTGGCTCTCGATTATGATCGGCATTAATGATGTGTGGCGGAATTTTGCCCCGCCGGAGATGCAGGTGGATCATGTGCCCCTGGCCGAGTTTCAGCAAACGTTAGAACAGTTAATACGCCAGACGCGGCCGCGGCTCCAGGGTCTCATCCTGATGACCCCATTTTTCATCGAACCCCACCGGGCCGACCCCATGCGGGCCATGATGGACGAGTATGGTGCAGTGGTGCGCCAACTGGCGGAGCGGTATGATGCTCTGTTCGTGGATACCCAGGCCGCTTTTGACGCGGCCATGACCCATATTGAGCCACTGTCATTGGCGGCAGATCGGGTTCATCCTAACCTGACCGGACACATGATCCTGGCGCGGGCTTTTCTGGAAGCGGTGGGTCAAACCTGGAGCAGAACTTAGGGTCTGTAAAAGATTAAGTTCCGTCAAGACCTGACAGGTTTTCGGAAACCTGTCAGGTCTAAACCGGGAAGTTATATTTTTACGAACCCTTAACCACAGATTTCACCGATTAAAGCAGATTTTCAGGACTAAACCATGCTCATTACGATTGCCCCCGAACGCCCTGATTCGCCAGAGGCGATTGAACTGATTACCGAGTTAGAAGCGGTGTTAGACCCGTTTTACCCGCCGGAAAGTCGGCATGGGTTTAGTGTGGAGAAGTTGGTGCGGCAGGGAGTGGCCTTTTTTGTGACGCGGGTGGATGGCGCGGCCGCGGGCTGTGGTGGCATTCAGATAGTGGGCACGGAGTACGGGGAGCTGAAAAGGATGTTTGTGCGGCCGCGGTTCCGGGGTCTGGGTTTGGGTAAACTCATGCTCGACCAATTGGCCGCCCACGCCCAACAACACAGCGTCACCATTCTGCGCCTGGAAACCGGTATCCACCAGACCGAAGCCATCGGCCTGTATGAAAGTTGGGGCTTCACCCGCATTCCTCCCTTCGGCGACTACTGGGACGATCCCCTCAGCCTCTTTTTCGAGAAGCGCTTAACTCGTTAGGGGGCTTATTGGATTGAGGCTTAAACAGCCTTGCCGCGATGCCAGACCCAGGCCGTAAAGAGTAAAAATAACCCTGTCAGAGCCAGAACAGGCCAGATCACGGTGCTGATAGTGGGTGTTTGCAGAGAAGCAAGAGAAATAGCAGTGGGGCCAATTCCAGGGGCCAGAGCAATGCCCCGGAACGCCGTATTCGTGGCGGCGTTTGCCAGTATGGTAGGCGTACCGCTGAATGTCCCATTGTAACCAGAACTATCAACCAACCGCACCAGTTCACCACCACCACTTACTCCCGCCCCGCCTCGGCGTGTCGCATATAAGGTAACTGTCGTACCAGAACGTAGAGCCGTCAGGCCACGATAAGCATCGGCAGACGTACCAACTGTGCCGTTACTTGTCCAGTTTCCGCCCACAAGCGAATATTTAGTAAGCGCCAAACCAGTTTCATCAGCTACATAGAGGGTATCCACCCCACCCACACCAATTGTCAGATCAAAAAGAACGAAACCATAAGGTCCCCCACCAGCGGTAGGAAATCCAGGCAAATTCGTGATCGTATTTCCGGTTGTGGTGGGTAATCCGGTTCCTACCGTTCCCACACGAATCGAGCCTGACGCGGCTGAGACATAGAGTTGAATTGAAAAGATATGCAGTTGGCGCAAATTGGTCAGGGTACTGCTTATTTGGGTGGATGTGGTGGCACCTAGAGTAGTAAAACGAGGGCCACCTGTTCCCCCGGCAACCCATAGAGATGTGCCATTAACGCTGACAGCACTTCGGGGGTTGCTGGTTGAGGCAAAATCGGTCAAACCGGTGGTCGTATTGATGGAGCCGTTACTATTGACTACGGCAACGACGCGAGGGATGATGGTGGCGGTAGCGCTGGCGCAGGGCACAGGGCAGGGAATAGTGGAGCCGTAACCCGTCAGCAGGAGTTTTTGTTGATCTCGGGAAAGGGTAATGAGTCCTTCACTGGTGGCTGTGCCACCCGCGATGAGGGGATAATGACTGCCGCTGGCCGTGGTAGGCAAAGGAATAGATTGAACAAGTGTGCCGCTGGTGGTATATTCGTCGAGGAAAACCGGGTTGCCTGTGTTAACAAGATTACCGACCCCACTGCCTACGCGATAGATGACGAGGTTGCCAGGGGTGAACGCGGCCGCGTACACAACCTGTTTTGGTGTTAGAAGCAGTACAAATAAGGGCACCCATAATAAAAGAAAATGATTTTTACGCATGGATCTCCTTTGTTTGGGCCAAGAACGGTTCAATTGGCGTGAGTAGATTGTATCAAATCAGCCCGAGGCGTAAAGGTAACTATTTGGAGGAGACGTGTAACGGTCAGCCATTCTCAATTTAGCCATACATTGCCAGTATATATACTCACTACGGTTATAACTGTTCATTTCCCTTCTCTTATGGGGGTACAACATGCTGTCTTTAGCCTGGGCTAAACAATTAAAATCTGCCGGTTTGCGTTGGCGGCCGCAAGAACATGACTTCTTTGCCGTCCCTGAACGAGACATGGATGAACGTGTTTTTGTTATCAGCGACATGTCCGTCCTGGTAGAAGTGTTGCAGGGGTGGCCCGCCATCACTTTCAACGGCTCGGTGGAATGGGCACTGGATTACGTGCTGGAAGCCGAAGCGGTGTGGATGCCCCGTGATGATCAATTGCTCATCGCATTGGGGCAGGCTTTTGTGGGTCTGGCTCGACAGGGAGATCAGTTTGTGTGTATGACGCAATGGGGCAATGAACGACACCAGATCGCGGCCGCAACTCCCGGTGATGCTTATGCCCAGGCGTTGTTAGCCATTTTAGGCCACGAACATAACGACTAAACCTGTTGCCTGAGCTTATCGAAGGCAAACGGGCCGAGACAAGCTCAGCCCTCGAGAGGGTGAGTCTTTGGGAATCAGCAATTCTCAATTTGGCCTGAACGTCTAAAAATGCCGGGTCTTTGGGATTTCAGGGAGTTGACACCATCTGTATGGGCAACCCTTGTGGTTGCCCTCGGCGGGGCAACCACAAGGGTTGCCCATACCCCACGAAATCCCCAAGAACCGCGAAGGTTAGTCGTTACCCCCGAACAAGAATAAAAACACAGCGGTATGGTGAGGCGTAGCAAGGAATTCCTTCAGCCCGCATATCCCCGAATTCCCTCTATGCTTACCCTCACTCCCTACGATCAATCTCTCCTTAATGGCGACCGGGGCGCGGCCGCGCAGATTGCCATGCGTATTCTGGTTACAATGGCCCATGTATATGGGGCCACAGAATTCCTGGACATCACCTCCGCCCATATTGATGGTTGCCTTTACCATGGTTACTCCGGTCTGGCGTTTGCCGAAAAACTGGTTGCCGGGGGTGGGCAGGTCGTTGTACCCACAACATTAAATGTGGGAGCAATGGATCTGCTTCACCCGGAGCATTTTCGCGGTGAAACCCAATTCGGCCACTATGCTACCCGGCTCATGCACGCATACATCACCATGAATTGCCAGCCCATTTTCACCTGTGCGCCATACCAGGCTTTGCACCGCCCTGCCTTAGGCACCCAAATCGCCTGGGCCGAAAGCAACGCGATTGTCTTTGCCAATTCCGTTTTGGGCGCACGCACCAACCGGTATGGTGACTTCATTGACATTTGCGCCGCTCTCACTGGCCGCGCTCCGGCCACGGGGTTGCACCTGACTCCCAACCGACGCGGCCAGATCCTTTTTCAACTTACAGATATTCCCCCTGAACTCCTGGATGACGATGTCCTGTTTCCGGTGTTAGGGTATCTCATTGGGGCACACAGTCAGAACAAAATTCCTGTCATTGCCGGTCTTTCCCCAGAAACAAGCGAAGATCAATTAAAGGCGTTAGGAGCCGCGGCCGCGTCGTCTGGTTCCGTAGCTCTTTTTCATGCGCTCGGCCTCACCCCAGAAGCACCCACCCTCAGTGTTGCCTGCCAGGGCCAGCCCCCAGAGCAGATCATCTCCATAACCTTGGCCGATTTGCGCCGGGTGCGTGATGACCTTTCGACGGTGGATCGCGGCCGCGTCAACGTTGTAGCCTTGGGGAGTCCTCACTTCTCCCTGGCCGAATTTGCCCAGTTGTTGCCCCAAATCACGGCCTATCCACCCCACCCAGAGGTAGAATTTATCGTCTGTACCCACCGATTGGTACTGGCCCAATTGGAAAAACGGGGCTGGCTGGCGCAACTACGTGACCTCAAGGTGCAAGTCGTGGTAGACACCTGTGTTGTCGTGACCCCTATCGTCAAAACCAAAAGCGGCATCCTCATGACCAATTCGGGCAAATTTGCCCATTACACACCGGGCAACATAGGTCTGCAAGTTGTATATGGCAATCTGGCCGACTGTGTATTATCAGCACACACCGCCCAAATAGAACGGCACGGAGTATTATGGGACGAATAACGGCGCAGGTAGTGGTAGCCGGGACGGGGCAGGGCAAGGTATTGGTATTAACCGAACCTTTGAGTCTGTGGGGCGGCCTTAACCCAGAAACGGGCCAGATCATAGACCAGCGGCATCCTCAGTGGGGAGAGACGGTGACGGGCAAGATATTGGTATTGCCTTGCGGCCGCGGCTCTAGCAGTGCCAGCTCCATTTTGCTCGAAGCCGTGCGCCTCCACACAGCCCCCACCGCCATCATCACCAACGAGCCAGATGGCATTCTGGCTCTGGGGGCCGTTGTCGCCCGTGAGCTTTACACTCAGGCTCCCGCCGTTCTCCTACTACCGGATCCCGCTTACCAGCAACTCCTGACCGGTCAGTGGGTAGAGATTGAGGAGAATGGTATGATTAACATCTTGAGCAAACCATAACGGTTCTTCAGGAGTAAACGTTCAGCCTTCCGAAGGTTAATACCACGGGTCAACACCTTTGCGGAAACAGCCTGAAAGGCTATTCTACAACTCGTGTCGTGCTCGAAAGCGCTCACTCCCGAAGTCCCACGGTTATTGTTCATTAAATTTTTAATCGGGTAACGCCTTCATTGACCCCATCCCCCCTGCCGATTCCCGAGGGAAGGGGGGAATTCCCATGGGGCATTTTTCGGGGC
>JAGNBF010000074.1 GCA_018004935.1 Chloroflexota bacterium | reverse complement strand
GCGTCTGTCGCAGCCCCCCCCCCGGTACACGCCCCCCCCCACCCCCCCGCCCCCCCCGCCCCCCCCACCCCCCCCCCCACACCCCCCGCCCCCGACACACCCGCCGCACCCGACGATAACGACGATCCTGAACTCCAACCCCAGCCTGAATCAGCCTGAGTTCCTACGAGGAGACCCCATGACCCAGAAACCGCCATCCCGCCAGCCTTCTGCGGGTAAAAGTACGGCCAAATTTAAACCTGTGACATCCTGTTCTTCATCTGGGCGTGCGGCCGCGACATCCCTTCCCAACCTCTCCCCAATAAAAGGCCCCGCCAGAAGATATAGCACCGGCCTGCTTAGCATCATCGGCATCATCTTCTTTTACCTGGGTGGGGGATGTGTCATCCTTACCGGAAACGGGGGCGACAATAATACAACTCCCCGTTCCCCTATCACCCCAGGTGCGCCACGAGCCACCGCCACCAATATCCCCTTTGAGCAAACGGGCGAAGACGCCGACTGGTACTACATCTACTTCACCGACGCCGATTGCCCCCCCGAAGAAGAGCGCGGCGAAGGGTTGGACAGCATCATCGCCGAAACCATCAGCCTGGCCGAAGAAAGTGTGGACATCGCCGTGTTTGAACTCGATTCCGAACCCATTGTTGAAGCCCTGATCGGTCTGGAAGAGCGGGGAATCCCCGTGCGCGTTGTCGTAGACACCGACTACATCGGAGAAGCCAGCATCCGCCGCCTGCGCCGCAATGGTATCAGCGTTATCGAAGATGATCGTTCTGCCTTCATGCACAATAAATTCACCGTCATTGATAACCGATACGTCTGGGTTGGGTCCATGAACTACATGCCCAACGATATCTACTGCAACAACAACAACCTCGTCTGGTTTGACTCTCCCGAATTGGCGGCCAATTACACTACCGAAATGGACGAGATGTACAACGACGGTGGCTTTGGACCTCGTTCTGAAGTAAATACCCCCGCCGAACAGTTAGATCTCTATGGTGTGTCGGTTGAAAATTACTTTGCCCCGGAAACGAAAGTTGCCCCTCTGCTTGGTGAGTTGATTCGTCAGGCCCAAAATGAAATTCTCTTTATGGCCTTTTCTTTCACTCATGAAGATGTTGGCGAAGCCATGCTAGAACGCGCCGATCAGGGTGTGGTGGTGCAGGGTGTCTTCGAAACAACCGGTTCAGAGCAAGATTTTAGCTATTACACCATCATGAGCGGAGAAAATCTGGCCTCAGTGGAAATTCGGCAAGATGGCAATCGGCGCATTATGCACCACAAAGTCATCATTCTCGATCGGGAAACCGTTATTTTCGGTTCCTTTAATTTCACCGGTAGTGCCAACGATAGCAATGACGAAAATGTTGTTGTTGTCCATGATCCAACGTTTGCCAGCTACTTTGTGGACGAGTTTTTTCGAGTTTGGGGTGAGGCGGAGTAAGTCAACCGCATTGCTTCCGCCCTGCCTTGGGGCGGGGCGTTTTCTCCAGTGGGTCAAAGGGAGTGCCACACCCCCTACTAAGTAAGCGTCTAAAAATAACTTGGGTGGCGCGGTCAGGAGACCGGCCACAGCAAAACAGGAAGCTATTCTTAGACAGTTCCTAAGCCCCATTTGCCGACTTTTGAACCGCGCCCCAAAATCTTGAGTCTTTGGGAATTCAGGGAGTTGACACCAGATGTATGGGCTGGCCTTATGCCTGCCTGGTGTAGGGCAACCACAAGGGTTGCACGTGCCCCGCGAAATCCCCAAGAACCAAGTTGTCGTTATAGATGGGGGGTATTTTCAGAGCCTACGTTAATTTTTTGCCTTGACCGGGTGGGTATAATTAGCCAGCGAAGAGCCTGATCAAATCAGGACTGTGACTGGTGTTTATGCCTAACACATCCTATAACGCGACTTTGAAAGACTCATCCCCCGGCGATCCCAGCGGGAAGGGAGAAAATCCCATTTGTGTCATTTTTCGCGGGCAGACGCCCGCGAAAAATGACACGAGAAAAAGTTCCCCGCCCCTGGGGGTGGGGTTAGGGGTGGGGGAAGCTCTATACCGGTATTAATTTGTTAAAGGGTGTGTTTCATTTCGGTTGAGAGGAAGAAAATAATTAATCGGTGAATTTGTGAATTGTTGAATGATTAACGAGAGGAGCGTCTACCGCTTCATTAACAGTTCAACAATTCAACAGTTCAATAATTAATTATTCAACTCATTTGAAACACACCCTTTGTTAGATCGCAAGTACAGCCTTTGCCGGTTGTGCATTCTCTGGTGGAAACAAAAAACGCCAAACCCCATCTCATAACAAGGTGTTATTTATGCAAGCAACTGAAACGATGTCCCAACCAGCCACATCTGGCTCTTTAGCCCATAAGATTAGCTGGTTCCTCTTACCTCCTATTACCGCGTTTGTTCTTGTTACGGTTCTATTGGCCGGGGTAATGACGAATTACCAATTACAGCATGAGAACAAGATTTATACCGGGGTAACGGTTTGGGGGCAGGAGTTAGGGCAGATGACTGAGGCTGAAGCCGCGGCCGCGCTCGCGGCCGCATTCCCTTATCCCGGCGAAAAGGCCATTGTCTTCACCATTCCGGGCAGTGCCGAACAGTGGGAATTTACCCCAACCGAGTTAGGTATTACCTTTGATGTAGCCCAAACGGTCGCGGCCGCGTATGCCATTGGTCGTGAAGATAACAGCCTACAAAGCCAGTTACAGACCTGGTATTACGGCACAGCCATCGCTCCGGTTGTTGTGTTTGATGAAGCAAAGATAGATGCCGTCCTTAATAGCCTGGCCGCTCAGATCAATCAACCTTCCCAAGATGCCACCCTGCTCTATACCGGCAGTGAAGTAGACTACACCCCAGCCCAGTTTGGCCGTATCCTGGATGTGGACGACGCCCGCGCCCGGCTTCTCAACCCCCTGGCAGACCTGCGTAATGTTGAGTTAGAACTGTTAGTGCATCAGCTTTCCCCTCAGATAATGGATACCGCCGAGGCCGCCCGCCAGATCGAACAGATCATCAGCGGTCCCATGACTTTTTATTTGCAAGAACCATTGGCTGGAGTAGATCTAGATAACCTCACGATTGACGTGACGCAATTGACCGGCTGGTTGCGTATCGCTTTGCAGGATACCAACAATGGCTCCGCCAGTTACCATGTCACCATAGATGAAAACGCCTTGCGCCATTGGCTCAGCCAGTACACAGAAGCCATATACCGGGAGCCGGTAAGTGCCCGCTTTTATTTCAATGACAGCACACGCCAACTGGTTTTGGTCGAACCGCATATCAGCGGCCGCACCCTGGATATTGAAGCTACTATTGCCCAGTTCATGGCCCAGGTCACAACCCCCAATCGTTCTATCCCCTTTGTTTTGGAAGAGATCGTACCGGTGGTTAACTCTAATGCCACTGGTGAAGAATTGGGTATCACCGAACTGGTTTCGGAGAGTACCACCTGGTTCTATGGTTCAACTGATAGCCGCAAACATAATATTGCCCGTGCGGCCGCGAACTTCTACGGCATCGTTATCGCTCCAGGTGAAGAATTCTCCTTCAACAAATACCTCGGCCCCATTTCGGCCGAAGATGGATATGAAACCGGCCTAATCATTGTCGGCGGCCGCACCATCAAAGGCGTAGGGGGCGGTGTTTGTCAGGTCAGCACCACCGTATTCCAGGCCGCCTTTTGGGCGGGGTTCCCCATTGTGGAACGGTGGGCACATGGTTATCAAGTAGGTTACTACAACGACGGCGAAGGCGCAGGCATGGATGCAACCGTCTTCTCCCCCATCGTGGACTTCAAATTCATCAACAACACCCCCCATTACCTGCTCATGGAAAATTATTACAACGAGCAGTTCCAATCCCTCACGGTAAAGTTCTACAGCACCAGTATGGACCGATCAATTGTGAAGAGCACACCTTTCATCGAAAATGAAACACCGGCCAACCCCGACATTTATGAATTTAACCCGGAAATCCCAGAAGGTACGGTGGAACAGGTGGATTGGGCGGTAGGTGGCTCCCGCGTCACCATTACCCGCGAGGTGTACAACTATAATGGCGACCTCATCCTGGAAGATGTTTTTGTCAGCAACTACATCCCCTGGCAAAATGTCTACCAATACGGCCCCAACACAGAAGGGTATCCAGATAGCTTCCTCTACGTTCCCCCAGCAGAAGAAGAAAATGAACAATAGTAACTATAAAGCCCTCACCCTAACCCTCTCCCCCAGGAGAGGGAACGAACTCCCCTCTCTCGTTTGGGGAGAGGGGCCGGGGGTGAGGGTAAGCCGTACCGCCCTCACCCTACCCCTCTCCCTCAGGAGAGGGAACGAACTCCCCTCTCCCGTTTGGGGAGAGGGGCCGGGGGTGAGGGTAAGCCGTACCGCCCTCACCCTAACCCTCTCCCCCAGGAGAGGGAACGAACTCCCCTCTCCCGTTTGGGGAGAGGGAACGAACTCCCCTGAATAGATACAAACAGTCATTATGATTCCTTTGAAGCTAGAACTTACTAATTTTCTCTCCTACCGCGAAACGGCTACCCTCAACTTTGAGGGCCTGCATCTGGCTTGTATCTCTGGCCTCAATGGGGCGGGCAAATCATCCATCCTGGATGGGATTACCTGGGCTTTATTTGGTCAAAGCCGGAGTAAAAGTGATGATGATGTCATCAACCGCATCGCGGCCGCACGTGGTGATGCCGCCTCCGTCCACTTCACTTTTCAAATGGACACCAATATTTACCGGGTCATGCGGCGCAAACCACTGGGTAAATCTATGGCCCTGGAGTTCCAACTGCAAACCGATAATGGCTGGAAAACCCTCAGTGAAGCCCGGAGCCGAGAAACCCAGGAAGCCATCGAAAAACTTCTACGCCTCAACTACGACATTTTCACCAATGCCAGCTTTTTGCTCCAGGGCAAAGCCGACGAATTCACCACCAAATCACCCAACAAACGCAAAGAAATCCTGGCCGATCTCCTCGGCGTAAGCCAATGGGACAATTACCGCGAAGCCGTAACCGAACGTCGCAAACGCGAAGAAGGGCAAATGCTCCTGCTCGAAAGCCGCCTGCGCGAAATTGAAGAGGAGTTAGGCCAGCAAACCAGCCGTGAAGCAGAACTGATTCAGGCTCAGGCCGAACTTAGCGATATTCAGGGACGCCTGGGTGATAAAGAATCCCTGCTCAGCCAGCTCCGCCGGGCCGAAGAGGCCGCCCGCCAACAAAAACAACTGGTTGCCAACCTGCACACCGGTCTGACCCGTACCCGGCAAATCCTGGACAATCTGCGCCGTGCCCAAAACCAACGCCAAAACCAACGCCAATCTTATCAGCGCATCCTTGACCAATCGGCTACTATCCTGGCCGATTACGCCGCCTGGGAACAGGCCGAAGCCACCATCCAAAGCTGGCAGATGAAAGCTGAGGCATACCATGCCCGACAACGGGAGATGCGGCCGCATGAACTCACCATTGAACGAGAAAAAAGCCGCCTGAGCCAACGCCAGACGGAGCTAGAAACCCAGGCCCAACGAGTTCAACATGCCCAATCAGAGTGCGAAACCGTGCAACGTCAGCGTACTCAGGCGCATCTCCGCCTCACCGAAGTCGAAACCGAATTAGTCACCCTGACCGAACAAGAAAAAGCATTACAGACCGCTCGCACCCACCTGCAAAACCAGGAAAACGAACGCAAACTGTGGCTTCAAGAGGTAGGGCAACTGCAAACACGCCAGCGACGCATACATACCCTAAACAAAGAACGTGAAGGCGTCCGCAAAAACCAGACCGAAGCCGGAACCTACCTGATCGAACTTTCGGCGCAGGTAGCCGCTCTAACCAGCCAACGCAATCGCTACTCCCTCGCTCTGGGCGAACGAGATGCGCTAAAAGGTCAGCAGGAACGACTCAAAGAACAGGGGAAAAAGCACAATGAACGCATCGAAAAATTAGGCCAGGAAACCGGTAGTGAATGTCCACTTTGTGGTCAGCCCCTCAGTGAAACCCATCGTCAGACGGTTCTGGCCGAATTAACGGCCGAAAATGAGGTTGGTCGCCAGGAGTACAGCCAAAATCAGAAACGACTTAAAACGCTAGAAGCGGAAATTGCGGATCTGGACAAAATTCTCAAACAAAGTGACAAACTGGAACGGGATCAGCAAACCCAACAACAGCGTCTGGCTACTGCGGATGCCCGTTTGCAAGAGATTGACCAGGCGGTACAAGAATGGGAAGCGGATGAAGCCGCCCGTCTGACTGAATTGGAAAAGCAATTAGCAGATGAGTCGCCTTTAGCTGAACCACGCCAACAAGTAAAACAGTTGGAACAAGTCGTTCAGGCCAGACCCCGGCTAGAAAAAGAGCGCCAGACGCTCACCCGGCAGATAGCCAGCGAAGATGCCCGGTTGGGAGAAATTGACCGGTTGGTGACAGACTGGCATCAGGTAGGGCGGGGGGAATTGGGGGCGGTACAACAGGCTTTGCTGGCTGGGGCATATGCTCAGGAAGCACAGGTGTTGTTACAGGAGTTGCACGCGGCCGCGGCCGCTATCGGTTATGACGCCACGGCCCATGACACCACCCGCCAACAGCGCACCGCTCTAAACCATGCCCCTGCCCGTCAGCAGGAATTGGGACAGGCAACCGCGGCCGCACACCCTCTGGATGAAGCGCTGGCCGAAGGCACACGGCAAATCAGCGAACAAGAAACCCACCTGGCGGAGCAAGAACAACAATATCAGGCGGCCCAAGATACCCTCGCCACCATGCAGGGGAGTGAGGCCGAATTGTTTCGCCTGGAGAAAGAGGTCAACCTGTTGCGCGAACAGAAAACCCAGGCAGATCGCAAAGTAGGAGTAATGCAAAGCCGTCTGGCCGTTTTAGTGGAACGAGAAACACAACGCCAAACAACATTGGTAGCAAAAGAGTCCCAAAGTCTGCTTATCAACCGGCTAAAAACATTGGAAAAGGCTTGCGGCCGCGAAGGCGTTCAGGCGCTTCTCATTGAACAAGCCCTGCCCGACATCGAAGAGCGCGCCAATATGCTCCTCGACCGCCTCACCAATGGTGACATGCGCATCAGTTTTGACACCCAAAAAGCCCTCAAAAGCCGTAAAGGAGCACTTCGTGAAACCCTGGACATCATCATCGTAGATAGTGCCGGAGAACGACCCTACGAAAACTACTCCGGGGGAGAACAGTTCCGGGTCAACTTTGCCCTCCGTTTGGCCCTTTCGCAACTATTAGCCAAACGTTCCGGAGCACGCCTGCAAACCCTGGTCATAGACGAAGGTTTTGGCAGTCAAGACCCCGCTGGTCGGCAACGTCTTATCGAAGCCATTAACACCATTCAACAAGATTTCACCCGTATCCTGATCATCACCCACATTGATGAGCTAAGGGATGCCTTTCCTAACCGTATTGAGGTAAGCAAAGGCCCAACCGGCTCGCTCATCACCGTTGTCTGACTCCTACCGCGCCCATTTATACCCACAAAGGTGACTTCTCAATATTTCGAGGGAAACGTAGCCTGAGCCTATCGAAGGCGGTTGGTTTCGACAAATCCCGCCCCCAGGGGCGGGGAACTACTTTCGGCGCGGTTTGGCGAACGTCCGCTCGCCAAACCGCGCCGGTAGGTTTCTTCCCCCTTCCCTCTGGGATCGAAGGGGGATGGGTCTTCAGTCCAAACCTACCAATCTGTTGCCGCTAACAAAATGTCACTTTATGACCGTGGTAAGTATAGTTTCATCCGCCAGACCTGCCCGGTCATAAACGACTATGGTTACAAAGCCGCTGGCCTGGGCTTTTTGACCGCCGGGCGGGGTAACTGAACGCTTCCCCTGAATAGTTACTATTTTTTTTTAAAGCTATAATAATCAACGGCTGAAGCAAAAAAATGCTCTGGTCAAGTTGTATTCTGTTGTTTAGGACTTACGCGCTGTGACCAGTGTCCTCACCGCGCCACGATGAGCACGGTCAGGAGACCGGCTCGAGCGATCCCGTAACTCCTATGTTATAAGTTTTAATGCCTAACTACAGTCATCCCATTGTCACAAGGAGCAAATAATGAGTTCGGTTAAAACATTCATGTTGGATCTATCTGATTTAGAATTTGTTCATAGCGGTTTGGCTCGCCCCGAAAGTATCATTGCTGAAAAAGATGGCACCCTCTGGTGTTCCGATAACCGGGGTAGTGTTACCCGTATTGACCCAGATGGAACCCAAACGACCATTGGTACCATAACCGGCGAAACCAATGGTCTGGCAATGGATAAAGAGGGTAATTTTTACATTGCCCACATTGGCAATGGAAATATTTACAAAATGGATAGACAGGGCAACCACGAAGTCATCCTTAGTGAAATCGAAGGACGGCCCCTCGGTTCGGCCAATTACGTTTTTATTGACAGTCAGGATCGTTTGTGGATTTCTATCTCCAGTCGCGATATTCCCTGGTTTGTCGCCTGCGCCGCTCCCCGCCCCGATGGGTATATCATCCTTTGGGACGAGCAAGGCCCCCGCATTGTTGCTGATGGCCTATACTTCACCAACGAAATCCGCCTGAATGCTGATGAGAGCTACCTCTACGCCGCCGAAACGATGATGTGCCGTATCGTACGTTATAAAGTAAATGAGGATGGCTCTTTGGGGCCACAAGAAGAGGTTGCCCCCGGCCATTTAGGCGAGGGACGTTACGTAGACGGTTTCACCTTTGATGCTGACGGTAATCTGTGGGTGACAACGGTCATCAGCAATGGGCTGGGTATCATCACCCCAGATGGGGATTTCCATATGGTCTTTGAAGACCGTAATGAAGGGGCGTTAAATAACGCAACGGAGAAGATTAACGCCAGTGCCTTACAGCCGATGGATATGTATGCCTGTGTCGGTGCTACATTACAATTCCCAGCCAGTGTCACCTTTGCCGGACCTGATTTGCAGACTGTTTACCTGGGATCATTGGCAATGCCCCATCTGGTTAAGTTTCATTCCCCTGTGCCCGGTTTGCCCATGCGGCACTGGCGCTAAGTAATCGTCCAAAAATAAGTTCCGCACAGACCTGACAGGTTTCCGAAAACCTGTCAGGTCTAAATCGGGAAGTTATTTTTAGATGTTCACTAAGTATACGTTGCCTGGGTTTTCGCCATGACAAAAATTACGCTTGAACAACGCGGCCATATACTCATGATGGGTTTGAACCGGCCAGATAAACGCAATGCCTTTGATATTGAGATGTTTCACCAACTCGCGGCCGCGTATGGGCAACTCCAACGTGACAATGACCTGCGCTGTGGGGTTCTGTTTGCCCACGGCGATCATTTTACTGGGGGGCTAGATTTGCCCCAGTGGGCGGCCGTTTTTGCCGGTGGCCAACCCCTTACCCTGGCCGACGATGAATTAGATCCCTTTGGCCTGGATGTCACACGCCTATTGCGCAAACCGGTAGTGATCGCCGTTCAGGGCATTTGCCTGACCGTAGGGCTGGAGCTACTCTTAGCGACTGATATCCGGGTAGCGGCTGAGGATACCCGTTTTGCCCAGATTGAAATCAAGCGGGGTATTTATCCGGTCGGTGGGGCAACGGTACGTTTTGTCCAGGAAATTGGTTGGGGCAATGCTATGCGCTACTTGCTGACAGGAGATGAGTTCAACGCTGAAGAAGCGTATCGCCTGGGGTTGGTGCAGAAAGTGGTACCGGCTGGTGAGCAGGTCGCGGCCGCGTTTACCTTAGCCGAAACCATTGCCATGCAGGCCCCACTCGGGGTATATGCTACTCTAGCTTCATCCCGGTTGGCTCGTCATGAGGGCGAACAGGCCGCTTTTGCCCGCCTGATGCCTGACCTGCTCCCCCTTATGCAGAGTGAGGATGCCCAGGAAGGGGTGATGTCATTCATTCAACGCCGGGAGGCGCAATTCAAAGGACGCTAACATGCCCACTCTGCCTGATCCCAACCAACCCCAGAAGAAACGACGGATCGCTGATGATTTAGTGAAGACCACAATATTAGAACAGTGCGCGGCCGCGGGGCCACAAGGTTACACCACCCCCGAAGCCGTCGCTCAAGCCATCTACCCCGAGAAATGGCAAACCCTGCTCAAACGTATCCGCCTCTTTGCCCGTCAGATGGCCGAGGCCGGGCAAATCGTCATCCTACGTAAAGGTCAGGTTGCCGACCCAGGCGAGGTCAAAGGACTGATTCGCTTGCGCCTGGCCCCGCCCACAGCAGAAGAGTGAACAGTAACCGATTTAATTTTCCTTCCTTAATGTTCTCCAAGGATAAGAGCTATGCCTACCATATTCAGCCGAATCATTAACCAGGAAATTTCCGCTACCGTGTTATACAAGGACGATCTCGTGACGGCCTTTCGTGATATTAATCCCCAGGCCCCAGTGCATATTCTCATCGTCCCCAACAAAGAAATCCCCACAGTTAACGATCTGACGGAAGAAGATGAACGCATCGCCGGGCGGATGTTATTGGTGGCGAAGAAACTCGCCGCCCAGGAAGGGATTGCCGAGGATGGCTACCGGATTATGATTAACTGCAACCGGCATGGAGGGCAAGAGGTATTCCATCTCCACATGCACCTCATGGGCGGTCGCCCGATGGGTCCCATGGTGACTCGCCGCGAGTAACAGGGTAAGTAAGAGGTAAGGGGGAATACGGGTATCTTCTCAATAAAGCGCGGTGGTGTTGGTTGAGACACGCTCAACCAACGGCCTTCGACAGGCTCAGGCCACGTTTCCCTCGAAACATTGAGAAGATACGAATATGACAAAAAAAACGGTTCTTTGGGGTTTCGTGAGGTACGGGCAACCCTTGTGGTTGCCCCACACGGGGCAGGCAATAGATCAACCCCTACAGTTGGTGTCAATCCCCTGAATTCCCAAAGAACAAAAAAAACGCCTGCGGTTAACCGCAGGCGTTTTTAGTGGAGATGGCGGGAATCGAACCCGCGTCCGAAAAACTCGACCGCTGAACTTCTACAAGCATAGTCAGCTCATTTGCTTTTAATCCCCATAGCCCCTGCTGACCGGGATCACATGGTGACGAACCGATGACTCCCGAAAGAGCCGCTTAGCTACGCCTATCGGTGTGGGCGAAGCGCACATTGACTTGGTGTCGCCTGTCTATCTCCGGCCAATGAGCGTTGATAGAAGACGCGGCCCGTTTCAGAGCCTTTGCTTCCCTTTAGCCGAGATTAGGCGGCGAGGGGGAGAGCGTTGTATCGTGCGTTGTTGTTAGCACTTAATTGTTGCTCCAGTTTTACGAGGGTGTAAGCGTGCTCGGCTTGCCATCCAGGATCAACCTTCCCCGTCGAAGCCTGTCATCCCCAGATAGTTACTATTATAACCAATTTTAGGGGTTTCGTCTATTTATCCGCAATTTTCAATTGGGTTTGCTCCTGGTGTTTGCCGGTATTTCTTTTCTCGAGCGGGTGAACAGCCTGAAAGGCTGTTCTACGAATGATTACTAAACATGAAATGACGGTGGGTCATTACCCATTACCCCCTGTAAGCCCACATGTAAGTTAAAAAACCGACAATACGCAGATGGAGACGGTCATGTGGTTTTTGCCCTTTGCCCACATGATACTGGCTGTGGTAGATTCCTTGATGGGGCCACTGTTGGCAAGGATGTCAGTTTTTTGTGCGTATAGTTTTTGGCGAGTATAGATACCTCTCTCCTTTAGCACCCTTCAATTGAGTCATGTATGCAAGATGAAAATTTAGTTTCAACTCCGTCGTCCCCTGTCCTGGAAAGTGCCCAAAGCGCGGCCGCGACGCTGGTCAAAAACACCCTCTATTTTCTGGCTTCTAGTACCATCGTTTCCATCCTTAGCTTCATTTTTAATGTGTTTGTGGTGCGCCGCCTGGGGGATGAACGGTACGGCCTCTACAACACGGCCCTGGCCTACGCCGCCATCTTTTCCATTATTGGTGACCTGGGCATGACCCAATATGTGACGCGGGAGATTGCTCGCGGCCGCAAAACCGCCGACGAAATGTTCTGGAACGTTGCTTGTGTCCGCCTCATTCTTGCCGCTGTCGCCACCCTCTTCATCACCCTTAGTGCCGCCTTTATCGCCGATTACGAACCTACTATGGTGTGGGGCATCTTTCTTCTGTGCTTAAGCTATTTTATTTTTGCCTTTTATGGTCCCATGCAACTTGTCTTGACGGCCCATGAACGTGTGGATTATGGTTCTACCCTCAACGCTGTGAACCAGTTATTTTTTGTTCTCGCCGGGACCGTTGTTTTGGTACTCGGTATCCCCTTTCATGGTCTCATCGTTGCTTCGTACATTGGCTTGCCTATCTCCGCTATCATTGGCATTCGTTACATCCGCCGCTTAAAACTGGCTAAACTCAAATTTCATGTGACTCCCCGGGAATGGTTGCCTATATTGTGGCATAGTTTACCCTTTGCCATCATCACCTTTACCATCATGGCCGCCACTGATCTCGACACCGTCATCCTGTCCTTGAATCGCTCCCCAGAAGAAGTCGGTTGGTACAAAGCCGCTTACAACCTGACACAACGGTTTCTCTTTATTCCCATGGCTGTTGTTACTCCCCTGACACCGCAAATGTCTCGCCATTTTGGGCTGTCTAAAGAGCGTGTTCACCAGACTTTTAATACGGTTATTAAGTTTATGGCTACTGTTTCTATGCCCATTGGAGTGGGGATTTCGGTACTGGCCGAGCCAATTACCCGCCTTTTATATGGGGAGAGTTATCTTCCCTCAGTGCCCGTACTGGCGATCTTAATCTGGACGATTCCGCTCCTTAGCTTGAGCTGGATTTGTGGGAGCCTGACGACCGCATCAGATAAAGAAAAGAAGGCGGCCCGCGTTTACTTTTTTGCCTTTTTGCTTAACCTTTCGGCCAATCTGTATGTGGTTCCGCGTTATGGGTATGTCGGGGCGGCGATCACAACGGTGGCAACGGAAGCGGCCGCGCTTGTTATGTTCTACATGGTGCTCCACACCGACTTCCCCCTCACTGATGTCAAAAATACCATTATGAAGCCTGTAAGCGCCGGATTACTCATGGGGCTGGTGATCTTTTTACTGCGTGATTGGAACATGCTAATGTTAATTCCCATTGGGGCTGTCGTTTACAGCGGCACACTTTTCTTGCTTCATCCGTTTAATGAGTGGGAATGGGAAGTAATTAAAGGGTTTCAGGCCAAATTTACTGGACGTTTGCGGCGTTTGCGGGCGACCCCATGAAAATCGTTATTGGTGTACACCATTTCCCCCCCACCTATACCGCCGGAGCGGAGCAAGAAGCGTACCGCATGGCCCAAAGTTTGCGGCAACGCGGCCACGACATCCGGGTGATCTGCGTAGAACGGATTGACCAACCTTCGCCGGAACGGTTGTTGTGGCAAGATGATGTTTACGACGATATTCCCGTGCGGCGACTGTTTTTTAACCTGGCCGATGCGCCTGATATGTTCCGTTATGCCTATGATAACCAATGGGTCGCCCAACACCTGGATCAATATCTGGCCGAGCAAAAGCCCGATCTCTTTCATCTGATCAGTGGTTATCTGCTTTCTGGCAGTACCATCCCCGTTGCTCACAAACACAACCTGCCCGTGGTTGTCAGCCTGATGGATTTCTGGTTTCTCTGCCCCCGCATCACCATGTTGCGGAGCAATGGCGATGTTTCCACTTTTCCGATTCAGGCGTCTGTTTGTGCCCGCTGTTTGGGCGAAGAACAACGCCGTTATCGCTGGCTGGATCAACGGTTGCCCGGTCTGATGGATCATTATTGGCGACGACAAACGGATCGTATTCAGCAGGTGGCAGAAAGGCAGGCGTTTTTACAGCAAACTTTAAACCAGGCTGAGGCAATTATTTGCCGTTCCCATTTTTTTGAACGGGTATTTGCGGAGTCGGGGATTGCGCTATCGAAATTGACGTTTTCGCGGCAGGGGTTTGATATGCCAGAGATTGAAGCGTCTCTGCTGGTGAAAACCCCGTCTACGCGGTTGCGGGTAGGGTATTTTGGGCAAATTGCGCCGCATAAGGGAGTAGATGTGTTGTTCGCGGCCGCATCGCAACTCCCCTCTCTCCCCCTTACCGTCCACGCCTACGGCAACATCACCCCCTTCCCTGATTACACCCGCCGCCTGGAAGCCCTGAGTCAAAAAGATAACCGGCTCCATCTGGCCGGGTTATACCAGGCCCATGATGTAGGCCGGGTCTTACAGAACATTGATGTGCTGGTTGTCCCGTCGCTCTGGTACGAAAACAGCCCCAACGTCATCGTAGAAGCGTTTGCCCACCGCACCCCGGTCATCGTGTCAGACCTGGGCGGGATGGCGGAGCTGGTGACACATGGGCAAGATGGGCTACGGTTTGAGGCGGGGAACGCGGCCGCGTTAGCCCAACAGTTACGCCGTCTCATTGAAGAACCCGCCCTGCTGGGTCAGTTGCAAGCCGGTATCCAACCAGTCAAAACGGTGGCCCAAGAAATTGACGAATTGGAAGCCATTTACCAAAGGGTGGTGTGCTAATGCGGATTGGCATTGACGTGCGTTATCTCTCACACGGTTTAGTCGGCGGGGTGCATACCTACGTCCAACATATCGTACCGGCCCTGGTGGATGTGGCCCGCGATCACCAGATTTTCCTCTACGCCGATAACAAAGCCCCATTTGAACTGACCAACCTGCCCGGCTGGGTCACAGTCCGCACCCTACCCTACAAAAACGGCCTCTCCAGCTTCCAACTGGATTTGCGCGGCCTCAAGCAGGCAATGGCCCAGGATAAGCTGGACATTGCCCATTTCCCGGCCAACTATGGTTTTGCCCCCTCCGGCACAAAATCCGTCATCACCTTGCACGACGAAATCAACATTATGCCCTGGTGGGAGATCATCAAAGGGCATCCCAAAAATGCCCGCACGGTGATGATGATGACTTACCTGCATTATTGCTCCACGCGGGCAGTACGGCAGGCGGATTGGCTCCTGACTGTTTCGGAGTATGCCCGCCAGCAGATTGCCCGGTATGGCCGGTTGTCACCGCAGAAAATTACGGCTATCCACCATGCGCCCACACCTGATTTGAGGCGGGTAGACGACGCGGCCGCGTATCAGGATGTCCAGCAACGTCATAACCTCACCCGCCCCTACATCCTGGCCGATGGCCTCAAAAACCCCGGTGTCATCATTCGCGCCTGGCGCCGCCTGCCCGAAGCCCTGCGCCAACAATACCAGATCGTCTTCTTCTCCCGCCGCCCCGACCCCTGGCCCGTCATCCACGAAGCCGTGGCCGAAGGGCACGCCCGCCTGCTCATCCGCCCCTCGCGGGAAGATTTGATCGTCCTGTTCTCCAATGCCCAGGCCTTCGTCTTTCCTTCCTGGATCGAAGGGTTTGGCCTGCCCATTTTGGAAGCCATGACCTGTGGTGCGCCCTTCATCGGCTCCGACCGGGGTTCTATTCCCGAAGTGGCCGGAAATGCGGGCCTTATTGTGGACGCCGAAGACGACGCCACCCTGGCTCACCATTTACAAACCCTACTGACCAACCCGGCAGAACAAGAACGCCTGCGTCAGCTTGGTTATACCCGCTCGGCCCAATTCTCCTGGCGCAGAACCGCCGAGGGGATTCTGGCCTGTTATGAACAAGTAGTGAACAGTGTCTAGTGAACAGTACCGGAAAAACTATTCACTAGACATTATCGGCAATAACATTTGGAAACCTTCCGAAGGTTTGTACCTTTGAGCAGTTAGTTGACATAAACCTTCGGAAGGTTATTACCGATAAACTCTACTGTTCACTGTTCACTGTTCACTGTTCACTGTTTACTTCTTCCTATATTCCAATTGAGGAGAGTCTTCATGTCAAAAATCTTAGTAACAGGGGGAGCTGGTTTCATTGGCTCCCATTTGGTAGATGTGTTGTTGGCTAAAGGCCATGAGGTACGCATCCTGGACGCCCTGATTCCCCAGGTGCATGGCGAAAACGCCACCTGGCCCACCTGGGTTCCAGCGGGTGTGGAGCGCATGATTGGTGATGTGCGGAACCCGGATGTGTGGCTGAAAGCCCTGGCGGGTATGGACGTTGTGTACCATCTGGCCGCCGAAGTCGGGGTGGGACAGTCCATGTACGAAATTGTCCGCTACATGGAAGTCAACACCATGGGTACGGCCATCTTGCTGGAAATCCTCAGCCGAGGCGATCACAGCATCCAAAAAGTGATCGTCGCCTCGTCCATGTCCATCTACGGCGAAGGGCCATATCAGGCCCCTGATGGACAGGTGCTGTACCCCATGCTCCGCGACGAAGCTCGCCTGCGCCAGGGGCAGTGGGAGCATTATTTGGGTGATTCTGATGTGGCGTTGACCCCTCTGCCCACAGGTGAGGATAAACCGCTCCAGCCCACCTCGATTTATGCCATTTCCAAACGGGATCAGGAAGAGATGTGCTTGTCGGTGGGTATTGCTTACAAAATTCCCACCGTGGCCTTCCGTTTCTTCAACGTATACGGCCCACGTCAGGCCCTGTCGAACCCTTACACTGGGGTGGCGGCTATTTTCAGCGGCCGCTTACTTAACCGTCACGCCCCGGTCATTTTTGAAGATGGCCTGCAAAGTCGTGACTTCATCCATGTGAGTGACATCGTGCAAGGGCTGGTGTTGGGCATGGAGCGGAGCGAGGCTGATTATCAGGCCATCAACCTGGGCACGGGACGGCAAACGTCGGTGTTGGGTGTGGCTCAGGCATTGAACCGGGAGTTGGGGCTAGACATTGAGCCACAAATTGTCACAAAATTCCGTGCGGGTGACATCCGCCACTGTTTTGCCGACATCAGCAAGGCGCAGAAGCTGTTGGGGTTTGACCCCAAAGTGCGGTTTGAGGATGGGGTGCGTGAACTCATCGGCTGGGTCAGCCAGCAGACGGCCCAAGATCGGGTAGCGGATGCCACAGCAGAGTTGGCGGCGCGAGGGTTGACGCGTTAAAAAAGGTAACCCCTCACCCTAACCCTCTCCCCTGGGAGAGGGAATTGACACCCTTTTCCCTGGGAGAGGGAATTGACACCCTTCTCCCTGTGAGGGGGGAAGGGCAGGGGATGAGGGTAATCAGAAACCAGTAACCAGTGTTCACGACTGATTATTGGCTACTGTTCACTTTCTGTCTATGCACAAAGCTCACATTTTCACCGTTATTCTGAACACCAACCGGCGGGATGATACATTGGCCTGCCTGGAAGCGTTGCACCATAGCACCTACAAACGGCACACGATCATCGTCCTGGATAATGCCTCGACGGATGGCTCGGTGGAAGCCATCGCGGCCGCGTTCCCCAAAGTGGAAATTATTCACCTGAAGGAGAACAAGGGGTATGCCGGGAATAACAATGTTGGTATCGCGGCCGCAATCGCTCAGGGCGCAGATTGGGTGTATGTGCTCAACGAGGACACCATTCAGGCCCCCGACTGCCTGGATCATCTGCTGGCGGTGGGTGAAAGCGATCCCAGCATCGGCATCGTCGGCCCGATGGTCTACCACGCCGACAACCCGGATGTGATCCAGTCGGCGGGTGGCTGGATTGATCACCATTGGCAGGCGGGTCACAAGGGGCAAAACGACCCCGACAAAGGGCAATTTGTCGAACCCCATCCGGTGGCCTGGGTGTCTGGCTGTGCCATCATGGTGCGGCGAGATGTCATCGAACAGTTGGGTATGTTGGATGAACATTTCTTTTATTATTGGGAAGAGACGGAGTGGTGTGTGCGTACCCGGCGGGCCGGGTGGAAGATTATGCACGTTCCGCAGGCCAAATTGTGGCACAAGGGGGTGCAGATCAATTACCGGCCCGGCCCCAATGTGGCTTATTACAACACGCGCAACTACCTGCTTATGCTCCATAAACATGAAGCCCCCACGACCGTGCGTTTACGGGCGTGGTATCGCATTTTGCGGACGTATGCCAGTATGAGTGTCAAGGCGGAGCGCAAAACGAACCGTGAGGCCCGCCAGGCGATGGTGCAAGGGATGGGGGATTTTTGGCGCGGCCGCCTGGGGAAGCGGAAGACGTAGGGTTTTACTGTGAAGGTGTACAGACACAGTGAGCGTCTAAAAATAACTTGGGTGGCGCGGTCAGGAGACCGGCCACAGCAAAACGGGAAGTTATTCTTGGACAATTACATAGTATGCCATAGGGGAGAAGCCTGGGAACACAGATCCCAGGGCGATTGCATATTCGGATTTCCCCCACCCCCAACCCCGCCCCCAGGGGCGGGGAGTTTTTTAAGGCGGGTAAAATCGGGGCGAAGCCCCGATTTTACCCGCCGAGTGGGTTCCCCCTTCCCGATTTCGGGAAGGGGGGTAGGGGGATGGGTTCATTCTGGTGAGTATGCAATCGCCCTAACACAGATCCCGTCGTTTTCCGGGTTTCGTCCTTTTATAATGTAGCGGTGTGATAGTAACCACATATCATCCGAAGCGAATGGCCTATGCGTATCTTATTCCTTTCCCGTTGGTATCCTTATCCCTCGGACAATGGGGCGAAAATTCGTGTATTTAATTTGCTCAAACACCTGGCGGCCCAGCATACGGTAGATTTGCTCTCCTTTGCTCCCGGTGCGGTTAGTGAGGAACAGACGGAGGCGTTGCAGAAGTTTTGCCGGTGTGTTCAGGCGTTTACCTATCAGCCGTTCCAGCCCACTCGGGTGAAAGCAATGATGGGTTTTTTCTCGTCGCGGCCGCGATCCGTCATAGACACCTTCCAGCCCGAATTTCAAGCCCTGGTTCAGCAGTGGGCGAAAGAAAACCGGTATGATTGTGTTATCGCCTCTCAGATTGATATGATCCCTTACGCGATGAATGTGCCGGATGTGTCTCTGGTGTTTGAAGAAATCGAGTTAACTACTATTCACGAACAATTTATCAAAGAACGGAACCCTCTGCGCAAAGCCCGCCATGCTCTGACCTGGTGGAAATTACAAAATTATGTGCGTGAGAGCCTGCCTCATTTTGCCGGATACTCGGCGGCTTCGCCTGGTGAGTTGCAACGGGTACGCACGATTGTGCCTGAATACACAGGTCAGGGTGCTCTTATTCCCAATGGTGTAGATGTGGTGGCCCATCGGCAGAATTTTGGCCCGGTGCAACCAGACACACTGGTTTATGCCGGGGCCATGACCTATCAGGCCAATTTTGATGCGGTTGCCTATTTCCTGGCCGAAATATGGCCGCTGATCCGGGCGGAGCGGCCGCAAGCGACCTTTTATGTCACGGGTAAGTTGGAGGGTGTGCCGGTGGAGCAGTTGCCGCCGCGTGAGGGGGTAGTGCTGACGGGGTATCTGGATGATGTGCGGCCGCGGGTGGCCCAAAGCTGGCTGTCAGTGATACCCTTACGGTTGGGTGGGGGCACGCGGCTGAAAATCCTGGAATCGTTGGCCCTGGG
Source organism: Chloroflexota bacterium (assembly GCA_018004935.1). Lineage (GTDB taxonomy): Bacteria > Chloroflexota > Anaerolineae > Promineifilales > Promineifilaceae > Trichofilum. The sequence goes on along the minus strand of JAGNBF010000074.1, from coordinate 19,688 downwards.
CACGCCTGTCGTGACAACGAGTAAGGGGATGGAAGGGTTAGATTTTAAGGCAGAGCGAGATTTGCTGGTAGCTGAAACACCGAAACAGTTCGCGGCCGCGGTGTTACAGCTTTTGCGTGATCCCAACCTGCGCACAGCGCTTAGCCAGCGAGGGCAACTCTCGGTGAATCAATATGATTGGCCGAAAATCGGGGCAGAACTATGTGAATTTGTGGATAGAGTTGCGGCCGCGGCTTAACCAAACAATATTGGCTCTTTGGGAATTCGTGGGGTATGGCTATATGTAGGGACTGGCTTTGTGTCTGCCCCGTCGAGGGCAATCATAAGGGGATCCCTAACTTCCCGAAACCCTGCGATATTTTGCGGGGGTATAAATGGCTGGTGCATTAGCAAGCGATATCGAACGGTATAAATCACATCCATCTCAAGGACAATTTATTGCGGGTGCGAAGGCCCTCTATAGTCACCCGGCGTTTGCTGGTGTGGTGTGGTATCGCCTGTCTCGGTACTTGTGGCTTAAAAAACGCAACCCATTATTTTTTCTCTTCTTGCTAATGACACGGCTCTTGTATCCACTGGTGCGTTTATATAGTGGCCTGGAACTTGCCCCCTCTGTAGAAATCGGGCCAGGTTTATGGGTAGGTCACTTTGGCCCCATTGTCCTTAACCCGGCAATGAGGGCTGGGCGTAATTTAACAATACTTCACGGCGTTACTGTCGGCGCTGGGACGGGCGGCGTGCCCATCCTGGGTGACAATGTGAGCATTGGGGTGGGGGCCACCCTGATCGGCAACGTCCAAATCGGGCATAATGTTATCATTGGGGCCGGAGCTGTTGTGACCAAAAATGTCCCGGATGACTCCGTAGCGGTGGGCGTTCCCGCTCAATTTAGACCCCGGCCAACCGAGGGGAGTTAATCCTGTGAATCGGGAATTGTCTATGGTTTTTTTGATGAAACAACGCGTCTATTGGGGAAACGTGTGGCGAGAACAGCAGATGGTCTTGTTGCGTATCGTCATTATGATAGGGGTGCTGGCCGCGGCCGCGGGGTTGGGAGCCGTTCTCGCCTGGAAACCCTACAGCACCAACCTGCAAATGCTCGCTCTGGCTGGTTCCATAGGCGCTACCGTTCTCATAATTGGTCTTAACCGTTTTGGTCAGCATGAGTACGGTTTGTTGGCTGTCCTTCTCCTGGCGGGGCTGGTCAACTTCTTTAGCTTACCCACCGGCACCGAAAGCAAACTCGTCCTGAGTCTGGTGATGGCCTCAGCGCTATGCGGCCTCTGGTTTCTAGATATGCTCCTGGTGCAAAAAAGGTTCTCTCTCAAACCGTCCCCTATCAATCTTCCCACGCTCGTTTTTATTATTACGGGTATTATCGCCTTTGGTTGGAGCCTATTGATGGAGGATCCGCTTATCTATCGTTATGGCTCTTTCACCATCGTGCAAGCGGCCGCGCTCTTTGTCAATAGCTTGCTTCCCTTTATGGTTATCTTTGTCATCAACAAAATCCATGATGTTGCCTGGCTCCGTTCAATGACTTGGATCGCTTTAGGGATCAGCTGTGTGGCCTGGTTTTCCAGTGAACTCAACCTGCCTACCATTCGATTAGTCGAAAATGGGATGCGAGGCATGTTCATTACCTGGGTGGGAGCCTTAGCCTATGGGCAGGCCCTGTTCAACGAAAAATTACCACCCTGGAAACGGGGTATGTTATTCCTGTTGCTCGGCATGTGGCTGTATTGGTCATTCATTCAGCATCGTATTTGGTTATCAGGCTGGGTTCCTCTGGGCGTAGCCTGTTTTGTCCTCACCGTCGCCCGTTCCCGCCAACTATTTTTCGTCATGGCGTTCATGGGCCTGCTTTTTGTTGGTGTGAACTACCAATATTTTTACGATGAAATTGTTGTGGCCAACCTGGATGAAGGTGGCGGACAGCGGCTAGACATCTGGCGGCTCAATTTACAACATGTGGTAGACCATCCCTGGTTTGGTATGGGGCCAGCCGGTTATGCCTTGTACAACATGACCTACCACCCCCAAGACGCCCGCTCCACTCACAACAACTACTTTGATATTCTGGCCCAAACCGGTGTCATTGGTTTTGCCTGTTTTATCTGGATGATGGCAACCTTTCTCCGCTTGGGTACACACCTGAAACGCCAACTCGCCGGACAACGGGGTTTTGAAGAGGCGTTTGCCCATGCCGGGATGGCCGGGCTGATTGCCTCACTGGTGGGCATGACGCTGGGCGATTGGGTTTTGCCCTTTGCCTACAACCAAACGATCTCCGGCTTTGACAATGCCATTTTCACCTGGATGTTCGTAGGGGGGATGATGGCGTTGTATCATATTGTGGAAACACAGAAGAAAGTGGGCAGTGAACAGTAGCAGTAGACAGTAGACAGTCTGGTTGTTTACTGTTTACTGTTGAGTCCACTGAAAAAGGAACCGCCAAGACGCCAAGAGTGCGAAGAAGAAAAGAAGTCCAGAGTAATTCTTTGCGTCCTTCGCGTCTTGGCGGTGAAAACTCCCCTTTCTTCAGCAGTTTCACTGCCCACTGCCCACTGCCCACTGCCCACTGCCCACTGTTCACTGTTCACTGTTCACTGTTCACTGTTCACTGCCCACTGCCATGACCGACATTTCCGTTATCATCATCAATTGGAATACTCGCCAACTCCTGGCTGATTGTCTGGATTCGCTCATACAGACAGCCGAGGGGTTAAAACTGGAATACATCGTCGTAGACAATGGCTCCACCGATGGCAGTCAGGCGATGCTGGCAGAGCAATATCCGCAGGTGCGGCTGATGGCCAACCAGGAGAATGTGGGGTTTGGCCGGGCCAATAATCAGGGGATGGATGTGGCGCAGGGGCGATACGCGCTTCTGTTCAACAGCGACGCTCTGGCAACGCCTGGTTTTTTGCAACGGATGGTGGCCCTGGCGGATGCCAACCCGAAAGTAGGTATGGTGGGGGCACATCTGCTGAATAAAGATGGCTCCTTCCAGGCGTCTCATACTCGTTTCCCCACGCTGTGGCGGGAATTTCTCATCCTCTCCGGGTTGGGGCGGAAGTTGTACGGTTACTATTTCCCCAGCCACGGCCCGGAAGAAGAGAAGGGCCAGCAGAAGGTTGATTATGTGGAAGGGGCGTGTATGTTGGTGCGTTTGGAGGCTTACCGGCAGGCGGGCGGTTTTGATCCGGCCTTTTTTATGTATGCGGAAGAGGTGGATTGGTGTTACACATTCCAGAAAGCGGGCTGGGAAATCTGGTATGACCCTGGCGCGAAGGTGATTCACCTGGGCGGGGGGAGCAGTGGCAGTCGTAAAACCAGCCGGGAAGCGGATTTGTATCAGGGACGGGTGCGGTTTTTCCGCAAACATTATGGAGACGCGGCCGCGAACCTGCTCAAGTTCCAAATTTACACCTTCACCCTGGTCAAAATCATGGCCCACCGTGTTTTGAAACTGGTGACGGGGGGACGTCGCGGCCGCGAGGTCGTCTCTCTCTCCTATCTCGCTACCAAACTCCGTGAGGTCTGAGATGAAGATCAAAACAACCGTCACCCTCTCAGAAGATTTACTTCACGCGCTGGCTTTATGGCCTGAGTCGGCCCCAAATCGCTCTGCCTTTCTGGAAACAGCGGCCTGGGCGTATTTGGCAAGAATCCGACGCGAACAAATCAATGCCCATGACCTCGCCATCATCAACCACCGGACGGATTATCTCAACGCTGAAATAGCAGACGCGCGGATCTATCAAATTAGCATCCTGAAACCAGCGAGCCTGTTAGAAAATTAAAGGCTCTGAAACTTGAAACTCAAAACTCGAACCCCATGAAAATCCTTCTCCTCACCCAAGTCCTGCCCTACCCACCCGATAGCGGCCCCAAAGTCAAAACCTGGAACGTCCTCAAATATCTGGCCCAACACCACGAAGTCACCCTCGTCTCTTTTGTGCGCGGCGACCAGTCGGCGGAAATTGCCCATTTGAAGACAGTCTGCCATGCCGTGCACACCGTGCCGATTGAGCGGAAGGCCGTAGACGATGTGCGCTATTTGCTGAAAAGCCTGTTGACCAACCAACCCTTCCTCATGGTGCGCGATGACCGGGCCAACATGCGGCAACTGCTGGAGCAACTGAGCCGTGAAACTCCCTTCGACATTGCCCACGCCGATCAGTTGAACATGGCCCAGTACGCCGAGCGCATCCCCGGCGCGGCCAAAATTGTGGACGCCCACAACGCCCTCTGGCTCCTCTACCAACGGCTGGCAGACACGCTGGGTTTGGGGCCACAAAAACTGATTTACAGCCGGGATTGGCGACTGCTAAAAAAGTACGAGGGGCGGATTTGCCGCGATTTTGATGGGATTCTGGCGGTGAGTCAGGAAGATAAGGTGGCGTTGGAAGAGGCGATGGGGCAAAAGTCGGAGATGACGGTGATTCCGATTGCCGTAGACCTGGATGAACTGCCGTTGATTGAGCGCAAACCGGATGCGGATCACATTTTGCACATTGGCACGATGTATTGGCCGCCCAATATTGATGCGGTGAACTGGTTTATTGATGAGGTGTTGCCGCTTATTCATGCGGCGCGGCCGCAAACCACCTTCGATGTTGTCGGTTTACGGCCACCGCAGGAGCTGGTTGAACTGGGCCAACGGGAGCCGCGTATCAACGTGACGGGTTACGTGGACGATACCCAACCGTATTACCAAAAAGCTGGGGCATTTATCGTGCCAGTGCGGGCCGGTGGAGGGATGCGGGTCAAAATCCTCAACGCTCTGGCGCAAGGAATGCCGCTGGTGACAACCACGCTGGGCTGTGAAGGTATTGGCGTCACCCACGGCAAGGATGTGCTCATTGCTGATACCCCAGAGGCATTTGCCGAGGCGGTGTTACGCCTGCTAGAGGATCGGGAACTGGCCGAAGAACTAGGGCGCAATGGCCGCGAACTCATCCGCCACACTTACGACTACCGCGCCGCCTGCCGTCCTATTGACGAGTTGTACATTAGGGCCTCAACCCGACAAAACAAAGATTAAAACACGGATAGGAAGAAACACGGATAAATACAGCCGTGTTTTTTCCTATCCGTGTTTATGTCCTTTTAGGTAAAACAGCCATTCTTTCGGATAAAAGGGTGACACGCGATTGTCACCCTTTTTTGTTGGCAAGCCGATGGTGGGGCAGTTATTATTCCCTACCTTGCCAAAAGGTAAGAAGCTGACCCTCATCCCCGGCCCTTCTCCCACATTGGGAGAAGGGAGCACACCCTCTCCAGGGGGAGAGGGCAGGGTGAGGGGAACGTGGTGAAAGGGTGACACGCGATTGTCACCCTTTTTTGTTGGCAAGCCGATGGTGGGGCAGTTATTATTCCCTACCTTGCCAAAAGGTAAGAAGCTGACCCTCATCCCCGGCCCTTCTCCCACATTGGGAGAAGGGAGCACACCCTCTCCAGGGGGAGAGGGCAGGGTGAGGGGAACGTGGTGAAAGGGTGACACGCGATTGTCACCCTTTTTTGTTGGCAAGCCGATGGTGGGGCAGTTATCATTCCCTACCTTGCCAAGCTGAGTTCAGAGCGAGAGCGAAAGCTAGAGCTAGAGTTAGAGCTAGAGTAATTGCCTCTAGCTCTAGCTCTAGCTCTAAACGTCAATACACCAATACACCAATACACCAATAACCCATACACCCCATGCCCCTCACCCGCCTACCCATTGACCACACCTTCGACACGGAGTTTGCCGATGAACTGGCGCGGCTGGAGTCGTATAACAAGAATTTGTACCGCCCCAACACCTACCTGCACAAATGGTGGGCGCGGCGGTGTGGCACGACGTTCCGGGCAATTTTGAAGCAATTGGTAGAGGGGGATCGCGGCCGCGACTATTACGCTCCCGGTGATCTGAAGAGTTGTGTCATCAAATGATACCGGAACATTTGTGCGGACAGATAACTCAGTATTTGGTATGATTGGGACTGTTCACCCATGCAATTTTATTTGATTATCAAGGTACACCATGACTAAACGTCCGGCAGAAATTTTAGGTTATGCAATTGATCTTTTCCCTTTTGCCAAAGGTGTATCAAACATAGAACGTCAGTGTCCATTTATGCATGGGCGGTGTACAAAAACAAATGCTACGTGTTCTGTAGAACATGGTAAGTCTGTTGTCGCAATTTGCCCTAATCGCTTTCTTCAATCACGTTTGATATTTGAAGAAATAGCTACAAACCATTTTGGAACCAAAGATAATATTTTAGTGTTTTCTGAGGTTCACTCGGGTGACAAAAGCCTGGGATCGTTTGATTATGTCATGGTGAAACATAAGCCTTTAAGTGATGAAGTGGAAGATTTTGTTATTGTTGAGTTTCAAACAGTTGACACGACTAACACGGGTGCTCTAAATACGGCTGTAGCTGATTTTTGGGCAGATGGGGAAGTATCTCATTACAATTTTGGTCTTAACTGGGCAAATGTATGGAAACGTTGTTTCATTCAGATTCTGAACAAGGGAAGAGTGTTGGAACAGTGGGGGCACAAAGCGTATTGGGTAGTACAAGAGCCAGCTTATCAACATCTCTTGATCTCGTATGGGTTAAAAAATAGTCTCACACCGGGGAGTGAAAGTTCGACAGTATTTTTGGTCTGTGATCTGGCACTACAGGGAAACCAGTATTCTTTATATTCTTCTCGAATAGAGTCAACGACTGTAAAGAAGTTACAAGAAGCCTTTATCAGCAATCCCCACATCCCCTCTCTAAACAAATTTGTGGCTAATCTACAGCAAAAAGCACAAAGCGCGATCAAATTCCGTTTGTAAAAACGAGTTTCAAACGAGGAACAAGGATTCATCAAATGGAAGAGATTAACCGAGTTCAAGAACCGGATCAGCAACTGTACCTTTTTACTGGGTCATCTAATGGACGGGATTTGGGCATCCCCATTGATAGCCATTTTACCACCGCTTTAGCGGATGAAATGGCTCAACTAGAGTCATATAACAAAAATCTTTACCGACCCAACACGTATCTCCATAAGTGGTGGGCAAGAAGGTGTGGGAGTACATTTCGTTTCATACTTAAGCACCTTGTAGACATGCCTAATCATCAAGATTATTACACACCGGGAGGGTTGGAAGGGAAAATAATTCTTGATCCGATGATGGGGGGGGGAACTACTCTGCATGAAGCGATAAGACTTGGTGCGAATGTTATTGGTGCCGACATTGATCCCATTCCTGTTTTACAGGCACGCGCTTCCCTTTCTGAAGTTTCAATCAAACAACTAGAATCGGCTTACTTACGGTTTTATGAACAGTTGTATGGTGAGTTGGCCCATTTATACCGTGTGACGTGCCCCGACTGTGATAAATCCTATACGTCGCAGTTTCTCCTGTATGGTTTACGTCGTCGCTGTAGTTGTCATGAAGCTATCTTTGTAGATTCATATACCCTGCGCCATAACAGTGATGGCACAACCATTAAACTGTGTGCAAATAGTTTTAATGTGTTACAGGATGAACAAGTTATCAGCAAGTCTTCCATCCATCAGAAAATCCCATTGCTTGAGAAAGATGTAAAAGTTTGTTCAATTTGCGGAACGGAGTATCAAGACGATTTGACTATTCCTTATTATCAGCGATATGTGCCCCTTGTTGCTGTTGGCGAATGTATGGAGCATGGTCTGTTTTTCCGAGCTGTAGGCGATGAAGATTTGGCTATGATTGAATTTGCAGAACAAAAGCGTTCCTGTGCTGGTTTTCAAACACAAGATTTTCTAATTACCCCTGGAGCAAAGTCTCAAAGTCTTATCAATAGAGGCATTCCGCACTATCTTGATTTGTTTTCCAGTCGCCAATTGCTGTACCTACGGAAAGCCATTCAATATTTAACCCAACTCGATACAGATCCTGTTGTGCATCTCAATCTGGCTCTTCTGGTGTCTACTTCCGTTGAATTTAACAGCCTACTTTGTGGGTATAAAGGGGTTGCTAAGAATCGCCCCGGCGCAATAAGACATACATTTGCCCATCATGCGTATTCTTTCCCTTACACCGCACTAGAGAACAACCCTGTTTACCGAGGAAAAACCTCTGGAACGTTACAAAACCTGTTTTATAGCCGTCTTATACGCGGCCGCAAATGGGCACAAAACCCTGTAGAACGCCGCATCCAAAACGGCAAAGCGACCCAAGTTACAATTCGAGGTGAAGAGGATGCAGGTACAGAGGTTCACCGTTTTACAGATTTTAATGGTCAACAAAAACGTTTTATGCTGATTCATGGATCTTCTGCCCGTCTTGATCTGCCTGACAATAGCGTTGATTTTGTTGTAACAGATCCCCCCTACTTTGACAGTGTTCAATATGGTGATTTGGCCGCTTTTTTCCGTGTGTGGCTACGTCATTTAGTCCCAACCGGTATCATCTGGGATTATGATCTAAATAATGCGGCTATTGATCAACACACAAACGGGAATGGACAGTACACAAAAGTTTTAAGCGACATTTTTATGGAATGTCACCGAGTGTTAAAACCCGAAGGGCGTCTTATCTTTACTTTTCATCATTGGAATCCAAAAGGATGGGCGAATTTAACCGTTGCATTGAAACAGGCTGGATTCCACTTGGTCAACCGTTACATTGTTCATGCAGAAAACCCAAGTTCAGTACATATTGCCAATCAGAATTCTCTAGTTCATGACGCAATTTTAGTTCTAGCTCCAGACCAACATGTATTTGAGTCAAAATGGTTTATGCCAGAATTGATAGATAAAAGCGACAGCTATTCGTTCTGTATGGAATGCAGTACTTTGCTGGGATGGCTTTTGACGCAGAATTTTGAAGAAGCTGAGATGACGCGTGTTTGGGCACAAGCCCTGGCTTGACAAATGAGCAAAAATGGCACTTGAATTTGAAAAATTAACACGGGAAATAGACAGCATGGGACGCATGGCCCGATCTCGCCAGAAACTTAGACATGATTTACTTAATGAGGCCATTGAAACCATGCGTTTGCATCGAACTGATTGGGAAACGCTGCGAGATTGTGTTCGACGGGCAAAACACGAAGTGGGGGAAAAGATTTTCTGGGCAGCCCTGCCCGTAGACGAGCGCGAGCCACTTGATCGGGGCATTGCACCGCCCCCATGCCCCCCCCAGGCCACCCTCTTCGCCACCGATGGCTCGCAAATCATGCCGGATCGCCATGCCCCATTTTTGTATTACGTCATCAACGTGGGGGTGATGATTTACCATCACGGCCACGGCCAGGCCCCCGAAGCCCTCACCATCCCTCTGATCCGTTACCCCAGTGATGACCTGAATGAAAATTTGCTGGAGTATGCCCCGGCCAGTGTGAGCATCAAGCGGGATGTGGCAGAAATCAGCACATTGGCAAGGACGGTGTGGGAGAATCGGTTCGCGGCCGCGCCCCTCATCGCCATCCTCGACCAACGCCTGCTCTACTGGCCCATCGGCAGTATGGACAGCGCCGAACATGACACCACCATTGATACCTGGTTGGAAAAAATGCGCGACATCCAACGATGCAACGGCATTTTGGCCGGTTACATTGACCGCCCCAACAAAATCTCCGTCCTCAACATGCTGGAATCGCTCAAAGTCGGTACACCCCAGTTTGATACCGGCCGCTTTAGCCGCCAGCAACAAACCCTGACCGACGTGGATTTGTACAGCGAAATCCTCAAACCGGGCGAGCGTAGCCCTGTGTTTATGGATATTTCTACCCGCAACGAGCGGTTTGAACAGGCGGGGCAGGCGGTCTGCTTCTTCTACCTCAACCCCGGTCGCCACAACGACAAACAGATTGCCCGTGTGGACGTACCCATCTGGGCGGCGCAAGACCCGGCGGTGATCAGCCAACTACACGCCCTCATCTACCACCAATGCCAGATACTCCTGGGCAACTACCCCTATATCCTCACCCGCGCCGACGAAGTAGCCGTGGTGGGCAAACAGGATCAGGATTATCTGGATAGCTGGATCGCTCTGACGATGCAGAAATATGGCATCAGCAGTAGCCAGACGAACAAACAGAGTACGAAGGACGTTGCGCGGGCAGGCAAGACGCGGCATGAGATGTAAAACGTGGTGCGTGGTGCGTTAAGAACTGATTCCTACGCTCTGCGTGGGAATACCATTGGGGACGCTCGGCGTCCTATGCGATGCAAAGCGTCGCCGCGAGCATTCCACGCGGAGTGTGAAACGAGAATGCGAAGAAAATTCGTGTTAATTCGTGAAATTCGTGGCAAGACTTTCAGAGGACGAATCAATGCGGCAAAATGAACAGATAGGACGGGTATTGCGGGCCAGTACGATGGGGTTTGCGGCGGGGTGCCGGGTAGCTCAGTTGCAGATTCCTGGTTTTGGCGGGTTGGTGAAGGCGCAACCGGTAGATAGCCGGGAAGCGGTGTACGGCCTGATTTACCAGATCAACATTGATGATGATCCGGTGGTGCAGAGGCTGGTGTTGGCGGAAGATCCCCCCGCCGAAGTGGTAGAAGATCAGCGGCAAAACCGCCTGCGCCCCATTGAGATGGCGGTGTTGGCGGTGGGCTATCGGCGTAATGGCACCATCCGGCATGGACTCCCGCCGCGGCCGCCACTCAACCTTGATCCCGTAGAATTGTGTGTAGACAATGACGAAGTATGCCAGTTTACCGATTCGTTGGGGTACATGCGGCTGATTTTGGGCGCGGCCGCGTCCGGCATCCCCACCACCCAGTTACTGGCGGCGCATATTGTGAATGTGTATGAACTACGCGGCCGCGATACCGTGTGGGCCATGAAGGTCATCCAGGAAGTCATCGAGCAACTGCGGAGCAACTACGACATCCTCATTCCCACCCTGGAAGCCCTCAGCGACGCCCTGCCTGATTTACAAATCACCACTGACCCTTTACTCTTCTAAGAAACGTGTTGCGTCCTTTGTCTTATCATTTCCACGCCCCACGCCCCACGCCTTATGGAACTCGAACCCCTCCGTGCCTACCTCACCCAAAAACCGGCCACCAGCGAAGAAATCCCCTTCGGCCCAGATGTGTTTGTCTACAAAGTGGCAGGTAAAATGTTTGCCCTGGTCGCCTGGCCTGCTTCACCCCTGGAAATCAGCCTCAAATGTGACCCTGACTATGCTCTGGCCCTGCGTGACCAGTTCCCTGCCGTTCGACCGGGTTATCATCTCAATAAAAAACATTGGAACACCATCACGTTGGATGGTTCCCTACCCGTTGAAGAAATCTGGGCACTCATTGACCACGCTTACACCCTCGTCGTCAAAAGCCTGCCCAAAGCGGCACGAGAACAATTAACGAAGGCCAATTAAGGTAGAGGATAGAATGAACTGAAGGCCTGTTGCAGTTGGTCAAGAAAATGTTTTAGAGAACTATCGGCTTGAGTTGCCTGATATAAATCCATTGCCTCAGCAATCTCCGCCCCGAATTCAACCCCCCCTAAGGGCGAATAAGTAGACATGGCCTGACGCATCGCTGTTTTGTAGCGGCCGCGTTCACATTTATAAGCAGGCAGTTCCGGTCATTCATTTGAAAATGGGAGAAAGGAATGAATTTGCTTTCTCGACCTTCCTTGCGGCAAACAATCAGCGACTGCGGGTCAAAATATTCTGGCAACACCGGGGAATGGGTGTTAATTAAGATTTGCAAATGCTCATTTGCTTCAGCCGCATGGTGTAATAAATCAGCAATTAACTTCAACCGGCGTGGATGCACACCATTTTCTGGCTCCTCATAACCCAATACTGTTGTCTTAGCTAGAGCTATTGGGCTGAGAATGGCTAAGTGAGCGGCCGCAACTCCATTTCCACATCTTTTAATGATTTGTACCCTTGGACACGTATCCGTCGGATCATTCCTGCACCTGTTTAGTCAAAAAGCTAATGGGTCTGATTGAGATTAAGCTACTTTCGAGTAGGCTACACGTGATTAGTATACTCGAAAGTATATGACTGCAAGTAACAAACGTGCTTCAAATATCGCGGCCGCAATCCCACGCCTCGCCCCCATTTTCAGCTATAATCTCCCCCCAATAACCTGATGCTACACGCACCACGCACCACGGAACCTGCCTATGTCTAACACCTACGTCGCCCTAGACATCGAAACCACCGGCTTCGATCCGAACCGGGAAAGCATGATTGAGTTCGCCGCTATTGTCTTTCGCGGCGATGATATTTTGGAAGAAGTCCAAACCCTCATCAACCCCGGCAAACCCATCCCCCCAGAAATTACCCGCCTCACCGGTATTGACGACCGGATGATGATTGGTGCGCCCTCGCTTTTTTCGGTGCGCCAGAAAATCCGCTCCGCCCTGTCCGACCGCATTATTGTGGGCCACAATGTCAGTTTTGACATGAGTTTTCTGGAAGCGGAAGGGTTTGGCCTGCATCAGCACCGCATAGACACGATTACCCTGGCCTCCATCCTCATCCCGGAAGCAGGGCGATATGGGCTGGAAGCGTTGGTCAACTTCCTCAACCTGTCCAACCCGGCCGGGAAACAGACTCACCGTGCCCTGGACGATGTGCGCCAGACGGTGGAGTTGTTTTTTGCTTTACGCGGCCGCGCTCTGCAACTAGACCTCAGTACCCTGCGCGAAATCACCGAGGCCGGAGCCAAAATTGGCTGGCCCGAAAACGCCTTCTTCGAGGACGTGCTGGCCATCAAAGGGCAAGACGCCTTCTTCAACCCGCCCAAACGCAAAGGCCGCCTGCCCAAACTGTTCAGCCCGCCCGCCGTCAACGGCAACAGCCTCAACCCCCTGGAACAGCCCCAGCAGATAGACTCTGATCTTATCGCCGGGATGTTACGCCCTGGGGGCAACATCAGCCGGGCCTTCCCCAATTTTGAACAACGTACCCAGCAGATAGACATGCTCGTATCCGTCGCCGAAACCCTTAATCGAGCAGGACAACTCCTGGTGGAAGCGGGGACAGGTACGGGCAAAAGCCTGGCCTACCTGCTCCCTTCGGCCTTTTGGGCCACCCAAAACGAGCGGCGCGTTGTCATCTCCACCGCCACCATCAATTTGCAAGATCAGCTCATCAACAAAGATATTCCCACCCTGCAACGCATTTTGCCCTTTGAACTGCGGGCTTCGGTGCGTAAAGGGCGAGGCAACTACCTCTGCACCCGCCTCTTCCAGCAGATGCGCCACAGCGGGCCAACCAGCGCCGACGAGATGATCATTTATGCCAAAATCGTCATCTGGCTCCCCACCAGCGAAACGGGTGATGTGAACGAAATCAGCCTGCGCACGCCAGGGGAGCGGATGGCCTGGGCGCGTCTCAGTGGTGAAAACGGCGTTTGTAAGACGGAAGATTGCCTGCAAGAACAATGCCCGCTTCACCTGACCAAACGGCGGGCGGAAAATGCCCACATCCTCATCGTCAACCATTCCCTGCTCCTCTCCGATGTGGCCAACAACAACCACATCCTGCCCCCATTCACCGACCTGGTGATAGATGAAGCCCATCACCTGGAGTCGGCGGTGACGGATGGGCTGAGTTTCCGCACCGACCGGCGCACGTTGGATGCCCTGCTAGACGAAATTCTCAAGCCCAAATCCGGGGTTTTGAATGATGTTCCGGCGCGGACGTCGGCGGTGGTTCCCCGTGAGATTCAGGTGGGGTTGGATGGCCTCATTATGAAGTTGCGGGTGCAAGGGGACACGGTGCAGTCGCGGCTGGAAGAGTTCTTTACAACAGTAGACTTCTTTTTGAAAGGGCAGTTCCGCGGCCGCACCCAATTCGGTGAACAATTACGCCTGATCCCTGCCACCCGCACCCAGCCCGACTACAGCGAAATCGAGTTCACCTGGGACAACCTCAACAAAGCCTGGGCCGACCTGAACAAAGGGCTGAACTATTTGCTCAAACAGTTGGGCAACATCATGGAAGCGCATGACCTGGACGATGGCGACAATCTGTACGCCATGCTCGCTACCTTGCTCCGTTCTATGGAAGAAAACCGGCTCAACCTGCACGATATTCTGGTGGAAGCCCGTCCGGAGATGATTTATTGGATCGAATGGAACCGGGATCGCATCTCCTTCCATTCTGCCCCCCTGCACATTGGGCCACTGGTGGAAGAGCACATCTTTAGTGCCAAAAACACCGTTATTATGACCTCGGCCACCTTACGCACCGCCGGGAACGATGGCCGCACCAACAACTTTGATTATGTTCGCGGCCGCCTCCATGCCCACGACGCTTACGAATTGGCCGTCGGCTCCCCCTTCGATTACAAGAACAACACCCTGGTTTATCTGGTGTCAGACATCCCGGAGCCGAATCAGCCGGGCTACCAGCGGTATGTTGAGGAGGCGATATTGGAAGTGGCGGGGGCCTTACGCGGCCGCACCATGGTCCTCTTCACCGCCTACAGCCAGCTCACCCAAACCGCCAAAGCCATCGAAGGACCACTGGCCGAAGTGGGCATCACCCTGCTGGCCCAAATGGAAGGAGCCTCACGCCAGCAACTCCTGGATCGGTTCAAACAGCCAGGCACACAGGCGGTACTCCTGGGCACAAAATCATTCTGGGAAGGGGTAGACGTACCCGGCGAAGCGTTACAGGCTGTCGTCATCGCCAAACTACCCTTCGACGTGCCCTCCGACCCCATCTTCGCCGCCCGCTCCGAAACCTTTGAAAATTCTTTCATGGAATATTCCATCCCTGAAGCCATTTTGCGCTTCCGCCAGGGGTTTGGTCGCCTCAACCGGCGGCAGGACGACGAGGGGGTGGTGATTGTGCTGGACAAACGGCTGATGACCAAGCGGTACGGCGAGTTATTCCTGCAAGCCCTACCCGACTGCACCATCATTCGCCAACGGTGCAATCGCATCGGCGAGCTTACCCACCGCTGGCTAAACCGGGAAAGAAACGATGCCTAAAAACCCTAACCTGGACAAGCCAGAACAAAAAGAAGGACACAGAGGGCACAGAGAAGGAACAGAGATTCACGGAGTTTTCGACTCGGGCGAATTTGTACACGACCTCTGGGCGTAGCACAGCCTTTCCAGGCTGTGCTTTCTCTGGTGAAAACGAAAAACGCCAATGTTGAGAGAGTTTTAAGAAAAGCCTGGATTTTCTCTGTGAATCTCTGTGTCTTTACCTCTGTGTTCTCTGTGTAACTATTTTCTTGCTGACTGTACAAGAAATTTACTCGGTAAAGCATTCGTAACTTGAGTTTAGAGTTCAGAGCCAGAGGGTTTGCCAGAGTAATTTCCTCTCGCTCTCTCCTCTCGCTCTAAACGCCAGTCGTAATCGTTCGGGGTCTTCAGGATTTCGTGGGGTACGGGCAACCCTTGTGGTTGCCCCACACGGGGCAGGCACAAGGCCAGCCCCTACATCTGGTGTCAACCCCCTGAATTCCCAAAGAACCGATATTTAATCGTCAATTCATACAGGTAGTGTACGGTGATGCCTGAGTATGTCGCAGGCGGAGCCGGGTTCGACAACCTCAGCCCTCAAAGTCGTGTATCGTTACAAAGGAGAATAACATGGGTGGCGAATTGGTATCTGGTGAAATCCTGCGCCTGGTGGTTATTGCGGTTGTGCTTCTGGTAGCCCTGGGAGTCCTGCGTTTCCTCTTCAAGCTCACGAAAACGGCGTTTCAGGTGGGTTGTGCTCTCATCTTATTTGTTGTCGGGGCTATCTTCCTGCTTAACTTTCTCTCATGACCGCTTCCGCACCAGGAAAACGCGTTAAGCCAACGAGAATAATTGGCCTTTCCTTTTTGTTTCCTTGCGAGATGAAGGGGGGGCGTTATAATTTCTTTAACTTTATGTCACGCAAACATACAAATCAACACACATATTTATCGTGCACGCACTTGAACCAGGGTTATTGGCTCTGGGTGTGGTTGGTGTTGTTCGGATTAACTGCCTGTGGGGGCAATGAAACCCCCACCCCGACGGTCGCTGTCGGGGTCACGGCTGATGCGGCCGCGCTCACCCCTATTGCTACGGCCATTAATCCCCCCGCCCTCACCGAACCCTTACCCACCGAGCCACCCACCGTGGCACCCGCCACCCCTACCCCCTTACCGCTGGCGGCCACCGTCAATGGTCAGCCCATCTTATTGGAAACATTTAGCACCGAACTGATCCGCTTTACACCCCCCGGTGAAGATACGGCGCTGTATCAGAATATGGTCCTGGATATTTTGATTAACCGGACGCTCATTGAACTCGCGGCCGCGGATCTCAACCTGACCGTCACCCCGGAAATGTTAGAGGCACGCCTTAGCGAAGCCCAGCAGGTTGCCAACGAAACAGGGGGCACCACTGGCTACACCGACTGGTTAGCCGCCAATGGGTTTAATGAAGAGACATTCCGTGAATGGGTGCGCCAGGAAATGTTAGCCGGACTGGTCGCTGAACAGATTACCGCCACCGTACCCTACACCGCCCCCCATGTCCGCGCTCGTTATCTCCATGTGACCGATCTGGCTATTGCCCAAGACATCCTGAATCAGATGCAAAATGGGGGCGATTTTGTCACGCTGATCCAGCTATATTCTATTGATGCGGAAACGGCGGCTAATGGTGGTGATCTCGATTACTTTCCCCGAGGTACGCTCCTTATTCCTGAAATTGAAGAAGCGGCTTTTGCCCTGGCAGAACCGAACCAGATGAGCGACCTTATTACGGTCACTGGAGCCGATGGGCAGGTTAGTTACTATCTGGTACAACTCATAGACCGTGATGAAACGCGGCCGCTAGACAGTAATCAACGAAACCTGCTCTTAGAACAAACCTTTACCACCTGGTTGCAACAACAACGTGAACAAGCCAACATAATTATATTATTGGAGTGATGGGTTATTGGTTAAACAAATGTAACTATACACGTCCGCGAGGGCTGTGCTTCTCGAAGCCCGGCTCCGCCTTCGACAAACTCAGGCAGAGCCACACCCCACCTGTATAGATACAAATAAATAACCAGGGCCGCAAAGGGTTTTCATGTCCCGATCAACTCGTTCTTCTCGCCGAGGTTGTGGAATCAACATTTTTAATGTGCTGACGATCTTTGTCCTGGGGGCGGCCGTTCTCCTGGTTATCGGCATCCTCACCGTCGTCGCCCTGCCTGAACTCATTCCTGCCACTGTGCGCGAAATGGTGCAGGGTGAGTCTGATGTAACCCCGGAACCTCTGCCCACGCTGGTGGAAATAGTAGTGATCCCCACAGAGACACCTACCTTACCCCCCGCTATCGCTTCTGGGCTGGCGGCCACCTGGACACCCGTGCCCACCATGGTTGAGTCTGGTGTGGTGGTACAACCAACCTACACCCGGCGGCCAACCACGGTTCCCTCCGCCACACCCTCTCTACCCGCCCTCACCAATACCCCTACATCTACCCCCACCCCTACGGAAACCCCCACCGCTGGCCCCACCCCCACCGCTTCCAATACCCCTTCGGCTTTCCTCTTTACGAAGGATGAGGTCAGCCCCCAATACCTGCAAAATGCCAATAGCGCGGGTTGTAGCTGGTTAGGGGTTGCCGGGGATGCATTTGATGTTGCCGGGAATCCTGTCGCGGCGGGAAGTTATGTGGTGCATATTTGGGATAGTGGCATTGATGCCCGGATTTTAGTGGGCAGTGCCCCCGCCTATGGCCCCTCTGGTTGGGAACAATTTGTATATGATCAGCCGGTGGTACGAAGCTATAACCTGCAACTGGAATCGGTAAACGGCACCCCTGTTTCCCAGGTGTACCGGGTTAATACGGCCGCCAGTTGTAACCAGAACCTTGTCTATTTTAGCTTTGTGCAAAACCGGTAAGCCATCGTCCAAAAATAACGTGGGTGGCTCGGTCAGGAGACCCGCCACGTAACCGTTCCCAACTGAAACCAGGTTGGTTCTTTCGGAATTTCGCGGGGTGTGGCTACATGGTGGGGCTGGCCTTGTGCCTGCCCCGCCGAGGGCAACCACAAGGATTGCCCTACAGATGGTGTCAACCCCCTGAAATCCCGAAGAACCACCAGGTTTTTTTCCTGACGGATATTCACTTTAGACACTCTAAAAACCTGGTTTCTCCAGCGTTACTCTCAGTTTATTTGGCTTTACCCACACCTTTTTCATACCCTATCATGCCCTTCATCGCTCTTTCTTCGTCCCGCGTTTACTACACTTACAACCGCCGCCCGGCCGAAGGTCCTGCCCTGGTGCTGGTGCATGGGGCTGGCGGCACACATTTTAGCTGGCCCACAACCCTACGTTTGGCCCCCTTCGCGGCCGCGTACACCCTCGATCTCCCCGGTCATGGCCGTTCCCCGGCCCCTGGTCGCTCCACCATTGACGCCTATGCCGATGTGGTAAGCGAATTTGTCACCACCCTAAACCTGCCCCAGGTGGTAGTGGGAGGCATTTCGATGGGGGGAGCCGTCGCCCAGACACTCGGTTTGCGCCAACCAGATTGGTTAACCGGACTTCTGCTGGTGGGAACCGCGGCCGCGTTGCCTGTCGGTGATGCGATTCTTCACCACATCCTGCCCGAATTCGCGGCCGCGATGCGTCTGGTGGCCCGGTTAGAATGGCCCAAAGGCACCCCCGACACCCAGATTGAACTGAGTTACCAGGAACTGATCTCCACAACCCCCGAAGTCGTTTATGCCGACTTTGCCGCCTGCCATGCCTTTGATGTGCGTTCCCGCCTGCACCAGATTGCCGTTCCGACGCTGGTAATCGCCGGAACGGTAGATAAACTCACCCCATTGCCGCAAATGGAATACCTGGCCCGAAACATTCCCCAGGCCACATTGTGCCCCTTTACCGGAGCCGGGCACATGGTTGCCCTGGAACACCCGGAACCGGTCGCGGCCGCGGTCGCCGCCTGGTTTACCCACACCTGGGGCTAACGATACGGACAACAAGTTTAATCTATACCCGACACGGCGATAAAGCGACACGGCGACAAGGCGAAAAATGTCAGATTATGCCCGTTAGCCATGTAACATTTTCTGGGTCTTCGGGATTTCGCGGGGTACGGGCAACCACAAGGCCAACCCGTACAGATGGTGTCAACCCCCTGAATTACCAAAGCTCCCATTTTCTAAGAGTTCGCTCGCAAATAACTTTTAAATTTGCTGGGGCCAGTCTCCTGACCGCGCCACCCAATTTATTTTCAGACGCTCACTAAGTAACTGGAGCTTAGAGCAAGAGGAGAGAGCGAGAGGAAATTACTCGGGAAAACCCGCTAGATCTGGCTCTGAACTCTAAACTCAAGTAAGTAATCGTCCCACGTAAATGCGATAGATTTGCCTATGCCATCTACCCCTTCCCCCCCCGCCGCTGTCCACATCGGTGATCTCACCGCCCAAGAGAAACTGGATGTTCATCACATTGCCGGACGCGATCTGATTACTGTGCAGGCGGAGGCTGGCGCTACGGTACTGATCGGTCAGACCGGTGAGAGACAACGGTTGATCGCCAAACCGGGGTTCTCACCGTTGCAACTCCCCCTCGACGACATCCCCAAACCGGCCAGCCTGCCCCCCGGCTCGCGGATGCTGATGGGGTTGAACCCGCACTTTGTGGGGCGGGAGCGGGAGTTACAGCAGTTGGCGCAGGTGCTCCAGACCGGGGACACGGCGGCGATTGGGCAGATGGCCACGATTACCGGGCTGGGTGGCGTAGG
>JAGNBF010000175.1 GCA_018004935.1 Chloroflexota bacterium | reverse complement strand
AGATGGTATCCGTCGCGCAGAGAGGGAAGGGGGCGTTGCCCAGACAGATGACCCCATACTCGTTGACGTTGGGACTGGGAAAATGCCAGAGAGGGGTGTGGAGACCTCGCGGCCGCGAACGTAGCGCATACACGTAATAGTTGCGGCCGCGACCCAAGAAGAGGGCCGGGGGTAGGGGGAGTTGGTAGGCAGGGCCATTTTGCCACTGTACCGACCAACGCTGGGCCGGAACATAGACAGCTAATGTCGTCACATCGCCTTGTTTCTGCCAGAACAAGGTTTCGCGGGGGAGTAACCCTGTCGCTAACCGGACATCCGTAAACACACCAGCCACATCCTCGACTGCCATCGGGTAACAGGTCTGGCTATGGCCCTCGCCGAAACGGGTGAGCAGAACGGTTTGAGGGAAGAAATCGAGGCGGACAAGGGGACGGGTGAGGGGTTCGGTCGTGGGTTCGGTCATGGGATCTCCTCGGAAGCTAGAGCGAGAGGATAGAGCTAGAGGGGGAAAAAGCTAGAGCGAGAGGATAGAGCTAGAGGAAAGGCAGGGGTGCCTCTCGCTCTCGCTCAACCCTCTCGCTTCCTCTAGCTCTAGCTCTATCCTCTCGCTTCCCCTAGCTTCGTGGGCGTCCTTGAGGATATCAGCGATTGTCGCCAAACGCGGCCGCGGCTCTTTCCCCACCCAGCGTAACAAGGCGTTGTGCCAGAGGATGTTGGATAGCGAACTGCGTATGGCGGGTCATGTAATCAGCAATGAGGGCACGTTGTCTGGCCACGGGGGAATCAACCTCGGTTGCTGGTGGTTGGGGATTGGTCGCTGGCGGCTGACCATTGACCGTTAGCGACGATGGGGTTGCCTTTGTCTTCTTGTCATCAGCTAACGGCTCGCGGTCAACGGCATCTTTCTTGCCAGCGGTCAATGGCTGGCGGCCAACATCTTGCCCGCCAGCGACTACTGGCTCGCTGCCTGATGCTTCACAAACAGCGGTTGCTGTAAGCCCTGCCATTTCTTCAGGGTCGTCGCCATCTCCTTAACGGCTCCGGCGGTGATTTTGCCCACATCGTTCGCCAGGATAAAGATAGCCAGACCGGTCCGTTTCGGTTCGGGCAGTTCGGCAATCGTGGCGGCCACACTCATCGGCAGGTCGCCCGCGACAATGCGGCGGGCCAGTTCGGGGGGAACTTCCGTTAACGCCAGGTGGTTACGCACGTAGTTGGGGTGTTGACCACAGTTGCGGGCGATTTCGGCTTCGCTGGCTCCGGCTAACACCGCCTCGCGGAAGCTGTGAGCGATGCCCAACATATCGGGTTTGGCACTGCCGTAATTGGCCGCCTGGAGCGTCAAAATCTGGCTCTTCTCACTGCCTTCAAACGGCACGAACTCGATAAGTTCCTCGCCATATTTGGCGACGAGTGAACCCATAAGTTTGTCCAGGGAACCCAGCGACTCGACCAGGGTTTGGAGCATCGCCCGCACCACTTCGATGGTGATTTCTCGATCTGGGTTGTCTTTGGCCCACCCTTTGAGAGTCAGAGCCAGCAAGACTGCTTTGTACCGCCGGTGGCCGCTGATGATGTGGTGTTCGTCGCCGTGCGCGGCCGCGACGATGGGACTCCAAGCATCAAGGCCGCGTTCATACACCTGTAGTGTCAGGGTGGCTAACTCGTCCAGGTCGTACTGGGTTCTCATCTGAGCACGATGCGCCTTGAATTGTTTTAAGAGTGCTTGGTGCATGGCAAACTCCTTGAGAAGCGAGAGGATAGAGCGAGAGTTAGAGGAAACTAGAGGATAGAGCTAGAGCTAGAGCTAGAGGAAGCTAGAGGATAGAGCTAGAGCTAGAGGTCATTCCGTTCTTTGCCTCTAGCTCTCCCCTCTAGCTCTAGCTTCAACAGGGGGTGGGGTGAGAAGCGTTACAGGGCGGCCGCAACGCTTCCCATCCCAAAACAGAGAAGAAGATTCACAGAAAAAGGCGCGTTAGCGCCCCCGAAAAGTAAAAAGAGAGGAGAAAAAAAACAGCCATGCCGATTCACTCAGCATGGCTGTTGGTACAGAAAAAGCGGAATAGAGAAGCTCAGGTCAGTTTGGCTAAATGGAATACCAGCCGACGATTACCAATCAGAATTTCATTCCCTGCCACCATCAAATCTTCAGCCTCTTGCTCCGGCTCAACAATGAGGTGATCATCAACCAGTTTAACCGACAAATTGATGGTTTCCTCAATCTGACGTGACATACGTTCAAAAAGCAATTCAAAAAAAACAGATGCTGGCATCTCGCCATAACCACGGGCTGTCCGTTCAATGTAATTGTCAATCAATTCATCAAACGCTTCCGGGGGCATCGTTTCAATATCTTCTTGGGTCATTCTTGTTCTCCTTGCCAGCGCAGGATTCTTCGCTTCCATTCCGCATATTCAATTGCGACGACATCGTAGCCAGACTGTTTGATCCTGACTGGTTGGGGCGACTGGCGGGCAAAGCTATCCCATGTTCCCACAACCGTGTCACCATTTAGCTCATCCCACGCTTTGGGGCGAAGTAACACGGCGACTGTGACCGACTTACTTTTAATATGAAGCCTGATAACAAAAAAGTCAACTGCGAAACGTCGGGCTAACTGCACAAAGTAAAGTGACGTCTTGATATCACCCGTTAATCCACTGACCAACAAATCATAGGGTGTGAAGCGGTCAGCCGGAATCGTCAGATCATGTGCCTCAAAAAGAATACCACTTTGTTCCAGATCATGGAATATTTCGACTTCAAAAGCATAACCCCTGGCAAAAGCACTCCACCAATAGAGGCAATAGGCCAGAAAAGTGCGCCCTCCGAAGAGATTAAACCATTCTTGTTGCTTGATCAGTTGCGTAATCTCCCTGGCATATTTGGCCCACAGGCCTGGACTCTGGGCAGGCACAGAATCTAAAGTCAACAATTCACGGAGATAGTTGTCGGCGTACTTTTCGTCCACCATTTCTGCATACAATCTTTGAAACGAGAGAGAGCGTTCTGGAGTAATAAAAAGTGCCTCGCCTAAAATCCCAAATGCTTCAGTAGCTAACGACCAATCGCTCTGTCGCAGGTCATCGCGGAGAAAGATTGCGATTATGTGGCGATGTCTCAAGGTAAGGCGGTCAGGCAGTTGAATACGATATGAGGCCACTTGTTCACCTATTTATTGCCTGGGCATTATCATGGTCTGAATCTGTGTTGCCAAGAGGAAAAAGATGCGTTGGCTTGCTGTCATTATCCTTCGCAAGCGGGCTAATTGTTCATCAGAAGTCAGTCGGATGCACCCTATAATTTTACCCCGTTTGAGAGTCGAAGGGTTCAGTACTCCTCTGGTAATAGAACTGTCGTCACTGACCGATCCCATTCCGTAATAACCCAAATGCGTTTGGTTGTACCCGAACCAACGGGCACGTTGTAGGCCGAAAGGATACGCAAGCCTTCTTTCACGGCATGGTTGTTCTGCCGTATATCAAACTCATCAAGTTGCCCCCAATCACCTTGTTGATGCCGGGCAATGTAGGGCCGAAAATCAACCCCCAACGCGGCCGCGCCGTCCGTCATCACTACCCGTCCCAGATCAAATAACCGTTTGGTCTTGGGAGCCTCAGTCAGGGTCACGAAGAGATACGGATCTCCCGTCGGGTCATGTTTGAGATGCAGGCTCATGGGCCAATATTGTTTCTGCCCGACTCCCCGAATGATGACCGAAAACTGTCGCTCCGTGCGGCTGATGTCGCGGCCGCGCTTCGATTGAGACAATATGTCGTGCCAAATGCCCTTATAGTCATTGGGCCAGGCGGAACTCACGGCCTTATCCATCAAATCAATAACAGACTCATCGGCCAGTACGGGAATGGTGTAATGTTGCCGGGTAATTTCATCCAACCCCAACGGCCCCAACCGGGCGTCATGCAGGCGACCCTCTGCCAGTTCTTCCACCAGTCCGGGGCCAGCCATGATGAGGAATGGTTCGTCCTCTTCCCCTTCTCCGCTTGCTTGAGTCTTCTCATCACCAGCACCATTTTCTGATTCTTCTGTAGGATCACTGGGTTGGGTAGGCAATTCTTTCACCCAGTAAAAACCCATCTCGGCAAAGCTCACCACCGGTGGAGCCAGCTTGAGTAACCGGGTGTAGCCCATTGACCGGCAATGCGCCTCAGCCATTTGCCGGAGTTGTTGGTAGTCGGCTTCGTTCAGACTGTCGCGTGATTGAATGGGGAAAAGGCTCGCGGCCGCAACATCCATCACGACTCGTTCCGAGAGATAAGTTTGTTCTCCAATTTGGAGCGTGGGGAGTTCATGGAGTGGCGTCAGATTGTTCATGGTTGACTCCGTTACGCTGGCGTTTCTGGCACAACAGCAGACGCACCGCATCGGTGTAAACACCAGTAACAACCGGGATTTCTCCCTGGCTTATCTGCTCGCAGTACGTCTGGATCGCGGCCGCGTTATCCATTACCCCTTCCAGGAACACCGCTTCGCCCTGTACCCACAGCCCTTTCTGGCCCCGGTCAAAACGGGCTGTCAGAGGTTCAGCCGCGGCCTTGATGCGATCATGTTGATACCGCACACCCCGATAGAACGCGGCCGCGAAGATGTGGTGCTGGCTTTCGATAGCCGAGATGGGGAGTTCGGGTAGGGCGAAGAATCGTTCGGCCGCATCGGCCATCGCGGCCGCGGTGTCCTCATCAGGAAACCAGGTGTTCTCAACCGGTGGGGTGGGGGGAGTAATGGGTTCATCAGGGTATTCCCAGAGGGTTACGTTGTTAGGAAGCTGGCTGACGATGGGCAGAACTTTCTCCCGTAATAGACCGCCAAAACCAATGCCCGGAAAATTGAGATGGATTTGCGCCTGGGGGTGCGCCTCAGCCCACTGCTTGAGGGCAGTCGTACTGCGTTGGATAAGGAAGGGGTTCGCTGGTTGGCGCACATCGGTCTTAGTCTGGAACGCCCCGATTTTAGCCTGGGCCAGCGGGGGCTGATGAGCAAACCATATTGCCCACTGCGGCCGCAGGTTTGGGCGATTTGTTGGCCCAAAGCTTTGTTTAAACCGGGGAACCGTTCGCGGGCTTGTTTGGCGATACCCCGGCCCATAACCAGTATGTTGCCGGGTTGCAGAGTTGAGTTGGTGGTGATAAGGAAGAGGTCAGCCTCGTTATAAGCCGACCACATATCCCCTTTCTGGAAAATAGGCATGAGACACTCCTTGCAGTGAGGTTGATTTCACCCCATGAGGAGCGTTAGCGCGTTTGTCTTAACAGGAAAAAAATCAGTCGTTTTATTCTTAACAAAGAGCGAACGGATCATGTAGGAGAGTACCCCAAAATGGGGCCAAGAAAATCCGGGTCTATCATAGAAGGGATGAAAATCTACTCCGGTAAACGATGGGGCAACTTTTCTCAATATTTGTCATTCACCCAAGGTAGCCCCTGGTTTTTGATGGTCTCCGGGTTATTCTGCTCTATCGGTTTGAGCATGACCTCCCGCTTGGCAAGGGCATTAAGCCTTTGTTACGTGCTGTCTGATTGATGACCACGCCCAGGCTTGGCAAAATGATGCCTCTGCCCCAGTCGTTTCTCTCTTCCCCTATTTTGCAACACGCCGTCTCATCAAAAGTGACACGGTCAGGAGACCGGCCACAGCGGTTCCATAGGTTATTTAATCCGCGTTCCTAACCCATTTAATCCCTACCTCGAATTGCTGGATGTCACAACAACCATTTTGTCAACAACATGGGGTGTTTTATAATGGGCCAATGTCTGTCCCCGTTTTGCTAACAAAACTTTACATTCCTCCACCCTCATCAAAAACAGTCCTTCGCCCTCGCTTGATCGAACAGTTAAACAACAACCTCTCCTCTGACCACAAACTAACCCTCATCTCCGCCCCGGCAGGTTTTGGGAAGACGACTCTGCTCGCTCAATGGTTAATACAATCCGGGTACGCGGCCGCGTGGGTTTCCCTGGAAACGGCCGATAATGAGCCTTTCCGTTTCATGACATATTTCGTAGCGGCAGTTCGTAGCCTGTTTCCGACAAGTTGTGAAGAAACGTTTCACACGTTGCAACTGCCGCAACCCATCTCCCACACGCTGATTGAGGCGATCTTGTTCAACGATTTAGGCGAACTACCTGATGAAGCCATTCTCGTTCTGGATGATTTTGACCGCATCACCGACCCTACGCTTCTTGAGTTTTTCATCCATCTCGTCGAACATTTACCGCGCAACCTGCATTTGGTCTTAAGCGGCCGCGCTGATCCACCGCTCCCGCTGGCAAAATGGCGTGGACAGGGCCGGTTATTTGAACTGCGTGCCGTGAACCTGAGCGCAACACGGCAAGAAGCCGAAGAAATTGTCACACCTATCGTTGGCAAGAGCATCCAATCTCAAGTTCTTGAGGAACTGCACACAAGCACAGAAGGGTGGCTGGTTGGTTTACACATGGCGGCACTTTCGCTGGAACATCACACCAATGCCGCAGATTTTATGGCTTCATTCAAACGGCATGGCGGGCGGGCGGCTAGAGAATTTTTGGAAGCCGAGGTATTTGCAGTTCAACCCCCTCACGTTCAAGGGTTCTTGCTGAATACATCCATCCTTACTCGCGTCTCTCCCTCGTTGGCGGCCGCCTTGCTTGATGAGCCAGTGACTGATAAGGCCAGGGTGCTGTTAAATCAGGTTGTGCGTGCCAACCTGTTCTTAAATCCCCTGGATCAACAAGGCGAATGGTACGCCTATCATGCCCTCTTTTCCGAAATGTTACAGCGCGAACTACAGGCGCGTTTCACCCCCTCTCATATCAACACATTGCATCGTCGCGCCAGTGCCTGGTTTGCCGCACACAATTTTATGGAAGAGGCTATTCAACACGCCCTGGCAGGGCACGATCCAAATCGTGCGGCGGAGCTTGTTCAAGCAAATATTTATCCGCATTTGAATCGTGAGGATTGGCGTGCGTTGGAACAGGATTTGGGTCTACTGCCAGAAGAACTCATTCAGCGTTACCCTCGTTTGCTCATGGCACGCGCCTGGACGCTCAATGAATATCAACGCCTATCTGCGATCCCCCCATTGGTCGCACGCGTGCACGCCTTGATGCACGACCAGGACGAAAAGACGCGCCGCCTCTTACAGGGAGAAATAGCAACGTTACAGTCGCAGAATCTCTATTTGGAGAACCGGAGTGAAGAGGGATTGGCACTCGCCCGTGCGGCATTGGACGATTTGCCACCGGAAGGAGAATATATACGCAGTCTCGCGGTGGCGTTCTACACGCTCCACCTGTACCAATTGGAAGGAATGCGACCTGCGCGTGATTTTTGTATCGAAACGCTTGAGCGCGAGGCGGTGCCAACGGCTGTTTCGATGCGGGCACTTCTGGGACTGTGCCACATTTATCGGCAAAGTAATTTATTGAACGAAGCCAAACGGGCCGCGGAGCGCATGCTGTATGTGGGGCAACAAAAAAAATTCGTCATTGCGGAAACATGGGCCCATTACGTTTTGGGTAGTATTGCGTATGTACGTAATGAATTGAACGCGGCGCGGGAACACTTCATGTTTGTGTCGGAACAGCGATACCATTCAACTGCCCTGTGTGTGAGTGATAGTTTGATCGGTTTGGGTCTCGTCTATTTGGCGCAGAATCGCCGCGAAGAAGCGGAAGAGACGGTACAAGATTTGTACGATTCTGCGACGGCCACAGGTAGCAGGCTTTATACGCAGGCCGCAGAGAGTTTGCGCGTTTGTCTTGATCTGGCACACGGCGACCCTGTAAACGCATCACGCCCCTTTTCCAAACAGCCTGTTCCGATGGCGCCTTTTTGGCTCTCGCTTCCCGCTCCTCTCATCGAGGCACGTGTGATGGTATCCAGCCCAGATCGTACCACCCTGCGTCAGGCATTGAAACACCTGGCCGTGTTGTACGAGTTCGCCACAAACACACATAGCGAATGGCATTTGATAGAAATTTTGGCACTACAAGCAGTGGCGTATGAGAATTTGGGAGAAAAACAAAAAGCACTCGATTTAGTGGGACGCTCACTGGCCCTCGCAGAACCGGCCCGCGCCGTGCGGGTATTTGTGGATCTTGGTACGGCGATGGCCCAGCTTGTCAGCGCGTATGCCGCACGGACAAGCCGTAAACCATTTATGCTCCAACTGTTAGAGGCATTGGGGACTTCCGTATCACCTGAGCCGGTAGAACAATACCCGCCTCTCGCGCCAGAAGTAGATGAGCAACTCCATTCGCGTGAAATTGAAATCCTCCATTATCTTGAACGCCGCTACACCGCTTCCGAGATCGCCCAGGCCCTCGTCATTTCTTCGTGGACGGTGCGTACACATATCCGCAACATTTATCGCAAACTGAAGGTAAACAATCGTGCCACTGCCGTCGCGCAGGCTCAAGCGTTGGGGTTACTGTCGCGCGGCTGAGTTTTACGCGCTTCCGTAACCAGTTCCAGGGCAGTGCGAACGGCACGCGGCTCGTATTCGGGCGCAAGTTGGGCGATCAAGGTCAGTGCGGTTCGGGCCAGATGGCGAGCCAGTTCAACCACCGCCGTATCACGGTCGCGGCCGCGACAGGCCATAAAAATCTTTTCGTGCTCTTCACGTGCCGCCGGGCGTACTGTCACCCCCCTCGGTTCCTGCTGTACATAGAGAAGTCGAAAACGTGCGCTTTGGTCAACATAGCGTGCCAGGGTGCGCGTCAGCTCGACTCCCGCGTGCATAACAAGCAACGCGTGATAACGATTATGCGCCTCTTCCCATGCGAACAGGTCATTTTGCTGGGCCGCATTCGACAATTCTGCAAGCGCGGCAGATATTTTTTCAAAATCCGCTTCCGACAACAACGGCACGGTCAGCGCAATACCCAGCGTTTCTAAAATGATGCGGTTGGCATACACACTATCAAGGTCCTGTGCTTCAAACTTAGGAACCTGCACCCGCCTGTTTTCCTCGGCAACAATCATCCCCTCGGCCTGCAACATCCGCAATGCCTCACGCAATGGTGTACGGCTGGTGTGCAATTGTTCTGCCAATTGCACCTGCGACAAGATTGCACCAGGGGGAATTTCTCCTTTCAAAATCATAACACGCAGGGTGTTCCGTAGCTCTTGCACCGAAGTACCGTTGCCGGTGGTATGTTCAACCTGTGGGTTTTGGCTTGTGTTCTGCTCATGATTACTCATACTGTTTTCTGATCCTCAAATTAGCGTTTAGAGCAAGAGGAGAGAGCGAGAGGAAATAACTCTGGAAAATCCTCTAGCTCTAGCTCTGCACTCTAAACTCCAGTCAAAAGTACATACAGATAGTTTGCAAGGGCATCACGAAATTAAAAACTGTATACACTTCAAAAAGATTATACTGCCGTTGCACCAGCAAGCAAGGGAGAAAATACCTAATTTTTAGGTATTGACCCTACACGCGCCATTTTTTATGATTGAAACTGTATACAGATTACGGCAATCGTTTCCCATAACATGCGCTAAGGTATTGAAAAACCTTAATCCATACCTGATTCTGCATACAGTCCCATAGTTCAAAGGAGATACCCAATGTCCGATCACCCCAACCCCACCCTGCATCATTTCAATTTAAAAACCCTTCACTTACAAGAGATGGTCGAATGGTACGGCACCGTCGTCGGAGCCAAACCGCTTTTCATGTTTCCTGGCGGCGCGTGGTTGAGCAACGATGCCGCAAATCATCGTATCGCATTCCTGGCTGTTCCGGTTTTGACCGATGACCCCGACAAGCTGGCGCATACCGGCTTACACCACACCGCCTTCGAGTACGATTCGATTGATGGATTGTTTGATAACTATGTCCGGCTCAAAGAATTGGGTATTCTCCCCCATGTCACGGTTGACCACGGCATGACGACTTCGTTCTATTATGTTGACCCTGATGGCAACAGCGTCGAACTACAGTATGACAATTTTGGCGATTGGTCGAAATCGTGCGAGTTTATGCGCTCGTCGCCCGACTTCGCCCAGAATCCTATTGGCGTCGTTTTTGACGCAGACAAAGCGGTTGAAGCGCGCCAACAGGGGGCCTCGGCTGAAGAAATTCATCGCCGTGCATATTATGACCGGGAATTCAAACCAACCCGTCCCATGGACGCACGCATTCCCCTGCCTCCCGAACTTCACGTAGAATAATTTTT
>JAGNBF010000174.1 GCA_018004935.1 Chloroflexota bacterium | reverse complement strand
CAATGGAAGGGCTGTGGGCCGTGTCTGGCTTTTTGGGAAGGGCGTTTGTGGGTTCGGGGGTGGGGGATGGCTGTGGGGTGATGGGGGCCGTAGGTTGGGGGGTGGGGGTGAGGGTAGGGAATGGGGTGATGGTGATGGGGGGCATGTCTAAGACGCGGCCGCTTAACCACACTGCTTCTTGACCTGTTGTAGCACTCAGCCCCGCGGCCGCAACCCATAATTCACCGATAGTTGTGATACCGGATGCCAACTGAGATTCATTGCTGATAGCCGATACACCGGGCATCAATTCGGCCTCGGGGAGCCAGGTACCTTCATTCCATAAGAAAGGGAGTACTTGCACCGGCCCACTGGCAAGGTGTGTTATTTGAAATAAATGAAGCTGGCCCATTACATCCTGAATCAGGCTGGTTGATCCAGCAACTGTTTCAAAGGTTGTAATACGACTGGGGCGGTCCATGGTCAGGCCATCGTCTGTGGAAAGTACGTGCCATAACGTTGTACGCCCCGATTGCTTCTCGCGCCAGGTAATATGAACCTGAGTAGTAGACCAGCCGGTAATATCGCTCCATACCACCGCTTCGTTGACAATAGGAATTGCTTCGCTCCAGGTCTGGCCGCCATCTAAAGAACGGGCGTAATAGAGGGCCAGAGGTTCGCTGGTGGGTGGGAGTGATTGGTGCCGCCAGAGGATGTGGAGATGGTTATGATTGGTGACGGCAATATGTAGCTGATCGAGCAAAGACCAGTTCGCGGCCGCGCCGTCAAACGCCAGCACCGGTTCCGACCAGGTAAAGCCACCATCCGCAGAGTTGAGCAGATAAATACCCCGGCCTTCGTTAACGGGAATAGCGTAGGCTATCACCACTACCCCATTGGGCAGGACAGCAATATCTGGAGACGTGGCGGCGGGGATGGGCAGGGGTAAGGCGAGGGGTGAAGACCATTGATTGGCATCGAAGGCCTGGTGGCTGAGGGCCTGGCTGAAATACAGTTGCCCGGTTTGGGGATTACTCCAGACTATCAGTACCCGATCTTCGGGCGTCATGGTTACGGCTATCTCCTCCGCATCACCGGCGGGTGATTGGAGAATTGGCGCGGCCGCGACCCAATTGTTGTTGATGCGCATGGTATGGTAAATGGCACTGGCCCCGTAGAAAACGGTGCCGGGATCATTCTCTACCGTCTGGCGACGCGGTTGTACCCAAAAGAGGTGGGGCTGATTCTGGCTATCTGTAACCAGAGTAAGTTGGGACAACGCGGCCGCGTCTTCGTGTAACTGCACCGGCTGTTGCCAGGCTGAGGTTTCCCCTTCTTGGGGCAACCAATTCGCCAATTCCCCCAACGAACGGCTCAATACCCAGATATCCTGGCCCCGTAACCCCCCACAGCCACTAACGACCAATACCCCATCCTGGCTGATGCTTGCCTGTTGGCAGGTTAGCGTAAGCTCGCGGAACGTCTGTTGATCGGTAAATTGCCGTATACGATTTTGCTGTTGTGGTGTACCCCAGTTGCCATCCGTCCAAACCTGGAGCAGAGCCGTGGTGGGGGTCAAGGCCAGCAACCAGACATTGCCCGCCTCATCGGTGAGGAGATAGCTGATGTCACTACATTCAGGCATATCAGATAGTAAGTGGGTACGAGGCGACCAGGTCTCCCCCTCATCATCTGACCAGCTATGATAAAGGGCACAAGCGCGATTATCGGTGCCCGTATTCGCGTCGTTGTGACCGGCCAGCCACAGGCGATGACTTACACCCTGGCTGGCAATGACCTGCAACCGGGCAGGGGTAATGCCGTTGGCCGGGTCACTGGCTTCCCGGCTGTCTACCAGTGTGGGTTCCGACCAGGTTATGCCGCCGTCATCAGACTGGCTGGCGAAGAGTTGTTCTTGAGCGGGATCATCCCAGGCCGCAATGAGGCTTTGGGGTGAGGGGCCGGGGGCAATATCCAGGTGAAGTTCTGCGGCCGTAAGTAAGCGGAAATAGGGGGATGTATACAACGCGGCCGCGGCGCTCCACGTAACGCCCCCATCTTCTGACCCCTGGTAGAATACACCGGCTGGCTGGTCTGGGGTGTCGGCGGTGATAATCGTAAGCAGACTAAGTTGTCCGTTAGCGGTGATGGTGGCGGCCAAAGCCTGAATGCCGCTGGCCAGGGTGATCACTTCTGACCAGGCAGAATCGGTAGTAAAAGCCTCTTGGGCTACCTGACTGTAATTCAGATTCCCCTGGTCGAGCCAGAAAGCATGAATGATGTCGTTGGCGTCGGCAACGAGGGTGGGCATATTTGCGACCGGGACGGCCTCAGTTGCCTGAGTGAATGCGGCCGCAAATGGGGGGGTAATGGCGGTAGCCTCCCCCCAGGTTATGCCGTCGCCACTGGCAGTGAGGAACGTCTGGAGAAAACTGTCTTGCCACAAAATATGGAATTGCCCCCGGCTATCTTGAAATAGTTGGGGGGACGAAGCCGTGCCGGATTGGGACAGATTGAGGGGTGTATTCCAGGCTGAGTCTTGAGCGGATGCGGCCGCGAATGAACTGATCAAGATCAACCCAATCAGCCCACCCAGCCCTCGCTTTATCCATGTCAGATAAATTTTGTGCATACCATACCATTATCCCGTTCGCGGCTCTGCCTGGCTCGCTGGCTATAAACGGCGGGAGTAAAAATCTTCCGCCGTTAGCCCGAGTCTTAAACCGGTCAGGGCCTGGCGTTTTTAGCCGGGGCTATCCCTGCGGAACTGATTGATGCGCCCGTTCGCTTAACGATTGGCTAATAATTGCCCCATCGCGGCCGCATACTCGGCCAGGTCAGGGCGTTCTTGGGTGCCCCACCACCAATGATACGTTTCTAATTCCGATGATGCTTCCGGGATCTGTATCAGGAGTGGCGTGGCCGCATCCACTCTCCCTGACCAGACATAACTATATCCCAGACTCTTGATCACGCCACGATGTCCCGGATCGACCGCATAAGCCGCTTCCAGGTAAGGGATTGCGGCCGCGTATGTTTGTTCCCCCGCCGCCAGCAGGCCCAGGCGGTAATTGGCCGTCAGGTTGTCGGGGTAGGTGCTGTGAGCCGTTTGTAGCCGAGTGGTGGCCGCCTGAAGCGCTTCCGCGTCCACTGTCTGTTCTCGTTCTGGCCAACCGGCTAACTCCGCCTGGGCTAACTGTATGGCACCTTTATTGGCTTGCCAGTTGGCGCGTACCGGCTGAAATAACCAGGTGCCCAGGCTCAAAAACAGGAACAGTGCCACCAGGCCAATTCCCCAACGGGTATGAGCCGTTTTCCCGGCGACCAGCGCCGCACGGGTGGGGGTTGCCCATAGCGCCAGGGCCACGGGCACAAATAGAAGGGGTGTCCCTGGCCCACCGTGCAAGGCATTGTCCATCAGGCCATGAAATAATACCGCCACCAGACTGACGAGCGCGGCCCAGCGGAGTGAAGCGTGAGGGAGGTTTGCTGAGGGGGGAGATGTTCTTTGGAGTTCCCCCCGCAAAGCAAAGGTTAAACTGCCCAGTACCAGCCCCATAAAAGCCAGAAAACCTGGCGCACCCTGTTCTAACAGGATGTCCAGATAGAGGTTATGGCTGTAGTCAAAGAGGAAATAGGGAATATTGAGGATATACCGGGAGTAGAGACCAGGGAAGCTATGTAGGCCACCCCCGGTGAACGGGTAGTCGCCAATGAGCCGGAGTGTGTTTTGGTAAATTTCCCATCGGCTGGAGCCACTGGCCAACCCTGGCAGGCGGTTAACGAGACCAATGAGGCCACCGGGAAAAATGAGGATGAGGAAAATCGCGGCCGCACTTCCCAGCCCTAATCCCACCAAAAACAAAGTCTGGCGCGGCCGCTTTATTTTTGTAGCCAACCCGCCTGCGGCCAGCCACAGAAGGTAAATGCCGGTTGCGGCCGCGAGACTCAACCAGGCCCCCCGTGAACTGGTTAGCAATAAAGCAACCAGGCTCAAACCGAGAAGGAAAAGCTGAAGAACGGTGTAAGCCACGAGGAATTTTGATTGCCACCAACGAATGGCAATGCCTGCCACTTGAAAGGGTAACAACATGATGAGAATGCCCCCGGCGAAATTAGGATGAAGCGCGGGCAGAAAAAGTTGCGGCCGCGATGCCATCCATGCCAGCCCCAGGCGGTTCAGCAGGCCAATATCGGCCGGGAGAATTGTCCAGTCATGGGTAAACAGGAAGTTCAACGCCACCAGTCCGGCTACCAGACCCAGAAAACCAACAAGCACACCATCCTGAAACTCATCTTGGAGAACCAGGATCAGATAAAGAAAACTGCCACCCAGCAATACCCAAAATTTGCCCCACCCCGCTACCGGGTCATAAGCTACCCCGGCCCCTATCAACGCACTAAGAGCAAATAGAGGCAAAAGCCAGAGGGGGAAGACAAAACGGGAAAGGGGAGTTTTGCTTAATGTGTCAAAGGGGTCTGGAGCACTACGAAGTTCCCCCGCTTTCAGGGCGAAGCCAACCAGTACTAATAGCAACGGCCACGGGCCAATGGTCTGGTGCGTGACTGCGCCCCAGTACCAGATGGCACTGGCGAGAAAAATGATTGTAAGTGAAAAGAGAGAGGCAACGCGGCCGCGAGTTATCACTATCGCCACCTTTGTTTATATAAGCGTACTGGTTCTTTCGGAATTCGCGGGGTGTGGCTACATGTAGGGGCAACCCTTGTGCCTGCCCCAGTGCAGGGCAGGCACAAGGCCAGCCCCTACTCAAAATCATTATCTTAAGGTCTATATCTTCGTAACGGCTCAGCCTGTTGCCTGAGCTTGTCCAAGGCAAAAAGGGCTTCAACAAACTCAGCCCTCGAGAGACTGAGTAATTGTCCCAGAATAACTTCCCGTTTTGCTGTGGCTGGTCTCCTGACCGCACTACCCACCTGACCCTAAACGTGGGCTAACCACCCCAAAACAAAAGCGTGATGTGTCCACCCGACACACCACGCTCCATTTTTTACTGTATCACATCTGACGCATCAGAGTATACCCATAAATCGTGGGGGCACAGACCTGACAGGTTTCTAAAACCTGTCGGGTTTCCCACAAAACGTGGATATACTCGACGCATCATGTAGGGTGGATTAATGCTCGTCAGACCGCGTCTGCCAGCTTAACGTCTGCAACCCAACACTCAACGCCGACTTCATGGTCGAAACATCCGACACGAGCATTTTTAAGTATGTCATAGCCGGACCGGGCCGGAAGGCCCATTCCCGGAAGGCCCGTTTTTGCCAGTAAAGCAACTCTTCGGCCTTCAGATTCTCATAATCCAGCACCGTACCCTTGTCCATATCCACCTGTTCCCAGCGTGTACCGGGCCGGAACCACCCATTTTCCACCACTTCAAAAAAGAACGGTGTGCCCGGATAAGGGGCGGCCACATGAAAGAGCGCAATATCCAGAGGTAATTTCTTGGCAAAAGCAATCGTATCTTTGATCGAATCCACCGTTTCGCCCGGCAACCCGATGATGAAATAACCCCAGTTCATAATCCCGGCCTTCTTGGCCCAGGTTAGGGCTTTTTCCGCTTTATCAGGATAGGCCCCCTTGCGAGCATGACGCAAAATCTGCTCATTGCCACTCTCAATTCCCCAGGAAATCAGGCGACAGCCCGCTTTGGCCATCATCTGCAACATTTCTTCATCCACATAGTCCACACGGCTGTTGCTGGTCCATTTAAGCTGAATATTCTGTTCGATCATCAGCTTGCACAGCCCCAGCACCTGCTCCCGGTTTACCGTAAACAAGTCGGAATACATATGAATATTGTTGATCCCCATTTTCTTGAGAATCCACATTTCTTCCATGATGTGTTCCGGGGAACGCAGACGGACACTGTACTGATAACTCACATGTTTAATGCAATACGTGCACCCGGCAGGGCAACCCCGGCTGGTTACAATGAACGTAAATGGCCCCTTGATCAACGGCATCCGGTGTTTCTGCCACGGAAGTAAATGGTGTAGGGGATGGGGCATATCGTCCAGGTTTTTGAGGAAAGGACGAGTCAGGTTAATAATAACTTCACCCTGTTCCCGCCATACTAACCCTTTAATGCCGTTCATATCCACTGAGCCATCAGCATTTAATGCCGGTTTATATGCCGGATCATGTTCGGCGAATATTTTCTGAATATGGGCCGACCGTTGATCAATCTTGTTTTCCAGATGATCTAACAAATCTCGAATGGTCAGGTCTGGTTCACCGAGCAAAATGAAGTCTAGAACGGGATAAGTGCGCATGGTTTCCCGTGGAATGGGAGTCACATGCGTGCCAAAGGCCATGGTGAGTGCACCCCGGGCTTTGGCCAGGAAACAGCCGTACATATCATTTTCTAACGTAGGTGCTGTCACCTGTGTCAGATAATATTTGGGCTGATATTCGTCCAATTTTTTGGTGAACGTTTTCCAGTCCATCTGTTCGGCGTTGGCATCAATAATGGCGATTTTGTGTTCAGGGTGTAATAAGGCCCCCATTTGGGCCAGGGAAACCTGGGGCCACACCATGTTTTCTCGTGTGCGCCGTCCTACCCGGTGCTGGGTGCGAATCCACAGCCCACCATCTGGGGTGGGGGGGTTCACCAGCAGAATGTCTACAGCGGTAGCTGGTCGTGGTGTCTGAAGGATCCCTTGGCGCACGGCGGCGTCGGCATCCGGGAAGTTGGCCATACGTAACTGGGGGACACGTCGGGTTCCCAGGTTTTTCCATTCTTTACTGTCGTTATCGAGGTCACCTTTCCCGTGACCGTTTACCTGAACATCGGTAACTTTGACATTAACTTTATCGCTCATGATACATTCCTCTTTTCTGCCTTGTTGGGCACTAATTCGTAAGCGAGCGGCGGAATAAATGTGATGTGGATTCAGGATAGGGAGATAACCTGACAAATAGTCTTAACGCCGCGGCCGCGATCCCCCATTATCTCTTCCCTTCGCCCATTTATCTATTTTTATCATATAAATAGCAAAAATAGAAGCACAAAAAAAAGACGGTTTACGACTTACGGGGTTGCTCGAGGGGGGTCCCCTGACCTTGCTCACTGGGCTTCGGTGCGAATACCGGCCACAACACGTAAGTCCTAAGTAACCGTCTAAGAATAACTTCCCTCTTTGCTGTGGCCAGTCTCCTGACCGCGCCACCTCACTTATTTTTGGACGCTCCCACGAAAATGTAGGGCGATTTTGTAAATCGCCCAATGGACAATTTACAAAATTGTCCTACAGATTTTCATCTCCCTTGGTGCGCCGTAGGCCTATGGGGAACTCCTGCGAAAATAAGTTGCGAGTGGCGAGTTTGCGAGTAGGCGAGTGGCGAGTGGCGAGTGAACGCTTACTCGCCACTCGCCACTCGCTGTTTTCATTCCTCTGGGTGAGCGCCCGTTCATGGGGAACTCCTAAGTTATCATCACCTGATAACGGTCACTCAAATGCCTAACTTACTCGCAATGATTCTTGTGTCACTGCTTCGCGTTGACTCAACTCTTCCAATACCCGGGAGAGAATCCAATACACCATCAACTGCACCCCCACCAACGACAACATCGCTCCACCCAGCAAGTACAGCCACAGCCGGGCAATATCATCCGCCCCAATCCCTACCACCAGACTAACAATGGCAATAAGAGTTCCCACGACAAAACTGGTGGCCCCAATCCAGCCAAACTGCTTTTCCAAAGGTGTTTTAAACACAGGGCGACCAAATAACCCCTGCCGAATCGGCCGTTTGATAAATAAAGTCACCAGATAATTGAAGGTGGTGCCCAGAGCAAACAGATTCACACCAATGACCCCAGCCACCAGGGCCAGGAAAACGGCAGCCACACCCCACGGCCCCAATTCATTCACCCCACTCAGGCGGGCAATAACCAGCCCCAGCGCGACCAGGAAAGCAATGCCCACCCCACCGGCCCCCACAATGCCTAAGATACGTACCGGGTTGTAAGTAAGTGCTGTCCACACCATAGATTGCAGAAAAATCGAACCGTCGCGCACGACACTCAACTTGGAGCGACCCAGACGTTCACTATAAGGGATGGGTAACTCCTTCATCTTAACCCCTTCATGGACGGCACGGGTGCTCATCACGGGCGTCAGGTTTAGACCATCCGGCAATGGATAAATCTGCTCTAAAATTTCCCGGCGAAAAACCCGCATTCCACTGGCGGGGTCAATTACTTTTTGCCCCCCTAACAGGGTCACCAGATTAGACCAGATAAAATTCCCCAGGCGACGCATGGGGGGCATGTGGCTCTCGGCCCCGGAACGGCGCGAGCCGACGACTAGTTGGGAGCCATTCCGTAATACTTCCTGGCACAGTTGAGGAAAATATTCCGGCGGATAGGTGCCATCAGCATCCAAAAAGGCAATCAGTTCCCCTTTGGCTTTGCCAAACCCAGTTTTCAGGGCGGCCCCATACCCTTTGTTTTTGGGATGACTGACCAGAGTCACCCCAGGGATATTCCCGGCAATTTCTGCCGTGCGGTCTCGTGAACCATCATTGACGACCAGGAGTTCGAGTTCGTTGACGCCTACTTTGGTCAAAGCTTCTTTGACCTTCAGGACGCGCTGGGCGATCTCCTCAATACCGTCTTCTTCATTGTATGCCGGAATAACGACCGAAAGTGTTGTCATGAATCCATCTCCAGAAGATTTATCCACCGATAGGGATTAGTTGGTTTTGTCCACGTCTAAATAAATGACCCGGTCAGAATGATGACCGTTGACGTTTTTTTCAATCTGTTTGATCAGTTTGGCGGGCACACCGGCCACGACACTATGGGGCGGCACATCTTTAGTGACCACGGCTCCGGCGGCCACTACCGCTCCCTGGCCGACTCGCACTCCGTCTGTTATGACTGCCCCAGCGCCTAACCAGACATCATCCTCAATAACGATGCCCTGAGCTGTAATGCCTTGATCGACAAAGGGGCGGTCTGGGTCATCAAACACATGGTTAACCGCAATAATCTGGGTAAAAGGGGATGTGTAAACCCGGTCACCAATGGTGACGCCCCCTTGTCCCCGTATGATGCTGTATTCACCTACCAGGCTGTTTTTGCCGATTTTAATACCTGATTTGGGCAAATCACGAAAGTTGTATACATGGAGCACCGCCCCATGCATCACAATCGTATCATCCCCAATTTCGATGCCACCCGGTGTGGCATGGAGATAACTCCCCTGATCCAGGTAAACGCCATGTCCCAGGCGAATGTTACTGGCAAAACGGAGGCGAACATTATTTTCGATGGCCGCCTGGCCATCCATTTTTAGGATGAGCCGGTAGAGAATCGTCCGCAACGCAATACCGACAACTGTGGGTACCCACCCTACAAGGGCAAATAGGGTTTGTTCTAAAAAGTAACGGCCCAAACTACTGGCCTGTCGGCTAATGTAAAGGCGGAGACCATCCAGGGTTGAGGTTTTGCGGGGTGAAGCCATGGTACAAAATGCGTGATGCGTAGAAAGCGATGACGCCAGGGTAAGTTTAATTGCTGAAAAACATGGGAAAGGCAACAAGTCATTGTTGGCAATGTGTTGTACTGAGTGGTTATGGTAGAGGTGGATGCTTACGAATGGGATTAAGGGAAGAATGGGGACTGGCCATTGATGATTCTATGGCTCTTTGGGAATTCAGGGGGTTGACACCATATGTACGGGCTGTCCTTGTGCCTGCCCGGTGTGGGGCAACCACAAGGCCAGCCCGTACCCCACGAAATCCCGAAGACCCAAAAAGAGAACTAAATAACTTGTTCGTTGGAAGTGGCACGGTCAGAAGATTATCCACAGCAAATGTTCAAGTTATTTAATCGCCCATCATTAGGGGTGAGACCAGATGTATGGGCAACCGGTAATTCTCAATGAGAGTGAACAGCCTGAAGAGATGTTCTACGGTTTGGGCTATTTTTCGAGCGTGCTTTTGGCGTCCAACAGTTTTAACCGTTGGTTAAATTGAGAATTGCCGAGGGCAGGCACAAGGCCAGCCCTACCATATAGCCACACCCTACGAATTCCGAAAGAACCATTGTTTGTTTCTATATACGTCAGAAACCGGGGTTTTCTCTTATAGCTCACGGTTCGGTCAGATTTAGGCTAGTTTAGAAAATGCGGTAAGGTTCCTGTATGACAACAGAAAACCCTACCATAACCATAGAACGAGTGGACGATATACCCTTACTTGTGGCACAAGCCAA
>JAGNBF010000073.1:34193-39909 GCA_018004935.1 Chloroflexota bacterium | reverse complement strand
TTTAATCCGTTCCTTCAAAATCCGTTGATGTCATTCAAAATGGCACAAAATCGTCTCTGGGCTGAACGGTTACGAGTAACAACTAACCCTCTCGAGGACTGAACTTGTCGAAGCCCCTTTGCCTTCGACAAACTCGGGCAACAGGTTTAGGTTCTTTGGGATTTCGTGGGGTACGGGCAACCCTTGTGGTTGCCCCACACGGGGCAGGCACAAGGCCAGCCCCTACATCGGCTGTCAACCCCCTGAATTCCCAAAAAACCCAGGTTTAGTCGTCACAACCAAAATTGGTTCACCCTGTACGTTTGAATCAACCTGAACTACCCCATTTCATTCATATTCAGCGGCAAAGCAAAATCAAACTTACTTCCCCGCCCTTCTACACTCTCTACCCAAATGCGGCCATTATGCAAGGTTAACAACTCCTTCGCCAGAGCCAGCCCCAGGCCAAGACCCCCCACCTGCCGCCGCATAAAATGCTC
The DNA here is from genome assembly GCA_018004935.1 of Chloroflexota bacterium. Lineage (GTDB taxonomy): Bacteria > Chloroflexota > Anaerolineae > Promineifilales > Promineifilaceae > Trichofilum. Next base: position 39,430 of record JAGNBF010000073.1, on the reverse strand, counting down.
CACCTGATAAAAACGATCAAAAATGCGATCCAACTTATCCAAAGGGATGCCTACCCCATTATCTCGTACCGAACACCACACCTCATGTCCATGCCGCTCTACAATCACCGCCACAATGCCCCGCCGGGCGGTAAATTTGACAGCATTGTCCAATAAATTCCCTAAAACCACTTCGATCATGCTTCGATCAGCCACAATGGGCAGATTTTGCGGGGGAATTTTCACCGTTAGGGTTCGTTCGATACCTCCATCAGTGCTGTACCTACTCGTGACTTCTTGCACCAGCTCGCGGAAATCAAATTTTTCCACCTTCAGCGTCAGCCGCCCGGTATCTACGAATTGCAGGTTAAACATATTCTGCATAATCGTGCGTAACTGTACGGCCGCATCCATCACCGTTGCCATCTGATTCGCCAATTCGGGATCCACACTATCCCGCAAAAAGGAAACATACCCCAGAATTACCGAAAGCGGCGTCCGTAATTCATGGGAGGCAATGGCGATAAACCCACTTTTTAGTTCATCTAATTCGCTCAATTTGCGGTTGGCCCGCATCAGTTCGTCAATCAGGCGGGCTTTCTCCACTGCCACACCTGCCAGATCGGCCAGGGTGGAGAGGGTTTCGCTATCTTGCGGCGAATAATGCCCGGATGTTTTGTTGACCGCTTCCAAGACTCCCACTGTCCGTTCCCCATCGTGCATGGGCACGCCCAAAATGGAGCGTGTTTTGAACTGAATCGCTTGTGACACTTTGGGGTTCCAGCGGGTATCCTGTGTCACATCATCAATGAGCAGGGGTTGGTTATTTTGCAGGATGGCTCCGGCAATGCTGTTATCAAGCGGCACCGGAAAATCTACCAGTTTGGGCGCATGGGAGCCAGATGTGGCTTTAAAGCGTAACTGGCGGGTGGCCGGGTCAAGTAATAGGATGGAAGCACTTTCGGAACCGGTAAGCGCGGCCGCTTCCGAAATGATAAATTTCAGCAAGTCATCCAGATTGGTGGTGGAGTTTAAAACACGGCTCACTTCCACCATTCGGGTCAGACGAGCCGTATCGAGTTCAACCAGATAAGGGGAAGTTGTTATCGTCATGAGAAAGTTTTTCGGATCCACAGGATGTTAGAGGCGAATTATATTCTCCTTTCCGGTGTTACGCATCACGCACGCCTGCATGTGTTAAAATCTCCCCATGTCAAGTTTAAGTCTTTACCTACACATCCCCTTTTGTCGTCATCGGTGTGCTTACTGTGATTTTAATACCTACACTTCACTAGACGCGCTAAAAGAGGAGTACGCGGCCGCGCTCTGTACCGAAATTCGCCAGGTTGCCGGAGCGGAAATCCGCCCCGTACACACCATTTTTTTTGGCGGGGGAACGCCTTCACTCATGTCTCCTGCCAGCCTTCAGGCCATTTTGGATACGGTACGTGACTGTTTTGCCCTTTCTCCCCAGGCAGAAATCACCATAGAAGCCAATCCGGGCACGGTTGACCAGGCTTATCTGGAAGCGATACACCGCGCTGGCGTCAACCGAATTAGTTATGGTGTTCAAAGTGCCAACCAGAATGAATTACGCCTCCTGGAGCGAGAACACACTTTTTCTGCGGTGATAGAGGCAGTGCAATGGAGCCGGGCCGCCGGTATCAATAACCTTAACCTGGATTTGATTTATGGCCTGCCGGGACAAACGTTGGCCGCCTGGGAGCGAAGTGTACAGGCCGTGTTAGACCTACAAACGGAGCATATCAGTTTGTATTGTTTAACAATTGAGCCGGGTACGCCTATGCACCGCTGGTTACAAAATGGGCAAATAGAGGAGCCTGACCCAGACGCGGCCGCAGACCAATATGAGCTTGCCACTGAATTGTTGGCCCGGCATGGCTGGGAGCATTATGAAATCTCTAACTGGGCCAAACGCGGCCGCGCTTGTGAACACAACCTGACTTATTGGCGCAACCATGAATACCTGGGACTGGGGGCAGGTGCGCATGGTCATGCCCATGGCTATCGCTACCATGTAGTCAAACAGCCCCGTGTTTACCTGCGGCGGCTTCAGGAAAGGCAGGCGCAACGTTATCCCTGGTCTTCGGCTGTCGCTGGTATTATCCCCTTAACCCTGGCCGACCAAATGGGGGAAACGATGATCACCCAACTCCGTTTGCTACAAGAGGGGCTGGACATCAGGGCTTTTGTTTCCCGGTTTGGACAAACCCCACAGGCGGCCTACCCCGGCATTTTAGAACGACTGGTAGAAGATGGGTTGTTAGTGCTAGAAGAGGAAAAAGTGCGGCTGACAGACCGCGGCCGCTTTCTAAGCAATCAGGTATTTTATCATTTTGTGTAAGCGTTCAGTTATTTAAAAAAATAGTCAGGTAATAGGGTTTCCCCCACCCCTAACCCCACCCCAAAGGCGGGGAACTTTTTCCTGTACCGGTTAGCGAGCGCGGCCGCGCTCGCTAACCGGCACGGCCTGGTGCTTCCCCCTTCCCGCCGAAAATCGCCGGGGAATGGGCGAATCAACTCATTACCCGATTAATCATTTAATCAACAAAAGTAAGCGTTCAGTCACATCTATTCATCCGCCAGACCCGCCCGGTCGTAAACGACCGGGCTATGGTTACAAAGGTCGCTGGCCTGGGCTTTTAGCCCGCAAAGCTCCGTAGATTTAGCCCGGCGGTTTGACCGCCGGGCGAGGTAACTGAACGCTTACCAACAAAACGACCGGACGGGTCTTATTTCCGAACGATTCTTAGGCAGTATCGTGACGAATAAAAAAAGCACCGGTTCAACTGGTTGAACCGGTGCTTTAGGTTTTTTGGGGGAATGGGAATTAAATCACTTGTTCGCCGCAAGTAGCACAATCAGGAGATCAGCCACAACAAATGTCCAAGTTCTTTAATCGTTGCGCCTTAGAGAGCGCGAATCTTATTTTTCTTTGCCCAACAACTCCGTCGCCAGGAACTTATCCAAAATCAGCGCGAAGAAGAAAGCAGTAAACACACCCGTCAGAAAGAAATAGGGCAATGGGGGATGTTCTGGACCCCACATATATTCTGGCACGGTTGTCCCTAACACAAGCTGAACAATAACAACCGTCAGGCCAAACCCTAAAACCAACGACACCACGGCCAATACGAGCCGTCGAACCCATAAATTCATTTGCGACCTCCAGTTTTCCTTCAAATAATCCCATCTTCTCAATATTTCGGGGTAAACAAGGCCTGAGCTTGTCGAAGGCCGTTGGTTTCGACAGGCTCAACCAACTTCACCACACTTTATTGCGAAGATACAAATAATCCCCTTACTTCACGAAGGGGTAGACATCTGTTTAGTGACCAACACTTCATGCACGTGTTGGGTCAAATCCTCAGGTGAAACGGGTTTTGTCAGGTACTTGGTGGCCCCAGCCCGTAAACCGCGATTCACACTATCCAGGTCTGTTTTAGCACTTAACATGATAATTGGCAATGATGCTGTAGGTTCTTGCCGCCGTATTTCTTCACATACCTGGAAACCATCAATTCCAGGCATCATAACATCCAGGATCATAACATCTGGGGGATGAACCTTGACTTTATCAAGTGCATCATACCCATCTTCGGCCTCAAAAACCTCAAAACCAGCACGCACTAACATCAAGCATAAGAGGGTTCGAGCCATTGGTTCATCATCTACAACCAATACCGCTTGATTCAAGTCGTCTCCTGTATTTCGGGTTAATGCCTGTCTATTGATTGGATGCGGCAAGCCCGGTGTCTGATAGTGAGATAACATAACGACACCTATGATAATTTATAGAATTTGAAATGAGGCCGCAATGACAAAGGCAAGAACCTCTGAATGGAACTAATGGGTGATTGACTAGCTTATTTTAATCGAAACTCCATTTCCGGCAATGTAGGAGCAGTGAGATAAACATAAAAATTGCCGATTTTGGTTGATTATCCTGTGAAAATTAGGATAAAGAACTAAAGACAAGGGTGAAAAGAACTGGCTGGGAGTTAAGATCATTCAGAATTCAAGTGACTGGTAACTACTAAGCCGTTGCCTGAGCTTGTCGAAGGCAACACGAGGCTTCGACAAACTCAGCCCTCAAGAGCTTTAGTAATCGTTCGTTTTTAACTTCCCGATTTGCTGTGGCCTGTCTCTTGACCGCGCCACCCAACTTAATTTTGAGCGAACCCTTAGTAGTTACAGTGATTGAGTAAGGTTGTGGGTCTTCAGAATTCTCAAGGGTTGATACGATCCGTGTGATTGTCTTCAACGAAGCGGACATAGGGCCGTCCTTTCATGTAGTCGCACTCCACAAATGCCCCCAGAACCTGGGTTCGTTGTGTTCCGCGTCCTTGGCGACGAATTTTCTTTTTTCCCCTGAATCACACTTTTTCCCACTCTTTCAACGCCCGTTTGATGACATCACGTACTTCTTTATCATCTATTTCATTGGGGCGTTTAAATGATTGTCCATCTACTTCGATAACCAGGCCACCACTGGCCGATTGTTTTAAATGAATAACACGAGAGGACAAGGCTGGAATGGTAGCGATATGGCGCTGGAGAATCTCGTCTATTTGGGCGGCAATGTTCATCATTGTAGCGGAGGCGGCTTCATTAAGTGGGCCGGTCGCTACAGGTCTGGAAACGGGTGCGGTGGATTTTTCGTTCGCGGCCGCGATGCGGGGTGGGGTCACGGCCAGGTCACGGGTTGTGGGCAATGGGGGTAGCGGGCCACGGTTAGCTCCGGCCAGATTTAGCGGGAGCGGGGGAGCTACATCAGCATCTACCAGGCGTTGATAACCACCAGCAAAAACCAACAAGTCACCAATAGCCGCCACGACTCGTCGTTTGGCTTCGGGTTCGGGAATTTCGTCTAGATTAAGATAACGATTACTCCCGACTTCCACCACAATTTTCCCCAGAGGTGGCACGCGAAAAATGCGCATCACTTCCATTTCTTTACGCATAAAAACCTCCTACGAAAATGTAGGGCGATTTGGTAAATCGCCCGGTGGACGATTTACCAAATCGTCCTACAAATTTTCATCCCTCTTGGTGTGCCAAAGGCACATGGGGTAGGGCGATTTTTTAAATCGCCCGGTGGACGATTTATCAAATCGTCCTACAAATTTTCATCCCTCTTGGTGTGCCAAAGGCACATGGGGAACTCCTACGAAAATGTAGGGCGATTTGGTAAATCGCCCGGTGGACGATTTACCAAATCGTCCTACAAATTTTCA
>JAGNBF010000073.1:0-34093 GCA_018004935.1 Chloroflexota bacterium | reverse complement strand
CGATTTACCAAATCGTCCTACAGGTTTTCATCCATCTTGGTGCGCCGCAGGCACATGGGGAACTCCTGTGAAAATAGGACACGGATTAACGGGGTTAGACACAAAGTGAAATAAATTGACGGCTTTGTTAGAGTCAGACTTGACAGCCAGGGCAGAAGTGGGTACTGCGGCCGCCAAGAACAATGCGTTCAATAATGCGGCCGCAACGGTAACAATTCATCCCTGTGCGGCGAAAAACAGCCACGGCATTCTGCATATCGCCTTTACTACCGTCTGGTTTCACATAACTGCTAATGCTGGCACCTTCTCGTTCAATGCCTGTCTGCAATACCATGCGAATACCCGCATGCAATGCAGTGACTTCAGTTTCGCTAAGGGAATTGGCCGGACGGCGGGGGTGAATACCCGCCTCATGCAACGCTTCATCGGCATAAATATTACCAATACCGGCCAACACCGTCTGATCTAACAAGGTGGGTTTAATCGCCCGCTTATGTGTTTGCAAACGCATCTGCAAGAGGGTGGGCGTAAAGGCCGGTTCCAGTGGCTCTGGCCCCAATCCCCCCACAATATCCTCTAACTGTTGCACCAGATAGACACGGCCGAACTTACGTGGGTCGGTGAAGCGTAATTCTTCGTTCTGGTCGAGAGCGAAAATGGTGTGGCTATGTTTGTCTGGGGGTAAAGCCGCATTTACCACGGCTAAATGACCGGTCATTTTCAGGTGAAAAAGTAAAAAATCACCTGTAGCCAGGTGGCAGACAATATATTTGGCCCGGCGGTGCATGGCGATGATTTGTTGCCCCTGCAAGCGGATCTGCATTTCCGGGAAATCCGGGGTGGCAATGTGGCGCGGCCACTGGTTACGTACCGTTTGAATGGTACGGCCTACAAGTTGCGGCCGCAACGCCCGCACAACCGTTTCCACTTCAGGCAATTCAGGCATCTCTCGTTCTCACGCCAACCTTAGAAATGGAATTTTAAATAACCTGCTTCCCGAAAGTGGCACGGCCAAGAGACCGTGCCACTTTCAACCAACACATTATTTTATTCCCCTTCCTTACACCAGAAAACGTCCACTCTCATAAAACAACTCATCATCTACCCAAATCTGGCCCCCGTCGCGCATGTCACAAATCATATCCCAATGGACAGTCGAAAGGTTGGTACTGCCTGTTTCCGGGTAGCCTGCTCCTACCGCCATGTGAATCGTACCCCCAATTTTTTCATCAAACAGGATGGATTTGGTGAACCGGTTGATACCCTCATTGGTGCCAATGGCGAATTCACCCAGATAGCTGGCCCCCGGATCACTTTCCAGGACACTGTGGAGGAAGGCTTCATTTTTTTGAGCCTGGGCGGAAACCACTTTGCCATCCTGAAATTGCAACTCGACGCCTTCTACTTCGCGGCCGCTATAAATGGCGGGATACGTGAAGCGCACCCAACCGTTGACCGAATTTTCCACTGGGCCGGTAAAAATTTCACCGCTGGGCATATTACGGTGCCCATCGGAGTTGATGAAGGTACGTCCGGCAATGGTGAGGGTCAGGTCCACATGGGGACCCTGAACTCGTATGTGTTTTTTCCCTTTGAGCCAGTCTACCAGTTTTTGTTGGGTTACTGAGAGTTTTTGCCATTCGGCCACCGGGTCATCTTTATCCGCAAAACAGGCACCGTAAACAAAATCTTCGTAATCACTCAGAGACATATCTGCTTCTTGGGCGTAGGCCTGAGTGGGGTAAATCGTTGCCACCCAGCGATGTTCGCCACTGGCAGAACGGCGCATCATCGTGCCCATCAATTCGCCCATTGCGGAGCGCATCAATTTTTGCCGGGCCGGGTCTACATTGGCCAGGGCACGGGTATTTTCCGCGGCCGCGATACGAATGCTGGCCTCATATTTCTCCGTCACCAACCGCGTCGGCTCCGAGATATATTGGAGTTGCTCATCATTCCCTTCTTTGAGCAATATTTCCATTAATTCATCCCCCTGCAACATAACCAGGGGATGGCCCCCAGCCCGTAGTATTTCCCGATAAGTCTCTTGCACCAATGGCATGGCCTGCACATTCGCTTGTAGAGCCACCCGATCACCGGGGCGAACAGCGACACAATAATGGGCCAACAGACTGGCTAAGCGTTGGATGCGTGGATCAGACATGACATTATCCTAGGAAGAATTAGACCCTTGGGCAAATGGGCTGGTCACAATACAATTTTAGTGGTAACTATACACGTCCTCGAGGGCTGAGCTTGCCGAAGCCCGGCTCTGCCTTCGACAAGCTCAGGCATCGCCGTGCCCCACCTGTATAGATGCTTTTAGTGAACCATTCACGACCAATTATAACCTGATTCACTCATTCGCGTATTTCATCAGGCAATTTTTTACGTCTTACATACCACCTATGTACCCTGAAGATCGTATTCTCATCACCTACGTACCCACACCGGCTGATTTTCAGCATATTCAGCGAGAACATTGGTATCGTATACCCCACGCGGCCGCGCCCAAAGGTCTTTATGCGGAATATTTTGCCTTTTATTTTGGGCAGAATTTTGGGGCCGAAAAATGGGCGATTCATTATTACGCCGAAAATCTGGGGCATGAATTAGCTACCCGGCGCATGATTTTGCCCCATGAACCAGATCATCCTCGCGCCGAGGAATGGTATTACAAGGTACAGTTAGGGAAATTGGTTAAATTGGAACAGCCGATTATCAGCCTGCAATGGCGGCGGGTCACCTTTATCCACACCACCTGGGATCGTTTCCGCGAGGCGGTAGAAATCAATGATTTGTTGCTAGATGGCGGGTACTATGTGGATCGTGCCTTTAATACGTTACGGGACGGGGAAGGAACTGAGCCATGTGTTTCCCCTTCCCACCGGAAATCGCCGGGGGATGAGCGAATCAACTCATTGCCCGATTAATCATTTAATCAACAATCACCCCCGCTTTTGCCCGCCTTAAAAAACTCCCCGCCCCCAGGGTCGGGGAATTTTTTTTCGTGTTATTTTTCGCGGGCATCTGCCGCGAAAAATAACACGAATGGGATTTCTCTCTTCCCGCTGGGAAGGGGATGGGGGATGGGGCTTCAGCCTGGTCTTACCCAATCTGTTGCCTATGGCCGCATCAACGGATAAGTGAGGAGCAGGTTTTCGACGACGAGGCGGGTGTTGGCGTTGCGTTCCAGTTGCCAGAGGGCGTCATTGGTTCGTTGCAGGCAAGCCAGGATTTGGGGCGGGGACCACTTATCCAGCAGGCGCATCAGGGTGGTTTGTTCGTCTATATTGGTGAGGCGGGCAGTTTTGTTGTTTCCCCAGGAAAGCAGAACGAGATCGCGCCACCAACTGAGCCAGGTACGGAGGAGATCGGGCAGGGCTTCGGCATCGTTGGCGAGTTTGTCGGCCTGTTGGAAACGCTGGGCACGGTTGCCTTGAAGGGCGGTGTGTAAGGCGACTATGTGGCTTTCGCGTTCTTCTAGCGGAGCGGTATTCGCGGCCGCGTTCACCGCCCACCCCAACCGTCCATCGGCCAGGTGGGCCAGATGCTCCGCCCGCTCTGAGGGGATAGCCCAGCGCGTTTGTAGGGCGTCTTGTACCAGGGCAAAGGGGAGCGGCCGCAAGGGAATTGTCCGACAACGGGAGCGAATCGTGGGCAAGAGGGTATCTGAATCGGCGGCGGTGAGGATGAGGATAACGTTGCTGGGCGGTTCCTCTAACGTTTTGAGGAACGCATTGGCCGCGCCAATGGTGGCACTATCAAACCGTTTGAGAATGGCAATTTTGTAATGGGCTTCTGTGGCGGTAAGGCTGAGGGCCTGTTGTAACTCTCGGATCTGATCAATTTTAAGTGTCATGCGGCCGCGGCCGCTCACTTCTCCTAACACAACACGTACATCCGGGTGATGATCTCGGGCAATCAGGGTGCAAGACCGGCATTGACCGCAAGGGCGTTGGGCCACCTCTTCATGGGTACAGTTCAAGGCCTGGGCAAAAAGTCGGGCTAATGTCGTTTTACCGATTTGCGCCGGGCCAGTTATCAGATAGGCATGACCAATTCGCTCATGATAAATCGCCGCAGAGAGGATCTCCACCGCCCATTCATGGCCTACAATCTGTTGCCAGCCGGTTATTTTTGGATGAGAAGCAATCATAAGGAGATGGGGATCAGGGCTGGCGGAAGCGCAGTTTGACCGCACCCATACGGATTTCGTCACTATCTACCAATTGCAGACCATATTCTGGAACCCGCTGATCATTGACAAAAGTACCGCTGGTGCTTTTATCATCATAAACCCGATAATCGCCCCCTTCTTTAACAATGGTGCAGTGGTGACGAGATACGGTGGCATCATCTTCAAAGGCAATATCTGCCTGCTTTGGTGAGCGTCCCATCTTCATTTCTGGTTTGTCCAGGTCAATTCGTTTATTGACCCGGCTCACTGATTCTAACACTTCCAGGAAGGGATCAGGACGAATGGCGGCTTCATCTTTGGCCGTGCGGCCGCGAACCTCTGGTGTGTACCGGCTTAATTTGCCCCCATAATGCTGGGCCTGTCGTCCGGCAGATTGGGCATATTGGAGATTGGCAATATACGGGCGCAACCAGGGAATTTTGCGCAAGGTTGTATCCAAACGAAGCAGGCGCAAGATGGGAAACTTGCGTAAGAGAATCAGCAATCCGGCAAAAACAAAGAACAGAACGATAACGATAACACAACCAATCAGGTAGGTTTGTACACTGGCCACTTTTTCCCAGACACTGGCAAGTGCTCCTGGGGGTTGCACCGCTTCAGGAATTACTTCTTCCGCTCCCTGGTTAATGGTCAAGGCTATCTCTGGACTGGTAGCACGATTGCCTTCGCTGTCAGTGACAGCAATTTGTACCCGGTTCGTGCCAAAGGCGAAATTATTAATGGCTACAGTGAACCGATCCAATGTCGTCACATCCAACTCCTGAACACTAATGCCATTTACAATGAGTTGGGCTTTGGTCAGGGAACGTTCTACCCCATCGAGCCAGGTAACTGTTGTGGCAAAGGAAAGTTCTACCGGCTGATTTAAGTCTACGAGGGTGAGGGTGCGGCTTTCGGCGGGCAAGTCAATCACCACGCTGGGCGCACCGGCAGGGACGGTCACGGAGGTGCTGGCCTGTACCCCGGGTGAGCCTTGTAAACCGACGATAACCGGGTATGTGCCCCCAGCAATACCAGGAACGGTGTACTGAACAATGGTGTGAGTACGGAAGGCGGCAATTCGGGTCCAGATCGTTTGAATCTCTTCCAGGTTATCTACAGTGGTGGCAACGCCACCGGTTCCCTGAGCCAGTTGACCCATATAAGTACGTCCGGCTTCTTTGTTCTCCTGGACATTGACGTTATCTAGCCAGATGGTATGTATGGGCACTCCCAATTCTGCGGCTCGGATGGGAACATCGGGCTGGGTATATTGGGTACTGACCGTATCTGTACCATCAGACATGAGAACGATGGCCGCGGCCATGCCGCTATCGGGCTTCAGGCTTTCCAGGTTGTTGACCAGCCCCATGAGGCTGTCTAATAAAGCTGTGGCCCCACCGGTAGGGGTAAGGGGTGTCGCAAAAAGATTGAGTACGCTGTTGCGGAAATTTGCTGGCTCTAACAAAGGCGTCGCGGCCGCTTCATCAACACGATATGCCGCCACGTAATCAATTCCTTCACGCATATTCTGTTCCGAGGCCAGTTGCTCGACGGCCGCCTGAATGGCGGTCAGTTCCCCTTGTACCCCGGGTGGGATATCCAAAACCAATAAGATGAAGGTTCCCACTTCTTTGGTGCCAGTAACCTGAATATTTTCGGGAGGAATGGGTTGTCCATTGTGTAAAATAGTCAGGGTTTGGGTAGACAGGTCGAGCAGGTTCCCCCCTCCATCAATAGCCAGGAGGCTCATTTCAATCGTGGGGGCACTGTCGGCATTGGCACTGCTGATGATCAGACGGCTGGCAGTTGGTTGCGCGGCCGCGAACTGGCCCGTGAACCACCACGCCGCCAGCCACAACAGCCACAAGATTCCATAACGACTCAAACGGAATCGTGCCAAAGAAACTGTCTTTCTATCTAGAGTTGGTGTTCGCATCAAGAGAAGTTTTTTGTTCATCGTTCGTGCCCCATCACTCGTGTTATAATGATAATGGTTCGTAACCGATATTCTCAACCTGTTCCCTATTGTATCAGAGGAAATGGTTATGAATAAGAGAGGTTAGGCAATTTACATGGGCTAAATAGTTTTTACCAGGGAAACGTAAGCGTTCAGTTCCCTGAGAAAATGAACCTTGCGAAGGTTTCTGTGTAGATGTTGACCAGTGGGACAAACCTTCGTAAGGCTAAACGGTTACAGGGAAACATGTCTGGTGTTATTATAGATTTTAAGAAAATGATTTGGTCAAAATCTTTTTCTTAATGGCTATATTTTGGGTTATGCCTGTTTATCGTGTTTGCTCTGTACAACCTTTATCATTTGGACATAACCGTTCAGTTCAGAGACGATTTTAGGCCATTTTGGATTACTTCAGTGGATTTAGAAACTGGAGGCGAGAGCGAGAGGGAATTACTCTGGAAAACCCTCTCGCTCTCGCTCTAGCTCTAGCTCTGAACTCTAAACTCAAATTCTTAATCCGTTGAAGTAACTCAACTGAACGCTTATCATTTGGACCAGGATAAGGAACATTTGCGGATGACAAAGGATCACGGGCCAGCCTGAATTATGCGTGTAGCCGTGTTGTGCTCATAAAGAACATAATGGTTGAATTAATTATTCAAGAAGCGGGCCAAGAGCGACTCCGCCGCACATTAGCAGAAGGGCAGTACCAATTGGGGCGTACCCAGGATAATGATCTGGTGGTTGCCAGTAATCATTTATCACGCCAGCATTTGCAGATTACAGTCGCCAATGGAACTGTGGCGGTTATGGATTTAGGGAGTACCAATGGCACGATCTTTCGCGGCCGCAAACTTACCCCTCGCACCACCACCGTATGGCCGCCTGATGAAGCCTTAACTATCGGGCCGTTCACCATCCATCAACAACAAACCGAAACCAAACCAGAACCACCGCCACCACCGGAAGAAATTCCGACTCCCCTTACTGAACTGGTAGCAAACATCACCTGCCGCGAAGCCCTACCCACAAAATACACCTTACAACAAGGGTTTGCGCTCATTGGTTCTGGTGTTCGTTGTGATATTCGCCCGATGGTAGGCGAAGTCGAACCGGAACATTGTCGCCTATCACTACAGGGAAACCGGGTGCAGGTGATTAATCTGAGCCAAAAAAACCCGGCCAAAATTGCGGGTGTCCCTCTTCCCCTAAACCAGCCCCAACTCTGGGATCAAGCTCAGGCCCTGGAAGTAAGTTATGCCCGGTTGTACTACACACTTGGACAGGCGCAAAAGCCAGACGCGGCCGCGGCCAGCACCGGCTCCGGAATGAGTCGTTGGTTAGTGGCCCTGGTAGGCATGGGAACCATCCTTACCCTTTGTATTACCGTCATTGTCTTCATGGCCATGTGGGCCAACAACGATGAGACACCGGGCAACACCACCATTGGCGATAATGGTCCAGCGACACCCACATTGGCCCCCTTCATCTCTCCCACTGCTTCCCGCCCCATCATTGCCACCCTCCCCATAAACGAACTCCCCACCCAAGAAACAATTGACGAGACAGCCAACAATGATGAATGTGCCGTTGCGACCGCAACCGAAGAAGGCAGTGGCTGGCTAGAACTCCCCTTCCCTTATACCGGCATTGAGCCACAATTTGGGGGCAATGGGGATGACTTCCGTTTGATTTCCCAGCGGAGCCGTGTAGGCGGCCGCATCAACAGCTTCTTTGATCACCAATACCCCATTTATCCCCCTGCCTTTGGCGGGATAGAAGCAGATGATGTCGCTACCACAATGCTTATTTTTGATGGTTCGCTCAGTTTTGATGCCTTTAGCCAGGACCAAACGACCGCCGGATCCGATGCCCAATTTGATTATTACAGTGGTCATGCAGGCATAGATTTTGCTCCGGCCGCCGTAGGCGACCCACGCACCCCGCAAACACCCGTATTCGCGGCCGCGGACGGCTTCCTCCACACAGCCACCATAGACGACGACGGCAACCATATGGTCTGGCTGAGCCATGACCGGGGCGCAGAAGGCAACTATGCCACCCTCTACTTCCACCTGGCCGATGATGAATTTTTTCGTAACATGATGGCGATGGAAGAAGGCGCGGAAATTAGCGCCGGAACCCGCATCGGCACAATGGGAACCACGGGCCGCAGTACCGGTATTCATCTCCATTTTGAGGTCCGGCAAGATCTCAACTCCGATGGCCTCTTCACCATTTATGAAAAAATAGACCCTTACGGCTACTTCCCCAGCGAAAAATACCCCCTGGATCCCTGGTCACAACCCTGGGTAGACCGTACCGGCAAAGAACGTGACGGCATTATCAGCCAATATCTCTGGATTCACCCCCTGGTAGCCGTGGAAGAAGAAGCAGATGCCTGCCTGCCTCAAACAGAAGTCAAAGTAGACCTCTACCCAATTGTAGACTGGTCCGTTATCCACCCGGGCTTCAACTACGTGGCCCGCAATAGCGAAGACGTGCCCATTGTGGAAGGACCGCCACGCGGCCGCCAGGTAACAGTCAGACCCGAAACCCTGGTCTGCAACGATCCTGAAGACGCAGTTTTCCAGTTCATCGCCTATGGCAATAATAATCCGGTGGGGATTGCCGTACCCACTATCCGCACCGAAGATAGTGATGGCAAGTTAATCTACGAAGCTGAAGTGCGCGGCACAGGCCAATACATACTAGTGGCCCCCAACAACCGGGACTGTACGCCCCCCTTTACGGAGGTACGTGTACAAGGCAATAAGGTGGGTGATAATGTGTATCAAGGGTTGGTCACTATCTCCCTGCGGGGTCTGGAACGTGGATCATTACGTTCTACCATTAAAGAGATACAATATAGTCTGGATTGTGGACAGACCTGGCAGGTATATGAAGGAAGTTTCACCCTAACCAATGAGTCACCTCACACCTGTGGTACAGATGGTGTCGGCCAGGGAATTCAGTTAGGTCCCGACGACTTTTTGCTTCTTGCAATTGCCGAAGATTCGATGAACAATATAGAGCAACCCATAAAACAATTCCGTTTCACAATCCTCGGTGATGAACCTTAACCCTATGGAGCAGGCTTCATAAACCAGTTTATTCGCTATAACTGCCCCCAAGACCCAAAAGGAATAATGGTATGCGTCCTACGCTGGAAATTCGTTACCCGGATGGCCGAGTAGATACTCTGGAGTTAATCAAGAACCAATATATTATTGGGCGAACTTCTGACGCAGATATTCATATCGCCGATAATCGTATTTCGCGTCAACATTGCGTCGTGGAAATCAGTAATGGACAGGTGTATGTTACTGATTTAGGGGGAAATAATGGCACCTGGCTAAACACCAAACAGTTGTTGGCAAATGTGCGCGAACCCGTTCCCCCCGATGGAATCATTCACGTAGGCCCGGCCCAATTAAAAAATGTCAGTATGCGGCCGCCAACTGACTTCTCCAATGATGTTGAGTCTGAAGTCTTCAACCCGGCCCAATCCGGTCGAAATGGGGGACGTGGCAGTGCCCCTATCCAGAAGCGCCCCCCCGCCTCATCTGATGCTGGCATTGAACTGATAGAGCATCGCGTGACTGTCACCCCAGGCGGCCGCGCCTCTCTCCCCTTCAAAATCACCAACGAAGGTCGTATCGTAGACCATTACAAACTATCCATATCGGGCGTCCCCAACACCTGGGTAACTCTACCACGCGGCAACATCGAACTGTTCCCGCGTGATAGCAAAAATCTCACCCTAGATTTCCATCCCCCCATCAGCACCCGCACCGCCGCAGGCATCCATCCTATCAGCATTGCTGTCTTTAACGAAAGACAGGAAATGGTCGCCGAAGCCCAGGCCGAACTAGAAGTCACCCCCTTTGATCAACTCATCCTTTCCGTTCAGCCCAATCCTCTCGTAAGTCGCTCTGGGGGCACATTCAACCTGAACATCGAAAACCAGGGCAACGCCCGCACTGACTATCGGCTAGATGTTGTAGACCCCAGCAATACCCTGGAGATTCAGGTGGAACCGCGCACCGCGCAGGTAGCCCCCCAACAAAACCGGGAAAATTTCATCACCGTTCGTCCTTACAAACGCATCTGGATCGGCCAGAGTAAACGACACACCCTCAACGTCACCGTCACCACCAACCAACGCTCCTTCAGCCCAGATGCGGCGCTAATTTATAACCAGCTAAATATCATCCCTATCTGGATTCCTGTCATTCTGCTCGTCCTCTGCTGTTTTTTGGTCCCCCTGTTTGCCTTTTTCACCTTCGATAGTTTCAACAAGCTAGGCAAATTTGATACACCCACACCCACACCCACCGCTACCGCCACCGCCACCGCTACCGCGACCGCCGAACTCTCCCTGACCGAAACCGCCACCTGGCGCGAATTAGATGATGACAGAGACGGCCTGACCAATGGCGAGGAAACTGACCTGGGAACCGAACCTCTCGACCCAGATACAGATGGAGATGCCTTAAGCGATGGCGATGAAGTGAATGTATGGAATACCCGCCCCAAGGATCTGGACTCTGATGCCGATGGGTTGACCGATGGTCAGGAAGCTCTGGAAGGGTGCACCCAGCCCAACCGGGCCGATACCGATGGCGATGGTATCAACGATCTGGCTGATACGGATCCCTGTACATTTGAGCCAACCTCTACTCCAAAACCAACCCCCATCGCTAATTTTGCCTTTGGCGGTCACATCAATGACATCGCCAATCTAACCGTGGCCGACGATGCCGGGATGACCTGGATCAAGAAGCAAATTCAATATTCTCCGGGTGCTGATGCTGTTTCAGCGGCCGCGGATTTAAAAAAGATAAAGGATGAGGGGTTTAAGGTGATTGCTTCGGTAGTGGGCAATAAAGAAGAAGTGGCGGCTGGCGGCCGCGGCTATTTTCAACAATATGCCCAGTTTGTCAGCATTTTGGCCGGAACTGTAGATGCCATTGAGGTCTGGAACGAACCCAACCTGACTACACACTGGCCCGATGGTCAGGTAAGTGGTGCAGAATACACCACTCTATTACGCCTTTCCTATGAAGCGATTAAAGCCGTCAACCCTGGTGTTATGGTGGTTAGTGGCGCCTTAGGCCCCACAGGTGCCTATGGCGGCGGTTGTACAGCCCAGGGTTGTGACGACAGCCGCTTTTTGTTAGACATGCAGGCCGCTGGTGCCGAACAATTTATGGACTGCCTGGGGATGCACTTCAATTCTGGGGCTACTCCCCCCAATGAACGCACCGGTCATCCGGCTGATAATGGAGCGGGACATTATTCCTGGTACTTCTGGCCTTTAGTCGAACTCTACTGGAATTCCTTTAACACCCCGGACGAAATAGCCAGCGGCAATATCATGCCCCTTTGTTTTACCGAAATAGGCTTCCTTAGCGCCGATGGTTTTGATCAGACACTGGCACAGGTAGGTGCCACAGGTTTCTTATGGGCCGAAGGAACCGATGAACGGGAAATGGGCATCTGGTTAGAAGATTCCTTAATCCGTGCTCGCTGTTCCGGCATGGTTCAAATGTTCATTGTGTGGAATATTGACTTTGAGGAATACAGCCGAGATCCACAAGCGGGTTATGCCATTCTCCGGCCAGACGACAAATGCCCTGTATGTGATAATCTCAATTCCGCCGTTTTCCGATCTTGCGAGGCCTGATGGCAGGCATATCACTTTGGCGGATGTGAAGTGGTACGGTCAGGAGACCAGCCACAGCAAACTCAAAAGTTATTTGTGAGCGAACCCTAAGGGCCTGTAAGAGATTAAGTTCCGTCAAGACCTGACAGGTTTTGGGAAACCTGTCAGGTCTAAACTGGGAAGTTATATTTTTACGAACCCCAAGGATTTGTGTAAAGCTGTACGAGCGAACCTTCTGAGAGTTCGTGAAATATATGGAGAAGATAGCAACAACCTATGGCCTCAGTTACAAATCGTCGTCTCCACCTGCTTCTAGTTATTTTATGGTTTGGCACATTATCATGTGCCACTCTCCTAGGTGAAACACCAGTCCCATTGGCCACTATTGCCCCCACGGTTGCCCCTGCCACACCGACATTAGGCGCAATATCTGTCATTACAACGCCAACCAGCACGACTGAACCTATTACCATGCCTACCCGTCGTCCGACGCCAACGGATACCCCCACACCAGAGCCACTCATCCCTGGAGCTATCGCCTGCCCGGCAGGGGGAAATAATTTATTGGTCAACCCCAGTTTTGAAGGCAATTTTCGCGCTCAGGGAAATGATGCGATTATTGTAGCCGATGGGTGGATAGCCTGGTGGTTACGTGGCTCCGCCACCAGCCAACAACCGGATTATCAACAAGCTACCAGCGGTAATCGGGTGCATAGTGGCGGCTCGGCCCAGCAACTCTACAAGCGGCAGGCCCAATACCAGGGTGGGGTTTATCAGATTGTGGAGAATGCCCAGATCACAGCGGGTACACATGTGCAATTTAGTATTTGGGGGCAGGGTTTTTCGTGCGCGGAGGGAGCGGATTGTAATCAGGGATTATCGGTGGATCCGGCAAATATGTTCATGCGGGTAGGAATTGATCCCACCGGCAATCTTGATCCCAATGCCGGAACTGTCAGGTGGTCTAGTTATTTTAACCCAATAGATGGGTATCAAATTAAATGTGTGGATGCTGTCGCTTCATCCGGTAAAATCACGGTTTTCACCTGGTCATCACCAGATAAGGTACGTTTGCAACAGGAAACATTCTGGGACGATGGGGCTTTAGTGATCTTGCCCTAGAATTATGTGGTTCTTGGGGATTTCGTGGGGTACGGGCAACCCTTGTGATTGCCCCACACGAGGCAGGCACAAGGCCAACACAGGCTCTTTTGAAGAACCAAAAAGGAAACAATCCAATGAAACATTGGCGACAATGGATTAACGTCATTCTTGGGATAGTATTGCTGAGTCTGGCCGGGGCTGTATTGGCTCAGGGGACAGCCATTACCCGCATTACCCAGGTAGATGCGTCGGCTTTCCCGGAAATGAAGGTGCAACTATTCGCGGCCGCGGCCGATGGCACACCTGTCACCGATTTCTCTTCTCTGCAATTAACTGAAAATGGAACGGCTATTACCAACTTACAGACCAGCCCTGTTAACACTGGCATTGAAGTCGTGTTTGTTATAGATGCGAATACCAGCATCAACACCAGAGATAACAGCCAGTTAAGTCGCCGCGAACAGGTACGGGATGCGCTTGTGGCGTTTGCCCAAAATTTAATGAATAAGTCACAGCTTGACCGGATTCATGTCATCGTACCCAACGAAGCTTATGATGGTGCCAAATTCTTGTTGGAAAATGCGGTTTTCCCCAATGAACTTATCAATGCCATCAACTTCTATGTTCCAGATGCCCCAAAAGCGACCCCTTTGCAAGCGATGTTAGATGCGGCAACCAGTAAATTGGCCGCCAGTGATGGTCAGCGGTTCCGCGCCATTGTCCTCTTTACAGATGGGGGTGAATTAGATAACCAATTGGATTTTGCGGCTCTGCTCTCTTCTGCTCAACAAAACGGTATCGCTTATTATGCCTATCTTCTGGGTAGTCGGGCCGACAACAATGAAATTGAAAACGTCAATAATTTAACCCAACCAACTGGCGGGTCGTACTTGCACATGCCCACTGCGGCCGATGCCACCCCTTTGCTCACAACCATAGCAACTTTTGGGCAACAAACGGAAGTCCGCTATCGTTCCCAAATAGCCCGCAGTGGGGAGCATATGTTACAGGTGAGCTTAAATGGTCAGACGGCTAATGAATTAGTTAATTTAACGGTTGAACCACCCACCGTGCAAATCTTGTTAGACAACAGTCAGACGATTGTGCGGGTAGCAGAAGCGGCCGATACGCCATTGACAGAGATGGAACCGCTGAGCCAACCAGTCCCAGCCCAGGTTATCTGGCCAGACAATCACCCCCGTTCCCTCGCGGCCGCGACCTTGTTGGTCAATGGTAAAGAGCAAATCACGCTCGAGTCACCCACCCTTGATGCCAATGGATTGCTACAATTTGCCTGGGATATCAGTGAACTGGATGCGGGCGAATACAATCTGGGAGTTGAACTGGTTGATGAACTTAACCTGACCAGTGAAAGTGACGCGTTAGCGTTAAGCATTACGATTGAGAAACCGGCCGTTGCGGCCGCGTCTACTACCGTTCCTGAAACCACCACCGCCCCTGACACCACAAATGAAGCCACCGCAAACGGTGAAACGGAAGGAACCAGTGGTAGCGACTTCCTGGCCGAAAACAAGACCGTTTTGGCAGTTGGAGGCGGGCTGTTGGCGTTTGGTGCTTTCATCTTTATGGGTGTGTTGGTCCTTGTTTTCATCGGTCGGCGCAGACGGGCAGAACCTCAACCGGTGCCCGTGCCACCCCCTGCCCCCGTAACCGGCATGGCAGTGGATAACGCCGATGCGACGCAGATTATTATGCCCGCCTTTATCGCTTCCAAAGCCACCCTGCAACCGCTGGAACATGCCGCTGAATACACCAGCCCCATTGCCATTACCACAAATGAAGTCAAAATTGGTCGTGATCGCACTCATGCCCAAATTGTCTTCAATGATAAAAGTGTTTCACGACTTCATGCGACTATTCGTCAGGAAAAGGGGCAATTCCTTCTTATAGATGAGGGGAGTGCCAGTGGAACCTACATCAACTTTGAACGAGTTGGCTTGACACCGCAAGTATTGCGTAACAACGATGAGATTCATTTCGGTCAGGTGCATGTTCGTTTTGCCCTGGCAGAAAAACTCACACCTGCCGCTCAACCTGGTCCGGATCTTGAACATACGATGGCCTGGAATCCGGCCCAACCGTCACCGCAGGCATCACCGCCGGTTGATGAGAATGTCAACACAGAGTATTACATGCCACAAAATCAGCCGGGCGTACCCCGACAACCGCAACAACCACCCCAGGCGCGGCCGCAACCACCACAACAGCAACCTCAAATGCGGCCGCAACCACCGCAACAACAGCCCCAGGCGCGGCCGCAGCCGCCCCAACAACAGCCGCCATCACGTTCATCCGGTAATTCAGACCCCGATGATGTGTCCACACAACCTTATATGCCTCATCAACCTAAACGATAATTCAGAACCCAGACGCGAAAGGTTTAGTCAAACCTTTCGCGTCTACATCAGACCGTTATTTTTAGACGCCCACAAAGCCTCATCAATAACCATCTCCAGGTCTGGGATTGACAACGATTGACATAACAACCACAATTACCTGTACTCACACCCTCTCATAGTCCCAACAAAGCGCATCAGGGTCTAGACACACTGCAATGAGTACAAACGGATACGGCCATGGAAGCCATTGAAAAAATCGAAGAACTCCTCATCGGACACGGCACCCACGAAGGAATGAGTGGTAAACATAACGAAGATTCCTATGGTTTCTTCGCCTGGAACAATGGCGATGGTGTACCCCTCTACATTGGGGTAGTTGCGGATGGGGTAGGTGGGCAAACAGCGGGCGAAGTAGCCAGTTCCCTGGCTGTAGAAGCCATTCAAAACTATTTTCGCCAACAAAAGCAAATCAATGGCAATATCAACGGCCATTTGGAGCGAGCTATTCTGGCCGCCAATAAAGCCGTCTATGAGTACAGCCAATCTCATCGTGAAGTGTCCGGTATGGGCACAACCATGGTCCTGGTTGCCATTTTCGAGCAGAACCTTTATACCGCTTATGTGGGTGACAGCCGCATTTATCTCTTTCGCAACGGCCAGCTCAGGCAAATAACGGTTGATCACACCTGGGCGCAAGAAGCCATCCAGGTAGGGCTACTGACCAAAGAGCAAGCGAAAACACATCCCAATCGTAATGTCATCAAACGCTTTTTAGGTGGATTTCCTGAGGTTGAAGTTGATCATCGGCTGGTATTAGACAGAGAGCATATTGGCGATGACACCAAGAAAAACCAGGGACATCCTCTCCAACCCGGTGATATTGTTTTATTATGCAGTGATGGGTTGAGTGATATGATTGAGGATGACATCATTGAGAATTCCATACAGGTATATCAGTCGCAATTACAATCAGCCGCTCATGATCTCATTAATAAGGCAAATCAGGGCGGCGGCCGCGACAACATTACCGCGCTTTTACTCCAAGTTCCCGGTAAACCAAAAGCGTCCTTACTGACAACGGGGCGGTTGCCCAAAATGCCAACGGCTACCTTACCGGTTTACACGGCTCCTGTTGCGGCCGCAATTCCAGCCACCCCCACCCCCCCACGTCCCATAAACCAACCCCCAGTCGTTGAGCAAAACAGACGGACTCGTTGGCCCTGGATTTTTCTCGGTCTGGCCGCAATTTTATTCTTAGTGGTAATGATTGTTATCGCCGTTACCGGTTTGGGGTTGCTCAATAACTACTCAGAAGTAGCTACACCAGATGCCGTAGATGCAGTAGAAACTGTTTCTGGCCAGACACCCATCCCTGAAGGAATCCAACACCAGGAAGCGGCCACCGTACCGATCATTAATCTTACACAAACCGGTCAGGACAACGTGGCAACCCCTGAGATAATTGCCACAGACGCCGCCGTGGAACCAACCATTGCCGCCATTCCCACCAATACCAATACGCCAACCCGTAGAATCCCTACCGCAACAGCTACGGCCATGCCCACCCTGACCCTGCCCTACACAGTCACCGCCCAACCAACCACGGATGGTGGAGGTGGCGGCGGCGGCGGGGGAATCCCTCCCACAGCCTCACCAGAGCCGCCTATCTTACCAGACTCGAGAGAAACAGTTATCCCTTAATTTGGACCCAAAAGATAACCGTTCAGTTGTGTCAATTCATCCGCCCGCCCGCCCGGTTGTTTTACGACCGGGCTATCGGTACAAAGGCTGTTGGCCTGGCGTTTTAGCCCATAGGGCTTCGTCTATTTAACCCGGCGGTTTGACCGCCGGGCAGGGTAACTGAACACTTACCCCAAAAGCGAAAGCCGTCCCCTTTTATGGCCACTAAAATCATTTCACTTCAAGAAGCAGTACATTTTGTTCAGGATGGACAAACGCTAGGTTTAGGGGGGATGACGGTTTACCGACGACCAGTGGGATTTGTGCGGGCACTACTGCAACGCGTTCCGCGGCCGCAAAACCTCACCCTTCTGGCTTTTACCGCCGGTCTAGAGTCAGACATGCTGGTAGGTACGGGGGCAGTAACTCGTGTTCGTACCTGCTATTTTGGCCTGGAAACCTTTGGGCTGGCACCCATGTTTACCGCGGCCGCCAGTGAAGAGCGCATCCACATTTGCGAAGAAAGCGAATTTAGTTTAGCCGCCGGTTTACGCGCCCAGATCGGAGGTGTAGGCTTTATGCCCGGTCGTGCCTGGTTAGGCACAGATATGCTGGCCGTTCGTCCTGATGTCAAAACAATTACCGACCCCTACACCGGTGAAACAGTCGTCGCCTTTCCCGCCATCCCCTGTGATGTCGCCATTATCCATGTCCTTAAGGCAGATAAAATGGGGAATGCCATCCTGGGCGGCAATCCAACCATCGATCTAGAACTTAGTCTGAGCGCCAAAACAGTCATTCTGACCACGGAAGAATTGGTGGACCGACTGGAGGCTCCCATTGACCTGCCCGGTCTGCCCATAACCGGAGTCGTTCCTCTGCCCAAAGGAGCCTGGCCCACGTCTTGTTATCCTCTCTACCCCCTGGACGGTGAAGAGATTATGCGTTATATCACCGCTTGCCACGACAACCAGCTAGAGGCTTATATTCATGGTGAATAGGGTCAACACCTGAATTCTTTAGGACTTACGTGCTGTGGCCAGTGTCCCCACCGAACCACAACGAGCACGGTCGGAAGACCGGCTCGAACAACCCCCGTAAATCCTATCTTGTATCTATTACAGGCCAACGCCCTTCGTAGCAATAGCCCGGCCCATTTCTCCATTTTTAGCGGCTCAGGCCAAATGGAGAATTGCCATCCTGCTGTTGATACCATTGCCAAAAGATTTCTACTCCTTCACGTACCGATACTTTAGGCTGATAATCAAGTAAACGGCGGGCTTTGCTAATGTCGGCATAAGTACGTATAACATCAGCGGACAATTTGGGGGCAGGCAGTAAATTGGCTTCCTGTCCGGCCAATTCCTGTAAAATCCCCACAAAATCTTTGAGCAAAACCGGTTCTCCCCGCCCTACATTGATGATCTCATACCCCAATGGCCGATCCAGCGCGGCCGCGACCCCATCCGTAATATCTTCAACAAAAGTCCAATCACGCCACATCTCGCCCCCTTCATAGAGGGGGACCGGCGTGCCTTTGGTAATACTATCAGCCACCAGATACGCCATCATATCTGGCCGACCATTCGGCCCATAAACCGTAAAAAAGCGAATAGCCGTAAAGTTAAGGCCAAAAAGGTGCTGGTAGGTAAAACCCAACATCTCAGCGGCCCGTTTTGCGGCCGCATACGGTTGTAAAGGTCTATCACAAGCATCTGTTTCCACAAAAGGAATCTGCCTGGTATTACCATACACCGATGAAGTCGAAGCAAAAACAAAATTCCCTACAGACCAGGCTCTGGCCGCATCCAGCAAATTTTGTGTGCCGTTATAATCCACTTGCACATATAACTCTGGATCAGCAATCGCCCGGCGTACCCCGGCCATTGCCGCCAGATGAGCCACCGCGTCAAATTTTTCCTGCTCAAACAAGTCAAACAACGTCTGCCGATCCCGAATATCCGCTTCCACCATACGAAAGTTGGCATGCGTCGCAAGGTATTGTTCATTCCGTCGCTTCCGGGCTGGATCATAATAGTCATTAAAATTATCCAGCCCCACCACAATATCACCCCGCCGGGCCAACTTCGCGGCCAAATTACTACCAATAAAACCCGCCGCACCAGTGACAAGAACTTTCATAAGTACTCCTACGAAAATGTAGGGCGATTTTGTAAATCGCCCGGTGGACGATTTACAAAATCGTTCTACAGGTTTTCATTCATCTTGGGGAGTGCCCGTTCATGGGGAACTCCTTAGGGTTCGCTCACAGAGTTCCCCAAAAACCAATGTGGGCTGATTATGCTGATCGTTCTACCTTTTTTCAGTCAGATTTTCTCGGGCTTGCGCCGGACGGATGTCCTGCACCTGCAACTGCAACTTGCGTTGGCCTCGGAATTCATTCACCCCAATTGTGTAAACCACATCAATACACTCTGGTAGACGACCGGCCCAGGCCCCCTGCCGAAAGGCAATACACCCGATAACATTGCGCCCAGATGTTCCCAAAGCCATTTGCAAATGGGCTTGATCTGTACCTACGGCCCGATGACTCTGCACCATCACATTCCGACTCAGGAAGATGGGTGTAGCGTTGGCATACCCGGTGGGTTCCAACCCCTGCAAATGACCGTACAAGGCATAATCCACCTCATCCAGATCTAGCTCCATATCAATGCTGAGCGAAGGGATCAATTCCAGGCCATCTAATTTTTGTTGGGTACGGGTTATGAGCCGTTCCTGCAAGGCGGGCATATTTTCATTGCGTACAGTAAGGCCAGCGGCCTGGGCGTGACCCCCATAACGAACTAAGAGGTCGGCACATTCATCTAATAATTCAGTAATATGCAATTCGGGAATGGAACGGCAAGAACCTCGGCTTTCTTCTTCACCCTGCTCCACAATAATGGCGGGGCGATAATATTGTTCGGCCAGGCGGCTGGCAACCAAACCCACCACACCACTGACGAAATCGGTCGCGGCCGCGAACAGTAAGGGTGCCCCCGGTTCCACCAGGTGCTCGGCCCGTTCACTAAGCCGGGCCGTCAGCGTTTGCCGTTGCCGATTCAATTCATTTAGCTCATCCGCCAATTGCCCCGCCTGTTTGGGATCCCCTGTCGAAAGTAATTTTGCCGCCGTGTAAGCATGAGCCAATCGCCCCGCCGCATTAATCCGAGGCCCCAGGCCAAAACCAATAGATTCTGCCGACAATTGCCCCATCTGGTAGCCACAAATATGCACCAATGCTTGCACACCCATCCGTTTAGAATGGTTAAGCACTTCCAGGCCTTGTATGACCAATCGCCGATTTTCCCCCAGCAGAGGCGCCAGGTCAGCAACAGTCCCAATCGCCACCAGATCCAATAAATCATGATCTGCATACATTGCCCTATTGGGCATAGCTAACCGCAATGCCTGCGCCAGCTTAAAAGCGATCCCTACACCCGCCAGCATCGTCTCTGCATACTCCGAATCAGGTCTTTTGGGGTTAATAACGGCCACAGCTGGGGGCAATTCCGTTCCCAGGCTGTGATGATCTGTCACAATCATATCCAACCCCATCTGATTCGCATGAACAACCTCAGCCACTGAGCGAATGCCACAATCCACCGAGATAACCAGGCCAACTCCCTTCTGTTTGAGGGTGGTCAGGGCTTCTTTGTTTAGACCATAACCCTCATCCACACGATCCGGAATATAGGGTTGCACCTGAGTGCGTGACAGACCCAACCCCCGTAGCGCCTCGACCAGCAACACCGTAGAAGTGACTCCATCGGCATCAAAATCTCCATAAACGACGATACTTTCTTCGCGCTGGATTGCCTGTTCAATACGAGCGACAGCTTTGTCCATATCCTTTAAGCGAAAGGGATCATCACTTTCCAGGTAACGCCCCTCCAGAAAAGCCTGAATATGGGCTTTATCGGTGAGTCCCCGGTTAAAAAGTATTTGCGCCAGAACCGGGGGGATATTGCTAAGATGCTGGCGTAGCGTAGGGGGAATCGTAGGGGCGACTTGCCACCGTTTGAACGGGAGTGAGGCTGGGCGAATGGTCATCAGTGAACAATGGGTAGTAACCAGTGACCCATCACCCGGTTATAAGCCTGGATAATGGGTCACTGACAACCGGCAATTCGGGAATAACAAACAAATAGTAGTACGAATTTGCTTGCTAATCCCGCAATAGATTTAACGAGATTGTTGGCGTAATACCAGGAAGATGAGTACACCTAATAATATGACTGCCACACCAATCACAGCCAGACCAGCAAAAGCCAGCGTGCCGGGACTCTCGTCTGCGGCCGCATCTGGGTCATTTGTTGTCGTGGCACTGGCAGACGGTGTTGACTGATTAACCGCCACTTCAGTAGCTGGGGCGGGTGGTTGGGCTGTAGGCTGAATACGGCTCCCAAATTCGACACCAACAGTACTACCCTCTTGGACAGTAATATTGGTTGTGGGTGCGGTTGTTGTTTCCAACCCGGCAGGAATGATTTGGGCAACCTGATATTCACCAGAAGGAATGTTTTCAAAACACACCGGAGTGGCGGTGCCATTGGCCAGTCCTGTGGCAACAATGGTGTTACCCTGGCCTATCGTTAGAGTAACTCGCCCCATGTAACCTTCAGTGGCATCATGAAAACCATTGGCATTATCATCAGCAAAGGCATTCAAGCATACTTTGCCCCCCTTAGGCGGCTCAGGGGTGGCTGTAGACGTGGGTACGGGTTCTGGGGTATTCGTTGCCGTAACTTCGGGTGTAAAGGTTGCTGTGGGCACAATAGGGGTATTCGTAGCCGGGGGCTGGGTTGGAGCTGGGGGTGGTGTATTCGTCGGTGGCGGGGCAATTTCTACCAGTTCGGCATCGTCAAACCACATATCCAGATGCGCCCGACATTGATTGGCACCACCAAAATCGGCCGCAACAAACAGGGTTAGTTTCGTGCCGGTAGCTACAGCTTCAATACTAAATTGTTGCCAGGTATCATGGGGCGAGCCAGATCCGCTCCATTGCACATCGGTATCATTCCACACCCCATTACCGTTAGGATCAATACCAGCCCGAACCCCCATGTTCACTTCGGTATTTGAGGGTTGGGGATGTTGTTCATTGGAAGCGCGGCCGCGGGCCCAAAATGTGAACCGATAACGCGACCCTACTTTGGCATTATTCACTGTCTGGAATACGCCGCCATTCCAGGTATCGAACTGATTGCCCACGGCCTGGGAACGTTGGCCCCCATGAATGAGGTCACTATTCAGTTCCAGGCCCCACTTCGGTCTGACGGCGTAATAAGCGGTGCAATCTGGCACTTTGGTTACTTCTTTATGCCATCCAGCCCAGCCATTGGCATAACCGTTGCTATAGGGTTCTTCAAAACCCGGATTAGTCAGGAGATTGGTTTGTTGCTGGGGCGCGGCCGCGGTTGGCATCATCCGTCCCCAAAAAAGCAACACAGCACATAAAAAAAGGAGTTTCGTTAATTGGCGCATAAATTGATTTCCTGCCCTAGAATGTGTTAAGTCAAATTCTTTGTAACGATACACGTCCTCGAGGGCTGAGCTTGTCGAAGCCCGGCTCCACCTTCGCCAAGCTCAGGCAGAGCCATACCCCACCGGTATAGATACATTTTTTGACTTTTATAGAACCCACACCAACAAACACGCTCAGGAGACCGGCTCAAGTTGGCATGTCAGTCCCATTTTATACAGTATTGCGGCGGGCACTAAGAATGACCGCCAAAAC
Source organism: Chloroflexota bacterium (assembly GCA_018004935.1). Lineage (GTDB taxonomy): Bacteria > Chloroflexota > Anaerolineae > Promineifilales > Promineifilaceae > Trichofilum. Next base: position 11,395 of record JAGNBF010000073.1, on the reverse strand, counting down.
ACCTACCAGTAACAACACGGCCAGAACTACAACAACAATGACAATACCCGTCACCACACGTCCCCCCCCATCTTCTTCAGGGGTAACCGTCGTTTCCGCTTCATTAAGCGAACCTGTGCCGGTTGCGGCTGTCTCGTTCCCTTCCGTGTTCGCGTCTGTTTCCCCTTCGGCCACAACCACAGATACATCTTCGATATAACTGCCAAAAACCAGGTTAGTCACCGCCCCATTTACCATCGCAACCGCCCAGTTATCGGGCGTTGTCACCTGTTCATTCGTTACTTTAGAGCGGGTAACCAGGTAATTGCCTGGTTCCAGACCTTCAAGGCAGTATGTCTCAGTGACACCATCCGTCACATAATTACTGGTAACGGTTTGGTTATCCGCATGAGTAACAGTAAAGGCGACGGCCGCCCGCAATGCTTCACCCGCATCATATAACCCGTTCTGATTGGCGTCATCAAATGCCGTCAGGCAAAGAGACCCACCTTGATTCTCAGTCTCAGGGGTGGGGGTAACAGTGGGCGTTGGCACAGAGGTGGCCGTTGGTTCCGGGGTAAGGGAACCTGTCAGCGTTACGGTGAGCGTTGAGACAACCGTAACCGTCATGGTTGCGGTGAGAGTAGGCGTTGCCCCGGTTTCTGCAAACCCAATAATCAACTGCTGTCCCGGCTGAATGAAGGTATCCCGTGTCAGATCGTTGTATTCCAACAACTGCTCCAGGGTAAGACCAGCACGAGCGGCAATTGACCACAAAGTATCATTCGCCTGAACGGTTATCAAAATAAGCCCTTCAGCGTTAGGAGTTGGGGTTGGGGGTAAGAAGGTGGGGGTAAACGATGGGGCAGGGGTTGCGGTGGCCTCAACCTGTCCCATCATTAAATTTGCCCCATTGGTTGCCGCCACAGGCATAGCGGAGAAGGAAATGAGGGTCAGCCACAACGCGGCCGCGATTCCTCCCATCCCTATCATCCGCCCTAAGCGACTCATACCCATAATCTTTTTCCTGCCCCTGTGTAGCGTGCTTTCCTGAATCACACACAGTGTATTGACAAAATCATTCTACACAAGGAATGTTCACTCAATTTCATCACCATATCTTAGGAACTGTCTAAGAATAACTTCCCTTTTTGCTGTGGCCAGTCTCCTGACCGTGCCACTCCCAGCGAACAAGTTATTTAGTTCTCATTCCTTAGGGCCTGTAAAAGATTAAGTTCCATCAAGACGTGACAGGTTTTCGGAAACCTGTCACGTCTAAACTGGGAAGTTATATTTTTACGAACCCTTAGGGTTCGCTCGCAAATAACTTTTGAGTTTGTTGTGGCCGGTCTCCCGACCGAGCCACCCAACTTAATTTCGAGTGAACCCTTAGCGTAATCGCCATCTATCCTCACTGATGTCCTCATCTTCACCCACAACAGGGAGACGCACCAATGTTTGGTTATCATATACACCAATGTAAATAGCCTGTTCGGCCATATCCAGCGGCACTGTAACCGGAATCACAATCCGATCCCGCAAGACCAATTCCGGGGGCCAGGCTTCATTCAACCAATACCCCTGCCCCGGCGGCCCATCCCATTGACCAATAATCGTATCATCCGCCAACAGATGTACAAACAATTTTAATTCCTGGGTAATGGGGCGAGTCACAGTCCAGGCCAGGGTCACTTCCAGTTGGTTCATGGAAAGGGGACGGTAGTGGGCTTCATGAAGAAGTAATTGTCCCCCAAACTGAGCCAACACCGGGAGATTAGACTTGGTGGGTTGAACCTGGTAACGAACAGCAAAGGGCAAGGGCGTGGGATCTAAATCACCACGGGCCAGACTTCCTTGTTCAATAGTTAAGGTAGCCGTAGGGGGAAAAATGGCCGTCAGGAAATCGCGCGGTGCATAAGGCCAGAGATAAATAACGAATTCATTGCCTGGCGCAATCGGTAATCCCTCTTCTGGATGGAACAGATAAATGGCGCGTGTTCCCTCTAATAAGAATGGTATAGAGGGCCAACCTTCCCACAAACGTTGATCGATGAAAACGGTTGTCTCCTCTGATTCCGCTTGTACGGCTTCCGCCATATCACGGGCGGCCGCTTCAAAAAGGTAAGCTGTATCCGGTTGTCTGGCGTATACCCAGAAATAATCGTATACACTAACCAGCGCACTCGCCCCACACAAGGCGACAACAAATCCCAGGCGTAAACGAGAATGTAGTTTATTCCACGATGATAATTGCGACAACCCGATAGCCGGAACCAGGAGAGCGACAGGCAAAATGCCCACGCCACGCAAAAAATGGGGCGTGTCTTCCGCTAAAATGGTGGGCCAAAGCATGAGAAATAACCACAGCCACAAGACAACGACTACTCCACGATGTCGTTTCTGCCAACACACCCACATCCCAATAAGGAATGGCCCCACCATAAAAAGATCGAATAGGGGTCGGCCCGGGGGATTATGGCGCAAGATGGTATCACCTTGGCCAAAGAAGAGTCCCAACGCCTGCCAGATATGTAAAGCCAGGGTTCCCCACAGGTCGCCCTGATTAATAGCCGGACTGAGAAGAGAGACTTGACCGGCGCGGCCGCTAATAATTTCGGGGTGTTGTAAGGACAAAACGAACAAAGGAACCAGAGTCAACCCGGCGCCCAGTGTGAACCAGGGCACAGCCAGCCGCAAAGCCATTCTGCGGCCGCGCCACCACCCATAAACCCCTACCCCCACAAGGATAACCGGAGTAAAACGCACCGCCAGATACGTATAAAAACTCAGCCCATATACCACACCCACAATCAACCAACGCCACCAGGCCGGTTTACGATACGCCCACGTGCCTAACCAAAAGCTGAGCGAGAGATAAAAAGGTAATAATACCGCCCGCAAGCCAATCCGTCCCAGGTGAAGTGGCCAGACCGTTGTCGCCCATAACCAGGCGGCCAACAATCCTGTCCGCCACCCAAACCAGACTTTGCCTAGTTGGTAAGTGGTAAGCGTTGTCAACGTGCTGACAACAGCCGCTCCCAACCGCAAAGCCAGGGCCGAACGCCCCAAAAGCCAGATAGACAGAGCTACCAGGTAAATATAGGTTGGTTCACGGCCATTATTACTAAAAAAGTAGAGGGATAGCTCCCCTTCTAGCACCTTCAGCGCGTCCAAACCGTTCCAGGCTTCATCCCGATATAAACCAGGGGGTAAATCACCTAACTGCCAAAAACGGAGTAACGCGGCCACCAGGAAGACCAGGAGCAACAAAGCCCATCTCGGGTAAGGAGATGGGCTAATTTGAGATAATTGAGTGGGCTTCTCTTGCCGTTCAGTTGCCAAAGCAGGGCAAGTATAGCAAAATAGCCTCCCGTGTCAATCTGTACCTTATTACACCAAGAAGCAAAAATGAAACCCTCAAATAGACACCAAACAACCCTGACCTATCTGTGGCCGTTGCTCTTGTGTTGTTCATCTTTTGTCTGTTCCTCTAGTGAGCCACCCCATGTCAACGGTTGAAAAACGGCGTGTGCTGATGATTTCTAAGGCCTGCCTGGTAGGGGCCTACCAAACAAAATTGGAAGCGATTGCGCGTCATTCTGATATTGATCTGACAGTCATCGTACCACCCGAATGGCGCGACCGTGCCGGGACGGTACCCCTGGAAAAAGTACACACCACTGGCTATCGGTTGATTGTCGATCCCATTCGTTGGAATGGGCATTTTCACATTCATTACTACCCCACATTAAAACAAAGGCTCGCCGAACTGCGGCCGCACATTGTCCATTTAGATGAAGAACCGTATAACCTGGCGACCTGGCTGGGATGGAAACATTCCCGGGCCATAGGTGCCAAAACCCTCTTTTTCTCGTGGCAAAACCTTTATAACCACTATCCCTTTCCTTTTAATATAATGGAACAACAGGTGCTAAAGGGAGTAGATTATGCCATTATGGGCAACGCGGCCGCGGCAGAAGTATGGCAACGCAAAGGGTACCTCGGCCCATACCAGATTATTCCCCAATTTGGCGTCAGTCCCACACTATTCCATCCAGTAGAGACTCCCTCTCCAGAACGGCCGTTTACTCTGGGTGTGGTAGGTCGTCGTATTGTGCCCGAAAAAGGGGTAGATCTGGTACTCCGTGCGGCCGCGACCCTGCCCGGTGATTGGCGCATCCGTATCGCCGGTGAAGGTCCCGAACGAGACCATCTGGCGCAATTAGCCCAACAATTGGGTATCTATGAACGAGTCATATTTGATGGCCTCATCTCTTCAATCCAGATGCCTGGCTACCTGCACCAGATGGATGTCGTCATTTTGCCCTCGCGCACATTACCCAACTGGAAAGAGCAATTTGGGCGTGTTATCCAAGAGGCCATGGCCTGTGGGGTTCCTGTCATTGGCTCAGATAGTGGCGAAATCCCTCATGTTATTGGAGAAGCCGGGCTAATCTTCCCCGAGGACTCCGCTCCTCACCTGCGGGCACACCTTCTGGCCTTACTGACGGATAGTTCGTTACGCCAACAACTAAAAACCCGCGGCCGCGAACGGGTTCTACACCATTACACCCAAGACCAGATCGCCACCAAAACCGTCCAGGTATACCGCTTCCTCAAACCAAACACCACCTCAGGCAAACCTTGACAGACCAGTTTCATACCGCTCCTTCCTCATCTCTCCATCCCTTCCGTTACCTTGACTTGAGATAAGGCAAAGCATACAATCCGCTCGTCACGTTCCAAGCCGAGGAGAAAATTATGGATATCTTTGCCAAGTGCTACGACAATCCCAACCTGACGCGTGAAAGAGACGCCAGGTCTATGGGGCTGTATCCTTACTTCTTACCCCTTGAGGGCACAGAAGGAACTGAAGTGATGGTTAATGGTCGCTCAATATTGATGATTGGCTCAAACAACTATCTTGGTTTGACCACTCATCCCAAAGTTCGTGAAGCAACTAAAAAAGCGGTTGATCAGTACGGTACCAGTTGTACCGGCTCCCGTTTCTTGAATGGCACCCTGCGTCTACATCAAGAATTGGAAACACGGCTGGCGAATTTCGTCGGCAAAGAAGCCGCCCTGGTATTCAGTACTGGTATGCAAGCCAATTTAGGGGCGATTTCCAGCCTGATAGGGCCAAATGATGTTGTTGTCTGTGATAAAGAGAATCACGCCAGTATTGTAGATGCCTGCCGCCTGGGACTAGGCACCTTCAAACGATTCCGCCACAATGACATGAAACATCTGGATACGGTGTTGAAAAATATTTCCGAAGAGTCAGGAAAACTGGTTATTGTGGATGGGCTATACAGCATGAGCGGCGAAATTGCCCCTCTAGACCAGATTGTGGCCATTTGCAAGAAGCATGGAGCACGGCTTTATGTGGATGATGCCCATGCGGTAGGGGTACTCGGCAATGGCCGGGGCGCGGCCGCACACTTTAACCTCACCCAAGATGTGGATTTGATTATGGGTACATTCAGCAAATCCTTCGCTTCCATCGGTGGGTTTGTGGCCGGGGATCGAGATGTCATCCATTACATCCAACATCATGCCCGTTCCCTCATTTTTAGTGCCAGCCTGCCCGCCCACAATGTCATGTCCGTCATGGCCGCCCTAGACATCATGGAAAATGAACCAGAACATGTGGAACAACTATGGGACAACACAGCCAAAATGGCCAAGGGGCTAAAAGACCTCGGCTTTAATACCGGTCATGCGAATTCGCCCATCATTCCCATCATTATTGGTGAAGACAACCCCACCCTGTTAACCTGGAAAATGTTGTTTGAACGTGGCCTATATACCAACCCTGTCGTTTCCCCCGCCGTACCAACAGGTCAATCTTTGCTCCGTACCAGTTACATGGCGACTCATACCAGCGAACAACTAGATCGGGCATTGGATATTCTGGCCGTAACAGGAAAACAGTTAGGTCTGATTCCTGCTTAAAAAAGCACTAAGTAATCGTCCAAAAATAAGTTCCGCACAGACCTGACAGGTTTTCGGAAACCTGTCAGGTCTAAATCGGGAAGTTATTTTTAGATGTTCACTAAGGATTAACGATTAAATAACTTGAACATTTGCTGTGGCTGGTCTCCTGACCGTGCCACTCCCAGCGAACAAGTTATTTAGTTCTCATTCCTAAGTCTTTAGGATTTCACAGAATTGATACCTTTATACTCAGCATGGTCACAGATTGGTAGCGCAGTCAGGCAACCGGCCATAGTATAAAAGCGCAACAACTGACCGCGAACAGTATATCTTTACAGGTAAAAACCCATTTCTGTTGGTTCCTGACACGATAACGCCCGGCACTGCTGGGCGTTTTTTATGAATGAGGGTTCTGGCGACAAACCGAGGGTGATAATTGTCATCAAAACGGCAGTCTGACTTTCGTCATGAGCGGCTCGTCTTCAGACTCTTGTAAGTTATTTAATTCTCGTTCCTTATTGGTCACTATTTGTCACCACAGGATAACATGCGATGAAACAAATCATTCCTGGTCTTTCTATGTTTACAGGTTTATTGGTGGGGCGTGTTTACTGTATTGAGGATGCAGATGGGCTAACCTTGATAGATACGGGACTGGCCCTCGCGGCCGCGAAAATTCTCCGCCAAATCCGTCAGGCGGGTCGCACACCTCAAGACGTAAAACGTATCCTCATTACCCACGCCCACCCTGATCATGTAGATGGGTTGTCAGCGCTGAAGCAAGCCACTGGGGCCACAGTCGTCGCTTTAGTCGAAGAACAGCCCTACATTGAGGGCCAAAAACCTGTACCCCGTGCCCCCAAAGAGCAATTACACGGCCTGGATCGTCTGATGGTCGGCAATGGTCAGGCTACCCCAGTGACTCATCCCGTCAAGGTAGATCGCCCCCTTCTTGAAGGCGAAATCATGCCCGATGTCATGGGGGGACTGCAAGCCCTCTGGACGCCCGGCCATTCCCCCGGTCATACAGCTTACTGGCAAGCCGAAAAAGGCATCTTGTTTTGCGGAGATGTGCTCATGCGTTTTCCCGGTTATCGTTTACCTTTCGCCGCCTTCACCAGTAACATGGCCGAAAACAAACGCTCCCTCCAGAAAATTGTGGCCTTACAGCCCCGGCTTGTCTGTTTTGGTCACGGCCAACCTTTACAAGAGAACGCGGCCGCGACCCTGCGCCAGTTCGCCCAAAAAATCAACGGGCAATAAAAAATGGGGCTTGGGAATTTCACAGGAAGGCGGAAACAATCAAGCATGGAAATGAGGAAAAAGCACTGCCTACAGGTTACAATATATTTATGCGCTCACAGATTAAACAAAACCGCTTTGCTCAATATGCCTGGGCCGTGTTAGCCCTAAACCTGCTGGTTATCCTCTGGGGTGGTTACGTCAGTGCCAGTGGCTCTGGTGATGGATGTGGCGCAAGCTGGCCCCATTGTGAACAGTTTCAAGATCTCACCACCACACCTCTTAAAACATTCGTTGAGGTTTCTCACCGGCTCAGCAGTGGTTTGGCCTTTCTGGCTGTAGTGGGATTAACAATCTCGTCTTTTCGTCGCTACACGAAAGGTCATTTGCTTCGACATGCGGCCGCAATCAGCCTCTTCTTCATGTTCACCGAATCTCTCGTGGGTGCCCTCATCGTCCTCATGCGCTGGGTAGCCGACAGCGACGCCATCGCCCGTGTTTTTACCCAACCACTCCACCTGGTAAATACCTTCCTTCTTTTGGCCTCACTGGCCCTGACAGCCTGGTGGGCTTCTGGAGGCGCTCCTTTGCGCCTACGCCAACAAGGGTCAGTTCTGCGCCTGCTCCTGGTAGGTTATGTCGCCTTGCTTCTTGTAGGCACTACGGGAACCTTTGCCTCATTAGCCAGCCACCTGTTCCCGGCAGAATCATTTGCCGCTGGAGTGCAACAAGATTTTAGTGCCGGGGCACCATTTTTCGTCAAACTGAGAATATGGCATCCAATCGCGGCCGCGTTAGCCGGTTTAATTTTGGTAAGCATTGCAAACACGGTAGCCACCCAACGTCCCACCCCCTACACCTACCGCCTGAGCCGAGTAGTCATTGCTCTCTTCATCACCGAATTTCTCTTAGGCACAACCAATGCCATCCTGAACGCCCCTATTGCCATACAGATGATTCACCTCATCATGGCGGATGCGTTTTGGTTGGTAATGGTGCTATTGGGTGCGGCCGCGCTCGCTGAGACACCAGTCATTGCCCCTTCAGAGTCAAAACATTCTCCCACCCCTCCCATTCCTTCAACCTCAAGGGCGGAGAACTTTTCCAGGCGCGGTTTTTTGGGGCAAAGTTCCCCAAAATCGCGCCGCTAAGTCCCCCTTTCCTCCCGGAATCGTTAGGGGAAAGGGTTCGCTCAAGATTAAATTGAGTGACACGGTCAGCATCATTTCTGAACGTCTAGCGCAAATCATATGAGGGCGAAAAGGGTATACGGAACGCTTACCTGGAAAGGCTATTTTAAAAACAAAAAAGCCCCTGGCATGAATGCCAGGGGCCTAAAAAACTATTCACGGCTCACTATCTTCTAGCCGCCCGCCACAATCTGGGACACACGGAACGCGGCCGCTTGTGTCAATTCAAACCAATAGGATGGCAAGAAGCCCAAAATAACCGTTGCCACCAAAGCCAGGGTCACAGCCGTATTAAGAGCCGGTTTCATCTCCGCTTGCCCTTCACCATCTACCATGAAGGCATAGTAGACAATCCGCAAGTAGAAATAACCAGACACCACACTTGTCAACACCCCAACAATCATCAGCCAGAGCAGGTCAGGGTTAGCATCCATCAACGAACGAAACACAAAGAATTTACCCGAAAAACCACCCGTTGGGGGTACACCGGTCAACGAAAGCATAAAATATGCCAAAATCAACGCCAGTCCCGGACTCCGTTTGGCCAATCCTTTGTAATCATCCAGGCTCAACCCCTGATTGCCCTGCCGTTCAATAGCAATGACAATAGCAAACGCCCCCAGATTGGTAAACAGGTAAGACATCATGTAAAACAGCGCCGCGCTAACCCCTTGATCGGTGTTTGAGGCTACGGCCATCAAAATATAACCGGCATGGGCAATACTGGAATAGGCCAGCATACGTTTAATGTTTTGCTGAGCCAGGGCCACAACATTTCCTACAATCATCGTCAATGCGGCCAGTACCGCTATCACCGGAACCCAGATGTCGCCCATCTGGGGCAAAACCCCCATAAACAGGCGAATCATGGCGGCAAACCCACCAATTTTGGCTCCCACGCTCATGAACGCCGTCACCGCCGTGGGCGCACCCTGATACACATCAGGTGTCCACATATGGAAAGGCACAGCCGCCACCTTAAAACCAAACCCAACCAACAACAAGGCCATCGCCCCCATACTCAACGCCCCACCCTCGCCAATATTGGCCGCGATGACAGGCAACGCCGTAGAACCGGTCGCCCCATACATCAGCACAATACCAAACATGAAGAAACCTGAGGAGAAAGCGCCTAAAAGGAAATATTTTAGGGCGGATTCTTCAGAAGCATTCCGTTTGCGGTCATAGCCGGAGAGAATGTACAAAGGAATGGAAAGCAGTTCTAGGGCCAGGAAGACCATGATCAAATCGTTGGACATACCCATGAGCATCATGCCACTGATGGAGAAGAGAATCAGGAGATAAAACTCACCCTGACTCAAGCGGGCCTTATCCAGGTAATTCACAGCCAGGAGAATGGTTAGAATACCGGTGAGCAGATACAGCACATTTAGGAAGGTGGCATAGTTGTCTACAACAATCATAGCCGTGCCGCCCACGGGGATAAATGTTTCGTAACTGTCACCCCAAAGGGCAATGGATTGCCCCAAGGCCAAAACTAACCCAATGAGGGAAAGCCAGGCCAGCCATTTTTTCTTATCTTCGGCCAGGAAAAGGTCTAGCACCATCAGGGCTACACCCCAACCAATGACCAGCAGTACAGGCAGAATTATGGTTAGATTAAGCGTGGGGATTTGAAATTCCATCGCCAGATGACCTCGTGTAATTGGTTCGCTCTAAACTTCACAATCGTATCACGTTGCTATGGTTTTGCCCAATCAGGGCAGTGAACCAGGGCATTGCCTGGTTGGTTTTTCCCCACTCCTCAACCTCATTCCCCGAGCCAGGGCGTTCTCCAAAAGGGCCGAATGGGGTGCTTCATATCCCACTCGGTGAGACCCTGCGCCACTCAGCAAGATAAAATGTTCAGAAAATGTAAAGAGGGAATGAGGAGAAGATGATAGGGTGCGGGACGTTCCTTCCTTTTGCCTCTGCCAGATGAGTATAACAATAAGGTGGGAGGTTGATTGTACCAGTGGTGGAAAAAGGGTTTAGGCTTTGGTCTGGTCAGAGATCCGACTTTAGTCGCTACAGAAAAACATAAGTTCCTTTTACAATCAACCTTGCTATAGACCTTAAGATAATGATTTTGAGTAGGGGCTGGCCTTGTGCCTGCCCTGCACTGGGGCAACCACAAGGGTTGCCCGTACAGTCAAAATCTTTTTCTTAAAAGCTATATTTATTTCACAAAGCCAAAAAGAAGGAGCAAGAAAATATGTACCCATTTATAATTAACCGAGCCAACCGAATTGCGGCCGCAATCCTGGCTCTTATACTAGTTCTATTACTGGTCGCCTGTGGCGGCAACAATGAACCAGCAGAACTGACCGCCATTCCGATTAGTACCGCTACAACATCCGCCCCATCCGAACCAACCACAGAACCGACCCCTGCCGCAACCACTGAAACAACCGCTGTGGAGCCAATGGTCGAGCCAACCACTGAACCTACAGTTACTCCCGCCCCTGTCTCTAACCCCATCACTTTCCTGATTGTCCCGGACGAGTCAGAAGTACGCTTCAGCCTGGGTGAAATCCTGGCGGGCAACCCCAAAACGGTTGTCGGTACCACCTCAGAATTGGCCGGGGAACTTCTGGTAGATATAAACGATCTTAGTACGGCACAATTGGGGGTCATTCAGATCAACGCTGGTACATTTGCGACCGATAATAACTTCCGTAATGGTTCTATTCGTGAGTTTATTTTGCAAACGGATACTTACCCGTTTATCACCTTTGCCCCCACCAGCCTTACAGGTCTACCGGCCGCGGCCGCAGTCGGTGACAGCATCACTTTCGAGATCGTTGGCGACCTGACCATCCGTGATGTGACGCAAAGTGTGACCTTTACCGCTACCGTGACAGTTATCAGTGCCACACAACTGGAAGGCTCCGCTTCGACCATTGTCAACCGGGCTGATTTTGGTCTGGAGATTCCCAGTGTGCCCAATGTGGCCGATGTGGATGAGGAAGTGTTGTTGGAGATTGATTTCGTCGCGGCCGCGCCGTAATGGATCAGTTATTGGTTACTGGAGTTTAGAGCGAGAG